>JBBTTE010000003.1:0-545999 GCA_038064395.1 Patescibacteria group bacterium | reverse complement strand
AAAGCAGCTGCAGCAACAGTTCAGACTGATAGTGGTACTGGGATGACTACGGGGGGCTCAGACGACGACGCGGCGAGGTCGTAGAATACGGCGCGGACGGCCAGCTGGGACTTTCAACTTCTTGAGACGATCAGCAATAATGTCAGCTTCGGCTTCCATGCCATGATTGGTATAGGCCTTGTATAGTAGCGAAAACGTCTCTTTGTTAGGCTCAAGCTCGGCGGCCTTCTCAAGCTCAACGAACATCATCTTATCGTTACCAAGCTTCTCTTGGACCTTGGCATAGGCCACGTGACGAGCGGCCAGATTGTCTTCTAGCTTAAGTGCCTGCTCAAAGGCTACAGCAGCCTTCTCATAATTCTCTGTTTCGTAATAAATAAGTCCTAAGTTGTGTAGGCTGGATGGCGTGGCTTCGATACTAGAAGCAATTTCGAAGCAGTCGATAGCGTCACGGTATTCCTTCTGCTTGGCGTAGAGGATACCAAGGCGGTTGTACGCTGCGGCGTTCTTCTCATCAATCTTGAGGATGGTCAGTAAGGCCTTCTCGGCACGGAGAAAACGGTTCTCGCGCATGCCTTGGTGAGCAATATCCCACAGTTTGCCCAATCGGTCGCCGACCTTGCGGCTAACGTTCGCAAATTCATCATCGCGTATCTGGCCATTGATATATGCCAGGACAACGAAAACAATAATTATTAATAACGCGTACATCTGTTATATTTTACCACATTTATAGATGAAGCATCAGTTGAGTCAAGGCCAGCTTGGGATTTGCGCTGCTAGCCAGATCCTGCGAGCATTGATAACTAGCAGCCATGACGGCCTGCCACTTGTCAGCAGCTTTGCCGTCGGCAGTTTGCAGGCTAACATGCGCCATCTGCTGCAGAATTGACATTGTGTTGGTGGCAAGCTCACGGTCTTTGGACAATTGATCGACATTGAGAAGTCGTTCGTATGCGGATTGACTGAGGAGCTGGCGAGCCATTTCTGTGGCTCTGGTCAAAGGGTGCTCCTCGTTCTCGAGGAGAGAGTTCATAAGGCCAACTAGACCTGCGCTAATAGCATAGGCCTTCTTGATATCTGCCGCATCGAAGTCACGACCTTGGAAATACGTCAGAACACTAACTTCATCGGGTTTCTTGATCTGAATTGATTGGGCTCTTGATCGAATTGTTGGTAGCAAGGCCTGCTCGTTGTTGGCGCTCATAATTACAAGTGTTCCCGCGGGTGGTTCTTCTAGTGTCTTGAGCAAAGCATTCTGCGCCTCTGTTGTCAGCAAATGAGCATCCTCGATAATCACTATTCTGTTCGTCTCACCGTCGCCAGGAACCTTGAGACTTAGGAAATGCTCTAACTGACGAACAGCTTCAATGCCAATTGCCTTGCCTTCTTCGGAGCTAATGACTGCCTTATATGGATAATCGCTCAGTCCGTCCGCAGGTAATTGCAGGACTAATTCAGCCAGCTTGGTTGCTAGTGTTCTTTTGCCGCTGCCACTAGGCCCCACAACTACCGTGGCATGTGAAGGGCTCGTCACGTAACTCTGCAACTGCTGACGCGTCAAAGGGTGCAGCACCAGGTCTTTCATCCTTGAATCGACTCCTTAAACTCCTTAGGCACAGGCACTTCAAACACCTTTCGCTCTCGGCTAGGCAGCGTTATTTCGAGGCTAGCAGCATGCAGGTACAGCCTGTCAGACGGCTTGCCGCCATAGAATGTATCACCGACAATCGGGTGATCTAAGTTCTCTAGATGAACTCTCAGCTGATGGGTTCTACCAGTTGTGGGCTTAAGCAGCAACAACGATAGCTTACCGTTAGTCTGAATGACTTTGTACTCTGTAACTGCCGACTTACCGTTACTGCCAACGCGGAACGTCTGTGGTTTCTTGGGATTGCGCTCAATCGGCATGTCAATAATAGCCTCGTCCTGCTTCATAACACCTTCAACTACGGCATAATAGCTCTTCTTGACCTTGCGCTGAGAGAACTGCTTCTGTAAGAAACTCAGTGCACCGGGTGTCTTGGCGCAGATCATCACTCCGCTAGTAGCTCGATCAAGACGGTGAACTATGCCTGCTCGCTCACCTTGCGGAGCTTTCATGCGAGCTCTTAGCCATGTTGAAACCGTAGCTTCTGGATTAAATGCGCCCTTGCTGTGAGTTAGTAGGCCAATCGGCTTATTAATAACTACACAGTCGTCATCTTCATAAATAATCGGTATGTCGATCTCAGGATAAACAATCGCCTTAGCCTCGTCGAAATCTATGGTTATAGTGTCCGTCTGCCTGACCTTGTAGCCCGCCTTAAGCTGCGGCTCACCGTTAACGACAACGTCACCATCCTCAATCATTCGTACCGCGAAGCTCCTGCTGACCTTGGGGTTAAGCCGCACGACGTACTGATCAAGGCGCTCGGCGCGACTTATCTCAAGATTACTCACTAGGACCTCAAGCCAACGGCTTTTTGCACGCGTAACAGCGTAGCGTTGGCCTGTTGGTTCATCAGCTCTTCTGATTCTGCGAGCTTGGCATTGATTGCCTGCTCGTCAACAGCCGCTAGGTCTGCTTGGAACTTAGCCAAGAAGTTACCAATAGTATCAGCCACGGCGGTCTTAAGTGGGCCATACTGCTCTTGGCCTTCATATTCCTGCTTCACAGCCTCAATGTCTTTGTCGCCAAACAAAGCCAGCAAATCTAGAAGGTTAACAACACCCGCTTGATTATCACGGTCGTAATTAATCTTGCCTACACTATCGGTTGTTGCCGACATAATCTTCTTGCGAGCCTCATCAGGGGTGTCGGTCATGAATATAACACCCTTGCCGCTGTCATCTGACTTGCTCATCTTCTTGGTAGGATCGGCCAAATCCTTAATGCGCAGCCCTTGATCCTTACCGAAGAACTCATGCTGCTCCTTGACCGCCTTAGGAATTACAAAAAGTTCCTGATTGAACTTCTTGTTCATGCGCTCAGCAATGTCACGAGTGAACTCAAGGTGCTGCGACTGATCATCGCCAACTGGCACATATGTTGCACCATAAAGAATAATATCGGCAGCCATAAGAACTGGATAGTTAAACAGCCCGAGACTAATACGATCATCGCCAATCTTAGCTGACTTATCCTTAAACTGTGTCATGCGGCTCAACTCACCAAAGCCAGCAAAACAGTCCAGAATAACATTTAGCTCGCTATGCGCTGGAACATAACTTTGACGATATAAATGGACGTCTGGATTATCAAGTGGCAGGCCAGCCGCGACAAAAACCCGAAGGTTTTGCGCAATAGCAGCTTGGAGCGAGTGGTGATCAATCGGTGTAGTGAAGCTATGAAGATCGGGCACGAACAGATTGACTTGATACTCGCCAGACTTCTGCTTAGCCATATCTACCATAGGTAACATGGCGCCAAGATAATTACCAATATGAAGATCATTATTGGCGCGTATACCGGTCAGAATTACAGGCTTACTCATAGTATGTCTCTATTATATCCTACAAAGTTGTCTATGATCTTCTGACCACCAAGCGTGTACCTTGACTCAGGGTGAAACTGAACGCCCTCAGCAGGCAAAACAGAGTGTCTGACTGCCATAATGACATTCTCACCACCTTCATATACGTGAGCTGATACGTCGAGCACCGATGGTAGCGACTCAGGTTCTGCCACCAGCGAATGATAACGCATGGCCTCTAGCGGATTGGGCAAACCTGCAAATATTGTCTTCTCATCGTGAACAACCTTGGAGCCTTTGCCATGCATTGGCTTATGTCTAACAATCTCGCCACCAAGAGCGGCAACTAGGGCTTGGTGACCAAGGCAAATACCTAGAGTCGGCACGCCCTTTTCGGGAAAGTATGTCATAGCCTTCATCGACAAGCCAGCATCCTTGGGCTCACCCGGTCCAGGAGATACAATTACAAGATCTGGCTTATAATCAATCATTTCTTTGGCGCTAATGTCATTCCTAACAATCTCTACCGACACACCTAGCCCCGACATTGATAAGTAGCGAGCCACGTTATGCACGTATGAATCGTAATTATCTATTAGTAAGGCGCGTTTGAGGTTAGGTCTAATCAATCCGCTGAATCGTCGTCTATTAACGCTTAGCTCCTCTGCTAGGCTTTGCGGCTTATAGGCTGGCGTGCCAACTGCCTCTATGGCTGCAATTGGAGCTGCTGCCTTCATGACGGTTTCCTCTAGCTCGCTCTGCGGGTCAGAATCTACCACCACGCCAGCACCAGACTGGACATGAACGTAACCTTCCTTATCGACAATCAATGAACGTATAAATATGCATGAGTCGAGATTGCCGCTTGGATTAATGTAGCCAACCGCTCCTCCATAGAATCCACGCTTCACTGGCTCCATTTCGTCTATAATCTGCATGGCACGGATCTTAGGCGCACCAGACAACGTACCTGCTGGGGCAATGCTAGCCAAGGCGTCAAGAGCCGTTTTGCCATTGGCTAATTCGCCAATAACGGTTGAGGTCAGGTGCATAACGTGCGAGTAGTTCTCGACTACCATATGTTCGGGGACAGAAACCGAATCAGGCACGCAAACTTTACTAACGTCGTTACGACTAAGATCTACTAGCATCGCATGTTCGGCCGTCTCCTTGGAGTCGTGCAACAAGTCATCGGCCAGTTCAAGATCTTCAGCAACGTCTTTGCCGCGCTTACGTGTACCAGCTATAGCCATATGCTCGACTTGCCCATCGGTCACCTTAACTAGCGTTTCGGGTGAGCAGCCAGCAACCTGAAAGTCGCCAAAGTCATACAAGAAGGCGTGTCGACTAGGGTTAAGCCGCTTCAACCGCTTGAAGGCTTCGTGTGCAAAGTTGCCATCTACAGGCTTATCCGAGCTAAACCTTTGGCTCGGCACAACTTGGAAGATATCGCCCGCTTCAGCATGCTCTATTCCAGACAGGACGGTCGCCTTGAACTCGTCTTCTGACATGTTTGAACTAAAGCTTAGATTACCGTAATCCTTCTTCGGCTTTGGCTTAACTTCGGGCGCCAATATGCGCTGTTTCATGCTAGCTATAGCAGCAACAGATTCCTGATACTTGTCGGCTACGGCATTGAGATCAGTGTAAGAATCAATAGTCAGATTACTAATAATGCTGAGCTCCTGCTTGTAGTGGTCGAGAGCGATAGTTATCTTGGGCACTATCAGCGCCATATCTGGTAGCCCCAAAGGGTCAACATTAGGTTCACCAATAGTTGGCTCGCGGTACCTGGCCAAGTCATAGCCAAACAGACCAGCCGCACCACCGAAGTAAGGCGGTAGGCCTTCTACTGGGGCGACTTTGCGTCCCGTCACCATTTCATCCACAAAGTCGTACGGATCATCGAACTCTTGACGCTCGCCATTGACCATCATGCCGTCAGCTTCAAGTCTGATAATAGACTCGGGCTCTAGCCCTATAAATGAATACCGCCCTTGCCGTTCATCAGTCTCAGCCGACTCCATTAGGAATGACGGACTACCATTACGTAATCGCTCATACAATGCACCGGCGTGCTCGTTGAGTTCCATTTTTTCTACCAAGGGAATTACGCCATAACCAGCCTCAACCATCTCTTGAACTTCGGCCATACCAAACACTTGCAGATCGTGCTCTGCATTTGGCCTGGTCTCACCTGCTATATTACTTCTCATCATCATTTCTCCATCAAACTATCAAATATTAAAAAACCGCCTCTGTGGCGGTTATTGCTAGTTGCGATTGAGATTTATTCAAATACAGCAAGAATTCCGCCACTTAAAGTGTCGGTCTGCCAGTTTTGTCCTGTTATCGCTTGTCTTGACATAAGAGTTAATATACACCCTTTGTCAATAGGTGTCAAATATTGCCACCTCTTACGACAACAGCCATGGTTGTAAGGTTGTGTGCTGCAGCGGTATTGCCTATGTCGCTAGCTATGACAGAAGCTCCGTAGAGTTCACTAGCTAGAGCTGGTGCAATTGCGAGAGCCTTGCTCCCTAGCTGGGACGCAGTTAACGCCTGGACTGCAGAGGACGTGCTAGGTGCTTCGATAGGATCTAAGCCCAGTTCGTCAATTAACCCGTCACATTGCCTCAGTGCTTGGGGATGAGAGTGCACTGACCAGCCTTCGATGTCGCCTAGGTCTAGAGATTCTGCCCCGATAAGACAATGTTCGATAGGCAGCTCAATATTAGCTACGATTACACCGTTCTTCTCGCTGATGACTTGTTTGTTGGTGGGCAGTTGATCGGGTCTGTGGCGAACATTTCCACCGACAGTGTTAACTAGCGGGACTATGCTCACGCCATTGTCGATGCCTTCCGAGGTACTTAATATTCCAGGGAAATCTCGGCAAAGCGTAACAGTCGGCTCTTCTCCTCTATCACGCCCCAGTAATACTGCTAGATCTCGAGCCACGATGTGACAGTTGGAGCCGGCTGGTCCTAGCGATATTAGATTATAGCTGTCCATGTCTGGCAGCTCAGCACTAGCTGCTGCTAGCTGTTGTTCGTACGATGTTCTTGTACGGTTAGTTACTGTGTTCATTGGTTTACTTTCGTTATGGGTAGGTTAGTTCGTTGTAATAAAAAACGCCTAGGTGCATCCCTAGGCGTTTGTTTCGTATGATGACGAGTTAAATCTGCCCTGGAATGCTCCTAGGCTTGGTAAACGAAAGTTGGCTGACAATAGTTTTCATGATGATTATTATATCTGCTACCCTGTGTTTGTCAAGACTAACGCTTGGTGAACTGACGTTGCTTGCGAGCACCCTTAAGACCGAACTTTTTGCGTTCTTTCTCTCTGGAGTCACGGCTTAGTAGATCAGCTCGCTTAAGAGTACTCTTAAGGTCGGGAGTCATGATAACGAAGGCTTTGGCGATACCAAGACGAATTGCTTCGGCTTGACCGTCGTGACCACCACCTGATACGACAACACTAACGTCAAACTTGTTAACGTTCTCAAGTACAGTAAATGGTTGCTGCAACTTGGCTAGCTGGTACTTACTGCCTGCGAAGTATTCTTCAGCTGGCTTGCCATTAACAGTTATTGCACCCTTGCCACCTTGTAGGCGAACACGAGCAGTGGCGCTCTTGCGGCGACCGATTGCGTAGAAGTAGCTGTCTTTGGCCATTATTTAACATCCTTTATTGAGATAAGCGTTGGTTTCTGCGGTGCGTGGTTGTGCTCTTCGCCAGCATAGACCTTAAGTCGTAGTAAACGACCATCACGCAGGCGGTTGACTGGAAGCATACCACGGACTGCCTTGGTAATAGCGAAGGTTGGGTCTTGAGCCTGCTTCTCACGGAGACTAGTCTCCTTAAGGCCACCTGGGAAGCCGCTGTGCTTGTAGTAAATCTTCTTGTCCATCTTGTCACCGGTGACAACTAGCTTGTCGGCGTTGATGATGATTACGAAATCACCACAGTCGATGTGCTTGGTGAACTGAGTCTTGCCCTTACCAGTAAGCAGAGTAGCGACGCGAGTAGCAATGCGACCTAGAGGCGCTTCACTGGCGTCAATTATGTACCATTGACGTTCTACGTCGGTTGGCTTGGCACTGTAAGTTTTCATTATTTGGCCTCTTTCTTGGCGGCAGGCTTCTTAGCTGCAGGTTTCTTGGTGGCTGCTGGTTTAGCTTTGGCTGCGGCAGGTTTGGCAGTAGTCGCAGGCTTAGTTGCAGCTGGCTTAGGGGTAGCGGCCTTAGCGACAGGTGCAGACTTAAGATCGTCAACAAAGCTAACACGAGCCAGTTGAGCATTATCACCACGACGAGTAGTTGTCTTAACGATGCGAAGGTGGCCGCTGACACGACCAGATAGCTTAGGTGCAATTTCGTCGACTAGCTTATGAGCGCTAGCGACTGTCTGGAGACCGCTAAGTACCTGACGACGATTGTGAAGGTCGCCCTTCTTAGCCTTGGTAATTAGCTTCTCTAGGTATGGAACTACTTCTTTGGCCTTGGGCAAGGTCGTCTCGATAGACTCGTACTTAACCAAAGAGTCGGCTAGACCCTTGATCAAAGCACGGCGCTGATCGCGCTCGCGGTTTAGTTTACGACCTTGATATCCGTGGCGATGCATCTAGAGCTCCAACTCCGCTAGCTTCTCTTTGACTTCATCAAGAGCTTTGCTGCCGAAACCTTTGAGGTCACGTAGTTCAGCGTCATTAAGTGCGAAAAGATCGCGGATAGTGTGAATGTCGTTGTTAATTAGCGCGTTAGTAGTGCGAGCTGATAGGTTAAGGTCTTCGATTGACGTGCTAAGAGCAGTTGTCTCTTCGCCTAGCATGTCGCCACCAAACTCACCTTCTTGGTCAGATGTTTCGGCAGGAGTCTCAGTAACTACAACTCGAGTCTTACCAGCTAGGGCTGTGTACTGATTAACAAGAATAGCTGAAGCTTCTTCAAAGGCGTCTTGAGGCGTAATTGAACCATCCGTGTCGACAGTTAGAAGCAAACGATCAAGGTCAGTTGCCTGGCCTACACGAGTGTTCTCAACCTTATAACGAACTCGAAGAACTGGACTAAAGATAGCGTCGATAGCGATCATGTCGCTAGCCTTCTTGGCAGCGCCTTCTTCGATGGTGCGGTAGCCGCGGCCGACTTCGACAACTAGGTCAACAGTTAGCTTAGCCTTGGCTTCGTCGATAGTAGCAATTACGTGGTCAGGGTTGACGATTTCAACGTCAGCGTTGACTTGAATATCCTTGGCTGTGACAGCACCCTTGCCAGACTTAACGATACGTAATGTCTGAGGCTCGTTGCCATAAACTCGGAAACGGACGCCTTTGAGGTTCAACATGATATCAACAATGTCTTCTTTGACGCCAGCAACACCCGTGAACTCGTGAGTTACGTTCTCGATCTTAAAGGCTGTTACAGCAGCACCAGAAATACTGCTAAGCAGTACGCGGCGCAGGCTGTTCCCTAGGGTCATGCCATAGCCATTGTGTAGTGGCTCAATCGCAAAGGAAGCGCTGGTATCGCTGTGGTCGTCGACTTTGACTAGGCCTGGGGTGTGAATAATATTTGACATGGTTTGCTCCTACTTTAGCGTGAGTAATACTCAACAATTAACTGCTCATTAATATCGGGCTCAGCGTCCTCTCGTGACGGTGAACTGGTGATCGAAACTGTGACTTTTTTGCGGTCAACTTTTAACCAGCCTGGGATTTCGCTAGGGACAGGGCTGATGTCATCAAGTTGCTTAAAATATTCGGTTTTAGAGGACTTAGGTCGAACGGTCAATGTATCACCCGCCTTAAGTCGGATAGATGGAATGTCGACACGAACGTCATTAAGCATGAAGTGACCGTGGGTCATAAGCTGACGAGCAGCACGACGACTTGGTGCAAATCCAGCTCGATAAATAGCGTTATCGGCACGTAGCTCTAGGAACTGAAGTAGAACCTGGCCTGATTGACCCTGACGACGGCTAGCTTCTTTCATCAAGTTACTAAACTGCTTCTCAAGCAGACCATACAGGCGCTTAACCTTCTGTTTCTCACGAAGCTGCAGGGAGTACTGACTAGCTTTGCCACCACGAGGACCACGACTCTGAGGGCCTTGACCTGGCTTGCTGGTGCGCTTAACTAGTGCTTTGTGAGCCTTAGGGTGAAGGGCGTAACCTTCACGGCGAGACATCTTAACTATTGAACCTCGGTCACGTGCCATGATTAAATCCTTCGTGCTTTCTTAGGACGCACACCACCGTGCGGGATACCTGTAACATCTGTAATACTTTCGACGGCGATATCAGTACCTGCCATAACGCGAACCGCAGCGTCTCGGCCTAGACCAATACCTTTGATAAACACGTCAGCTTTGCTGAAGCCATATTGTTGCTTAGCAGCCTGTGCTGCGCGTTCAGCAGCAACTTGAGCAGCGTAAGCCGTACCCTTCTTGGAGCCACGGAAGCCACAAGCACCTGCGCTGCAAGTAGTAAGAACGTTGCCGCTAGAGTCTGTGAAGGTAACTATAGTGTTATTGAAAGTCGCCAGGACGTGAACTTGACCGCTAGGGACAGAACGCTTGTTCTTCTTGCGCTTGGTTGTCGTCTTAGGAGCGGCAGTTGTCTCGGCAACTGCTGTATCAGTAGTTGCACTTGTTGCTTCGACTTCAGCTGGCTTAACAGCTTCGTCTTTGGTAGGTGCGGGTGTGGTTGTAGTTGATTCAGCCATAATTAAGTCTTGCTTGCCACCTTCTTAGCCGTACCACCGACAGTTATCTTCTTGCCACGGCGAGTTCGAGCGTTAGTCTTGGTGCGTTGACCACGAGACGGCAAACCGGCAGCGTGTCGCATGCCACGGTAGGACTTTATGTCCTTGAGGCGCTTGATGTTGCCGCTAACCATACGCTGTAATTCACCTTCTACTAGGTGATCAGCATTAATGACGTCTTGGATACGAGCGATTTCGGCATCAGTTAGGTTCTTAACTCGAGTAGTGCGCTCAACATTGGCTTTCTTGATAATAGCGTCAGAAGTTGTTGGGCCAATGCCAAATACGTAAGTTAAGGCAACCCAAACTTGCTTTTCAGCTGGAATAGTAACACCTGAGATTCTTGCTGCCATATTTAACTAACCCTGTCTCTGCTTGTGCTTAGGCTTGAACTTGTTGATAACATAAAGACGTCCCTTGCGGCGGACGATCTTATCATCTGGACTAATTTTCTTGACACTGGCACGCACTTTCATGCGGATCATCCTTTCAGGAGGGTGACTCACTGCTTATATTGATTAACCTTTGCGGTAGGTGATTCTGCCCTTCGTAAGATCGTAAGGGGTCAACTCGACCGTAACGCTGTCTCCGGGGACGATTCGGATGAAATGCTTCCTCATCTTACCGGCTACATGAGCTATAATTTTATGGCCATTTTCGAGTTCTACGCGGAATTGTGTTCCTGGTAGGGTTTCGACGATTGTGCCCGTCAGTTCGATTACTTCCTTATTGGCTGCCATAAATATAACTAGAGTGCAATTATAGCACTGACCGAAGTACTTTGTAAAGGGTTTTTATTGGTATTATTTAACATCGTTGATCTGTTAGCTTTTTTTGGACTTTTTATCGGGTTTGGCACGTCCTAATAAGCGCTTGCCGAAGACGAGGCGACGGCTAGCCATACCAGCGTTACCAGCTATATCGGGCTCATAGAAGAAGTCAGGCTGAGAGTATTGGTCGTAGGTGACCATTAGGGCTCGTGATTCGACAGCACGTAGGGTCTGCAGGGCTACGGAGACCAAGATCAAGACACTGGTGCCACCGATGGTGATACTGGTGCTGATGAAGACTTGGGCGATAATCGGGAAGAGCGCCAATAGACCAAGACTCAGGGCGCCGAAGAAAGTCAGACGGTTAACAATCTTAGCTAGGTACTTCTCCGTCTGATCACCGCCACGTACACCTTCGATGAAGCCGCCTTGCTTGTGCAAGTTCTCGGCAATCTCCTTGGAGTTGAAGGTAATGCTGGTATAGAAGAAGGTGAAGACAAAGACTAATAGGAAGTAAGTTATGGGGTAGATGTAAGCGTGCCAGCCCTGCGTAGCAAAGGTCTGGGCAGATGGTGTCTGAAACCATGTTGATAAATCGCTGCCAATTTGGGCTAAATGAGCACTCTGGCCACCGCTCAATAACTGGCCTAGGAAGCTCGGCACACTCAAGAATGCCACCGCGAAGATGATTGGCACCACACCAGCAGTTATCAGCTTAACTGGCAGAACCGTTGTGATACCGCCGTAGGTACGATTACCCTGGACGCGTTTGGCGTAATTAACCGTTAGATTGCGGGCGGCCTCGTTGAGCATTACGACCAGCCAGGTTGTTATCAGCACCGCTAACAGTATGAAGAAGCTGTATATCAGTCCTGACTTATTGACTGGCAAACTGTGGCCCAGCAACACTAAGTTATCTTTGCCGCTGAATACTGAACCGACAAGCTTGGAGATTTCGCCAGGTAAGGCACTGACAATGCCCACGGTAATAAGTAGCGAAATACCGTTACCAACACTTTGCTCGGTCACTAACTCACCGAGCCACATCAGCAGCATGGAGCCGCCGGTTAACGCAGCGACCATAAGAACCCACTGCATCGCAGACGTGTTGGCTGTGATATCGCCAATGCCGCCAATAGATTGGGCAGCCTGTCTAATAAGGTAAATCGAACCGATAGATTGGATAATTGCTAACGGCAATGTCAGCATACGGGTGTATTGGTTAATCTTCTTCTGGCCGAACTCGCCCTCCTTATGAAGCGCTTCTAGCTGAGGTATGGCCTTAGTCAGGAGCTGCATAATAATTGAAGCGTTAATATACGGCCCAAGACCAGCAATCATAATTGAGAAGTTCGCCAGAGCGCCACCGCTCAAAACGTTAATAAAGCTTAGTAACTGAGGTGTATTGCTGGAGTTAAAGAGGTTCTGAAGAACTTGGTGAAGTGTTTCGGGACTACTAAGCGGTACTGGAATATGAGCCAAGATGCGGTAGATCAGAAGGATACCCAGAACCGCTAGGATCCTGCCTCTCATGTCCTTGTGCGTCAAAGAACGCACAATTATCTTCCAATTCATACTACGTGTGTACCCTCTTTAGATGTTTTCACTTGCCTACTAGTATACAGCAAGCGCCTACGTGCAAACTATTTTTTGGACTTTTTGGTAGAAGTCTTCGGTCGGCTCAAGCGAGCAGTCTTTTCGAAACTGCCGCCAGCTGATTGGACTTTTTCGATCGCAACAGCACTAGCGGCTGGAAGCTTAACGGTTACTTTCTTGGTTAGGTCACCCTTAGCAATTAGCTTAACTTTGACGTAAGCGTTGCTGATTATGCCAGCGTCGGCTAGGACTTGAGCATCAACGGTCTTGCCGCCGAACTGCTCGAGCTGGCCAGTATAAACGTTTTCGGGTGCGGTTCTGTAACTACGGAAGCCAGGTAGCTTAGGCAACTTCTGCATAAGTGGGTTGGAGCCACCAGCAAAGCCTGGCTTAGCGCTAGAACCAGCACGTGCACCTTGTCCCTTAGTACCACGACCGGCGGTTTTACCCTTGCCTGCTGAGATACCACGACCAACGCGCTTGCGGTTTTTGCTCTTGGTTAGATTCAATTCGTGAAACTTCATGTTAAGCCTTAGCCTTTGCTGACTTCTTAGCAGGGGCCTTCTTAGCGGCAGGCTTCTTAGGTGCTTCAGCTGGCTTTTCGGCCGTTTCAGCGACTACTGTCTTATCGGCTTTGGCCTTAGCAGTCTTTGGTTTATTGGTAGTAGTAACCCACTTGCTAGAAGGCACTAGACTGTCTAGAGCTTCGATTGTGGCGTAAGCAATGTTGGTCTTGTTGGAAGAACCAATTGACTTGCTAAGAGCGTTCTTAACACCAGCGACTTCGAGGATAGTACGGACAACACCGCCGGCGATTAGGCCAGTACCGGCACTAGCAGGCATTAGCAAGATATTAGCACCGCTGACTTTGGATTGAACTTCGTGAGGTAGTGTACCTTTGTATAGAGAAACAGTTACGAAGTTCTTCTTAGCGACTTCAGTAGCCTTAGTAACGGCTGCAGTAACGTCAGCGCCTTTGGCTGTACCGATACCAACTTTGTGCTTGCGGTCACCGACAACTACTAGAGCTCGGAAACGGAAACGACGGCCTCCCTTAACAACACGGGCTACGCGGTCAATGTGAAGTGTTCGCTCGTCAAACTGCTTTTCTTCTTGCTGAATTTCGGGACGACGGTTGCGTCGTTCCTGAGGTTTTGCTTGTGGTGCTTGTGTGTCAGCCATCTTAGAACTCCAATCCTGCTTTACGTGCGGCATCTGCTAGAGCAGCGACTCGGCCATGATATAGTTTGCCGCCGCGGTCAAAGACAATTGTCTTGATCTTAGCGGTCTTGGCTAGGCCAGCGATTTCAGTTCCGACCCACTCGGCCTTCTCGGTCATTGTACCCTTAAGGCTCTTCTGGCCAACAGTGGTTACGTAACCAAGGGTCTTGTGGGCAGTGTCATCGATCAACTGAGCAGTAATGTGCATGTTGCTGACATAAACGCTAAGGCGTGGACGCTTAGCCGTACCGCTAACGACAGATCGAATACGACCCTTTCGTTGGGCTCGGTTGGCTTGTTTGTGTACTAAATGTTTACTCATATATATTCCTATTTGTCCTTACCGCTCTTACCGCTCTTGCGTAGAATGCGTTCGCCGGCGTATTTGATACCTTTGCCCTTGTAAGGTTCGGGCTTCTTCAAGGCACGGATCTCGGCGGCAACTTGACCAACTTGCTGACGGTCAATGCCACTGACAGTAACAGTATTCTGCTCGATGGCTGTAGTGATACCAGTTGGTACGCTGTAGATAACATCGTGAGAGAAACCAAGGTTGAACTTAAGGTCAGTGCCTTGAGCTGCGACGCGGTAACCGACACCGTTGATTTCAAGTTTCTTGCTGAAACCTTCGCTAACCCCAACAACCATGTTGTTAAGTAGGGCGCGCATCAGACCGTGCTTGGCACGAATCTTTGGCTCGTCGTTGGCGCGAGTTACGATTAACTCTTGCTCGACTTGCTTAACTGTAATGTCGGGCATTGTGAACTGCTTAAGAGTTCCTTTGCTACCAGCAACAGTAATCTCATCATCACTAGTAGTGATTGTCACACCGCTCGGAATGGCGATCGGCAGTTTTCCTACTCGGCTCATAGATTATCCTTATTCTTCCTTAGTAAACTTTACAAATTAATTCGCCACCAATGTGCTGGGCGGTAGCTTGCTGGCCAGTCATCAGACCCTTAGAGGTCGAAATGATAACCAGTCCACGTCCGCGCTTCACAACAGGAATCTCTTGGGCGTTAACATAGTGACGGCGTCCTGGCTTGCTGAGACGAACGATCTCGGTAATGCGGGCGTTGGTAGACTCGTCATTGATCTTAACGGTTAGGGTCTTACCGACGTCAGCCTTAGCGACAGAAACGCTATCAACAAAGTTGCTCTCAGCTAGAAGCCGAGCGACGGACTCCTTGATGCTGGAGTGTGGCAGACTAACCTCGTGCTTGCGCACTAGGATTGCGTTGCGGATACGAGTTAGCATATCAGCGATTGGATCAGTTGAAGTTTTGCTCATATTTCCTCCTACCAGCTAGCTTTCGTTATGCCTGGGACTTCACCCTTAACAGCATGTTCACGGAAACTCATACGGCTCAGACCGAACTGGCGCATGTAGCCACGCGGGCGGCCTGTTTCGATACAGCGGTTAGTGCGACGAGTTGGTGAGCTGTTGCGTGGCAACTTAGCCAAACCTTCTTGGTCGCCTAGTTCCTTTAGTTCTTTGCGCTTAGCGGCGTACTGCTCAATCATCTTGAGGCGCTTAGCGTCGCGGGCAATGATAGATTTCTTTGCCATATTACTTGTTCTCCTTCTCAAATGGCATGCCGAACTTCTCTAGAAGGGCTCGGGCGTGCTCCTTTTGCTCACAATTGATCACAAATACTACTTGTAGGCCATGCGGCGTAGTAGTCTCTTCAAAACTTAGTTCAGGGAATACAGACTGGTCGATGAAGCCGATGCTGTAGTTGCCTTGCTTGTCAAAAGCCTTGGCACTAACACCGTGGAAGTCACGTAGACGTGGCAGAACAACATTAATCAAACGATCGGTAAACTCATACATTTTCTCGCCACGAAGAGTGACTTTGAGGCCAATCTTGTTGCCTTCACGCAGCTTGAAGCCTGCGATTGAGTTCTTAGCGGTGGTCTGAATTGGCTTCTGGCCGGTGATCTTAGTAATTGTGTTGGTGGATACTTCCATCATCTTCTTGTCGCCGTTGGCTTTGCCGAGACCGACGTTAATGACAATCTTATCTAACTTAGGTACTTGGTGGATATTCTTGAGGTCAAGATCCTTCTGAAGTTCCTTAGCAAGCGTTGCATTGTACTCGGTGCGGAGACGAGCGCCAGTGCCAGCATTAGTAGACTTGTTGGCGGCCTTGGCTGGCTTAGCTACTGGCTTTTCGGTTGCGGTTGGTACGGTAGCCATTACTTGATCTCCTTCCCGGTACGCTTGAAAACGCGCTTCTTAATGCCATCTTTGTCGATACTGAAGCCGATACGGCTAGGTTTCTTACTAGTAGGCTCAACGATACTGACCTTACTAACCCAGATTGGCTTAGTAATCTCAACTATTGCACCTTGAGGGTGCGTTTGAGTCGGCTTAACATGCTTCTTAACAATGTTGATGCCTTCGACAGTAACCTTGTTGTCCTTAGGGTGAACAATAGTGACTTTGCCAGTCTTACCCTTGTACTTGCCAGCACGAACAACAACTAGGTCACCCTTTTTAAGACGAATCTTAAAAGGCTTGGCAGCATTCTTGTGTTTTTGGGCTGAAAGACTCATTACAGTACCTCCGGTGCTAGTGAAACGATCTTGGCATAGCCTTGGTCACGAAGTTCGCGGGGGACAGGGCCAAAAATACGAGTACCCTTAGGTAGCTTGTCGTCACCAATTACTACAGCAGCGTTATCATCAAACTTGATAGTCGAACCGTCTTTGCGGCGAATCGTGTTACGAGTCCGAACAACTACGGCGCGTATAACAGACTTCTTCTTGACTGTGCCGTTAGGTGCAGCCTGCTTAACTGTAGCGACAATAACGTCACCGACACCTGCGTAACGGTGACGAGTGCCGCCGAGGACACGGATGCAAAGGATTTCCTTAGCACCACTGTTGTCGCAGACGAGTAGACGTGATTCCTGTTGTATCATTACGCCTTCTCCTCAACTTCTTCGACGTCCTTCTTAGACTTGCTAACAGGCTTCTCAGGTTCAACGGTCTTAGTCGCAGCTAGAGAATCGGCACGAAGAGCTGGCTTCTCAATGATCTTGCTTAGAATGTGATGCTTACGGGCACTTAGTGGGCGGGTTTCGTCGATAGAAACCTTGTCACCAAGCTCTGCTTCGTTCTTAGGATCATGAGCCATGAACTTCTTGCTCACAGTGTACTGCTTGCGGTACAAAGGGTGAGTCTTACGAGTTTGAACGGTTACTACGATGGTCTTGTCGCCCTTAGTGGAGGACACGACACCTATGATTTGCTTAGCCATATTAGTTGGCCTCCTTAATTAGGGCTTCGCTGAGAACTGTTAACATGCGGGCGAGGTCTTTGCGTTTGTGACGAATGACGCGGCTGTTTTGGATTTCTCCAAGGTGCAATCGGCGTCTTAGTTCAGCAATTTCTTCACGCAGCTTGGTACTCTCAGTAGTCAGCTCGGCAGTTGATAGTTTGCGGATTTCGATGACTTTCATGATTACGCCTCCTCCCGAACCAAGAACTTAGTCTTGACTGGTAGTTTGTGGGCAGCAAGTCTCATAGCTTCGCGAGCAACTTCTTCGGTTACACCCTGCATCTCGAACATGATAGTACCAGGGCGAACCTTGGCTACGAAGAATTCTGGGTTACCCTTACCGCTACCCATCTTAACGTCCTGAGGCTTACGAGTAACTGGAGTGTGCGGGAAAATACGGATCCAAATCTTACCACCACGCTTAATGTAGCGGGTCATAGCTTGACGAGCCGCTTCAATCTGGCGTGAAGTGATGCGCTCTTGGCCTTGAGCTTGAAGAGCAAAGTCGCCAAAGGCAATGTAATTGCCAGAGGTGGCAACGCCACGGATTCGGCCCTTACGCACCTTGCGGTGCTTTTGTCGTTTTGGCATCAACATCTTAGGCGCTCCCTTCGGTCGCTTGGTAATATGACTTCGTCATTACTGAACCTCGCCCTTATAAATCCATACTTTGACACCGATAATACCGGCGACGGTCTGGGCATTAACTTGCGCGTAATCAATATCGGCACGAAGGGTGTGAAGTGGCACGCTGCCAGCAACTTCCTTCTCGCGTCGGGACATTTCCGCACCATTCAGTCGGCCAGCGACTTCGATACGAACACCCTTAGCACCAGCACGCATAGTAGCGGCAGCAGTAGACTTGATAGCACGGCGGAAGCTCATGCGACGCTCTAGTTGGTGAGCGATGTTCTCAGCAACCAGCTTGGCGTACATATCAGGCTTCTTAACTTCTTCGATGTTAACTCGAACAGGAATAGCATAAATCTTCTCGATAGCAGCCTTCAGCTCGGTTGCGCCAACACCACCACGACCAATTACGACACCAGCCTTAGCGGTAGCGATAGTAACAGTAACTAGGTTAGGTGTACGAGTGATCTCGACCTTGTTGATTGCGGCACGGCTACCAAGCTTGTTGGTAATCAAACGACGAACAGCTAGGTCATCCTTAAGGAAGTTAGCATAGTCAGTCTTACCGGCGAACCACTTACTAGTCCAGTCCTTATTGACCTGGAGGCGCATGCTAATTGGGTTTACTTTTTGTCCCATTACTTCTTCTCCTCGGTCTTAGTTTCAGTCTTAGTAGCCTTGTCAGCTGGCTTCTTAACTTCACGCTTCTCGCCATCAACGGTTACGTGAATGTGTGAAGTCTTACGTTGGAAAGGTAGAGCGCGGCCGTGTGCAGCAGGTCGGTAACGCTTAAGTCGTGGACCAGGCGTGACCATGATCTCAGTAATAACTAGAGTAGCTGGCTTGTAGCCATGGTTGTGGTCGGCGTTAGCCTTGGCGCTAGCGATAACCTTCTGGACAGGGATAGCTGAGCGACGAGGTACGTGGCTAAGGATAGTCAGGGCGTCTTCTACGGTGCGGCCACGAACTAGAGCAGCGACCACAGCTACTTTGCGTGGACTCATGCTAACTCCGCGAGCGATTGCTTTTACTGCCATCTTATTTGCCCTTCGCTAACTTACCACCGTGGCGGCGGAACTTACGGGTTGGAGCAAACTCACCGAGTTTGTGACCAACCATGTTCTCGGTAACAAATACAGGAACGTGAACTTTGCCATTGTGAACAGCAATAGTCTTGCCAACAAATTCGGGTGCAATAGTACTCGAACGAGCCCATGTCTTGATGATCGTGCGATCACTATCACCAAGGGCGTTAACCTTCTTGGCTAGTTTGAAATCTATAAATGGTCCTTTTTTCAGTGAACGACTCATGTGCTATTTCCTCTTCCCTACGTGTCGTGATCTTACGATAAACTTAGTTGTGCTCTTACGGCGACGAGTCTTGAATCCAAGAGTCTTCTGGCCCCAAGGTGTCTTAGGCGCAGAACCGATACCGTGACGACCACCGTCACCACCACCATGAGGGTGATCAGCAGCGTTCATGACGACACCACGAACACCTGGGCGCTTACCCTTGTGTCGGTTACGGCCGGCTTTACCAATCTTCACGTTCTGGTGCTGCTCGTTGCCGACTACACCCATTGAAGCAGAACAATTCTCATTAATAAGACGGACTTCGCCGCTTGGAAGACGAACCTGCGCGTAACCGTTGTCGCGACCCATTAGTTGGGCGCTGTTGCCTGCGCTACGAACCATTTGGGCGCCGCCGCCGACTTTCATTTCGATTGCGTGAACGGTGCTACCGATAGGAATAGCCTTAAGTGGAAGGCGATTACCGATTTCAATTGGGGCTTCTTCGCCACTAGTGATGGTCTGGCCTACTTGCATGCCGTTAGCAGCTAGGATGTAGTGATAGATGCCATTTGGCTCTTTGATACGAGCAATACGAGCACTACGATTAGGGTCATACTCAATGTGCTCAATGGTTGCCGTAATACCTGCAGCCAACTTGAAGTTAACCAGACGGTAGAACTTCTTAGTACCGCCACCGCGGTGACGAGTAGTAATACGACCCTGGTTGTTACGACCGTTAGTACGGCGCTTAGGTACGAGCAGTGACTTAAGAGGTTTCTTGGTGGTAATAGTGTCAAAGTCTTGACTAGTCATGCCACGGCGACCAGGAGTAGTTGGGTTGTAAGCTTTGATAGCCATTACTTGTCACCTTCCTTGTCGTCAGTCTTCTTACGAAGCAGGCCACGACGTGCTGGCTTAGCGCTCTTCTCGGCTTGCTTAGCTGCGGCCTTGTCGATCTTACCCTGAACTTCTTGTTCCTTCTGCTCTTCTTCTTCAATAGCGTTGAAGAATGGCAGGCTGTGACCTTCGGCTAGAGTAACGTAAGCTTTCTTGATGTCATTGCGGTGACCCTCAGAGTTCTTCATACGCTTACCATTAATGCTGATAATGCGCTTGGCTTTGCCAGGTATGTTAGTCGTATTAACAGTGCTAACCTTGACCTCAAACTGAGCTTCAACGGCGCGAGCGATGCTGTGCTTGTTAACACTCTTGTCGACGTCAAACACATAGACACGACTCTCAGCTAGAGCATAAGTCTTCTCGTTAAGACGAGGCTTAAGTGTAATCGACTTGCTCATTATTTCTTCTCTCCTAGCCATTCGCTGACAGCAGCCAATGAATCCTTGCTGAAGATGATTGAATCAGCGTTCATAACGTCAAATACATTTAGATAAGTAGCGCCGTTGACCTTGAGCTTCTGAATGTTCTGAGTAGCGCGTTCCTTGGTGACGTCCTTATTAGCGACTACACAAAGCACATTACCGGTAGCTTCGATCTTAGCTAAGAAAGCAGCCATGTCCTTGGTCTTACCATCTAGAGTTGAGAAGGCTTCGACAACCTTGATCTTGCCAGAGTCGTTAGCCAGGCTAAGAGCTTGGCGAACAGCTAGGCGTTTGGCCTTGGTGTTCATCTGCTTGCTGTAGTTCTCCTGCCCTGTAGGACCGAAGGTAATACCACCACCACGCCAGATAGGAACACGAGATGAACCGAAACGAGCACGTCCAGTTCCCTTCTGCTTCCAAGGCTTCTTACCGCCACCACGGACTAGACCACGGGTCTTAACAACAGCGTTGTTTCCGCGGCCGTTGTCGAGATACATAATATAAGCAGCCTTAAGCAGCTCGTGGTTCTTAGGAGTTACTCCGAAGACAGCTGCGTCAAGCTTGGCTGCAGTTGTGGCCTTAGTGCCAGTCTTAGTATAAGTAAGAGTAGCCATTACTTAGCACCCTTCACAATAAGAATACCCTTCTTAGGGCCGGGTACTGCGCCGGTGACGCCGATGACGCCGAGTTCGATATCGATCAAAGCAACCTTTAGTCCTGAAACGGTGATTTGCTCGTGACCCAACTGGCCGGCCATCTTAGTGCCTTTGAAAATATGCTGTGGATACATTGATCCAATTGAACCTGGCTTACGGGTGTTACCCTTGGCGCCGTGAGTTTTGCGCTGACGATGGAAGTTGTGACGACGGATTGTACCAGCCCAACCCTTACCCTTAGTAAGGCCAGTGACGCTGACAGTATCACCAACACTAAAAACGTCGGCGCTGATTTTGCTGCCGACGTTGAGTTCTTCTGGGATCTCGTCCATGCGGAATTCGCGGATAATCTTAGGCATCACCTTAGCGGCCTTAACATGGCCAGTGATGCTCTTAGTGAGCTTCTTAGCAGTTTCGGTGCCGACTTGGATAGCGGTGTAGCCATCCTTCTCTTCGGTCTTGTGGTGCAATACGGTGTGATCAGCTACAGAAAGCAAGGTAACGGCCTGAACTATACCGTTGTCGCCAATGGTACTGGTCATGCCAAGTTTTCGTGTAATTAGTGCTTTCATCTGTTCTTTCTGTATCAAGGTTTGACATAAAAACACCTGGTGGCGAGTGGTTTCTACCCCTGTTATGGGCAGACCTACTGACGCGTACCAAGTAGAAATCTTACTGAGATACCATAATAGAGTACCATGCGAATGTTACCCCTGTCAACCTGTTGCAAATTCTACACGACCTTACTGCATTGTGACGTGCTGTTCGAACAATGAGCCGTGTTGCACGCGCGGGACCCGCCGAATCATCGCTTCTGCTTCTACGGTGGAGCTGGCCGCCCCTACATGCTGAGCAACTTCGCGTGCATACGTCAGGAAATGCATATCAACGCCGTTAGGGTGAACTCCGAAGAGAGACGCCTCAAACAAAATAGTTTGTGACCCATCCTCTTTGTGAGTACGATCAAATACGGGCTCTATGAGATCGGCTGAATGATCGTTGACTTGCTTCGGTAATCCATTAATCTGCTCCTTGGTTAGAGGAAACTTGAAGGCTATAACACGATTACCACCGTGTTTGCCAACTAAAATACTGTTATCAGGTAATGTCCTCTCTGTCATCTAACCCGGACTACATCTTTATTTCGACGTCACAACCTGCAGGCAAGCTGAGGTTCATCAGACTGTCGATAGTCTTAGGGGTTGGCTCAAATACATCAATAAGGCGCTTGTGAACGCGCATTTCAAACTGTTCACGACCCTTCTTATATACGTGTGGGCTCTTAACGACAGTAAATGTACTGCGACGGGTTGGTAGTGGGATTGGGCCAGCTAGGGTGGCGCCGGTGCGAAGCGCAGTATCAATGATCTGCTTTGACGCTTGGTCGATTACTTTGTGGTCGTAAGCCTTGAGGCGAATACGAATTCGCTGCTTACCACCATCGGGTTTAGGGGCATCTGCCATAGGTGTTGTTCCTTCCAGCTCTCGCTGTTTGCTGTAACATCGCTTCGGTCTGAGCCGGAGTGACTTTTAGTCAGCAATAAATTAATTGATTGTCAGACTATTCTAACAGATCAGGTGTTAATGTAAAGCGCTTATAGTTCGGGTAATGATGAATGGTTGGCTTGTCGGTTGGCTTGTGGTGATCTATATTCTGGTGCGCTTTGTCGTCCACTTTGCAGAAAAGCCTCTTCGGCATCAGCAAGACTCAGAGCATCTGCCACGAACGGGTGAACATCAACTCCTTCTAGAGCTTCTTCAAACTTTTTCATTGAAGTCTTGCCGGCTCGAATAAAGTCAAACTGCCTATGATCAAGTACAGGGCTATGCCCTTCGCCTCTTTTGGCTCCACAATAAATCGGAAAAGTTTCACTCATTATTTCTATAAAACTCGCGTAACTACAGAGCCTGCCCTTGATTCATCGTATGCAACATGTTCATTGTGCACCATATCAACCAGACCTTCAGTGCTACCAATACTGAGTTGTTGAAGCGCTTTATCAAGCATTGCGCGGATGGCAACTACGCCGGTCATTTGTTCATCTTGATTCTTACCAAGTGGTTCATATACCAAATATGTGGCATCTCCAGTAGTGGCCAAGTGGTTAAGGCGTTGGTGCTTATGACCACCTTCAACAACACTCGTCAGGAAGGTATCGCTAATGCTTGGTAGAGGCGGCTCTATCTTATAGACAGCCGTCATAAAACCAGCTTCCGAACGGCTATAGTCATAGTCGGTGTATTCTGTTGCCATATCGGTCACTTCGTACGTCACTGTTTACTCCTTACATATTTGAGATTATATTTTAGTATTATACAATAGTTCTCATAATAATAAAAGAGCCCCGAGATGGGGCTCTTTAAGGTATTGAAAGTCGTCTTACTTGATGACTTTGGTAACAACACCGGCGCCAACAGTACGGCCACCTTCGCGAATAGCGAAGCGTAGTCCCTGCTCCATAGCGATAGGAGCGAGCAACTTAACCTTAAAGGTTATTGTGTCACCAGGCATGACCATTTCCTTGTCAGCTGGTAGCTCAACTTCACCAGTTACGTCCGTAGTACGGAAGTAGAACTGAGGCTTGTAGCCCTTGAAGAATGGAGTGTGACGGCCGCCTTCTTCCTTAGTCAGGATGTAGACTTCGGAATCAAACTCGGTGTGCGGAGTAATCGTACCAGGCTTACTAAGAACCTGGCCACGCTCGATGTCATCACGCTCGATGCCTCGAAGCAGGATACCAGCGTTGTCGCCAGCTTGACCTTGGTCAAGGTTCTTCTTGAAGGCTTCGATACCAGTAACAACACTCTTAGTGGTTGGGCGAATACCGACGATTTCAACTTCATCGTTAATCTTAACGATACCAGTCTCAACACGGCCAGTAGCAACAGTACCACGACCCTTGATTGAGAACACGTCCTCAACAGGCATTAGGAAAGGCTTATCTAGCTCGCGCTTAGGCTGTGGAATGAAGTCATCCATAGCCTTAACGAGTTCCATGATTGCGTCTTCGTTAGCTGCGTCACCTTCGAGAGCCTTGGTAGCAGAACCACGGATTATTGGAGCGTCCTTGTCGAAGCCGTTCTTCTCAAGAAGTTCACGGATTTCTTCTTCGACTAGGTCAACTAGTTCAGCGTCAGCAAGGTCCATCTTGTTAAGGAAGACAAGAATAGAAGGTACGCCAACCTGACGAGCAAGCAATACGTGCTCACGAGTCTGTGGTAGAGGTCCGTCGTTAGCACCAACAACTAGGATAGCGCCATCGATCTGAGCCGCACCAGTAATCATGTTCTTGACGTAGTCGGCGTGACCAGGCATGTCAACGTGAGCGTAGTGACGCTTTTCGCTTTCGTACTCTTGGTGAGAAGTAGCGATGGTAATACCACGAGCCTTCTCTTCTGGAGCGTTGTCAATCTGGTCATAAGCGACTTGCTTGTTGACAGCGCTTGGCAGCCTCTTAGCAAGCACGGTTGTGATTGCTGCGGTTAGTGTAGTTTTGCCGTGGTCAACGTGGCCCATAGTACCTACGTTAACGTGTGGCTTAGTTCGGTCGAATTGGTCTGCCATATTGTTTATTGCTCCTTATATTTAGCTAAATTGTGGCTTACTTAATAATTGTGTTTGCATGAGGCTAATAGAACCCACACAAGTTACCGAAGATAGTATAGGGAAAGAACAGGGCTTTGTAAAGAGAATGATCTACTTTTCTTCTGGGGACTTTTCCGGATCAAAATCAAGCCCAAAATGAGCAAGAACTACTTTTCCGGCCTCTTCTTGCAGGCTAGACGACACTTCTGCTAACTCCTGAGGAGTTCGTAGGCGACGTTTGTTTATTGGTCCGTCTTCGACTGTCGACGAAACAATCCTTTCAAATACGGTCTGATCCCCAGAGATTGCTTTGATCTTTGTAGTAGGTATTTTATGACTTGTTGTTTGTGACTTAAAATAGCCCCACTTCTCTACAACCACGTCTGTATGAGGACCTGATATAACTAGGCCCATCGGAACTCGCTGACCAGCTTCATTGTCGTAAGCAGCAAATAGGGTATGGACTTCACCGTCTGGCGTTGCTGTTACAGCCGGCGGCTCAACGCGATATATCTCTCCCGGATCATGCTTTTCAACTTGTGTAGGCTCACTCATAGTGGAGTATTTATATCACATCATTTATGCTTATGCATAATAATGTTGTGGCTATTTGGCGTTTTTGGCAATGATGGCTTCAGCTACGTGACTTGGGACGTCAGCATAGTGATCTAGCTCCATGCTTGAGCTAGCACGGCCTTGAGTTGAGCTACGAAGATTGGTAGTGTAACCGAACATTTCTCCAAGTGGTACGAAGGATGTAATTTCCTTGATGCCGGCGCTAAGATCTTCCATAGACTCGATGCGTCCACGCTTGCTGTTCAGGTCACCGATTACTTCACCCATGAATTCTTCAGGGGTAACTACGACGACTTTCATGACTGGTTCTAGAAGAACAGGGTTTGCCTTCTTAACACCTTCTTGAAGAGCTAGTGAACCGGCAATCTTGAAGGCCATTTCGTTGGAGTCAACATCGTGGTAACTACCATCATAGAGCTCGGCAATAACGTCAACGACTGGGTAACCGGCGATAACGCCGTTACTCATAGCTTCTTCGATACCTTGCTGGACGGGCTTGATGTACTCAGAAGGCACGACACCACCCTTGATGGAGTTGATGAACTTGAAGCCTTCACCCTCTGCATTAGGACTGACACGGATCCAAACGTCACCATATTGACCACGTCCACCAGATTGACGAACGAACTTACCTTGGACTTCAACAGCATCCTTGCGGATAGTTTCACGGTAAGCCACTTGTGGTTGGCCAATGTTGGCTTCGACGTTAAACTCGCGCTTCATGCGATCGACAATGATTTCAAGGTGAAGCTCACCCATACCAGAGATAATAGTCTGGCCAGTTTCGTCATCGACTTTGATACGGAAAGTTGGGTCTTCTTCTGCTAGACGCTGCATAGCAAGGCTCATCTTCTCTTGGTCGGCCTTGGTCTTAGGTTCAATAGCAATCGAGACAGGTGGCTCTGGGAAAGTAATGCTTTCTAGCACAATTGGGTTGTTCAGATCAGACAGAGTGTTACCGGTAGTTGTACCCTTCAGGCCAACGATGGCAGCGATGTCACCAGCACCAACTTCGGTTACGTCTTCGCGCTTGTCAGCTTGCATACGAACGATACGGCCAACACGCTCTTTCTCACCAGTTGAACTGTTAAGAACGTATGAACCTGAGGCTAGTTTGCCAGAGTAAACTCGGAAGTAAGCCAGCTTACCAACAAATGGGTCGGTAGCGATCTTGAAGGCTAGTCCAGAGAAAGGCTGAGCTTCGTCAGGCTTGCGCTCAACCTCGTCACCAGTCTTAGGGTGAGTACCCCATGTCGAACCACGATCTAGCGGGCTTGGCAGGAACTCGTTGACGGCATCAAGTACCTTCTCGACGATAACACCACGACCATCACCACCTGTGACAGCGTAGAACTTACCAGTTAGAACGGCAGTACGAATAGCTTGGTTAACATCTTCGACGCTAAGGCCTTCTTCGCCAACTTCGAAGTACTTCTCAAGCATGGCTTCGTCTTCAGCGACAGCGTTCTCAACTAGTAGACTGCGGTACTTCTTGGCCTTGTCGAGCATGTCTTCAGGGATTTCGCCTTCAACTAGTTCGTGATCAGTGAAGTCTTTGTAAGTAAAAGCCTTCATTAGGACTAGGTCGATAATACCGTTGATCGATTGCTCGAAACCAATTGGCAAGTGAATCGGGAAAGCACGCTTACTAAGACGAGCATGGATAGTATCAAGTGACTTGTAGAAGTCGCCACCGGTCTGGTTGATCTTGTTGATGAAACAGATACGAGGAACCTTGTACTTATCAGCTTGACGCCAAACGGTCTCAGACTGTGATTCAACGCCCATCTTACCGTCGAACACGACACAGGCACCGTCAAGCACACGCAAGCTTCGTTCAACTTCTACGGTGAAGTCGATGTGGCCGGGGGTGTCGATGATGTTGATCTGGTGGTCCTTCCAATGGCTCGTAACAGCAGCTGAGGCGATAGTGATGCCACGCTCACGCTCTTGTTCCATGAAGTCAGTAGTTGTTTCGCCTTCGTGGACAGCACCGATTTTGTGCTTCAGTCCTGTGCGATAAAGAATACCCTCAGTTGTGGTAGTCTTACCGGCGTCAATGTGAGCAATGATGCCGATGTTACGAATTTTGTCCATTGGTGTTTTCTTGGTTGCCATTGTTATCCTATGCTTATCTTAAAATTATTTTAGCGGTATGCCATCAATCATATCTGCTACTACTCCTGTCGCTATGACTACGGGGATCAAAGCTACGACGCCCAATGCTTTGGCTGGCAGGCTCCACTCGCTAACATCACTATTCATGAAGTTTTGCAATCGATCAAACATAGTCAAGCGTTCTGGATCAGAATGTGGTGGTTGTTCTTCACTAAGTTCTCGAAAAATTTCACCACTCATATCGACTAGGTCCTAGCGAAGTGTGCAAAAGCACGGTTAGCGTCAGCCATCTTATGTACGTCTTCACGCTTCTTAACAGCGGCACCTTGGCCGTTGTATGCGTCAACAAGTTCTAGAGCAATGCGATCTTGCATGCTCATACCCTTACGAGCACGGCAAGCAGCTACAAACCACATAGTAGTTAAGTGGTTCTGTCGTTGGCCACGAACTTCGAAAGGAATCTGGTAGTTAGCACCACCAACACGACGAGAACGAGTCTCCATGTGCGGCTGAATGTTCTTGAAGGCTTGGTCGAAGACTTCGATTGGGTTGTCGACCTTAAGCTTGCTAGCAGCCTTCTCGAGGCCACCATAAACGAGGCGTTCAGCAATCTGCTTCTTACCGTTAAGCATGACGCGGTTGATTAGGCGCTGCAAAGGCACGCTGCCATACACGCGGTCAGCTGGAATATCACGAACTAGTGAGGCGGTTTTCTTACGAGGCATTATTTACTCGCTTTCTTGGTACCGTACTTAGAACGGCCCTGCTTACGATCTGTAACACCCTGAAGGTCAAGTGAACCACGGACGATGTGATAACGCACACCAGGAAGGTCCTTCACGCGGCCACCGCGTACTAGTACGACGGCGTGCTCTTGTAGATTGTGACCTTCACCACCGATGTAGGCCCAAACTTCATAGCCATTGCTAAGGCGTACACGGGCGACCTTACGTAGGGCTGAGTTAGGCTTCTTAGGTGTCTTGGTGGTTACTTTGACACAAACACCGCGCTTGAAAGGCGCAGGCTTCTCGTAGTTACGAGTCTTGAGGTTGTTAGTCACGCGCTGCATGGCAGGTGACTTACTCTTACTAGTTATGCGTACGCGTGGCTTGCGCACTAACTGATTGATTGTTGGCATTTATTCTCCTATATGGACTGTGATCTGCTGCTGTTAGCATCATGCCTGTGCTAAGCTCGGATCACTTAATTTAAGCAATGTTCTTATTGTAACAGATTATGGCCTAAGCTTCAACTGGAGCTGGCTCGGGCACACCGATGATTTGATCGGCTTCGTTCTGAAGCTCGTCCATCTCTTCGTCTTCGTCAGTCTTGACGCCTGTACCGACAGGTATCTTACGGCCTAGAATGACGTTCTCCTTAAGACCATACAACTTGTCAACCTTACCACTGGTGGCTGCGGCAATCAGGACACGGGTAGTGTCTTGGAATGACGCGGCGCTCAAGAAGGAGTCGGTCGACAGACTAGCCTTGGTAATACCAAGTAGCAGCTGAATGTACTTAGCTGGGCTCTTACCGGCGGCAACGAGGGCCTCGTTAGCTTCAACGACGGCTAGCTTGCTGACGATGTCACCAGTTACGAAGTCGCTATCGACAGATTCTTCAATCTGAACACGGCTGAAGATCTGACGCACGATGATTTCAAGGTGCTTGTCAGCAATGTTCTGGCCTTGAGCTGCAAAGATCTTGAGAATTTCACTCATGATGTAACGCTGCGTAGATTCAACACCCTGCAGGCGAATTAAGTCCTGCAAGTTAATCGAACCATTGGTCAAACGTTGACCAGAGACAATCTTATCGCCATCTTGGATCTGGAGCTGCTTGAAGCCAGGGATTTCGTAACGAACCACGCTTTGCTTAGTAGGCGTAATGATGACTTCCTTATTGGTAACGTGAGCTTTACCGGCCATTGGCGCAATCAGAGGTTCTGAAGCGTCTTCTAGGGCAGCAACTACGTCACCAGCCACAACTTCGGTGCCGTTGGCAACTTGAGCTTTGCGCTCACCAAGCTTAAGGGTAACCTTTTCTTTGTCGTCAGCCGTAACTTGAACAATGTAGTGGTCGCCTTCTTCCCAAGTGTTGGCTATGCCAGAAATCTCTGTGACATAAGCCTGTCCCTTAGGAGCACGAACTTCGAAGAGCTCTTCGATACGGTTTAGGCCTTGGGCAGTGTCGTCAGCAATCGCTCCACCAGAACGGTGCTTAGAGTCAAGACTTAGCTGAGTACCAGGTTCACCGATACTCTGAGCCGCAATTACACCGATTGGGTGGCTGTTAGCAACGAGTTCGCCAGTAGCTGGGTCAACTCCGTAAGACTTACGAGAAACACCACGAACGTTAGTACAGCTTAGGCCGCTCATGATCTTGATGCCATCGATAGTTTCGTCGGCGCCAATCTTGTCAGCGGCCTCTTGGGTGATCAGCTCACCCTTCTTAACTAGACCCTTACGAGTTTCAGCTGCAAAACGACCAGCCAAACGAGTAGCGTAAGCCACGCCGATGTAGTCAGCGTCAGCACGGAGCATTGCGAAGCCTGGGTCGCTAGTGTCGTCCTCGATCGTAAAGACGTCTTGAGAAACATCAACCAGACGACGAGTCAAGTAACCAGCGTCGGCAGTCTTAAGTGCGATGTCAATCAGCGCCTTACGAGTACCACGAGTACCGGTAAAGTACTCAAGTGGGTTCAGACCGTTGATGTAACCAGACTTAATCGGTAGCTCAATTACGTTACCACCAGCGTCCTGAAGGACACCCAGCATACCAACGGCGTTGTTAAGCTGAGAAATGTTACCACGAGCACCAGAGTTAATAGCGATGGCCATCGAGGAATCCTGACCAACCATTTGTTCGGTCAACATGTCCTGAACCTTGCCTTCAACCTTAGTCCAGTTATCTACAGTCAAACGGTGACGTTCGTTGTCGGTAATGAAACCTTCTTCGTACTGGTCAGAGATAGCAGCGGCGCGAACTTCACCTTCGTCAAGCTGCTTGTCCATGCCCTTAATAGGTGCAAAGTCGCCCATACCCATACTTAGACCAGATAGAGTAGCGTAGTGGAAACCTAGATCCTTAAGATCATCGGCAATCTCAGCAGTCTTCTCTTGACCATAACCAGCGTAAACCTTGGCCATAACAGCTTGCAGACGTTTCTTGGTCATGGTTTCGTCTTGAAGTGGGAAATCTTCGGGGAAAATCTCGTTAAATAGGATGCGTCCCAAAGTGGTTTCGCGAATTTCGCCTCTAAATGGCAGGCGGACTTGACTCTGGAGTGTAATACCACCGTTGTCAAGAGCCATGAGAGCCTCTTCGACACTAGAGTAAGTAATGGCATCTTTGTCAGCATTCATAGGTCGTTCGTAGGTCAAGAAGTAACAACCAAGCACGATGTCCTGCTCAATGTGCAGAATTGGTGAACCATCAGCTGGCTTCAGTAGGTTGCGGTTAGCAGCCATAATGTCACGAGCTTCAGCCTGAGCCTTGTCGCTAAGCGGCAAGTGAACGGCCATTTGGTCACCATCGAAGTCGGCGTTAAAGCCCTTACATACAAGTGGGTGTAACTGAATAGCACGGCCTTCGATCAACACAGGCTGGAAAGCTTGAATTGAAAGACGGTGAAGTGAAGGCGCACGGTTAAGTAGAACGTACTTGCCCTTAATTACTTCGTCGAGAGCATCCCAGACAGCAGTTTCGCCCATTTCTATCAGACGAGAGGCACTACGTATGTTGTGAGCTTGCTCACGAGCGATCAGTTCACCGATTACGAAAGGCTTAAATAGTTCAAGCGCCATCATCTTAGGCAAACCACACTGGTGAATCTTAAGCTCTGGACCAGCCACGATGACTGAACGACCAGAGTAGTCAACACGCTTACCAAGTAGGTTCTGACGGAAACGACCCTGCTTACCCTTAAGCATGTCGCTCAAAGACTTCAGGCGTCGACGCTGCCCTGTGGCGGCTACGGCACGACCAGAACGAGTGCTATTGTTGTCGATCAAAGCGTCAACGGCTTCTTGAAGCATACGCTGCTCGTTGCGACAGATAACTTCTGGCGCGTTGAGGCTCATTAGCTTCTTAAGACGGTTGTTACGGTTAATGACACGACGGTAAAGATCGTTAAGGTCAGAAGTGGCGAAACGGCCACCAGTTAGCTGAACCATCGGACGAAGGTCCGGTGGGATCACAGGTAGCACGCTTAGACACATGCTTGAAGGCTTGATGCCTGCACGGTCCATAGATTCGAGCAATCGAAGGCGCTTCATCAGCTTCTTCTTGCGTTGACCCTTAGCGTCTTCGGCTTCCTTGCCGAGTTCCTCGATTAGATCCTTAAGGTGAATGGCTACTAATAGATCCTTGAGCGCTGCGCCGCCCATACCGACGGTAATTAGTGAGCGTAGATCGCTAGGCAGGTTGCGATAGTCAGTCTCGTTGATGAGGCTGAGCTTCTGCAGGCCTGTGATTTGGTCCTTGTACTGTTCGAAGTCGACAGATACTTGTTCGGTTTCCTTAGTCTGCATTTCTGCTAGGGCCTTGACGTTAGCATCTTCGGCTTCGGCTTCCTTCTCGAATCGCAGCTTGATAGCTTCTTTAGCGGCAGCGAATTCAGCTTCTTTGTCGGCTAGTAGTTGGTCACGCTTGGCAACATCAACTGTCTTGATGACATAACTAGCGAAGTAAGCTACGCGCTCCAAGTTCTTAACAGTCATACCTAGTAGTAGGCCCATTGCACTTGGTGTGCCACGAAGGAACCAAATGTGCGAAACAGGTACTGCTAGAGCAATGTGAGCCATGCGCTCACGACGAACGATGCTACGGGTTACGAGCTCACCCTTCTTGTCGACAGCGGCTTCACGGCTACGAACACCTTTGTACTTGGCATCGTGCGGGTTAATGTCCTTAACTGGGCCGAAGATGCGCTCACAGAATAATCCGTCGCGCTCTGGCTTCTGAGTTCGGTAGTTGATGGTTTCGGGCTTGGTGACTTCACCATAGCTCCAGTCCATGATGTCGTCAGGGCTGGCAACAGCCAATCGGACAGCATCGAAGTCGGAAATATCAGTGCCTGTGTTGTTGTATCGTTGTGGTGTCATATTAGGCCTCCCCTCCTTCGTCAGTGTCTGTAGCAGTATCGTCCCCGTCGCTAGTCACCTCGCTAGTCACTAAGGCGAGATCATCGGCATTAGCTTGGGCATCGGCACTGCCGTTTTCGTCAACTGTGACTATATTAAATTCTTCGTCGCTGGCGGCGGCTTCTTCAGTTACATCGACATCAGAGATGGCGGCTTGTGGCACGGTAATCTCTGCTGGGTGTGCGGCTTCTTCTTGGATGTTACTGGCAAGGACTGCTTCTGCATCGACAACAGTATCAGAGTGAACTAGGTCGACCTTAAGGCCAAGACCTTGAAGTTCCTTAACTAGAACGTTAAAGCTCTCTGGAACCTTAGGACCAACAATCTGAGTCTTCTTAATGATCGACTCGTAAGCCTTGCTTCGTCCATAGACGTCGTCAGACTTGATAGTCAGCATTTCTTGAAGCGTGTTGGCGGCGCCGTAAGCTTCTAGAGCCCAGACTTCCATTTCTCCAAATCGCTGTCCACCGTTCTGAGCTTTACCACCAAGTGGTTGCTGGGTGACCATGGTGTATGGGCCAGTTGAACGAGCGTGGATCTTGTCCGCGACCATGTGGTTCAACTTAATCATGTACATAGCACCGACAGTAGTTCGTTCGCTAAAAGGCTGACCAGTACGGCCGTCAAATAGCTGTTGCTTGCCGTCCTCTGGTAGACCAGCTTCCTTAAGTAGGGAGTGGATCTTATCGACTGATACACCATTGAATGATGGGCTAGCGACCTTGATACCAAGGGCGCGAGCAGCCATGCCAAGGTGAGTTTCGAACAGCTGACCGACGTTCATACGAGATGGTACGCCGAGTGGGTTAAGAACGATCTCAACAGGAGTACCGTCTTCCATGAATGGCATGTCTTCAACAGGTAGAATTCGGGCGATGACACCCTTGTTACCGTGACGACCACCAAGTTTGTCACCGACGGCGATCTTGCGCATCTGAGCCACGAAGACTTGGATTTGCATGATGACACCGGCCTTAAGTTCGTGACCATTCTCGCGGCTGAAGACTTTGACGCCCACGACTTTACCGTGTTTGCCGTTACTCATGCGCTGTGAAGTATCACGGACTTCCTTGGCTTTTTCGCCGAAGATAGCACGTAGTAGGCGCTCTTCTGAGCTAAGCTCTTGCTCGCCCTTAGGTGTGATCTTACCGACAAGGATGTCGCCTGGGTGAACTTCGGCACCGATGCGGACAATACCGTCTTCATCAAGGTGACGCAGCGTCTCCTCGGAAACGTTAGGAATGTCACTAGTTACGATTTCTGGACCTAGCTTGGTCTCACGAACTTCAATCATGAAGTCAACAATGTGAACAGATGTAAGCGTGTCGTCTTCAACTAGCTTGCGGCTAATGATGATGGCGTCCTCGAAGTTGTAACCGCCCCAAGGCATGAAGGCTACGACAAGATCCTTGCCGAGAGCTAGTTCGCCGTTAGCGATTGACATACCTTCTATAAGTACGTCGCCCTTCTTGACCTTATCGCCGGTGTTAACAACGACCTTTTGGTTGACTGAAGTACCTTCGTTAGAACGAATGAAACGCTGTGGCTCGTACTTAATGTTGCCGTCCTTGTACTTAACTACAACTTCTTGAGCTGTAGCCTTAGTAACTTCACCGGCTGCTTCGGCCAAGATAACCTGACCAGTGTTACGGGCAGCTTCAAGCTCCAGTCCAGTACCCACAATCGGGCTCTGAGGCTGAATTAGAGGAACAGCCTGACGTTGCTGGTTACTACCCATAAGTGAACGGTAAACGTAATTCTTCTCAATGAAAGGAATCAGACCTGCGCTAGAGCCGATAATCTGATCACGAGATGCATCTAGGTGAGTCACGTCATCGGAGTCGACTTCACCAGGCTGCAAACGAGAACGAGCGCTAACACGTTCGTGGATGAAGTAGTTGTTAGCATCTAGCTCACTACCGCCACCAGCAATAACAGCTGATTCTTCTTCGTAGGCGTCAAGGTAAACAATCTCGGAAGTTGCCTGAGCCTTAACTGGCCAAGTGACCTTAGCCTTAACTTTGCTTAGCTTAGTAGCGTCGGCGGCAGATACTTTGACACCTGACTTAACGAGGACTTTGCCCTTTTCGTCTGTCAGGTCTTGAGCGGCAATGTGACCGACAATATCCTTAGGAGTCGCGGCATTGATGACCTTGCGGTAAGGGGTTTCGATGAAGCCGTAGTCGTTAACACGAGCATAGTTAGCCAGGTTAAGAACTAGACCAATGTTGGCGCCTTCTGGAGTCTCAACGGCACAAATACGACCGTAGTGAGTCGCGTGAGCATCACGAACTTCAAAGCCGGCACGTTCACGACTAAGTCCACCAGGACCCATGGAACTAAGGCGTCGTTTGTGAGCTAGCTCACTTAGAGGGTTGATTTGGTCCATGAACTGTGACAGCTGAGAGCTGGCGAAGAATTCACGTACCGCAGCAACGATTGGACGAGCGTTAATAAGCTGTCCAGGGGTAACTGTCTCAATCTCGGACATGCTCATGCGATCCTTGGTGTTGCGCTCCATTCGAAGCAGACCAATACGGAACTGTCGCTGAACAAGCTCACCAACCAGTTTGACTCGGCGATTAGCTAGGCTGTCGATGTCATCGGCAGGATCTTGGGTGTTATTAAGACGGATTAGCTCAGTGATGATAGCCTCGATGTCTTCTAGACGAAGCACGCGGTTCTCTAGAGTATTAGGCACGTCTAGATCAAGGCGCTTGTTGATCTTGTAGCGACCAACACGGCTGAAGTCAAAGCGCTTGTAGTTGTAGAACATGTTCTCGATTAGTGACTTGGCGTTGTCGACTGTAGCGAGATCACCCGGACGCAAGCGTCGGTAGACTTCGATTAGAGCGTCGTTCTGACCCTTGGTTGGGTCTTTCTCAAGAGTAGTCTCGAGATAGCTCTTCTTGCCAGTATCAACGTGCTTGAAGGTCTCACGCATGCGGGCTTCGGTTACACCAAGCGCTCGCAATAGAGTTGTGACAGCTAACTTACGCTTACGGTCGATCTTAACGAATAGAGCTCCGGCTGCTGAAGTCTCAAACTCAAGCCATGCACCACGACCAGGGATGACCTTGGCGCCGTATAGGCTGGTTGCACCGTGCGGGTCTGATGTAAAGAAAACGCCAGCTGATCGGATCAGCTGGCTAACGACGACACGTTCGGCACCGTTAATCACAAAAGTACCGCGAGCTGTCATCCATGGATAATCGCCGAGATAGATTTCGTTCTCTTTGATTTCGCCAGTCACTTTGTTAGTTAACTCAACCTGAGCCATAAGTGGCGCTTCATAACTAACGTTGTTCTCACGGGCTTCAGCTTCAGAAAGCTTAGTTGGACCGAAGTGATAGTCCTTGAAGCGTAATGATAGTTTGCCGCCAGTGTAGTCGTCAATTGGGCTGATCTCGGCCAATAGCTCGCCCAGACCTTCTTCGACAAACCATTGGAAGGACTTGTTCTGATGATCTACGAGGCTCGGGAGCTGGATCGCGTCATCTGCTTTAGTGTAATAAACTCGTTGTGCTGTGTTAGTAACCGGTGCTTTCGCCATAAGCAATGCTGTCCCCTATTTATAATGATGTTTTTTGTGAAACATGAGTGTACTGCCCATAGTTTCTAGATCTATAATTTTTGTTTAATTTTGGTTCGGCCGAAGATCCTAAGATTGAGACAATTTAGCTTAAAAATCATAAGCGTCGCAACTTACACTACTTCTTAGTCTACATTGTCTCGCAAAGGCACGTAGATGTCAATACACACATCAAAACTAGCTATCTCAGCTTGATATTTTATCGTGTTTATGTTAAACTTATGCGAATGTACAGACAACCCTCCTGGTCACCAGTTGAGATGCGTAGTGAACGCTACGCACAGCTTTTTGATGGTGAGCTTGAATATTTAGAAGTGCCCTTGGTGGACGAAACAGAGTTGAGCTTGAGCGCTCTTGCTCGTACTACGAATCGTGCAGGCGGACGCAGACCTGAACTAAGAGAACACTTAGCGACTTTGCCAGCAGCTATTGACGAGATCTTAGACGAGCACGATACTGCAGCACACACTGACAGCGACTCCACTAACGCGTTATTTGCATTTGTTAGTCCGGAGGATAGGGAAATTGTGTCTGGCATCGTAGCTGATGTTTTTACCCAGTGGGAGATATCGCAGAGCAGACATGGTTTTGCTCCATTAAACCCTGAGCACAACACTGACTCACGCTGGCTTGTCATCGAAACAGCGGCCGCAGTTATGAAAACCGCTGTCGGTATGTCTAACTTTAATATTCGTGACAATATGTCCGACAGAGAAAGTATCGCTAAGATTTTGACCAGCTGGGGGCCTAAGTTCACAGAAAAATGGTTCGACGGGTCTATCCTTGATAAGTGGACGACTGACATGGGCATGGATGAAGAAGAAAGTGAACGCTGGAGAATGACTTTTAATCCCTCAACACTCAAAAAACTTGCCGACACCAATACAACCGACCCATTGACTGCACTTGGTAAGGTCAAAGAACACTTGGACGTAACTCTAACTGACGAAAATATTGCTGAAAAACTTGGCTGGACTTCAGAACGAGTAGCCGAGGCATTCCCAGCAGGAACTCGAATGTACTTTGCGGTCTATAGCCGTAAAGATCCACTTAAAGCCTTAGGTGAAGTCAAAGAACATCTCGAAGCAACTCTAACTGACGAAAGTATTGCTGAATATCTGGGCTGGGAACAAGATAAGGTACGACACATCTTCACACCCTCTACGCGTAGACATTTCGCAGTATCACATCGCCAAGACCCTCTAAAAGCTTGCGAAGCTTGGGTCAATGGCAAGATTAAGATCAGCGCAACCAACGACCTAGTAAGAGACCGCAAACTATCCGGTGTCGGCCTTACAAAGCTAGCTGATTATCAGCTAGCGGCTTAAGCCTTCTTGGGTGGCCGGCTGATGACCTCGTCGACAATACCGTATTTCTTAGCTTCTTCGGAGGTCAGCCATTTGTCACGTTCCATGTCTTCGTGGATCTTGGCAGGCTTCTGGCCGGTGTTCTTAGCCATGATTTCTTCTAGCAACTGCTTGATACGGAGCGACTCGCGGAGATCGATTTCTTGATCGGTAACTTTGCCCCGAGTGCCAGACGATGGCTGGTGGATCATAATTGTAGAGTTTGGTAGGGCGAAGCGCTTGCCCTTAGTGCCACTGCTAAGCAAGAAAGCGGCTGCTGAAGCCTGTACGCCGATGCCGACAGTCTGGATGTCATTTGTCACAAACTGCATAGTGTCATAGATGGCTAGAGCGTCGTAAACGCTACCGCCGGGGCTATTGATGTAGAAGAAAATATCTTTCTTGGCGTCTTCGGATTGGAGGAATAATAGTTGTGCCACAACAATATTGGCACTGGCCTCGTTAACGTCGCTGCCTAGGAAGATGATTCGATCCTTGAGAAGTCGGCTGTAGATATCATAGGCTCGCTCATAGCGGCCTTCACTCTCGATAACTGTTGGGATAAGTACGCTCATATTGTCTAGTATAAGTAATTGGCACTCGGCAGTCAAGAGTGCTAACTCAGATTACTTACTAGCGTAGCTGCGTAGCTTGTCGAGAGTCTTCTCGGTAAGCATGCGACTCATGATGTCGCGGCGATTCTCGGGCTTGTCGAGTTCGGCTTGCATAGCATCGTCAGAGTATTGACCTTTGAGCAGCTGGATTCGCATCTCTAGTTCTTCGGGGGTGATTGTGATCTTCTCGGCAGCTGATATTTCGCCTAGTATAAGGCCGGCTTTGACACGAAGCTCGGCTTGAGGGCGTTGCTTTTCGTGGTGGGCTTCGGCGTCAATACCTTCTTCGTCGAGGTGTTCTTGCCATGTCTGGCCACGGTATACGATGTTGCGCTTCTCTTCTTCTTCGATGCGATCGATTTCTTCATCTACAAGGACCTTGGGGATATCGACAGTGCTCTTGGCAGCTATCTTATCTAGTAGTTCGTTGTCGTAAGCTCGATCGGCTTGCTGCTTCTTCTCGACAGTAAGCTGCTTCTTGATGTCAGACTTGAGTTCGGCAAGTGTCTTGAATGGTCCGATGCTTGAGGCAAAAGTATCGTCGAGCTTGGCGAGCTTAGGCTCCTTAACTTCAGTGACTTTGACTGCAAAGGTAACTTTGCGATTCTGAAGCTCCTCTGATCCGTAATCACTTGGGAAAGTAACGTCGAAGGTCTTCTCGTCAGTCGCCTTAAGTCCGATAAGCTCTTCTTCGAAACCGGGGATAAAGCTTTTGCTGCCGAGAACTAGTGGGTAGCCTTCGCCGTCGGCACCAGCAATTGGCTCCTTAGTCTTGGCGTCGGTACCCTTGAAGTCAATAGTTGCCTCGTCGCCAAGCTTGGCGGCGCGTGTCACCGTATCTTTGACAGCGCCACGTTGACGTAGGTCATCTAGCACCTTGTTAACGTCATCGGCTGTAACGGTAGTCTTCTGAGGAGCTACCTTGATCTTCTTGTAGTCAGCTAGGGTTACGTCACCAACAACTTCGATTTCGGCCGTGAATTCCATAGTCGAGTAAGGTACGAACTTAGTGAGATTGATATTCGGCTGCGATACAGGTCGAAGCTTCTCGCTCTCCACAGCATGAACGTAGAAATCATTGACGGCGTGGTCTAGAAACTCTGACTGTAGAGAAGTCTGGTCAATGTTCTTCTCGACTAGGTTGGCTGGGGCTTTGCCTTCGCGGAAGCCTGCTACCTTAACATTTTTGCTAAGGTGACTGATGGCCTCTTGCTTGACCTTGTCGATTGCTGCTTGGTCAGCAACAACAGTTATTTTGATTGAGGTAGGTGATAATTGTTCGCGTGTTATATGCATAGTGGTCTATCCTAACAGATGCAGAAGCTTTTGGCTAGCCCAAGAAAGGCAGTAGTAGAAATATTGCGGCAACAAACCAAGCGACCTCGACTATGCCCCCGATTGGGCGTTCGAACCACTGAATGCGGCCAGCGAATCGTGTGTAGGCATTTGATTCCAGCGGCTTATGACCATTCGCCGACCTAAATTTGCCGAATGACGCAAAGTCAGGTGCCGCAGCCACAAGAGCGCAAATAGCTGCTAACTGCCAATTTTCTGGCTGTAAAACTGCTAGGACAACCACCAGCACCACGCAAAGCGTCGTGTCGCCATATAGAACTTTCTTAAAAGTACCGCTCCTAAGCTTCTCGACCTCTTCAACATCAAAGTCATGGTGAGGAATAATGTCACAAATGAAGTGCGATACAAAAGCCACCGGCACAGCAATCAGCGGCTCGCCAACCACTAATCCAATCACCGCTCCAGTTAACGCGTGATTGATGGCGCGCACTAGGACTTGCCTTTTATAAGTTTGGACAGTGCCTTGATGTCGCCTTTGGTCTCTTTGCCAGTTGCAAGATTCTTGAGAGTGAATAAGCCTGACTTCAGTTCGTCTTCGCCAATTATTAGGATCTGATTGATGCCTTTCTTGTCGGCAGCCTTGAACTGATCGCCTAGCTTCCTGCCGCCAAGATCAACAGCAACGTTTAGGCCGTCTGCGCGCAACACAGATATAGAGCTCTGAGCCTTGCTAGCAACATCGCCAACTATGGCGACATAAACATTCGTTTCTGATTGGAACTCAGGCAATAAATGATGCAATTCCAAGAAGTTAGCGAGAGTTACATCGCCCCAGCCAAAACCAACTGTCGGCACCGGCGTCACACCGAATAGTCCGACCAAGCCGTCATATCGGCCGCCAGCTACCATTGAGCGATTGTTATCAGGATGTGTGTCGAAGACCTCGAAGACGATATCGGTATAGTAATCGAAGCCGCGCATGATAGTGATGTCGAAGACGGCATTCTCGACACCGTTGTCGACCAACAGCTCAAGTGTGCTCTGCAGTTCCTTGACATATTCGAGCGCCAATAATTCCTTGGGTAACTTGTTGAGCTGCTTGGTTTCGAGTAGTGCTAGTAGCTTCTCTACAACCCCAAACTCACGAGCCTTGGCACTAATCGCAGCATCAACAGCGGCCAAGAATTTGGTCTTATCCATTTTGCTCATTCGATCGATCAGCTTACTAATGTCATGGGCCTCGGTCTTGTTAAGACCTAGGTAATTGCCCAAGGCAAAATCCATTAGCTTGCGACTATTAAGCTTGATTTCGTACATATCCGGCTTGGCGCCAAACTCCTTGAACATCGAATCGACGAGATTGATAATCTCGTACTCGGCACTCGCGCCGGCAACACCGAAGATATCGACATTGAGCTGCCAATGCTCTCTTAGACGACCACGCTGTGGACGCTCGTAGCGCCACAGATTAGGAATGCTATACCAGCGCAGCGGGTAAGCCAGCTCTTGGCGCTTAGCGGCCACCATTCGACTAACCGTAGGGGTCATTTCTGGACGAATGACCACCTTACGGCCACCACGATCTTCGAACGTGTAGGTCTGCTCGTTAACAATCTCCTCGCCAGTCTTGGCCAAGTAAATGTCCAAAGGCTCCAGAATCGGCGCGTCGTATTCTTCGTAGCCAAAGCGCTCGGCCACTGTTCGCCACTTAGCGAACATGTACTTCTGCAGTCGCTTATCCTCTGGGTAGAAGTCGCGCGCGCCTTTATATGGTTTGGTCGATAGTGCCATGATTAACCTTCATTATAGATTACTTTGGCCAGTTAGCTAGACGCTTCAGGAAGTAAATAAAGCTAGGTGCTCCCAGCGAAATCTGCGTGGCGATGGTTGGAATGTGCAGAATACTGAGTACGTAGCGATTGCGGGCGCCATGTATTTTACTGTCTCGAGTCGTCACAACATTGTCGTAGAGCGCGAAGCGAGTCAGGATGCGTTTGCGCTCATTGTCATCAAGAGTCTTGAGGGCTTGTTGGCAGGCTTCAACTGAGGTGGGTAAGGCTGGATTCTGACTTAGGTAGTGCCCGCCGATAGTTTCGGGGTGATTGATCTTACCGGCTATACATACCACGCCAACCACGGTATCTTTGCGAGCTGCGAAGGCATTGATAGCTGCTGAAGCACCCGCACTAACCGCAACCAGGGCAACTTGTTTGCCCTCTTGAACCGACTTATCAATTGTTGCTAGTAACTTATCGAGCTTAGACTGCCAGGGCTGCTTGTCGCCCCAGTTCATCTGGCAAATTTCAGTCGTAACGCCGTACCATGACCAAGTATTAACGGCTTTTTGTTGTCCACCGATATTATGATCACCAACACCGGTTATATAGATAATGTGTAGCTGGTTTTTCACTTAATCCTTAGTCTTGGTGCGGATGAAAGGACTTGAACCTTCACGCCTTGCGGCACTAGTTCCTAAGACTAGCGTGTCTACCAATTCCACCACATCCGCGCACTGGACTAATCGATGTATTCTAGCGAATTTTTTGTTAAAAAACCAGAGTAATTGTTTCTATTTTTGATAGAAAATCAATTGTGCATCGCCATAGTTCTTGGATTGAACAACCTGTAACCCTTCAAAAATAGGTAGTCGGACATTGGCTGGCCACGACAAGACAAGCGTGCCATTGTCCGCTAGATGCCTGGGCATTTTCTCCAGATCACGATAAGGAATACTGTCGTAAGGTGGATCGAGCAGAATTAGATCAAAATGCTTGGCTTGATGACGGGTCGACCATGCTCCTGCGAAAGCTTTGGTTACCTCAACTCTGTCTTCGATGCCAAGTGATTCTATATTCTGCTTGATGGCCGTATGCGCTGCCTTGTCTACCTCTATAGCAATGGCGCTTTTGGCTCCACGACTTACGGCTTCGAAGGCCAAGGCACCGCTGCCTGCGAAAGCGTCTAGCACTGTTAGTCCCTTGATATCACCTAATACACCGAAGATTGCGCCGCGCATCTTGTCACTCATTGGATGAGTGCGATGACCATTCGGACTGCTGAAGTTCCTGCCGCCAAGATAGCCAGCGATAACCCTCATTAGCTCTTGGCCTCGGCCAAGCCGGCGTCATGGAGCGCTCCATACCAGACCAAAGTCACCGACTCTACTATCTTAGGTGCTAGCTGGCTGCGTACGCGACTGGCAAGTGGCATAGTCCAGCCAGAAGCACAGAACTTATCATAAAGCTCTAACTTGGCGACATCTTGCGCCTGATTACGAAACCACTCACTGAGAGGTTGCGACTGGAAGTTAGTAATCTTGTCCAGCTTGGGGATAGCGCGCTTGATCCTAAGTGGAGCTATCAACATAGCCACGCCAGCTTCAAAGGCCGCATGAGTAGTGAACAAGCCCTTCGGTCCCCACATTAGCCAATTGTTAATAACGGCGTGGCGCTTGTTATGGCCGGGCATTATTATCTTCTTGCCGATTGTCGTACGGTCTTCTTTGCCGCTGCCACCTCTTAATTCGGTCAACTTCTCTTCATACGGATAATGGTGTGCTGGCGTCAATCCATCTACAACCGCATGAGCTAGCCACGCCGCCTCAAAGGCTGAACGAACATTATCGCCCGCCTTGAGGGCCTTCACTAGCTTGGCGTAGTGATCCTCTATCAAGTCTATTAACTGTGTGTCGTCTAGATCAAAAGGCTGCAAGTAGTGCCATGGCTCATCCTTGGCAGGGCTCTTACGCTTAATAGAGTCGGGGCCATTGCCGCCTTCAAAGTGCAGAATTGATCTTATATCCGGAAAGCTACCGCAAGGCGTTAATCGGCTAAGGTGTCGTCTCGCTACGCGGTCAATCTTCTGATGCGCACCAAGCACACGGCCTGAATATTGGCTAAAGGTTGAACCAGAATACATAGCTAGTTAAGATTTGTGACGGCTCTCAGCCTGTTGACGTTTTTCATAAGATGCTTATATTGTAACAAATTATCACCTTGGTCTAGCAAGGCCTGGGCCGAATTGCGGGCTGCAGCAATCAGCTTGGTATCTGTTAACTTGGCAATTCTAAGATCAAGCTGACCGTGCTGAGAAGTTCCATATATTGCCCCAGGGCCACGTATTTCCAGATCAAGTTCAGCCAGTTTGAAACCATCATTAGAGCTGGCCAAGGCCCGCATACGGCGGGTTGGAGCCTGCGAATCACTTAGTAATAAATAGCAATGTCCCTGATCCGAGCTCCGTCCGACACGGCCTCTTAACTGGTGAAGCTGGGCCAACCCGAAACGTTCGGCGCTCTCGATCAGCATAATGCTGGCGTTTGGAACGTCAACACCAACTTCGATCACCGTCGTTGAGACGAGGATATCCAGTTCGTGATCTACGAACTTCTGCATAATTGCCTGCTTATCGACTGGTTTGAGCTTGCCATGAAGGAGCCCTACGCGGCGATGTTTGAAATCTTTCTTGCTTAGTTGCTCATAGACCTTTTCGGCCGAGTTGGCTTCTAACATGGCTGAATCCGTTATTAACGGACAAACGACAAACATCTGCTTGCCGTCAGCGAGCTGTTGATCGATAGCTTGATACAGCTGCACCCTAGAGTTGGGCGAAACAACTTCAGTCTTAATAGGCAGTCGACCGCTCGGCTTCTCGCCCAGAACCGATATATCCAGCTCGCCGTATAACGTCAATGCTAGAGAACGTGGAATCGGCGTTGCGGTCAGGCTAAGCACATGTGGCATGTGACCAGCCTTAGCCATCAAAGTCTTACGTTGCTCAACACCGAAGCGATGCTGCTCATCAATTACTATTAACGCCAGCTTATGCATATCCACCTGCTCTTGGATCAGCGCCTGTGTGCCGATCATGAAGCCGGCTTGGCCGGACGCTATCGCTTCGCGAGCCTTAGACTTTTGGGCTGCGGTTAGGCTGCCTACGAGCAAAACGACTTTGCCCTCAAGGCCAAGTGGCTTAAGCAAGCCATGGATGGTTTCGGCGTGCTGTCTGGCCAGCAACTCAGTCGGCGCCATCAAAGCCGTCTGCCAGCCCTGTTCTAGAGCCATTATGGCAGCCATGGCAGCAACGACGGTCTTGCCTGAACCAACATCACCTTCTACTAGTCGGTTCATGGGGTGCTTCTCTTGCAGGTCTTGATAAATCTGCCAGATAGCTCGTCGCTGCGCATCCGTAAGCTTGAACGGCAAGTGCCCGACAAAGTCGCGAGCAAGCTTCTCGTTGAAGCCGATACTCAGAGCCGTTTCGCTCTGGTTGTCACGTTTATTGAGCAAGCTGGCAAGACTCAGCTGGAAGACTTCTTCGAATCCTAGTCGTCGTCTAGCGGCCTCCAGATCCTCAGCTGTTTGTGGCGTATGAATCGCCGCTATGGCTTGACTACGACTGATCAGAGTTTGGCTCTCAATTATCTTGGTCGGCAACGTCTCGGGCTGAGACTCGATGATCAGCCGTGCTTCATTAATTGCTAGCCTGATCTGGCGTGAGGTCAGGCCTTTAGTCTCTCTATAAACAGCCAGTATTCGTCCAGCATTAACGGGCAAATCACTGACGCGCTCAATACTAGGATTCATAATGCTAAAGCGTTGATGGCTAAGCTCGAACTGGCCTGAAATGAAGTATTTCTGACCTGCCTTAAGTGAGGCAGCTCGATATGGTTGGTTGAACCAGACGAGCCTTACGCTGCCACTCTCATCACTCGCGATAGCTTCGGTAATATGCATGCCACGCCGTACATATCGCCCCGTGGCCTGCTTGATCACCGCTTCAATCGTAACCGCATCGGGCTTAAGCTGGTTGATAGGCGTTACTACTGAGTAGTCCTCATAGCGACGTGGATAATAATCAATTAAGTCGCCCACGGTTTTGACACCAAGAATGGCAAATTTCTTGGCTTGAGCCTCGCCCACACCCTTAAGCTCCGTCAATGGGCTGTCTACTGTCATAACCTCTAGTATACGAGATGTTAGCCCTTACGGACGAGGAAGAAGATACTAGGACCGAAGTAAACCGTGGCTAGAGGTCGTTGAACTGCCTTTTCGGCACCGAGCATAACTTCCTTGGGTAGCAACTTCTTCAGGCGAGTACTACGTAAGTTGGAGACGGACAGGGTTCTCTCGACCCTTAGACCAGCGGCGTTGAGCTGCTTGATGACTGTCTTGGGGTTGTGATTAACGAAAGGTATCTCGTCTTCGCGCTGGTTGGCGGCTGAACGAATATCGATTGGCTGCTTAGGTAGCTTCTTGAGCTTAGCCAAGTGCTTAATACGGTTGCGAATATGTGCATAGTTAGCGACTTCTATGATGGCGTAGCCATCTTTCCTGAGTACACGAGCAATCTCATTAAACTCTGGCGCCGGGTCCGGAAGATGATGCATGACACGAATCATCGTCAACAGACCAATACTTGCATCGTCAAAGGGCAAATCACCAGCCTGGACAAGTTTGCGGTCAATCTCTGGGTGGTTCTTGAGAAACTCAGCCGCAATGTCTAATTGCTGTTGGCTTGGCTCGGCCAAGGTAACCTTATCGGCAAACTCTTCCAGTAGCAGACAAAGTCGACCATAACCACCGCCGACATCGACTGCTGTCTGGAAACGCTTGCCACCAAGTAACTTGTGAATTGCTATCTCTTCGGCGAGGTGCTCGTACTTGCGACCATCCCAGTACCTTAAGTAGTTGTGATTAGGGTCGTTATACTGGTCAGCTACGCGCTTGGTCTTGGTTGTTGTGTTCGATTTTTTTGTCATAATTGCTACAAGTATAACAAGACATTCATATTTTCTATAGGTGTCGACTTAATGTCTGCGAGCGTAATGCTCGTTGCGTCTTCTTGACCGGCATATAGATTACATATTGTTTCCATATGTTTTCTATATAAATTCCGTATGGTGCCAGATTTTTGGTTGGAGGAAAAGCTCAAACTATTTTTAGGACTGCATAGCTATTCTTGCCGCGCTTGATGACGGCACGATTGGAATCAGAGTCAAAACGATAACTTTCGGGCATTTTTACTTTGTTAATATAAACTGCTCCGCTAGCTAGAAAATGTCTTGCTTCGCTCTTTGACGACGCTAGATTCGTATCGACAAGTGCATTTACTATGTTTTCGGGGTTCATTTCTCTTGGAACTTGAGCTGTTGGAAATTCTTTTTCAAGAATATCGAATTCTCTAGCGCCAAACTCGTGCGGGTCTTCACCACCGGATAGCACTTCGGATATTAGCTTAACAGCGTCGGCAGATTCTTGTCCGTGAACCAGCTTGGTAGCTTCAAACGCCAAAGCCCTCTGAGCAGCTCTTTCGCCTCTGTTATCTGTGAATTGCTGCATGATGGCTTGAATATCGTCTTGGCTTAGCTCGGTGAAGATTTTGAGGTATGATTCAACGCTTTCGTCATCAACATTAAGCCAGAATTGATAGAACTTGTAGGCGCTAGTCTTGTTAGCGTCGAGCCAGATCGCACCGTCCTCACTCTTGCCGAACTTAACACCGGTGGACTTATTAACGACTAGCGGCACCGAGTAGACATTGGCTTCGCCACCAGTTTTGCGGCGGATTAGATCGACACCCGCAATGCTGTTACCCCACTGATCAGAACCACAAACTTGGAGTGTTACGCTGTTTTGCTCATATAAGTGAAGGAAGTCATAGGCCTGTATAAGCACATAGCTGAACTCGGCATAACTGATGCCAGCACCGTTTTCGCTTAGACGAGTCTGGACAAAATCGCGGGATAACATTTGGCGCATTGGTACGTGCTTACCAGTATCACGAAGGAAATCAAGATAATTCATGTCTTTGAACCAGTCATAATTGTCGACCACATCGAAGTTCTGGCCTTCGAATATCTGCTTGTATTGATTGATTATCGCCTGTTTGTTGTGCTCAACCTCCTCAAGAGATTTGAGGTCGCGTTCGCTACTCTTGCCGTCTGGATCACCTATCAGACCGGTCGCGCCACCAATCAGAAGAACCGCCTTGTGTCCGTGTCTCATGAACGATTTGACCATCATGGCGGCTGCCAGATTACCGATTGTCATGGAGTCAGAACTTGGGTCGACACCCCAGTAAAAAGTAATAGGATCACCGTCTAGAGATGAAATGTCTTTGTAGGTGGTTTGATTAACAAGACCACGCCACGAGAGTTCTTGAGAGAGCGTCATGAGAATAGTATAGCGTACCCACGAATAAGCTGAATAAAACATAGGCGTTTTATTAAAGCTATTTGGTATAATGGTGGAAGGTTATACATGAGGGATACAGACAACCAATGAGCAAGCGAAATACTGGCCGCAACCGTCGGTCTATTAATACAGTTACGACCAAAAGCGGCAAAACCATCAAGCTGAATCGGTCATTAGGCGACAGGTCAAAGGCCAAGAATGCCGCTAGGTCGGCCGCTAAGGCCGCCTATCTAGCAACACTACCCAAGGATCGCTTGCAGCGCATTTTATATAGAATGCATCCTAAGCGAGTAGCCGCTTACTGGTTCAGCCGCGAAGGTGGCATCATGGCACTAAAGATTGTTGGCGCTTCTGTAGTCATTGGTTTCTTCCTGACAATTGGTCTGTTCGCTTACTTCCGTAAGGATTTGCCTAAGATCAAGAATCTCTCTGGCGCTAGCTTAGGCGGCAACATCACTTATTACGACCGAACTGGCAAGACCGTCTTATTCAACGATTACAACTCAGTCAAACGTATTCCTGTCGACAGCAAAGAAATGTCACCTTACATTAGACAAGCGACCGTAGCTGTTGAGGACAAGGACTTTTACAAACATGGAGCCTTTGATGTTCGCGGCATTATGCGTGCTGCTGTACGTGACGTCACAGGCGGCAGCGGCGCCGTTCAAGGTGGTTCGACGATTACCCAGCAATTGGTTAAGCTCAATGAGAACTGGACCGATAACCGCACGATAACCCGCAAAGTCAAAGAGCTCATTCTAGCCGTTGAGCTTGAACGTGAATACTCTAAGGATGACGTCTTGACTGGATATCTCAACATCGCACCTTATGGCGGACAAGAATACGGCGTCGAAAGCGCAGCCCGCGACTACTTCCAAACCGATGCCAAGCACCTGACATTAGCTCAAGCAACCATGCTGGCCGCAATCCCGCAATCGCCGAGCTATTACTCGCCTTACGCAGGCAATAAGTACAACCCAGCAGTGACTGGCGATACGTTCAACCCCGAAGCCCTGATAGGCAGACAGCACTACATTATTGACCGAATGGTAACTCAGGGTTATATAACCAAGCAGCAGGCTATCGACGCCAAGAAGGTTGATGTTTTGGCGCAAGTCCACGAGCAAGCACCTAAGTTCTCTAACATTAAGGCGCCTTATTTTGTTCTGGCTGCCAAGCACGAATTAGAGCAAACCTACGGCGCAACAACCGTACAGAGAGGTGGGTGGTCAGTCATAACTACACTAGATATGAATCTCCAGACTAAGGCCGAGCAGCTGGTAGCCTCTAACCTAGCCAATGTTAAGCGCTACGGCGCCGACCAAGAGGCGATGGTGGCCGAAGATGTTAAGACGGGTCAGATCGTCTCGCTTGTCGGTGGCACGGACTTCAATAACGAAGAGTACGGGCAGAACAACTATGCGGCCGGTATTCTTATACCGCCTGGCTCGAGTTTCAAACCGTACGACTATACGACTCTGATTAACAACAATAACAATGTTGGTGCAGGTTCCGTTCTCTACGACACTCAGGGGGCCTTGCCTGGTTACCCATGTACCAACAAAGCTTTGCCTAAGAACGGCGGCAACTGTCTACAAGACTACGACTTCAAGTACCCTGGCCCATTGACTCTGCGCTACGCCTTAGGCGGCTCACGTAACGTGCCAGCCGTGAAAGCCATGCTTTCATCAGTGCCAAACGACAAGAGCAGTGGCCGTGTAGACTCAGTTAATAAGGTTATAAGCACTGCTTCGGCACTAATGGACAATAAGTATGCTCAGTCCAAGCACAAGAAGCCATACAACTGTTACGCTGACGAAGAGCTAACTCAAACAACTCAATGTTACGGCGCCTCAGCGATTGGTGACGGTGCCTTCCTGCACCTTGACGATCACGTTAATGGCCTAGCCAGTCTAGCTCGTCTTGGCAAAGCTATTCCGCGCACCTACATTCTTAAGATCACGGATGCGTCTAACCAACCGTTATATCAGTGGAAGCAACCCAAAGCTAACCAGGTCATCAAAGCCGATTCAGCATACATTGTGAACGACATGGCGTCTGACCCGCGTGCCAGCTATTTGCCTGGTAGTTGTACGGAGACAAACTGTACCGCTCTAGGCCGTGGTGGCTACAAGTTCCACCGCTACAACGGCTGGAAGTTCGCCGTCAAGACAGGTACCACCAACGATGGCTACGACGGTCTGATGACTAGTTGGTCTACCAAGTACGCTCTGGTTAGTTGGGTCGGCCACCACACTCGTCGCGTGCCTTTGAAGAGTTCAATGGAGAACCTAACCGAACCCATGACTCGAGGCTGGATGGAATACGCTCACCAGAACGATAAGGCAGCTAACTGGACTCAACCAACGACAATCAAGTCATCTCCAGCCTTCATAGTCCGCAATCACATTAACTTCGGCGACGTAGAGCCAAGCCCAACCAACGACCTATATCCAGGTTGGTACATAGGCGGTAGCGCTTCAAGCAAGAACTCGTCACAGACAATCGACAAGGTCTCCAATAAGGTAGCTACCTCCTGTACACCACCTCTAGCTAAGAATGTAGCCGCTAATGGCAATGCCGCCTCATGGAACATTGATATCTTCAACGGCGGTAAGACGAGCATCGGTACTGGTAGCTCGGGCACAAGTGGCACCAACGCATCTGCCAATGACGACGTTCATAACTGTAATGACAGCCCGCCGACAGTTACCCTGACAGCACCAAGCGAGTGTCCAAGCAGCGGCTGTACTATAACCGCCACCGTCACCCAAGGCACTCACCCACTCAGCGACCCGCAATACGCCCAGTTCCCTGGCACGATCACCTTCACACTGGACGGCCAAACAATCCACACCGAAAACGTTAGCGACTCGCCACATACATCATCGTTCGCATACAAGCCGACATCTTCGGGAAGCGGAACTCTAAGTGTCAGTGTGACTGACAGCGTCCTCTACCAAGGAACTGCTAGCCAAGCCTTTAGCTACACCTCCAACACGCCACTAGCAAGCTTCACAGCTATCATAAATGGCAGCTTGGTCAATTACTCTTGGAGCGGTGGCAGCCCAGCCTATAGTGTCTATCGAACAAGTAACAACTTGCCACTTTGTCCATCAACAAACAATAACTCTTGCAGTGCATCCATTGGCCTAGCAGGATCGGGTGTCTCGGTTACCCTCAAAGATGCCGAAGGTACGACGATCCAGACTACAGTTAACTAATCCTTCTCAAGGAACTTGTTAAGCGCATCACGAACATCACTGACGCCGTGAAGGCCAGTTAGCTTCTTAGAGGTCTTGTTGTTGGGGCCAATCGCGCCGTCGAAGCCTAGCTTCTTGGCCTCAGCCAGTCGCTTGTCGACATGTGGCACATGGCGAACCTCACCCGATAGACCAACTTCACCGAAGACAACAGAGTTACGCTTAAGCTGCAAGCCCTTGGCAGCCGAGCCTATGGCCAGACAGATGGCTAGATCCGCAGCAGGCTCAGTTATCTTGATTCCGCCGACGATATTTATATATATGTCATACTCGGCCAACTTGAGCTTAGTGCGACGCTCTAGCATAGCAACCAACAGATTGAGGCGATTCAGATCAAAGCCGCTAGCAGCCCGCTTCGGGTAGCCGTAGCTGGTCTTATTCACGAGGGCCTGAACTTCTACTAGAAGCGGTCTAGTGCCCTCTAGGGTGGCTAGGACTACAGAGCCGTCAGATACACGTCTTTCGGCCAAAAGCGCGGCTGAAGGGTTCTCAACGGGTTTGAGGCCCTGTTCAACCATCTCGAAGATGCCAGCCTCGTTAGTAGAGCCGAATCTGTTCTTAATTGCTCTTATCAACTTAAATCCGCCGTATCTGTCACCTTCCAGCTGTAAAACAACGTCTACAACATGTTCTAACACCTTTGGGCCAGCAATAGAGCCTTCCTTGGTGACGTGACCAACCATAATAATTGCCGTATTGCTCTGCTTGGCTGCCAGAGTAAGGAGTTGTGTGGCATTGGTAATCTGGGAGACAGTCCCAGCTGCCGAAGCGATGGCACTACATGTAACAGTCTGTATGGAATCCACTATAACCAACTTGTATTCGCCACCGGCGATCGTAGCCGCAATATCATCTGCTGAAGTACTAGTTGTAAGCTGCAGATCAGACCTGAGCGTGCCCAGACGCTGAGCTCTGAGTCCAATCTGATGTTCTGATTCTTCACCGCTGATGTACAGAACCGATGCTTTGGAGGCCACCAGATAAGCCAATTGTAGCAATAGCGTACTCTTGCCTATTCCAGGCTGGCCAGCAATCAGACTGACACTACCAGCAACAATGCCGCCGCCGAAGACATCGTCTATCTCTGACATACCCGTCTTTAGCCTGGGCTGGTCAGCTGCAACGGATTTGGCAACTGATTGGGGCTGCAGGACGCGACCCTTGGCGACGCTGCCAGCAATAGTAGCAGCAGTTAATTGCTCGGTTAGAGTATTCCATTCACCACACTGCATACAACGGCCACTCCAGCTACTGCTAACAGCTCCACAGTTACTACATACAAATCTTGCTGACGGTTTCTTGGCCAAAGTATCTCCTAGTTACTAACTAGTTTAGCATCGACTTATTAACTATTAGTTAATTGTGGCGGTGTCGTTGCTGAGCTCTTTTGATAATTGGTTAGCTTCTAAGGCTGTGGCATTGCGGCTAGCTACTAAGGAGTTGTACTGACTGATCAGACTACGTAGGTTACCGACTTCTCCGTTATAGACATTGACTAGGACGTTATAACTGACGACGCCAGCGTTATAGGCGGCGAAGTCCCCACTTGCCTTCAGTGAGTTAAGGGCGTTCTTCTTGGCTTCTATCGTAGCTTGCTGGCTCTTGAGGCTCGCCTCTGAATCGCTGATTTGCTGCTTGAGAATATCAAGCTTGGCATCGGCTTGGGCTACGACTGTCTGACGAGAAGTAAACTCGGCTTGATACTGATCGGCAAAGGCCACAACCTGGGCACGGTCGGAGAAGTAACGCTTGTAGTACTGTTCGAGTCCACTTGGCAGGTTACTAACTTCGCTGCCGAATATAGAGTGCATTTCGTTGACGATATCGTTCGGCTCGGACTTCTTGTAGGCTGCTATAGTATCGATAATCCGCTGGTCATGCAGGTCATTCTTGTAGTAATCCATCAGCATGGCATCGACTTTTGATCTGTCTGAACTGTTCAAGCGGTCATAGGCGCCATGCAGCATCTCATGAGCTGCCGTAACTTGCTGGACACCGTTGAGGCGTGGGTCTGACACTTTCATTAAGAATATACCGTTCTGATTGCTGTGATAGCAGCCTAGAACAATGGTCTGTTCTTGCTTGTTGCCTTGGCTTAAACACTCCTTAGCGAAGCTAGCTTTGTCTTGGATCGCCGGAGCGTTGACGTAGAAAACTTTGCGCGCAAAGTCGGTCATCGTAGATTCGGTAGCCAATTGCGAAACAGGTGCTGGCGCCTGGTATTGTCTGAGTTTGTACCAATCAATTATGTCTTGACGGTTGGCGGCGATTAAGCCAAGCAGAGCCAGCCAAAGTATGAGCAAAAGCAGGCTTCTAAGGTGATGCTTGGGAGGGGATGAGAGTTTATTCGTTGGTGGTTGCATAAGACAGAGCGCCGCGCTTGGAGGCTACCTGAATAATATCACCTTTTTCGTACTTTTCATCGAGTAAATCAAGAGCTAGGTGGTCTTCAATGGTGTCCTGAATCAGGCGTCTTAGCGGACGCACGCCGTTCTTGGCGTCATAGCCGTTATCTAGCAAATACTGCTTAGCGCTATTGCTGAGTTGCAAACTCAAACCCTTACGCTGAAGACGTGCCTTGAGCTCGTCTATCTGAAGGTCGATAATTCGGTAAATGTCTTTTTGCGTCAGCGCGCGGAAAACAATTGTCTTGTCGATGCGATTAAGTAGCTCTGGCCGCATCATCTTCTTAAGCTCATCTTGGACACGCGTCTTGTTAGCTTCATGCAAGGCGTCAAGATCCTTAAGATCACCTGCCTTAGTAGCGTGGAAGCCGAAGTTAGCTTCCTTCTGAAGCTTATCAGCACCGATGTTGCTAGTCATGATGACGATCGTGTTGGTGAAGTCGATACGTCGACCTTTAGCATCGGTTAAGTAACCGTCTTCTAGCATTTGAAGCATCATATTGAAGACGTCTGGGTGGGCTTTCTCGATTTCGTCGAATAAGACTAGGCTGTAAGGTTGGCGACGGATCTTGTCGGTTAATTGACCACCTTCGTCGTAGCCAACATAACCAGCTGGAGCACCAACTAGACGTGACACGTTGTGGTGTTCACCGAACTCGGACATATCGATCTTAACCAGAGCGTTCTCGCTACCGAAGAACTCGCGGGCTAGGACGCGCGCAAGCTCTGTCTTACCTACACCAGTAGGGCCAAGGAAGATGAATGAACCGATTGGGCGCTTATCGCTGCCGATGCCGCTTCGATTACGGCGGATAGCCTTGGATACAGCTTCCACGGCTTCAGCTTGACCGACGATATACTTACCTAGGGTCTTTTCCAGTGTTAGCAGATACTTAGCCTCGCTACGGATGACTTTCTTAACTGGTACGCCGGTCATGCGAGCAACTACGTCAGCTAGGTCTTCACTGGTAACATTGAGTCGTCTAGCTTTCTTGGTAGTAGCACGTAACTTGACTAGCTCATCATTGATCTGTGAAGCACGAGTCTTGGCCTTGGCAGCCCGTTCGTAATCTTCGGCTTCGACTGATTCTTCGATCTGGGTATTAACTAACTTGAGCTCCTTCTGCAAGGCACGAACTTCTGGGCTAGTCTTGCCCTTATCGACACGAAGGTGGGCAGCGGTTTCGTCAATTAGATCGATCGCCTTGTCAGGCATGAAGCGGTCGTTGATGTAACGATGCGCTAAGGTGACTGCGTCTTCGAGAACCTCATCGCTGAGATTAACACCGTGGAATTTTTCGTAATGACCTCTTAGCCCTTTCAGAATGGCAAGGGTTTCGCTTAAGTTAGTCTCTGGCACCTGAATCGGCTGGAAACGACGCTCTAGTGCGGCGTCCTTCTCGATGTACTTGGTGTATTCGACAGTGGTTGTAGCGCCGATTAATTGGATCTTGCCACGGGCTAGGGCTGGCTTAAGGATGTTACCAGCGTCCATGGCGCCCTCGGCTGCGCCAGCGCCAACGATCAAGTGTAGCTCGTCGATGAAGACAATCGTCTTGCTCTCTTTCTCGAGTTCGGCGATGACTTTCTTGAGACGCTCTTCGAACTCGCCACGATACTTAGTGCCAGCGATCATACCCGCTAGATCTAGAGTAATAATGCGCTTATCGAGCAAGCTATCAGGCACATCCTCAGCAACAATGCGCTGGGCTAAACCCTCTACGATAGCGGTCTTGCCGACACCTGGCTCGCCAATTAGCACTGGATTGTTCTTGGTGCGACGGTTAAGAATCGTAATGACGCGGCGAATTTGATTATCTCGACCAACTACAGGATCGAGTTTACCCTGACGAGCCTCTAGAGTTAGATCGGTTCCGAAGAAGTCTAGAGCTGACTTCTTGACCTTCTTAGGACGACGCTGACCATCAGTGCCAAGTTCTTGCTCTTCATACTGCTGGCGGCTTAAGAATTGATCTAGCTCACTGGTTAGCCCGTCGACGTTGATATTCATGTCCCGAAGTAAGATAGTTGCACGGGCGTTCTTCTGCGAGAGGATGCTGTGCAGAATGTGCTCGGTACCGCAGTAGTCTTGTGAATAATCTTGAGCGATGTCGTAGGCCATCTTAAGAGTTAGCTTGGCCGTTTCGCTAAGACCTTTGGCACCTACATTGATAACTAGGGTCTTAGGAGCAACGTTAAGAGCAATTCGGGCTCGATCGAGAGTAACACCAGCACCTTCTAGGATTTTGGCACCCATACTGCCATCTTGCGCCAACATGCCCAGCAGCAAGTGTTCAGTTCCAACATAGGCACTACCGAAGCTGCGCGCGATAGCGTCAGCGTGCTTCAGGCTCTGAAGCGCATTGTTGGTCAAGTGATTAAGAAACTCTTGAAAGTCTGGTGAGTTGGGCATCATATATCCATAATAGCACTTGGCACTCTAACGTCAAGAGTGCTAGTTTGGTAAATCTCTACGTAGGCTGTCGGTGAGATCACCGCTAGAACGCATATGTTCCTGCGTTAATGTATCTGCTAGTTTCACCCATCCTTGCAGATGGCCCGACGGGAAGTGCATGCCTTGCGCATATCTTTCTAGCCCGTCGTCAAATATAGCAATACCCCTAAAGTACACGGCTGACTCTACCCTAGCTGCAGGCGAAGCATATCTTTCAATCTGTTCTTCAAATTTGTCACAATCATCTTTAAGCCACTGGAGCTCAACGTGCTGGTCGCGAGCCAAAACCGGTGGCACCAATAGGCTATTTTTACCTATAATACCCGCAGGCACTGAACCTATGGCAATGGCGTGGCGCTCTATCACCTGAGCTCTAGACACCCACAATTTAACATTTTCGTAGCGACGATCTGAGGCAGCCATTTTTTGTTTATCTACAGATGAGAATTCAGGGTCTACGTAGGCTGGAGTTGACTCCGAAGCCATTGCTAGACGAAGCCAGCCTTTTGCCGATAATACCCCTATACCAACCTGTTTGGGCAACGGCACACTACCGCGTAAAATGTCATGCATGCTCGTAATCTGATGATCCGCCGTCATTGGAGAAGGAAAAACGTTTGGCAAAGGCAATATTTCATGGCCTGATTTAGTTTGTTCGTAGCTCGGCCTAATCATCTATTCAGGATTCCGCGCGGCGAGGAGGATAACCGACATCTCCGCGATTAGCACCTATCAAATCCAAAACGGCTTTTCGCTCGTTGGCTTCAAATTCAATCTGCTGTCTTTGGGCTACTGCTTGTTCTCTTTGGGCTGCTAACTTGGCCTGAACTGCATACGCCTCCTTGATAGACTCCGGTAGCCTAGGAACCTCGCCTGACACTGGGCTAGGCACTGCGTCTAGAGCGAGTACAGCTATGTATAGATTTGTGTCCTCTATGCGTGCATTTGCATTGCTTAAAGCTATATCAGCCCAAGGCATAGCAAGCTCTGCTCGACGACTTGAAACAAAATCAGTGCTTTTGGCCAACACTTCGGCTGGCGTGCCATTTATCTCAATACTCATATTACGGAATATTATACCATACTTAGTCAAGTATGGGCAAGGAGTCTATTCGCCGTGTTCTTCGATGGCTTCGAGCAGTGAGCTCTCTAGTTCGTTCTTGCGCTTCAGCTTAGGCTGCTTGGGGAGTTCGGTGGTTTCGATCTTGCCTTCGCCTGGCTCGGCTGAGGCAGTCTCGGCCTTAACTTCTGTTGGCTCGACAGCCTTGGTTTCAGTTGGCTCGGCGACAGGCGCTTCTGGTTCTTCTGGAGCGGCAGCACTTACGCGCTCAGCTTCGATGTCTAGCTCATAACCAGTTAGCTTGCTAGCAAGTCGGACGTTCTGACCGCTCTTACCGATAGCGATGCTGAGCTGGTCTTCAGGAACAATAACGCGAGCCTTCTGGTTCTTCTCATCGATCACGACTTCAGTAACCTTAGTTGGGCTAAGGGCGGCAGTAATGTAATCAACTGGCTTCTCAGCCCAAACGATGATGTCAATCTTCTCTTGTTCGCCGACTTCACCGACAACAGCGTTAACACGCGTACCATGACCACCGACGAATGTGCCAACTGGGTCAACGCCAGGTACGTTGCTAGCGACAGCGATCTTGCTGCGCACACCAGCTTCGCGGGCGATGCCCTTGATCTCGACGGCGCCGCTTTCCATTTCTGGTACTTCACCGCGGAATAGCCATTCGATGAATTCTTTGTTGCCACGACTGACAACTAGTTGAGGGCCACGAAAGCCACGCTCGACGTCTTTAAGGAAGACTTTGAGGCGCTGTCCAGGGTAGTAGCGTTCGCCTTGGATCTGCTCGCTGCGAGGCATGATGCCTTGAGCTTTGCCGAGGTCAATGCGAGTGATATTGCCTTCAACACGAGCGACAGTAGCGTTAATAACAGTACCAATCTTGTCTTCGTACTCGGTTAGAATAATTTCGCGCTCTGCTTCACGAAGACGCTGCAAGATAACTTGCTTAGCGGTCTGGGCAGCTACACGGCCAAAGGTCTCAGCCTTTTCGTGGACTTCGATAGTTTCGCCAACCTTGGCGCTCTTACGGCGCACCTGAGCCTCGGTAAGGCTGATCTCGTAAGATGGGTGTTCGACCTTCTCAACGATTTCCTTAGTGATGTAGGCGTCGACGTCACCAGTGTTGAGGTTGATAGTGACGCGGATTTCTTGCTCGCGGTCACCGTAGTCACGCTTGTAAGCAGCAGCTAGGGCTTGTTCGACAACTTCTTGTACGGTGTCTTCTGGTAAGTTCTTCTCTTCGGCGATCGTGCGGATAGCAACGACCAGTTGTTTCATGTCCAAATCCATGGCATAAACCTTTCTTATTAAGTTCAAATTTAAGTCTCTTGAAATTAAAAAAGCCGACCACTTCGGCCGGATCTGATTCCTAGTATATAGGTATAGGGCGTGTGTGTAAAGCTCCCTCTTGCTTTTTGCCAATTAGTTGTTATGATTGCTTTTATGATGCGAAGCGCTGGGTACGACGCCCGAATTGGCCAAGGAGCCGACCATGAACTTCCTACTGTCCATGACCTAATTAGAGAGCCTAGCGTAGAGGCATTGCTAGAGTATGCAAAAAAGTATGACGAAGCCAGGGGCAAGTTCGTAAGAATTGGTAGCATAATTCTGCTCGCACCAATGACTGACTGTACTATGTCGGGGCACGAACCTCAGCATTGGCAAATCATGGATGCCGGCTACCAAAGCGAGGACGATGAACTCAGGCAACGTCTAATTGGTGAATACTACGGCACCGATTCAGACAAATGCCTTAGGGATCAAAAAGGTCTGCTTGATGCAGGCGGTTTCGCTTTTAGCAGTCGTGGTACGGATGTCGTCAATGAAATTACCGGCGTATATATTGGTGGCTCAAGTCAATCGTTTGGACGAGCTGACGAAGGCGGCCGACGAGAAACCGCTCGCTTAATGCGCGGGAATATTGGACACGGTATAGAAGTTACAACATACTAATCTAGTTATTTGTACGCTACAATAGTTGATATATGAGCAAAAACGTCACGAGACTGTTTACGCAGTTTCAGCCCGAGAATTATGATTTGACCCTAAATGTTGACCGTGAAGGCATGACCTTTGCGGGCTCAGTCACTATACGTGGCAAGAAGGTCGGACGACCATCTCAGCGCATCACCTTACACCAGAAAGATCTCAAGATCACCAAGGCCACGATCACTAAGCACGACAAAGGTGGCGACAAGCAAGTCGAGATAACGCGCATCAACAATCAAGATAGCTATGATGAAGTTCGCCTGCACACTGATGAAATGCTCTATCCTGGCGACTACACACTCAAGCTTGAGTTTGCCAGCGACATCACTCGTCCAATGCACGGCATATATCCTTGCATATTCGAGCACGATGGCAAGGGCAAGAAGCTCATCGCCACGCAATTCGAGAGTCACCACGCCCGCGAGGCTTTCCCATGTGTTGACGAACCAGAATCAAAGGCCACCTTCGACCTGACAGTATCATCACCTGCTGGTGAGACTGCCCTCGGCAACACGCCGATCAAGACCCAGAAGACCGAAGGCGACAAGCTAATTACAAGCTTTGAGACAACGCCTAAGATGTCAGCCTACCTGCTAGCGTTTGTTTGCGGCGAAATGGGCTTCAAAGAGGGCAAGACCAAGAACGGCACAGTCGTTAAGTGTTACGCCACGCCCGACAACGTCGAACATACCGCCTTTAGCGTCGAAGCCGCTGTGAAGTGCTTGGAGTTCTTCGAAGACTACTTCGGCGTGGCCTACCCTCTACCGAAGCTAGACATGGTCGCCCTGCCCGACTTCAGCGTTGGCGCCATGGAGAACTGGGGTCTTGTTACTTACCGCGAATCTGTAATGTTAGTTGATGAGAAATCGTCTAGTATTGAATCACGCCAGATTTGCGCCCTAGTTGTGGCCCATGAACTTAGCCACCAGTGGTTCGGCAACTTAGTCACCATGAAGTGGTGGGACGATCTATGGCTTAACGAAAGTTTCGCCAACATGATGGAATACTTGTCGGTTGACGCGGTTTGGCCTGAGTGGAAAGTCTGGGAGCAGTTCGTCAGCCACGAAACCGTCAGCGCCAAGCGTCGTGACAGCATCGAAGACGTTCAAGCCGTTCACTGCGAAGTTCGCCACCCAGATGAGATCAGCACCTTATTCGATCCGTCAATCGTCTACGCCAAGGGCGGATCGCTACTACACATGCTAATGCACTACATCGGAAATGACGCATTCCGCAAGGGGCTGAATTCCTACTTCATTAAGCATCAGTACGGCAACACCCAGGCCAAAGACCTCTGGGCCGAACTAAGTGAATCAAGCGGCCAAGATATTGCCGCTTTCATGGATGGCTGGCTGGAACGCCCAGGCTACCCACTAGTTGACATTAATTGGCAGCCCGGCACCAATGAAGTAAGTCTGAGTCAGAAGCGTTTCTTGAGCGACCCTAAGGCAGTATCCAAAGACGTGACACCGTGGCACGTTCCTCTAGCTAGTACTCGTGAACTGAGCGCACCGGTTTTGTCGAAGTCATCTGGCGAAGTCACCTTCCGAACCGAATCGTCTGAGCCGCTGCTGTTCAACCACAATGGACAGAGCTACTTCTTGCCATATTATTCGAACGATCTTCATCTGTTGCAAATTCTATCTGGCATTAAGGACGGCAAAGTCAGCACAATCGACCGACTATTACTGCTCGATAACTACACTCTGCTGCAGCGCAGTGGCGACAGCACAACCGTTGAGCTTCTCGAACTAGTCAAAGCTTACGAGGGCGAGCAGGAAGAAAGCGTTTGGGGCATGATAGCCATGAGCATAGCCGAAGTTCGGCGTTTGATCGATGGCGATGAAGCCAGCGAAGCTAAGCTCGACAGCATGATTCAAGCTATGGTTTCACCACTCGTGGACAAGCTAGGCTGGGACGACAAGCCACGTGATGATGCACAGACACTACACTTGCGCGGACTAATGTTCGCTCTGGCAGCTGGCTCCAAGCTACCAGCAGTTATCGAAGAAGGCCTTAAGCGTTTTGCTGCCTTCAATAAGCCGAGCGACTTATCTGCTAGCACCAGAAGCGTGGTTTATCACATTGGCTCTCGTCACGGCAGCGACGAGGACTTCTCCAAGTTACTTGGACTTTATAGCACGGTTCAAAACGCTGACGCCAAGGACGAGGTTGCCAGCGGACTCACGGGCACCAAAGACCCCAAGCGTTACGGTCAATTGATCGACCTACTAACAGGCGAAGTCATCCGCCGCCAAGACTTGCTGCACTGGTACGCGTGGCTACTACGTAACCGTCACAGTCGCGCCGATGCTTGGCAATGGATGGTTGATAACTGGTCCTGGATCGAGCAAGAATTTGCTAGTGATAAGAACTACGACCACTTCGCTCGTTTCGCGGGCAGCGTCTTCAGCCACACAGATGAGCTCAAGAAGTTCCAGGAATTCTTCGCTGACAAACGCGAAATCGTGGCTCTAGCCCGCAACATTACACTGGGCGAACAAGAAATAGTCAGCCGTGTCGCCTGGCGCGAAGCCAACGAGGCTGCCGTCAAAGCCTGGCTCAAGCAAGCCTAGCCGCTATCTAGAAAACGTTCTCCACGAACCCCATAACCACGAAGTCTCGACCTGCTATTTCGACAGCTGATAATACATGCTCTCCCCGCCACTTAGACTCATCGACCCAAATCCAGGCCGCTCGCTGCATTTGCTTGAGCTTAGTCACCGTAATCGCCTCTAGTCCGCCGCCCTGTTCATCATCTCGCCGATACTTAACCTCAACGAAATGAACCACGCCGTCTTTGCTAGCAATGATATCTATCTCACAACGCGGCCGGCGCCAGTTGGTCTCTAGGATTTTGAACCCTCGCATTTCAAGATAAACTCGTGCTGCGATCTCAGCCTTGCGACCAGACTCTGTCGTATTAAGCCGAGGCATCAGATCATAGCCTTAATTGGCTTGAACGACTTACGGTGCAACTCGGTAATGCCGTGCAGCTTGAGCTTCTCAAGATGTAGCGCCGTGCCATAGCCAACGTGCTTCTCGAAGCCATAGTGAGGGTATTGTGCCGTGATCTCGGCCATATAATTGTCACGGGCAACTTTGGCGACAATGCTAGCCGCACTGACGGCTGGCTGTGTCGCATCTGCCTTAATCAGCGCCCTTGTCTTGGGCTTATCTTCTAAGAAATTGAGGTGTCCATCAATAATAACCTCGTCGTAGTCGGTTTGTATCTGTTCTAGAGCTCTCTGCATGGCCAGCTTGACAGCGGTGGTAATACCCACCTTGTCAACATCTGCTGCGTCAACCCAACCTAAGCCGATTGGTGCACCCATCAAGCGTAGCCCTTCATCAGCCGCTTCTCGCTGCTTCTTGCTTAGAACCTTGGAGTCGCCGAGCTTCCAGTTAGCCTTGGCGGGCACTTCGAAGTCACTATCGAGCGCCACCGCTCCAGCCACCACTGGCCCTGCCCAGCAGCCTCGCCCAACTTCATCTATCCCAACTATTATCATTACCCCTATTCTAACAACTTAATCATTAAGTAAGTATTAAATCCCGCCATTAAGTTAGCACTAAGTTTTGGGCACCATATAGATTACATATAGTATCTATACATAAAATATATGGATTCTGTATTGTGCTCAGATTTGAAACAAGAAATATCATCGTTAACATACCCCTCGAGCTACTTGAGAGAGTTAATGAGGCTGCCAAGCTAGAATGGATGTCACGCTCCGAGTACATCCGCTTCATTCTGGGCAAGGAGCTAAAAGATAAGACCATTGAAGTATTACTTCAGGCACAGGCTGAAAAGATTTACGGGGATAAGGAGTTAGAGGATTTCTTGAGAGAATATAACGCTGGGAAGCGTGACTAGGCGTCGGACTTAGCAGCTTCTTCGTGGCGAGCAACAACGGCAGCAGCCTTGGCTTCTTGTTCGGCTTCTTCGGCAGCCTTGGCAGCGGCCTTCTCAGCGGCTTCGGCGGCCTTGGCTTCGTGCAGCTTGGCTTCTTCGGCTTCGGCAGCTTCGTCGTGGACAGAGTTAACGGCTTCGCGGTCGAAGTCTACACCAGTCATACGGGCAGACTTACCAGTACGGCTACGCATGTAGCTAAGGTAGTTGCGGCGAACTTTGCTTCGCTTGGTAACTTCGACTTGAACAACTAGAGGACTGTGCAATAAGAAACTCTTCTCAACACCTACACCACTAGCGATGCGGCGGACGGTAATACGACTAGTCTGGCTGCCGCGCTTGCTGGTCTTGATGACTAGACCTTGGAAGATCTGAATACGTTCCTTGTTGCCTTCGCGAATCTTCTGGTGGACTTTGACGGTGTCACCAGAACGAACAGCCACAACGGCTTTCTTCTTAGATCGGTCACTGATTATTTGGATCACACTTTGCATATAGGGGTTGATTGTACACGATTTACTCCCCTGTTGCAACCCCTAAGCGACCCAGTAGCAACATTTTAGCCGACGACGCGGTAAACTTCTTCGAGCGTTGTTTCGCCAGCCACAATCTTGAGCATACCGTGCTGAAGCATCGTTAACATACCCGAGCTAATGGCAGCCTCTTCGAGACCTTGCGAGGTTACGCTGACTTTGGTGTTCTCTAGGGTGCGTCGTAACTTGTCGGTCATGGTGAACTGTTCGCGAATAGCGATCTGGCCTGTGAAGCCATATGGGTTTGCGTCGGATTTGCCAGGCTTGTATAGCTTGAGACCTTCAAGATTAGGACGGTCAAAGCCTTCTGGAAGAGTCTCCATAACACTGTTAATCTTCTGCCATTCGGCTTCGCTTGGATCATAGGGCTCCTTAATTGAGTCGTCAAGCCGTCGCACTAGACGCTGCGCCATAACGAGCCTGATAGCTGAGATGAACAACGGGTTTTGGCCGATGATATCAGATAGTCGAGTCAGAGCTGCGGCAGCCGAGCTGGCGTGGAAGGTTGCTAGCACTAAGTGGCCTGTGAGAGCCGCTTGCAGGGCGGTCTTGGCAGTGTCCATATCGCGAATCTCGCCGATCATAACAATATCTGGGTCAAGTCGCAAAACAGCACGGAGCTTGTCAGCGAAGCTATCATCGTTGCCACCTTCGGTTGAGTGGACAGATATCTGAGTAATGCCTGGGAACTGGTACTCAACAGGGTCTTCTATGGTTATAATTTTGCGCTCTTCGGTGTTCAGAGAATTCAGCATTGAGTAGAGAGTCGTTGTCTTGCCTGAACCCGTTGGACCAACAACCATAACCAGACCAGTCGGTTTGGCAATAATGTCATCGACTATGCCCCGCTCGGACTCTGATAGGCCAAGTCGGTCGAGCGTATACATTGAGGCGTCCATGTTGAACAATCGCATCACGACATCCATGCCATTAATAGTAGGTACTGTTTCTAGACGGACGTTGACGTCGACAAGGGTACCGTCGGCCATTTTGACCTGCTGGGAGATGTGACCTTGTTGGGCTTCGTTAGCAGAAGTCGAAACGTTACCGGCACTGGCGATTGCCGATATCAATACGCGGTACTTATCTGGCTGAAGGCGGGCTACGGCGTGTAGAACCCCGTCGATTCTAAGGCGGATTCGGATATCACTGACTTGGGTCTCAATATGAACATCTGAGGCATTGAGATTATGCGCTTGAGCCACAAGATAGGCCAACATGTCGTCAGCACGAACCTGCTCGAGCACGCCTGAGACTTTCTCGACCTGATCAGCACTACCTGCGTCATTGATAGAAATATCGTGATAGACCACCTTTTGAGGCGGGTCATACAGACGCATGTACTCTTGATAACCAGTATCAGAAACAATTGCCATGTTGATGCGCTGATCTTGGAAGCGCTGTCTTATAGCAGCCATATTCTGTTGAGACGTCGTGGTCGTGACGCCGAACATGACATTGCTCTTATCGGCGTGTAGCGGTATGATCCGCATTTCATACAACTCTTTGAGGGTCAGAATATCCCGATACAGCACCTTATCTGTAATCTGAGAGGTGTCAGCGTACTCCATGCCAAGCACCCGCGCGCGACGCTGCGTAGCCTGTTCTTCATCTAGTCGGGCATCTTGACTCATATCTGTCTAGTATAAAGCATAAGCGGACAGATGCGGTATAGTGTAATCCTATGACCGACCTAGTACTTATTGCTCACAATTTGCGCAGCAGCCACAATGTTGGTTCACTGCTTCGAACGGCCGAAGGCCTTGGGGTCAAAAAGGTCTATCTAACAGGGTACACGCCCTACCCAATCAGTAACGACGATATCCGACTGCCCCACCTGGCTCAGAAGATCAATAATCAAATAGCCAAGACAGCCCTGGGTGCTGAGAAATCTCTGACTTGGCAGCACAGCCAGAATGTTGAAGCGATCTTAGACAAGCTACGGCAAGACGGCTACATGGTTACAGCTCTCGAGCAGGCGGCCAACTCCGTGCACCTGCCCGACTTCAGTCCACCTAACAAACTTGCGCTTATTGTTGGCCGCGAAGTCGAAGGCATTGAGCCCGAAATCCTCGAGATATGCGACAAGATTATAGAAATACCGATGTTTGGTGCCAAGGAGTCATTCAATGTTGTCCAAGCCGCCGCAATGGCTCTGTACCATTTGCGTTTTGGGGCATAGTAATGTGTTATAATACAGCTTACGTTTAATCGAACAAAAATATGGCTATAGCAACCAGACCAAAACCAAATGTAACTCACAAGAAGCGACGGGCTCAGCACCACCGCCAAGATAAGCATTACATAAAAGCATACTTTCCTTACTTGCCGATGCTAGCAATAGTTGGCCTCGGAGCTGCAATTAACCACTTGTGGCCGCAGGCAGTTGAATCTGCTCTATTGCCGACGCCTTTGATCGACGACCAGGGCCAGCCCTTGACTCGAATTCAGACCATACTCGGCAACCAAACAGAGACCTTGCTACTTGTAGTATTAGCTGTCACAGCCGCCGCATTTGCGGTATTTGTCTTCCGTCATTGGTACCGTGTTCATCGCATGATTAGCCGTGGCGAGAAGTTTGTCGCCCAACATCCTTGGCTTGATATTGCTGCCGTGGCAATCTTCACCATCGGCTTCGTTATTACGCGCTACTAGCGCAGGACTAAGTTATCTGAACCAACTAGAGTCGCTAACTTAGTAACACCTTCGCTGCCGCGATCTATGCCTGTTGGCAGCTTAATAGCTTGCTTACTACCTGATGCTCCGAGGACTAATACAACTTCGGTTTCACCTTGGTGATTGTCGATAGTTTCCTTGAGGGTTCGCAGCGTCTGCTCGTCACTAGTGTTGATTAGGCGTATATAGAGTCGTTCGACACCCGAATCAGCTTCGGGCTGCCTGTGCGGTACGGCTTTGGGCTTGGCAGCGCTTGCCTTGGGCGTCTTGCGTTTTTTGCCTGTGGCTTCGTAAGCCGAGGCTTGCTGAGCAGTTATTTCGCGGGCATCGTCAACCATGATCTTAACCTCACTGGATCGATTGCCTTCTTTGTCCTTAGAATTAACTTTGCCCCTGATGAGAACAACTCGGTCACGTTCCCATAGCCCAATCGTTTGCTGATAGCTGTTGGGGAACAATATAGCTTCGATCTCACCATATCGATCTTCCAACTTGACGAAGGCCATTCTTTGGCCTGTCTTAGTAGTGATTTCACGAAAGTCGGTGATCGCACCACCTATACTGACTGCTTTGCCGTCATGATCAGCGGTCAATGTATTAATTGGCACGGTCTGTTCGGCAAGAATGGTTTCGAAGAGCTCTAAGGGGTGTTGGCTGAGATATAGCCCAAGTAGTTCGCGCTCCCATAGTAGTTGTTCACGCTTATCAGCAATTTCTGCGGCAACTTGAAGCTCAAGTTTTGGCCGCTGAATAGACTCGTCGCCTAAGGAATTACCGAATATATCCGTCTGACCACTACTAGCCTGCTTCTGCAATCTATTGGCGAAGGCCAGCAACAGGTCTAGATTGTGCAGAAGCGTGGCTCTATCGCCGAAGCTATCAAACGCACCAGCCTTAACCAGACTCTCCATCGGCTTACGATTAACGATTCGATTACTGACACGACTTAAGAAATCTTCTAAGCTGTCGAAGTTACCATCGTTGCGAGCTCGCAAGATTTCCTCAACGGCGCCAGTGCCAACATTCTTAATGGCGGCCATACCGAAGCGGATTTGATCCTTGTCTGGCACGACTGAGAACTCCACGAATGACTCATTGACATCTGGCGGCAAGACTGTGATACCCATATGTTTACATTCGGTAATCTCAATGGCCAAACGATCAGTATCGTCATAATCGCTGGTCATTAGAGCCGCCATAAAGGCTGCAGGATAGTGTGCCTTGAGATAGGCCGTCTGGTAAGAAATAAGCCCGTAGCAAGCAGCATGCGCCTTGTTGAAACAATATGCCCCAAAGGCTTCGATCTGCTTCCAGAAAGCCTCCATCTGCTTGCGATCGGCACCGCTGTGCTCAACTGCACCATCGATGAAAGCAGGCTTCATCTTGGCTAGAACCGATGGGATCTTCTTAGCTACACCTTTACGTAATGTATCTGCTTGGCCACCAGTAAATCCACACAGCTCCTTAGATATCTCCATCACTTGTTCTTGATAAACCAGCACGCCGTAGGTATTGCCTAGCGCATTCTCCATCTTAGGGTGCAAGTAGCTAATCTGTTTGGTGCCGTGTTTGCGAGCGATGAAGTCATCGATAAACTGCATTGGACCCGGCCGATACAAGGCACCCATCGCAATGAGATCATCGAAAACAGTTGGCTTTAATTCTTTGAGGTAGCGTTTCATGCCCGCAGATTCAAACTGGAAAACACCAGTGGTATCGCCTCGCTGGAAGAGTTCATAGGTGGCTTTGTCGTCTAGCGGAATGGTACTGATATCAATTTGTGCGCCGTGAACACGCTTAATAATGCGTAGGGCGTTTCTAATAATTGTTAAGTTGGATAGACCTAGGAAGTCCATCTTCAGCAGACCAAGTTCTTCAATCGGATTCATAGAGTATTGAGTAGCTATGACGCCCTTCTGAGCCATTTCTAGCGGAGTGTACTTAACGATGTCTTCTGGGGCGATCACTACGCCTGCTGCATGAACACCGTGTGAGCGAATAGTACCTTCCAGCTGAAGAGCTAGATCGAAGACGCGCTTGGCGGTTTCGTTGGTTTCGTACTCCTGCTTAAGCTCACGGTTGTCTTTGAGTGACGTTTCTAGCGGTATGTGACGACCTTGAACTGGTGGCGGTATCATCTTGGCTAAGCGATCAGCTTCGGCATAGGGCACTTGCAAGACGCGCGACACGTCACGGACAGCGTTACGGGCAGCCATTCGACCGAAGGTCACAATGTTGGCGACGCGTTCTTTGCCGTACTTATCGACACAGTATTGGATTACTTCGCCACGACGGTTGTCTTGGATATCGATATCGACATCGGGCATGCTGATACGATCAGGGTTAAGGAAACGCTCGAACAGCAAGTCGTACTCCAGCGGATCAAGTTCGGTTATCTTAAGAGCGTAGGAGATTATAGATCCAGCGGCACTACCTCGACCTGGACCGAAGACGATGCCTTGGTCTTTGCCCCAACCTACGAAGTCAGCAATGATCAAGAAGTAGCCGTTGAAGCCCATTTGTTCGATAACACCGAGCTCATACTCGGCACGATCGAGAACGGCAGGCGGCAAGGTCTTCTTGGCTTCGGCTACAGTCATGGCTTTGGCGTCTGGCTTGGCGATACGTTGATTAGTGGTCGAACGACCGTAACGACGCGCTAAGCCTCTATACACAGACTTCTCTAGATAAGACTTCTCTGTTTCGCCCTTTGGTACTGGGAATTTAGGAATCAGAATCTTGCCCAGATCCAAGGTCAAATCACAGCGAGCCGCAATGTCTCGGGTATTGGTTATGAACTCGGGATACTCAGCACCCCAGCGGTCAATAACATCCTCAGGCTTGTTAACATGCAGGTCAAAGTCCTTAAGACTCATCCGCTTCTCATCAGTCAGGAACGAGCCAGTCTGAACACATAGCAGGATCTCATGAGCTTCTTGATCTTCGTGCTTAAGATAGTGGGCGTCGCAAGTTACAACACAAGGTATGTCGAGCTCTTGACTGAGCTTAAGCAGCTGGTCGTTAATGCCTTTTTGGACAGTCCAATGCGCCGGGTGGTCTGGATGACCGTGATCTTGAATCTCTAGATAGTAGCGATCGCCGAAGGTCTTCTTGTACCACTTAGCGATATCTTTGGCTTGGTCGTATTGTTCCTGCCTTAAGGCATCTCCGATTTCGCCACTAGCGCAGCCACTGAGGCAAATTATCCCCTCGTTATACTTCTCCAGGAGTTCGTGATCAATACGTGGCTTATAGTACAGCCCCTCTAGATTGGCAATTGTCGAAAGCTGCATCAGATTCTGATACCCCTTGGCATTCATGGCCAGCAGAATAACGTGGAAGTATTGCTTATCCTTAACTGGGTCACGATCGCTAATAGTGCGCGACGCTACATAGGCTTCCATGCCGATGATTGGCTTAATGTCCGCCGACTTAGCTTCCTTGTAGAATTCAATAGCGCCACTAAGCGTACCGTGGTCGGTCATGGCAACAGCCGTCATGCCACTGGCTTTGACATGCTCCATCAGCGCCGGTATCTTAGTCAGACCATCCAGCAGGCTGTACTGTGTGTGATTGTGCAGGTGCACGTAGTCGCTGGCAACGAGTGCCGTCTTTTTATTTGTCAAAACATCCCTCGAAGAACTCTTAAATCCACTTCAATTATAACACCGTGAAACGAGTTGTGGGTTATTTCTTCAGGTAGTCGCGCAGGTGGTCTAGAGCGTTGTTGGCATCTTTGATAGCCTTGGCTAGGTCTTTGTCTTCGGCACCGCCTTCGTGAAGAGCGCTGAGCATTTCACGAGCCTTCTCCTTGGTGTCCTTGGCCTTCTCGATAAGCTTGTTAAGCTCCTTTTGGGCCTTGGAGTTGAGCTTCTCTCCACGAGCCTTCGCTTCTGTAATAATCTTGTCGAGTTCAGTGTGGAGCTGCTTGAGATCCTTCTCAGCTTCAGCTCGAGCGCGCTCAGCCGCGTCCTTAATATCGGCACGAGTCTCTTTGCCACTCTTAGGCGCAGTTAGAATACCCGCTACATAACCAGCAACTGCTGCTACAGCGCCACCAATTGCTAGCTTTTTGGCTGTGCTATTCTTCTTGCTCATTATTTCTTCTTACCCTTCTGAGTTAGTTTCATAATATTGCCTACAAGCTTGAAGAAGGCCAGGCGACCTTGAGTGTCCTTGAGGACTTCGGCAGCTGACTCGACAGAATCGATAACATCTTCGGCCTTGGCCGCAACTCGTTTAACGCTGCTCAGAAGCTGCACGAGGCCTACCACAAATGCGGTGCAGATGATAATAAAGATGCTTAGCAGAACAGTTAGTACGATAATTAGAACTTCTTGGGTTGTAGTCATGAACTTATTATATAACTAGTTGTACAACTAGCCCAATTTTTTTTGCAGATGTTCTCGAAGTTCTGTGCCAATGTCATCGCGCTCCAGCGCAAAGTCAAAGACGGTCTTGAGGTATTCTAGCTGGTTGCCGGTGTCGTAGTAGGTGCCGTTCTGAATCTCACAACCATAGATGTGATGACCATCTTCTACCATGCGCTGCATGGCTTCTTGAATCATGAACTCACCCGACTTGTCGTAAGTGTCGAGCTCTTCGTGCAAGTACTTGAGAATGATCGGGTCGAATACATAGCCACTGACAGAAGCTAGATCTGACGGTGCATTCTGGCGACTACCGGGCTTCTCGACAATAGTAGTCATATCTATTAGTCCTGGGCTGACTTCTTGACCAGCTATATAGCCATAGCGAGAGTAGTCAGCGTCAGAGTCGCGCCGCACACAAGTCAGAACAGATCCACCCTTCTCAGCGTGGACCTTCAAGAGTTGCTCGAATCGACTAGGCTTAGATTCAACGAAGTCATCAGCAAAGGTATAGATGAACGGTTCGCCACCCATTAAGTGAGCGGCATTGAGCAGTGGTGTGCCAGTTCCGTAAGGGCCCTTCTGACGAATGTAGGCAAAGTTAGCTAGGCCAGATATCTTGGTAGTCTCATCGAGTAGCTTATCCTTGCCACCTTGCTTAAGATTGGCCATTAGGTCGGCGCTAATATGGTCGAAATGATCTTCAATTGTGCGCTTGTGATAACCGGTAACAATTACGATGTCTTCGATGCCAGCTTGGACTAGTTCTTCAACAATATGCTGGATAATCGGCTTGTTGATAAGGGGCAGCATTTCCTTAGGCATTGCCTTGGTCTGGGGTAGGAATCGCGTTCCGAAGCCAGCGGCAGCGATAACAGCTTTGCGTACTTTGACAGGTTCTGAATTACTCATCCGTCTGATTGTACCATGATTCTTATCAGTAGAATACTTGCAATACAATGATTTTCAAGTATAATCAAATGTATATGCATAAGCAACCTCCATCAGAGGCCACTGGGCCATCTAACAGCGAACAAAACAAGCCTGAAATTACTCTTGAGGCTTTTCGAGCCAGATTTGGCGACTGCAGATTCGTAGGAACACAACTTGATGATCTTTGGGAGTTTTCAGAAGAAACCTCCTCCGACCTTAATGACCCAGCTAGCGAACTGCCGTTTCATAACTTCCAACATCATCTTGAAGTGCTCTGGGACACAATGGAATTGGCCGAGAAGCTACAAGGAGATGGTTACGATCTGAACATCAAGGTACTGGTAGGCGTGTCGCTGACGCATGACTCAGGATTCTATAAGAACCATAAGGACAAGGAAGGTTTTTCGGCGGACATTTGGAGCGATAACGCTTGGCGCTTCGGCTTTGACGAAGAAGATGTTGCCTTGGGTTACAAGATTATCGTAGAGGGTGCACTCGATTCAGCGCCAACACTACCCGAGACTATGGTTCATATTCGAGGTGACATTAACAATACAAGCGAAGATTACGATACCGTGTCCAAACCCAAAACCGAGCTGCTGCGCCAAGAAGTCAAACAAATGACTAACCTGGAGTTGAGTGAGCGGGACTTCTCTATTATTAGTCTGAGTGTTCTTGCGAAATATGTCGGCAAGGACTTGTCGTTAGGTGAGAAGGACTCGCTAATAGAAGAGTGGGAAGCTCATGTCCTCAACAACTTGGACACCATGGCCAGCGAGCACGCTGTTAGTGACGATGCAATGCCTGATGATCTAGCAATTTTGCTAGGCAAAAAAGCTATTTCCTAGACTAGATATCGAGCTGTTTCTTGATAAGATCTTGGGCAAGACTCGGGTTAGCTTTGCCTTTACTGAGTTTCATAACTTGGCCAACTAGGAAACCTACCGCTTTCATTTCGCCATTCTTAACATCTTCAGCGGCCTTGGGGTTATCGGCTAGAACTTGGACGACGATCTTGGCGATTTCGCCTTCGTCGGAGACTTGAATGTAGCCCTTATCAGTTGCGTACTGCTGCACGTCTGTGGGGGCAGAGTCTGCAGATAAAAATTCTTGTATAAGCGTAGTGATAGAGTTGGAGCTTAATTCTCCTCGACCGTAGAGTTCATAAAGCTCCTTGTATATTCCAATCCTAACGTCGCTAGAGATTTTTACCTGCTCTTCTTCAAGTGATTTTTCAAAAGGAATATCGATGTTAATAGTTGAGTTAGCAACAAATTTTGCAAAATCTTTACTAACCTTTGACGCATCAACGATGCGTTTTAAGTAGCTCTTGTTATCTGCTCCTGCATCTATCAAAGTTTCTACTGAAGCCTTGTCTAAACCAAGAGATTCAAGGCGCTCACGCCACTCTTGCGGCATTACTGCTATTTCCTCGCCGATCTTGGCAATGTATTCATCTGTTAGAACGACTGGCGGAATGTCTGGGTCGGGCATGTAGCGATAGTCATCGGCGTTTTCCTTGCTGCGCTGGGATAGGGTCTTCTGCTTAGCATCGTCCCAACCGCGAGTCTCTTGAACGACCTTCTCGCCCTTCTCGAGTAGTTCGATTTGTCGGGTGACTTCGTATTCGACAGCCTTCTCGACACTACGGAAGCTGTTGAGGTTCTTGGTTTCGGAGCGAGTACCGAGCTCATCAGTCTGGCTGACACTGACGTTAACATCGAAGCGCATGTTGCCGTAGTATAGGTTGGCCTCTGATACGTCGGCGTACTTCATGCGCAGATATAGCTCACGGGCGTAGGCCTTGGCTTCGGCACTAGTGTGCATGTCTGGTTCACTGACGATTTCTAGGAGAGGTGTGCCGGCACGGTTGAGGTCGACTAGGCTATAGTCTTTGCCTGCGGCGTGAGTGCTTTTGCCTGCATCTTCTTCAAGGTGGGCACGGGTTATGCCAATTACTTTGGGTTCACCATTAACATCGATGGTGATTTCGCCCTTACCAATAATTGGCTCGTCGTACTGGCTGATCTGGTAGCCTTTGGGAAGGTCAGGATAGAAGTAGTGCTTACGGTCAAACTTACTGAAACGCTCAGGTTCAGTACCAAGCGCAAAAGCCGCGCGAGTTGCAAGATGTAGCGCTTCCTCGTTAAGAACCGGCAGAGCTCCAGGCAGGCCAAAGTCTATGTGGTTAACGAGTGTGTTAGGCGGTGCTTCGCGGGCATCATTGCCAACGGCCGAGAACAACTTGGTCTTGGTCTTCAGCTGTACGTGGCACTCTATACCAATTGTAGTCGTGTACTTGTCGCGGGTTGCTTGACTGATCATCGCAAGGCTCCGAGATCTCGCAAAGCTTGGCGGAAGCCAGACAGCGCATCGATTACATCCTTTTTCTTAAGCTTACGAACGTCTTCAGTTGCGATAGTTTTGCGAAGTTTGTGACCATACCAAACGGTGTCATTACTAGTTAGGGTGTGTTGGGCGGCTACTAGACGCTCTCCTGTGGTTTTACCCTTGAATCTTGCCTTCTTAAGGGCTTCGTCCAACAGATCATCAGCCTGAATAATGGCATCGGGCCAGGTTTTGCGATTAGCACAGTTAAGCTGCAGAGTCTTCCAGCGTTCTGTGAAATATTCAGCGTTCAACGGCTTTTTGCGGCGTCGGAATAATTTCATACGAGTAGCTCCTCGGCGTGCTTAGCAACCGACAGAAGCTGCCTGTCAGCCTTCTGTGGTGCCATTAACTGCAGTCCTACTGGCAAGCCCTTACTAACACCCGCTGGGATACTTATTGCAGGAATTCCTACTAAGTTAACAGCCACTGTCATGACGTCGCTCAGATACATCTGTAGTGGATTGCTGGAGTGCTCACCGATCTTGAAGGCTGTGGTTGGCGCAACGGGGCCAAGCAAGAAATCTACGTCCTGGAAAGCTACTGCGAATTCGTTAATAAGCTTGGTGCGAACAATCTGTGCTTGCTTGTAATAAGCATCGTAGTAGCCGCTGCTAAGTACATATGTACCAATCATAATTCGGCGCTTGGCTTCTTTGCCAAAGCCTCGTCCTCGCGAACCTTTGTAGCTATCATCGAGATCCTTGGCCTTGTCGTAACTGTAGCCGAAGCGTTGACCATCATAGCGGCCTAAGTTACTACTGACTTCGGCTGGACACAATACGTAATAAACAGCTAGAGCGTTCGGCAGAGATGGTAGACTAAGCTCTTTGATTTCGGCACCGGCAGCTTTGAGCTTATCGATGGCCGTTTCAATAACTTCCTTGACCTCTGGAGCAATACCTTCAGCTAGATATTCTTTGATAACGCCGACTTTTTGACCCTTTAGACTTAGGTCATTATCGGTATACGGCTTAGGATCACGTTCAATAGTTGTGCCGTCTAAGACATCACGTCCAGCCATGACGTCTAGTACAAGCGCCGCATCCTCCACAGTTCTAGTTATCGGGCCGATTACGTCTAGGCTACTGCCCATGGCAACTACACCCGAGCGACTAACCAATCCGTAGGTTGGCTTATAGCCGACGACACCACAGAAGCTGGACGGTTGGCGAATTGAACCACCCGTATCAGTACCAAGAGCAAAAGGCGCAAGTTCCAAGGCCATGGATGCAGCTGAGCCACCCGAGCTTCCACCGGGCACGCGAGTCTTGTCATGTGGATTCAGAGTCGTGAAGAAGTCACTGTTCTCGGTACTAGCCCCATGGGCAAAGGCATCAAGGTTGGCCTTGGCAACACAGACAGCGCCTTCGGCCTCAAGCTTATTAATGGCCGTGGCTTGATACGGCGCTTTGAAACCTTTGAGAATATTACTCGCAGCGGTAGTATCTGAGCCAAACACCAAGAAGTTGTCCTTAGCGATGAATGGCACGCCAGCCAAGCGACCGATCTTCTCGCCTTTGGCAATACGGACATCAATGTCCTTGGCACGCTCTCGGGCACGGTCGTCTAGAGTAATGATAATTGACTTGTATTCCGCGTTGTCGGTGATCGCTTTCAGCGACTTATCGACAAGATCGACAGACTTAGATTTGCCCGACTGAACTTCTGCCGCCAATTCAGCAATTGATAACCACTTAGATGTAGCCATTATCCGATCATCCGTTTAACTTTGATATGGCTGTCCTGCTTGGACGGCAAATTGTCTTGTAGATCCTCAGTCTTGTAGCCGTATTCGGCGATTTCGTCGGGACGAGTTACGTTGGTCAGGCCGGTAACTTGGTTGGTTGGCTTGAGCCCTTTGACGTCGACACTGCTAAGCTGCTCCACATATTGCAGAATCTCAGTCAGCTCGGTACTGTACTCTTCGATTTCAGCCTCAGTCAGCTCCAGCCTTGCTAATTGAGCCAACTTTAAGACATCTTCTCGGGTTAGTTTCGCCATGTTATATACAATTGTAACAGAGGGGTTGCCAATAGTTGAAGAATATCGTTTGTTAATTTGACGACAAATACTCTTTACAACCATAAGCCTTAGGATTACGATTGGTTTGGAGCGCGAAATATTCGCAAACTAAAAATTATGGCTATCGCATCAACGCCTGAGCTTCCGAGAGACGGAGAGCTGCCACCCGCCAGACTAGAACTGGTTCCTGAATTAGACTCCCTTGAACATCCTGTAGAACTCGATTACACACTCGTCCCTTCTCAATCCGAGGAGGGATTTTTGTCTCCGACCGCAATTGCGCGCCTACCGCTTGCCTATGGGCGAGGTATTGCCAAGGCAGCATCGGCAATAACACGGATGCATGTAGGCGGAAACTCTGGTGGTACATGGCCCGAACCACAAGAATTACTAGTGCCGATAGACGGGCGCAAACAGTTGGTACTGATAACCGAGCCATCACAAGAATTTAGCGACCAGTCTGAGCCTGTAGTTAACGACGTTATCCTAAACGGACTAACCGAGATAGCGCAATTTGGTAGCGCAAGCAAGTGGCACAATGCAATGGCGCTTCGCAATCCTGAGCGACGCACTATAACAATACCGACTCCGGGCTTAAGCCATAGCGGCCATGGTCTGTCTATAGTTGATGGCTATCGAAGACGGCTTGAACAAACAGCTAGCGAGAACTTGCGAATGCTTGCCAGAATAGCTGGTGATGAACCGGCAAACTTTGTCGGAACATCACTAGGTTCGGACGTGGCAGTACATATGGCTCAACAGAATTCGGCTGCTGGCGAGAATGCGCCAATCAACCTGGACAGGCTTAAGCTAGTATCGCCAGCTGTTGGCGCAAGAAATGTAAGCGAAGAAGAAACATTTCGAGACGTTAGCGATGAAGAGTTTGTAGCCGAAATGAAAGACAGATTCTTCAAGCATATATCTGCAGACGTCTTGCGCATGGCGCTCAAACACCCCGAAGAGTCTGCTGAGTGTTTGGCGGTTTTGGGCGCATACGCTCTAGGCATACACAAGCTGCCCCATCGTCTAGCTGTTATTGTTGGCAACTTCAACGGTGTCAAACAAGGCATAGAATTGTCGATAATCAAGCAAGTAGCAAGCCAATACGAAACACATGTTTTGGGTGGCGAACATGACCCCCTAGTCCAAGAACAGCTTCCTCAGTGGCAAAGTATCAAGAAGACAGCACCTCGTACGCTCCTCTGGATCGTAGAAGGCATGGGTCATGCCATGACGGTTGACGCCCGAGGCACTGCCGAACACTTAGGTCAAATGGAGCTTGCTCAGGCCGCTTAGAGCTTCTTCTTGATGTCGTCGATGATGTCGCGGAGTTCGGCGGCGTTCTCGAACTGGAGATTGGCGGCGGCTAGATCCATCTGTGCAGAGAGGTCTTTGATCAGCGCAGCGTACTCTTCCTTAGGTATCTTCTTGAGATTAAGCTTCGCTGTCTTGGCCTCTTGGTCAAGCTCTGGTCGCATGCCTGCTTCAACTGCGCGCTTGATGCCAGTTGGCGTGATGCCGTGCTCAGTGTTGTAGGCTTCTTGAATTTTGCGACGGCGGGTTGTTTCGTCAATCGTGGCTTGCATACTCTTGGTGACGCGGTCAGCATACATGATTACATGGCCCTTTTCGTGACGTGCAGCGCGGCCGACGGTTTGAATCAGCGCTTGCTCGCTTCTTAGGAAGCCCTCTTTGTCTGCATCCAAGATAGCAACTAACGAAACTTCGGGCAGATCGAGCCCCTCTCGCAGCAAGTTAATCCCGACCAAAACGTCATAAACACCAAGGCGTAGATCCCGCAATATATCCGTACGATCAAGCGTATCTACGTCACTGTGCAGATACGCTACCTTAATATTGATCTCCTTAAGATATTCAGCGAGGTCTTCGCTCATGCGCTTGGTCAGAGTCGTTACTAAGACTCGTTGATGCTTGGCGGTCGTGTCACGAATTTCAGCAACTAAGTCGTCAATCTGGCCTTCGATTGGACGAACTTCGATTGGCGGATCAAGTAGACCAGTAGGACGAATAACTTGCTGGGCTGGTTCTGGGCTCCGCGTTAGCTCGTACTCAGCAGGTGTGGCGGAGACATATACCACCTGATTGACGTGTCTCTCGAACTCTGTGAACGTCAGTGGGCGATTATCAAGCGCACTTGGAAGACGGAACCCATGCTCCACAAGCACTTCCTTGCGGGCACGGTCACCGTTGTACATGCCTCTAACTTGCGGAATCGTCATATGTGACTCGTCAATCATGAACAGATAATCATCTGGGAAATAATCTAGCAGCGTTGCTGGCTGCTCACCTTCTTCCCTGTTGGTCAGATAGCGCGAGTAGTTCTCGATGCCCTTCACGAAGCCAGTCTCCTGCATCATCTCTAGGTCGAATCGTGTACGTTGCTCGATACGCTGTGCCTCTATGAGCTTGTTATTCTTCTTGAAGAACGCAATGCGGTGCTGCAGCTCATCTTCTATCTTAACCATTGCCTGCTTGAGCTTCTCCTGAGGAGTAACGTAGTGCGAACTTGGGAAGATCTTATAAGAGTCAGGTTTGGCTAGAATTTCACCTGTCAAAGGGTCAATTTTGGTTATACGCTCGATATCGTCACCGAAGAATTCCATTCGGTAAGCTAGCTCTTCGCCAGCTGGGAAGACATCAACCACATCGCCACGAACACGGAAGGTGCCACGATGGAAGTCCACATCGTTACGCTGATATTGGATATCTGTCAGTTGTCTTAGGAACTTGTCACGAACCTTACGCTCACCCACCTTTACATCAATTGATAGACCGTTATAGTCATCGACCGAGCCAATGCCGTAGATACAACTCACGCTGGCTACGATAATCACGTCCTTGCGAGCAAGCAGCGAATCAGTAGCTGCATGCCTGAGTCGATCAATCTCTTCGTTGATCTGGCTGTCCTTCTCGATGAAAGTATCCGAACGCGCTATATACGCCTCTGGCTGATAATAATCGAAGTAGCTAACGAAGTAATGAACAGCGTTATCGGGGAAGAAGTGCTTGAACTCGCCATACAGTTGCGCAGCCAGCGTCTTGTTGTGGCTCAAGATTAGCGTCGGCTTCTGAACATTCTGAATGATGTTAGCCATGGAGAAAGTCTTCCCCGAGCCGGTAACACCTCTAAGGACTTGGTCCTTAAGACCGTCTTGAAGTCCTTGAGTCAACTGTTCAATTGCCTTAGGCTGATCACCTGTTGGCCCAAAATCAGAACGTAGCTTAAACTTAGTCATCCTCTAATTGTAGCAAGCTTAGTAGAGATTTTTGTATTTGATGTGCTCACCGTCAAGGTGGTCAGTCAGTTGCTTGACCAAGGCTTCTGGCGAATCGTTGAAGGTCACCATAGCACCTTTGCGCAGCGGGTGAGCCAAGTTCATCAGGGTTTCTATCTGCTCGCTAATACCGCCTGCTCCTTGCAAGAAGCCGATTGGCGTATCCGTCTCCAGAGCGATTGTGAATTCATGTAGCGTACCTAGACGGCCGCCAACGCTAACCACTGCATCGCTAGAGGTTATAAGTAGGGTATCTCGGCCAACGTAGTGCAAGCCACTGTAGAGAATCGTGTCGTAGGCCTTAATTGGCAAACGGTATTTCATGACGTGCTCAACCTTACTTGACGCAGGGCTAATGCCGACGCTCATCTTGCCACCTGCCTTCTTGTAGGCTTCGGCAGCATAGTTAGGTAGACCTATGGTCGCGCCCGTCATTAGCGCGTGCCCAGCCTTGGCAATAGCTACGCCTAATTCGGCGGCCAAAGCCTTACCCTCTTCCACGCTGTCACCCTTTGCCGCACCAGAAACACAGATTTGATATATCGGCCTGCTCATGCCATCGCCGTTTCTGTCGCTAATTGCGGACTAAGCTCACTGATCACAGCTCGCTCAACTGATTCATGACCCATGTAATTAAGCAGCAGTTCGTGCCACAGCGAACGCTGGAAATAATGTACGATGCGCTGTTCGAACGGCAGAGAATTGCAAAGATTCAAGGCAGCATCAACAATATTAAGCGACACTGGCTTACCGTCACGCACTAAGCCAAGATGGCCACTCTGATGCCAGAATTCCAGACTCGGCTCAATAGAACTCAAAGTTCTCTCGACTTGATGCCATGATATGTCGTCACGCTGAATGTGTGGCTCGAAGATATCTTCGCTCAAGCGGTCCTTGAAGCGCGAGTAGTAGTCCTGTACTAGGTGCCATGGCACTGGCTGGTCAAGCAGCTCAGACCTAAGGTATGGCTCGTCTTGAGCAACCGACTGAACGATTTTGCCGAAGTCAGCCCGAACCTGACAAAGCTGTAAATAAGTACTGCTAGCCCTAATCTTATTGAGCTCGTGTAGTCCAAGGCTGAGACTGGCAGTAACTACACCTTCTGGTATCTTCTTGGGTAACGGTAAGAATATTAATGCCCCGAGCTCCTTGAAGCTCAGAAGATTATGCTTGTTCTGCTCAACTACCTCCGTAGCAAGCTTCTGCCAGCGTGCAGAAGTCGGCTGTAGAATAATGATATTACGGTTCTCGAAGTCGCTAGGCCCCAGCTTCTTGTATTGATCTACGAAACGACTCTGCCAGGAAGCGCCTTCAACCAGCCAGGCTGAGGCCAGAGCTAAGGCAGTGACTTCGTGCTTCAAGAACGAGTCAACTGAGCGGTAACCTAGTTGCTTGAGAGCTTTCTTAGGGGGCTGGCGCTTGAGAAGAGCCTTAAGGGTGCTAGATTTGATGGAGAAGCAGCGCTTGGAGTCAGGCAGCTCCTTGAGTACATGGATCATGCCAGAGACTACGTCACCTTCAGCCGAGACATGTGTTGCTGCATGAGTTCTTAACGTTCTAGTCAGGCAAGCGTCATCGGCTTTAATCCTTTCCTGCAGTACGTGATAAAGCTCTTCAGCAGTTGTGTCATTCGGGTCTAGGCCAAGACTACGCAGCTTGTTAAGCGTATCTTGCTTAACAGCAGCGCTGAAGCGTATATCGGTGTTCGGATTACCGTTGGCAGATTCGAGTCGACGCAAGCCTAATCGGAAGAAAGGTTCTGGTGCCTGGAGAGATTCGGATAAGAAGCGTGTCATGCTCCGTGTCCCACCCTAGTTATTTTTATGTTGCAAATCATATAGATCCTTCACTATAGATTATCATAAGCGTCAACGTGGCGAAAGGAGTTATCCCCCTATTTCATTCGAGTTGGCTTGTACCAGTCTGGTGAATGACGTAAGTAGTGGTCGAGTTCTTTTTCGGTCAATAGACCAGCTTGGGCACCGACTTTCTGGACGACATTCATGGAGTTGATTGGCGCCCACTGTAAGGCACCTTCTAAGGTGTTGCCCTTTATCAAGGCTGCCACGAAGGTAGAGGCGAAGGAATCACCGGCGCCAGTACGGTCTACAGGTGGAGCCGGGTCAGGATATAGCGGCATCTGGAATCTGTTCTCGCCATCTGAGGCATATGCACCATTAGGGCCATCTGTTATAACGACAATCTTGGAGCCTAGTTCGTGCAACTTGTTGAACAGATCGTGCATGTCCTCATGATCGCCACCACCAACGTTAGCCGCCTCTTCACGGTTCAAGATCAGAACTTCGCTACGAGCATAGATGCGATGTAGCCGTTTAGTACCAGCACTCATCTGGAAAGTCCCCGGCTGGAAGGCCAACTTAACATCTGGATTCTTATCGAGCCAGTCAGCTACTTGATCGTGGTAGGGTATGGCATGCTCGCTGATAGAACTGAAGTAAACCCACTTAGGCGTCTCATTAGGCGTCAAATGCGGCCAGTGGTAATCGTACTCTTCGTGCTTGATCAGAATAGTTCGCTCTTCCTTGTACCACAGGACATAGTGATAATTGCTCTTCTTACCTCTGTTAATCCGCACGAAGCTGCTGTCGACATCATTCTTGTCGAGAGCCTTAATCATGTCGCGGCCGTGAGCATCAGCACCCACATTAGTTACAAAAGAGCTGTCCAGCCCCAAACGAGCGAAAGCCACTGCTGCATTAGCTGCATTCCCAACGGCTTCAATAACTTCAGCATGATCAAACGGAATCTTAGTACCAAACGGTACTGCTAGCCATTTGCCCTGTTCGTTCTCGTAGGTTACTGCCTGGTCATCAATCAACTTAATAAAGGCATCGGTTACTATATCACCAACACTGATTACATCTGGTTTTCCTGCCACTTGTCCCACCTCTTAATATGATTATGCTTTTAGTTTACCACGTAGCATGTCTAAACAGCGCGCAATGTATTCCGAATCTTGAGTAACGCCTTGTCCTGTTGATTATTACGGTCGACCTCATTAAGCAGAACTCTTTCAGTTCTCTGGACTATTTGTTTTACTTCGCTAACTTCGGCTTCTAGGTAGTCAAATTTGTCATGTAGTTCGGCAAAGCCAGCTGCCGTCTGAATCTTAGATTCATCAACTGACTCATCAACTATTGACTTGATGGCTTGCAGGTCTTGTTTGGTTAGTGTCATTGTCATAATAAATCCATTATACGACCGCGCCATCATAAGCAAAAGTAACTTAATACGTTTTTAATCTTTGAGCGGTCGAGTATTATATGACGGCCTTGCCAGCCGAATTGAAGTCTTCTATCTTACTTTCCACAATTGCTTGGACTGCAGGAACGACGTCCTTGCCAATTAGCTTGGCTACGGAGTATTCGTCTGGCTTCTCGGCCAGAATCTTCTCTAGAGCGGTGCGGTATGCGTAGCGCATGTCGCTGTTGATGTTAATCTTGGTTACACCGATCTTAACCGCATCACGGAAGTAGTGCCCGGGAGTGTCACTACCGCCGTGTAGCGAAATATTACAGTCGAAGGCGTCCCTTAATCGCTGCAACAATTCGAGGTCTAATACCTTCGGTACTGGATACTTACCGTGTAAGTTACCTATAGCGGCTGCAAAAGTATCAATACCGGTCGCATCGGCAAAAGCTTTAGCGCGCTCAGGCGTACTGAAAGTCTTCTTAATCTCTTCATAATCTATGTCTTCAGTATGAACATTCGATGAACCACCGAAGTAATGTGGCTCGCTTTCGACCAAGGCACCGGTTAGTTGAGCATAGGATACGACTTCTCTGGTGGCGGCGATGATTTCTTCGTCGCTAGCATCGTGATTAGACTGCGAAACGTCGATGTGTATGAACTCGAACCCGGCTTCTATGCCGTCCTTAGCTGCCTCAACGCTCGGGCTGTGATCGAGATTTATGTACATCTCGACGCCATATTGCGCCTTGAAGTTATCAACCATATCACGGACGTTATTAATACCGATATCGTCGACTTCGCCCTGGCTAACTTCTACAAGCACAGGAGCATTCTTGGCGGCGGCGGCTAGTACGACAGCCTTGAGGGTGGCTTCATCATCGAGATTAAAGGCGCCGAAAGCCCAGTGCTCGGCACGCGCCTGTGCCATGCGAGCACGCGCTGTGGCGCAATTCTTTCTCATCTGTCCAAGTGTTTGCGGCATAGCGCCAGTATAAACGCTTATGCTTAAGTCGCCAAGGTTATTTGTCGAGCACTGTGTGGACGGCTAGACGGATGTGCTTGGCGTCCAGGCCGAAATGTTCTAGCAACTGGTCTGGTGAGCCCGATTCACCGAAGCGGTCTTGCATGCCGACTCGTTTGAGCTTGACGGGCTGATTCTCTGATAATAGTTCGGCGATTGCACCGCCTAGGCCGCCGTTGATCTGACCTTCTTCTACCGTCACTACGGCACCAGTTTTGCGAACACTCGCTAGAATCGTCGCTTCGTCCAGCGGCTTGATAGTTGGCACGTGGACAACTTCGGCGTCTATGCCGTCTTTGAAAAGCCTGTCGACAGCTAGCAAGGCTTGGTAGGTCATAGTTCCGGTCGCAATGATCGTAACATCCGCCCCCTTGTTGAGAACATAGGCCTTGCCGATCTCAAAAGGCGTCTTGTCAGTAGTGAACACAGGTGTTGCTTCGCGTGCCAGTCGTAGATAATTAGGTCTCTTGTCCTTGGCCATGGCTAGCGTCGCCTTCTCGGCTTCAACACTGTCTCCAGGCACAATGACAACCATGTTGGGCAGAACGCGCATCAGAGCAATGTCCTCGAGCATTTGATGAGTAGCGCCGTCAGGTCCAACACTGACACCCGCATGGCTGCCTACGACTTTGACAGGTCGATCATTAAGGCAAATCGTAGTTCTTATCTGCTCCCAGTTACGGCCGGGACTAAACGCAGCGTACGAGCTAACGAAAGGAATTTTGCCCATGGCAGCTAGACCCGAACCAACAGTCACTAGATTCTGCTCGGCAACACCGATCTCGACGAAACGATCTGGGAACTCGGCTTTGAAGAGACTCATCTGGGTAGAGTCGGTCAAATCAGCGCAAGCAGCCACGACATTTGCGTCGAGCTTGCCGGCTTCAAGTAGTCCGCGGCCAAAACCTTTGCGTGTCGGTTCAGACTTGACCTCACCATCAAGATCAACTAAATGCATATCACTCATGTTCGCCCCTTATCTTGCCGCCAAGAGTTCGTAGTTCGTGAAGCGCCTTTTTAGCATCTTCTGGATGCAATAACATACCGTGGTAGTGGAAGTCGTACTCCATGAAGTCCACGCCCTTACCCGGCACAGTGTGGGCTACGATCATAATTGGCTTCTCGACAATTGCCTTGGCCATCGCACAGGCGTCAATTACAGCCTCTATATCATTGCCGTTGATCTCAAGTACGTGCCAACCAAAGGCCTCCCACTTAGCCTTGAAATCCTCTAAGGGCATGACTGATTCGGTCGGACCATCAATCTGAATGTTATTACGATCTGTAATTGCGATAATGTTATTAAGCTTGTACTTACTGGCCAACATGGCCGCTTCCCAAACGTTACCTTCGTCTTGCTCACCGTCACCCATAACTACATAAACCCAACGATGCGACTGCTTGTCCATGCGCATTGCCAATGCCATGCCGCACGCTTGACTGAGTCCACAACCTAGTGGTCCGCTAGTGTTCTCGAGTCCAGGCAACTTAGTTCGCTCAGGGTGTCCCTGTAGTCTCGTGCCGAGCTGCCTAAGAGTCATGAGTTCTTTCTTGTCGAAGAAACCAGCATGGGCCATTGAGGCATACTGAACAGGCACGCAATGGCCGTTACTCAGCAGTATGATATCGCGCTCGTCCCAAGTCGGGTTCTTGGGGTCGTATTTCATAACGTCAAAGTATAGGGCTGTGAAAATATCTGCTAGCCCAAGCGGGCCAGCGCTGTGTCCGCTACCTGCGTGTTCCAGCATCTTAATGATGTCCTCGCGGATATCATTGGCGATGGTTTCGAGCTGTGCTAGGGGTAATTTTTGCATTATTTGGCCTGTATTACTGCCTTAATCTTAGCATAAGCCTGTCGTGGATCGTCGGACTGTTGGATAAACCCGCCGACATTTAGGACTTGGACTCCAGCTTCAGTGAGCTGTTTGGCATTCTGGTCATTTATGCCACCATCCCAAGCTATTTCGCACTCTGGGTGATGTTCTCGGATCTTCTTGACCTTATCGAGGAGGCCAAGGTCGGCTTCACCTCCGTGATAGCCCAGATTACCGCTGAACACTAGCACCTGATCAAAGCTATGCATAATTTGATATGCGTACTCGACTGGGGTGTCTTTCAAGATAGCTAGACCGACTTCTATACCCTCCTTATGTAATTGGGCGGCAAAATGCATGTGATGAACATCGGCTTCGTTATGAATTATGACCATTTTGGGCTTCAGCTTGATCAGTTGGTCGATGTAGTCCATAGGTTTTTGATACATAAGATGGATGTCGGCAGTAAGCTCGGGTGGCCACCAGATTTGCTCGAGACTCGGGGACTTGGACGTTGTGAACTCGCCGTCCATTAGGTCAATATGCACCCTATGCGCGAATGGCGTTAGACGCTCCATCTGAGTTCGATACTCATGCGGATCATTGGCTGTAACGGTTGGGCAGATTATTGCTTTGCTCATTTGTATTTATGATACAGCTTGTTTGGCTTAAGCGGTATAGCACTTAGCGTTGGTTGTCCGTCACCACAACTTAGTGACCATATAAGATCCCTATATATCTTATAGCGAATCGCTAGCGATTATATAGTGATCTTATATGGTCGACAGACCTAGGTTGTGAAACCCGACCAAAAAAACTAATTATCTAGTTTGCGTACGCGGCGAGCGTGACGATCAACATCGCTATAAGGCGTATCTAGCCAGATAACAATCGCTTTTTGCATTTCTTCTAGATTCAAGAAACGGGCGGACAGACTTAGCACGTTAGCGTGATTATGCTGGCGGGATAAACGTAGAATTTCATAGGGATCATCACTAAGTGTGCCCTCGGCATCAATGGCCGTTTTAGCAGCAACTGGACCGTAGAACAGCGCACAGCGAGCACCTTTGATACGGTTGGCAGCCATGGCCTCACCTTGTCCACTGCCGCCTAGGATGATGCCAGCTTCGCACTCACCATTTGCTACAGCTTGCGCAGCCGGAAACATGAAATCTGGATAGTCATCGTCAACATCAAAAGTCTGCGGACAAAAATCTGCAACTTCGTGACCGAGTGACTCCAAGAAACCCTTAAGCTGCTTAACAGCTTCGAATCCAGTGTGATCTGTAGTCAGAGCTACTCGCATAAGTTTAGTCCTTCTTGCTGTGAAGCAGTCGGCCGGTGTCGGCTACAACTTCAACCAAACGGTTGCTATAACCCCACTCATTGTCGTACCAAGCAACTACCTTGAGCATGTTGTCACCTACTACCGCGGTTAGCAGAAGGTCAACAATACAGCTGTGGCTGTTGCCAATATAATCACTGCTCACAAGCGGCTCCTCAGAAACATCAAGTATACCTTGGTAGAAAGGCTCCTTAGCAGCCTTCTTGAAGGCGGCATTAACAGCTTCAACAGTAACTGGCTTCTTAGTGATTATTACGAAGTCACTGAGCGAAACAACTGGGGTCGGTACGCGAACCGACATACCACCGAAGATACCTTGCAAGGCAGGCAGAGCCAGACCAGCCGCTTTTGATGCACCAGTAGTGGTTGGAACAATGTTCTCAGCTGCGTTGCGAGCCTCGCGCAAGTCCTTAGCAGGTGCATCTTGAAGTTTCTGACTAGCTGTGTAGCTGTGAACGGTGGTCATCATAGCCTTATCAATACCAAACTCGCTCTCGATAACAGCAGCAACGGGTGTAATACAGTTAGTTGTGCAGGAGGCGTTGCTTATTATGTCAGTCGATGTCTCAAGTTCGTCTTCATTAACACCCAGGACTACGGTGGTAGCCCCTTCACCCTTAGCTGGAGCGCTCAGCACAACCTTCTTGGCGCCAGCATCTATGTGAGCCCGAGCCTTGGCAGGATCAACGAAGAAGCCAGTAGATTCAATAACTACGTCAACCTTGTGTTCGCCCCACGGAAGAGTAGCTGGATCTTTCTCAGCTAGCACTAGAATATGCTTGCCGTCGACAATAATTCCTTTGTCGTCAAAGCCCACTTCTTGAGCGTAAGTACCGTAGTTGCTGTCATGCTTCAGCAGGTGCGCCAGAGTCTTCGTATCTGTAAGATCGTTGATCGCTACAACCTCTAGGTCAGATCGCTCAAAAGCTACCTTAAATGCGTTCCGTCCAATTCGTCCAAAGCCATTGATTGCCACTCGTGTCTTCATGCAACTCCTTTTGTTATTGTATTTTAACGCTTATGTCTACATTCTAAAAGCTTATGGCCACATACGCAACCTTCAAGTATGCTTAACGTACTGAATTGGTTGAGATTGTTGACATATATGGTATAATATAGCAATGTTTCAGCCTTACGAACTGGGTCAAGAAGCCTTTGGCGAGCCCCTAATCCCCAGTGAATTCAAGCGCACCAATTTGGCTGCTTTGTCTGCGCAAGAAGATCATCTATGGACTCTTGGTTCAAATCCAGATCTAATCATTAGGTCTGGAGACTATGCATCGCCTGAATCGGGTAAAGATGCTTCATTACATCTTGGCGACTATACAGAGGCGCTGTTTCATCTTAGTGATGCTTACGCTATTCACCCTCCGGCTATAAGTTTTGCACATGAAACCGACGACAAAGGTAAAGACACTTGGTTTGTGGCTGCTAACAGAGTTGAAGGAGCATCGTTTCAGCAGGGCATAAGCGACGAGCATCAAGCAGTTGCCCAAGAAGCTTACGATTCTATACTAGAGTACTATCGTTCAATGATTAAAAGGGATGGATTATATATCGCAGATTTGAGCCTTAGGCAATTGGTTTATGGCAAAACTGCTGGTAATACACAGCCTGCCATCTACATGGTTGACGTAGACCCGCAAGACTTATTCGAGATTAATAGCGAAAACCGCCAAGAAGAACTAGCATTTATTGCACTCTACCTCCATCAATTTGGGTCTTTAGAGAAGGATGTCTTAAAGCTCAATTCAAACGATCGTGAAAGCAACGAGAAAAAAATACAAAAACTACTGGTCGATTTGTACATCGCCAGAGAATCTATGTAAGCTTGGGTAGGACTAGTCCGAGCAGAACGCCTACGGTTCGCCACTCCTGCATGTTTCCGTCAGCAATAGCTTGCTCGATTTCTGCTGGTGTCATCCAAGTAACTTCGATGTCTTCGCCTAGCTCAAGCTCTTGACCACTAGGATTTTCACGATACTTGTCTACCAAGAAGTAGTAAAGGTCCCATTCAACTGTCGCACCGGCGTTGGCCATAGTTAACATCTTAATGTTTTCTACAATAAGACCAGTCTCCTCAAGTGTTTCTTTGATAGCAGCCTGTTTTGCAGCTTCGATGATATCTTCGCCGCTCTCAATAAGCTCATTGTAGGTAGCCACGTTGTCGCGTACTTTGCCGCCAGGGAGCCTTAGGTCAACATTGCCAGTCTCAAGACGATGTTCTTTGGTGATAAGAATTTTGCCTTCGGGAGAAACGACCACAATTCTGGTACCAGGAGGTCTTAGGAAGTGCTCGAAGACTCGGCCGTCAGGCTGTTCAGTGTGCACGACTTGGCCAATTTTGCCGCTGAAGACTACGCTTGCTGGTTTCTTCTGACTCATACGTCAATCACCTTTCCTTTGAATTCTGGCAAGGCTAGGAGCTGATCGAGATTGTCTAAATCTTCGAATATCGTGGTGCTTTCGCCTAAGTAGCCAGATTTGTTAATCACAAGCTCTTTTAGCTCGTTGAATGACAGGTTCTGCACGGTTATTTTTTCGCCAACGTCTAGGTTAGGCTCGATTTTGCTCGCTACATCCCACGCCAAGAACAGATATATAAACCATTCCATCTTGTTATGAGGCTGCCAAACCTTGACCAATCGCCAGTTATTGAAGCTATAGCCCGTCTCTTCCAAGACTTCACGACTAATCGCAGCTTCAACACTCAGATCTGTTGGATCAACCCGACCGCCCGGGAAGCTGCGTCGCTCGCCAACATGAGGCTGCTGCTCGTCTATCACCAGAACTTTGTCGTCGACGACACACATTACCGTCACGGTATCGGGTCTTTTGAGCATCTCAAAAGTTGCCTCGGAATCATCAAACATCGTTTGCGACCATTGATAAACATCAAAGATCTGACCACCGAAAGCTTTTACAGCCTGCTGGGGGATCAAAACGCTATCTTCTGGGACGATCTTCTTCATTCTACTGGTTCTTGTAACGCTCTATGGATTCGGCAATGACAACTTTGGCAGCTTCGGCATCACCCCAGCCTTCGACTTTTGTGACACCTGGCTTCTTAAGATCTTTGTAGTGATTGAAGTGCTCGGCAACTTTTTGCTTCCAACGTTCACCCAGATCATCAAGACTGTTGATGCTATCGCCAGTATCTCGGTCATCAGCTGGTACGACAACGATTTTGTGATCCATGTCGCCGTCATCTTCGAAGTTCATAATGCCAATGATTTTGGTCTCTAGCCATACACCAGTTGGAATCGGCTCAGCACAGACAACCAAGGTATCGAGTTCATCGCCATCGCCATCGAGGGTCTGAGGAATGAAACCGTAGTTAACTGGCTTAGCGTAGATAGCTGGCTCAACCCTATCGAGCATGAAAGCTGCGCGGTTGCGATCCCATTCAATCTTAAGAATACTGCCCTCTGGAATCTCGACCACGGTATTAACCGTGCCGTTCTGATAATCACCTGGTTCTAATACTTGGTTAAAGTCTGGCACTTGCTTACTCCTTATCTTTAACAATATTGTACACTAAGACCATATGAAGATCATCGGTCACCGTGGCGCCCGCGGCCTTGCCCCCGAAAACACCATAAAAAGCTTCCAAAAAGCTCTTGAACATCGTGTCGACATGATTGAGCTCGACGTTAGAGTATGTCGTGATGGCGTCGTCATTGCCCACCATGACCCATACTTGCTTGATCCCAATGGCGACAAACACATGATAGAAGATCACTCGTATCCCTATCTCTTAGAACACAAAGCAGACCTAGCCACCTTCGAGCAAGCCCTTACGACTATTAACCGCGCTGTGCCGATCTATGTAGAAATCAAACCAAATGAGCCAACCAAACCAATCATTAAGATTATTCAAGACCATCTAGACAAGGGTTGGCAGCCCGAAGATTTTAGAATTTCTTCTTTTGATCAATCCATACTACTTAATATCCGCGAGGGCTTGCCAGAGATTATGGTCACAGTTCTAGAAAAATGGAGCGGCGTACGGGCTAGCCGACGAGCCAGACAACTTGGTACAGCGCACATTCTAATGAATCAACGCTGGCTGTGGTGGGGTTTTATAAGACAAATGACACGCAGCGGCTACAGGCTTGGCGCTTATACCGTCAACAATCCCAAGCAGGCTGCCAAATGGCAAAAGCATGGACTTGCAGCCATAGTCACCGACTACCCCGACCTATTCGAAAAGTAACCTCTGCAATCTGTTAGACTGGTAGTATGAAGGTTGTTTTGGATCACAAACAGGATGAGGCCTCGAATATCACGACGTTCTTCTTCAAGGCTGAGAAGCCTGTTCGCTACACAGCTGGTCAGTTCATAGAACTAACTGCTGCGCATGACAACCCAGACATGCGTGGTATCAAGCATTGGTTTACTCTCTCCTCTTCGCCGACCCAAGATCTTCTTAGCATTACTACCAAGTTCGCTGGCGATAAGAGCAGTAGCTTCAAGCGGACCCTTTTTGGGCTGCCTATGGGCACAGAGTTGCTTATGAGCGATGTAATGGGCGACTTCGTCCTGCCTAAGCTCGTGCAAACACCTCTTATATTTGTGGCTGGTGGTATCGGTATTACGCCATTTCACAGCATTCTGACTTGGCTGGCGTCGACTGGCGAGGAGCGTCCAATTAAGCTTCTTTACGCCGTCGGCAGCGAAGAAGAGATTATATTCCAACCAACCTTCGATGCTGCCAACGTAAACCCAACAATAATTGTTGGGCAGCCATCTGCGTCATGGGGTGGCGAGCGAGGCCGCATTACAGCTGACTTCATACTCGGAACACAGAAGCCGACCGAAGACACACTGATCTATATTTCAGGTCCCGAGCCGATGGTGGAGACACTAGAGAACGACCTCAAGAAGCAAGGTATCAAAGGCAAGCAACTTGTCTTGGACTTCTTCCCTAATTACACAACCGTTTAGTTCTGAACTGGGTGCAAACGACCTTCGAGGTATTCGCGAATCTTGAGAGCAGCAGTAGCGCCTTCACCGGCTGCACTGGCGATCTGCATAGTAGCGCCGCAACGGATGTCACCGGCTGCGAAGACGCCGCGCATAGTTGTTTGCAAATGTTGATCTGTGATAACAAAGCCGATCTCGTCGAGCTTAATAGGTGTTGGCTCAAGGAACTGCGAGTTGGGTAGCAGACCAACAAAGACAAACACACCATCGGTCACAAAGTCGACCTTCTTGCCGTCTTTGGTGCCAACGACTTTGGTTACAAACTTATCTTTGCCAACAATCTCATCTGTAGTTGTGTTGAGGTGAACGGTTACCTTGCCCTGTTTAACGTATTCGTCGAGCTCGTGCTGCAAGACATCGCTAGCCTTGATAGTCGAACGCACCAACAGATCAATGTGAGTTGCGAAGCGGGTCAAGAAGATCGCTTCTTGAATAGCCGAGTTGCCGCCGCCGACAACGACTAGCTTCTTGTCGCGGTAAAAGGCACCGTCACAGGTGGCACAATAGTGAACACCACGGGCGTAATACTCTTCTTCGCCAGGTACGCCGATCTTCTTATAATCTGAGCCTGTAGCGATCAGAACAGCACGAGCGTGGATATCACCACTAGTAGTCTCGAGTCGCTTAAGTTCTCCTTCGTCATGTATAGCCGTTACCTCGCCCAGCTCAATTACCGCACCAAAGCGCTCAGCCTGCTTCTGTAGCTGATCAGCCAATGATATGCCATCTACGCCTTCTGGGAAGCCAGGATAGTTATCGATCATATCCGTAACCGCAGCTAAGCCGCCGACAACTCCACGCTCAAATATCAGCGTATCGATGTCTTCGCGAGTCGTATAGATAGCCGCTGTCAGAGCAGCAGGCCCAGCGCCAACTATGACTACGTCATGCTGGGGGATAGCTTTGGGTTCGGCCATACTCGGGGTTTAGGCTACCGCAGGAGCTAACTTGGCTAGGTTGTAACCGACAATTACTTCTTGAGAATCATCTGTCTTGGTAACAACGGTGACAGGCACTGTCATTGCACCAGACATCTCCAAGGCTTCGGCTTGGCGGTGAGGATGATCGTCGAGGTTAACTTCTTCGTAGCTCATGCCTTTGGCACCGAGATACTTCTTGACCATGCCGCAATAGCCGCAGGTGTTGGTAGTGAAGATAGTGATGTTTTTGACCATATTGGTCTCCCTCGTTTAGAGCGCTAGAACCACCGCCGTGTCTCTCGGGTACGGCTACAGTCGTTTTCCTAACGCTTTTTTATTTTGTTTAATGCTCTAGTTCAGAACAATATCTGACTGTATGCATGATTATATATAGCGCTTACGTAAAATTCAAGACACTATATATTGTGTTTTTTAATACGTTTGCCTCTATAAGCTTATTATTTCGAAATAGAGTGCAAAGTAACATCGAATACCAGATCAGCGTTGGCTGGTATGCCTGATCCAGCTGGTGGGTTCGCACCGTAAGCTAGAGCGGCTGGGATCAACAAACGACGAGTTCCGCCCTCTTTCATGCCAGGAATACCTTGCGACCAGCCAGCGATCACGCCACTAAGCGGGAAGGATACTGGTTGACCTGTGTCTTTGGAGCTCTGGAAGATAACACCAGTGGCTGCTACGGCACCAGTGTAATCAACAGTAACAGTTGCGCCCGCCTTAACCTCGGTGCCCGTACCAGGTGTAGTGTCGACAGCCTCGAGCTTAGCGATAGCTGGTGTTGGCGTAAAGCCAGTTAGTTGTGTGCCTTGTAGTTTGTTCTCCACTTTTGCCTCCTGATTAATTGGTGTAGTGGCGCTGGACGGCTTCTTGCCGTCTTGAACCATTTGATAAATAACTCCGATTGTTAGCGCTGATGATGTGAACAGGAACAATCCTGCAAAAAACCCAGCGATAACTCGTTGCTTTGTGGTAGCCATTTTTCCTCCTGTTATTTTCTAATAGTATACATTACCAGCTTAGTGTCGGGATGTTTTGCATTACTCGCCCGACGGCCGTCTTGTGCCAGAGGGCGAATAATCCAAAATGTCCCGTACCTAGCTTGGGTAAGAGTTGCCTGCTTCAGTAACGAAGAGGTCATGCGGGTGGCTTTCGCTCAACGAGGCAGTTGTGATGCGCTGCAAGACGGCCGTGTCCCATAGTTCATCAATTGACTTGGCACCTACGTAGTAGAAGCCAGAGCGAATACCTTCGATCATAGCACCGGCAACAGTAGCTAGATCACCGGTGCAAGGCACTAGACCTTCGACACCTTCGGCGATCAGTATGCTCTTGTTGCTGTAGCTCTTGCCGTGGAATTCGTCCTCGGAACTAATCTTCTTGCCACGCTCCATGGCTCCAATTGAGCCCATGCCACGGTAAGCCTTGAACTTATACTTAGCAGAACCGTTGACGATGCTCTGGAATCGACGAGGCACTTCTTCCTTGGTGAATTCAACCACATCGCCTGGGGACTCCTCGGTAGCAGCAAATAAACGACCCATCATGACCGATGAAGCACCGGCAGCTAGAGCCTTGGTGATGTCACCGAAGTAATTAATGCCGCCGTCGGCAATAACTGGTACGCCATGCTTCTTGGCAGCCTCAGCAGATTCGATAATGGCCGTTAGCTGGGGTACACCCATGCCTGAGACTATGCGGGTGGTACAAATAGCACCTGGGCCCATTCCCACGCGCAAGCCGTCAGCACCAGCCTTGATCAACGCCTCAGCGCCTTCGGCGGTAGCAATGTTGCCAGCAATGACATCTACCTTGTGATGCTTCTTGATGTGCTCGAGAGCTTCGATAACATACTTGGCGTAACCGTGAGCCGAATCGACAATAATAACATCGACGCCAGCGGTAACTAGAGCTTCAACGCGCTTCTCGTAACCAGGGCTAGATCCAACAGCGGCACCAACTAGCTGACCTGCAGCTTTGACCTTGGCGACTTCGGCCGCCTGATCTTCAATAGTTAGGTTACGGTGAATGATACCAATACCGCCGAATTCACCAAGAGCGATAGCTAGCTTACTCTCTGTTACAGTGTCCATTGGAGCGGACACTAGTGGTGCTTTGAGCTTAATATTGCGAGTTAATTGAGTGCTGGTGTCGATGTCTGAACGAGAAAACCCGGCATAACCGGGTTTAAGTAGAACGTCATCGAATGTAAGTGAGGGGTTGGAACTGATCTGCATAATCCATTCTAGCGTGAAAACACTAGCTTTGTCAAAGGGTCAGCCTACCAGCCGCCGCCTCCGCCGCCACCACCGCCACCACCTGAGAAGCCGCCGCCTCCACTGAAGCCGCTGCTACCGCTGCTACTCGGTGCCGTGAAGGCAGTATTGACGGCCGAACCAATACCGCTGTTAAGGCTGTTTATAAGATAAAGCGTGCTGAACGTGTTCCAATTGCCGTTGTACCAATCCGGTGGCGCGGTATATAAGCTCTCGAACTTGCCTGCCCACTGCTTCTCAACACCTAATACCATAGCGTAAGGCAGGAGCTTCTCGAATAGATCGACAGTTTTGACAGGCTCGGCGGCATTGGCGGCATACTTGGCATCTGGGCCTTGTAGCTTCTCGATACGATCCTTCTCGGCAACTTCCATGTACATCTTGAGTCCCTTAATGTACTCCAAGGCTTCGACGCCCTTGGCAGAACGCGAAGGCATAAATATGGCACAAACTACAGCAATAATAATTCCGATAATAGTACCAACCACAAAGGCTACGCCTAGAGCAAAGCCGCCAACAAACACCGCGATCACGGCAACTGCTATTAGTATGCCTAAGGTACCGCCCGCCTTAAGCGGATTACCCGTGAAGTAGCCAGCAGTCGTTAACTCCGACATAACTGACTTCTTAAGTGCTTCTGCTGTTGTGTACAACTTGCTCTTCTTGGCTGTAACATCCACAGTGGCGCCAGCAACAATATTGTCGAACAGCGCATTTATAAGCTTGGTTTCGTCCGCGTCAAGCTTGGACATATCGGCATTGACGAGCTCTAGACTGTATTCCAAGGTATCCTTGCGCAGCATCTTCTCCTTCTTGGTTTCGATGATCTTAATATAGCCTCGCACTGCCAGATCAATGATAGTAGCGGTAATGGACTTATTGTCTAGACCGAAATCCTCAATAGCTCCAACCGCCATCGGCTTAAGGCCATCAGGCGCATCATATTGCGGCACAATAACACCGCGGCCTTTGGGATCACGACCATTGCGGAACCAATAAACAATACTGCCGCCGCCAATTAATATTATTGGCGCAAACAGCTTAACTAGAGTTGCCGCATACTCTCCTAGGGTGTCCTTCCAAGTCGATGGCGCGAAGTAGCCAGACTCGAAGCCAGCAATATATGTTAGCGTCTGAGCTGCCAAAAGTGGTTGAGTTGTCGCAATATCGATAGTATTAGCACTGGTGGTGACTGTGCAGTTCTGGCTGCTCGAGCCGTAACCGCCTGCATAACAAATAGCTTCTCTGGTTTGCTTGAGACCAGCTGGTAAATGCAGCTTGATGCTTACTTGACTGAAAGGCTGCTGCCATTGATCACCGTTAACATCCCAATACAGCTCAGCATGATCATCGTAAAAGCTGATGACATTGCGCACCGTATAGTCAATCGTATACTCCTGCGCACCAGTTACTGTCTTGTCTGGGCTGCCAATCTTGAGAACTGTGTTGCCGTTCGATCCGTAAGTCGTGAATTCCGTTGGCGCACTAGACTCCGAGGTAATGCCGTTCACCTTGATCTGTAAGGAGTGATTCTTGTAAGAGTTGGGGATAGCACGCAAAATGCCGTGATTGAAGTCGGTGAAGTCGACATTAATATGCTCTACGATGTGCAGTTCGCCTTGAGGATCTTGGCGAGTTAGCGTTTGGTCAGAGGTGAAGTTGGTGACAGTGAAGTTATTGACGTCTGCCCTAGCCGTAGCTGGCAGGCCGAAGGTGACCAGCAAGCTTAGGCCAATGACTAGGAATTTGAGCCTTTTCATATTCTCTCGGCGGAGAGCTTAGATTTGGCAGCAGCAGCTACCGAATCTAGTAGCTTGTTAACTTCTGTATCAGTCAGCGTTCTTTCATAACTAGAAATATCTAGCCTTAGCGTAATATTCTTACCCGCCTTGTCGTCGCCTTGATATATGTCTACTGGGGTGAGTCGCGGCAAAGTATTGTCTGGCTGGAGATCTTGCAGCTCATTACGTGCGAAGTCGAACAACTCTTGGTACGGCAAATCGGTAGCCACTCGCAGCGTAATATCCTGGCTCACCTTCGGGAAACGTGGCAAGGCTATGTAGCCCTTCGGCTCCTGAAGCTTGGACAAAGGCTCGAGTCCTAGTTCGAAGCCAGCACAGAACGCGGGCAGCTTGAAGGCTGCGAGCACCGAAGCCTTATACTCGCCAATACGACCAATGATTTGTCCGTCGACCACTAGCGTTGAAGCGCGGCCATCGGCGTAGAAGCTCGTTGACGTGTCGTCGGCTTTCTTCTCCAGTGGCTCGAAGCTAACTCTCTCGCTCAAGCCAAGCTTGTCGAGAACAGCCATAAGATACGTCCGAGCCTGATAATAAGGCGCGCCGCTCTTGGCTGCAGGCGACTTCTTGTCGGCGGCAAAAACCATTGCCACCCGCTCAAACTCTATCGGCAAGTTGTCTTCTTCGCGGTCAACCACGTGGGCCTTGCCGATCTCGAACAATGCAAACTCTTTGTAACCCGACTTAATATTGGCATGAACCTTATCGAGCAAGCTCGGGGTTAGGCTCAACCGATAATACTGAAGGTCAGGACTGAGCGCGTTAGAAACCTGATATGCCCGCGCTGGATCCTGCCCAGCTCGTGTCAGCAAGTCACCGTGAACGAAGCTATATGTCAGGACTTCATTACCGCCAGACCTGGCCAAAGTGTCACGCACTACCGCCTTGAGATCTAGAGCAGCGTTGCGAATCGTCGGTGTCAGGTCACGCTTAGGCAGGTCGAGCGGCAGCTGGTCATAACCGTGTAGACGGCCGATTTCTTCGACCACATCCTCACGAAGCTCAACGTCAGTTCGCCAGAACGGTGAAGTCACGGTTATTTCATCACCGCTTACTTCGACACCGAACTCAACGTTAGTGAGCAAGGTTTTTATCTCCTCAGCAGACAGCTCAGAGCCCAATCGAGAATTGATGAATTCAGCCGATAGCTTGATCGGCATGAAGAGTGAGCCGCGTTTCTGCATGGCCTCGTCGAGGTGGTTGTTGTCGATGAGCTCAGAGGCGACTTTGCCGTCGGCATATTGGCGGATTTCGTCGACAATCTTAGCTAGAACGGCAAGGTTCTGGAGCGGGCTTTGACCCTTGTTAAACCTTGTCACAGCGTCGGTGAACAACCCGTGCGCCATGCTGGTGCGGCGGATCGAATACATGTCAAAGTTGGCGCATTCCAGAATAATATTCTTGGTGTTCTCGTCGATTCCAGTGCCCAGGCCGCCTTTGACACCAGCCACGCCGATCAATTGCTTGTCGGTGGCAATCATGATGGCCTCAGGACGAGGCTTCAGCTCGGTGCCGTTTAGTAGAGTTAGGCTTTCGCTCGGTCGAGGGTTGCGGATTACGATATTGGCACTGTCGCCATCACTGAGAGCTTTGACCTTGTCATAGTCGAAGGCGTGCAGCGGCTGGCCCGTCTGGAGCATGAAGTAATTAGTGTAATCAACGATGTTATTGATCGAATTCTGCCCGATCTTGGCTAGTTCTACTTGGAGCCAGACTGGACTTGGGCCGACTTGAACATTGCTTAAGGCGATCGCTGTGAAACGTGGGACTAGATCTGGTAATTCGTTGGTTATGGTCAGCGGCAAAACGTCAGCCTCGACAGCAGGAAACACTGGACTCTGGACAAACCACTCGGGACTCTTGAACGGTAGACCTTGGATACCAGCCAGTTCGCGGGCGATGCCCAAGAAACCGAAACAGTCTGGGCGATGAGTGAACATCTTGTTCTCTATCTCTAGCAACACGTCGCCAGCCAGGCCGAAGGCTTCGGCGAAGTCCGTACCTGGCTTAATGTCGCCGTCAATCTCCAATATGCCATCGTGGCTTTCACCTATAGCCAATTCCTTAGGCGAAGCCAGCATTCCGTTGCTAATAACGCCACGCAGTTCGCGGGCTTCCAGAACAAAAGGCTCTTCATCGCCACCAATACTACTAGGTACAGTTGCGCCGGGCGGCAACCATGCGATAGTTAGGCCTTCGCGAACATTTGGCGCACCGCAGACCACTTGAACGTATCTGTTAGCATCCCTCTTGACATCGGGTGTATTACCGCCGTCGTCAATAGTACAAACGTTCAATCTGTCGGCATCTGGGTGTTTCTCGCAGCTCACCACCTTAGCGATGACAATTCCTTGGTACTTCTCACCGATACTGATGACTTCATCGACGGCGCCAAGTTGTGCGCCCGTCTTGTCGACTAGCTTATCGATGCCGATGGCGGCAACATCGCTTGTCGTCTTGTAGCGCTGATTGAAGCTCTTGATGGTATTCAGACTAATCTTCATGAGAACTGCCTCAAGAAGTCTAGCTTGGCCGAGTGGAAGTTGCGGACGTCTTCAATGCCGTATTTCATCATGACAAGCCTATCTATACCGCCGCCCCAGGCGAACCCAGTGTAGACATTTGTATCGATGCCCGCTTGGTGCAAAACATTGGGGTGAATCAGGCCGCAGCCCAACAATTCAATCCAGCCAGATTGCGAACAGATGTTGCAGCCCGCTTTCTCACAGAACGGACAGCTAAGCATGAACTCGAAGCTCGACTCGGTGAACGGGAAGTAGAACGGATTGGTCTTCACCTCTAACTCTTTGCCATAATAGGCCTGCAAGAAAGTCTTAAGCGTAGCGATCAGATTGCTGACATTAACACCTTTGTCTACATAAATCCCTTCCAGCTGGTAGAAAGTGTGCTCGTGCCTAGCATCCAAGTCTTCGTTACGGAAGACCCGACCAGGAATAATCGCCGCGATTGGCTTACCCTTCTCGAGCTCAGCCTTATGCTCCAGTAGTACACGGTGCTGCATCGTACTGGTGTGCGCAGGCGCGATGAAGGCTTTATCATTCTTGTCAGTCTGAGTAGTCACGAAGGTGTCGTATTCGTCGCGTGCAGGATGATCTTCTGGAAAGTTCAGGCTGCCGAACATGTGGAAGTCGTCATCGATCTCGCGCGACTCCACCGCAATGAAACCCATTCGGTAAAAAATATCTAAGATTGTAGCTAGCTCGGTCATTAATGGATGCTGGCTACCTTGCTCGCTGGGCAACAGCTTGGGGCGATTAGCGCCCGAGTTAACATCAAACGGCGCGCTTATATCAATGGGCGGTAGCGCCTCGGTATCGTCCTTGCTGGCTCTAAGCGCAGCGTTGATCTCTTCTCTTAACTTGTTAACCTCTTGTCCGAAGGCGCCACGTTGCTCTGGTGGCAAAGTCTTGAGCTCGTCGAATAGACTCTTAAGCTCTGGGCTGCGTAGAACAGAGGCGTCACCTTCCTTAGCACGCTTTATTAGACCCTCGGCCAGTTTCTGATCAATCATATCTGTAAGCTATTGTACCAAAGTGGGCTGGATATAGCGGTCTAATTCTTAGTTGTGTGTCGTCTTTGCTCTTCTGGGTGACCATATAAGATCACTAGCGATTCGCTATATAATCGATATAAAGTTTATATGGATCTTATATGGTCACTCGACTCTGCAGCGAAAATACTGGCTACAATGGCAACGATTGGAGTAAACTCTGTTTATGGCGAATTTTTCTTTTGATGTGGTGAGTGATTATGACAAGGCCGAGATGAACAATGTTCTCGACCAGACGCAACGCGAAATAACCAGTCGATATGACTTCAAGGGCACACCTGCCGCCATCGAATGGCTCAACGCCGAGAAGACTGGCTTCAAGATCACTGGTAGCGGTGATTGGCAGATCGACGCCATCCTAGACATTGTTCGCAAGAAGCTAGCCGTCAGGAACCAAAGCCAAAAAGTCCTAGACACGTCGGGTGAAGTAACTGAAAGCAACATGAAGACCACCAAGGAAGTGTCGTTCAGACAGGGTCTAGATCACGAAAAGGCCAAGAAGATTACAACCCTCGTCCGAGACAACCTGCCTAAGGTCAAAACCCAGATTCAAGGTGACGAAGTAAGAATCACCAGCAATAGCAAGGACGACCTACAGACTGTTATGCAGCTGGTACGGGCAAAAGACTTCGACTTCCCCGTCAACTTCACCAACTACAGATAAAGCTACTTGAGATATACTAAAGCATATGCAGGAACAACCTGATCTACTAGAGCAGGCCAAAGCCGTCCTAGAGATGAACAACCGCGGCAATTATACGCAACCAGCTAGCGGGCTATATCCACACCAGTGGCTGTGGGATAGCTGCTTCATAGCTATCGGACTGCGACATCTGGATAACGAACGCGCCAAGATGGAGCTCACAAGCTTATTAAGAGGCCAGTGGCACAACGGCATGCTACCCAATATCGTCTTCCGCGATGATCCGCAGTACCGAACGGATCGAAATATTTGGCGAAGTTGGCTCAACCCATATGCACCAAACGATGTCATGACAACGGGCATCACGCAGCCGCCGATGTTGGCTGAAGCCGTTGTACAGGTCGGACAGAAGATGGCTTGGCCAGAACGCCGTAGCTGGTATAAGCGGATGTACCCTGCACTACGCGATTATCATGAATGGATGTACTTGGATCGTGATCCGCACGGTGAAGGCCTGGTACTGCAAGTACACCCTTGGGAAACGGGCCTAGATAATACGCCACCATGGATGAATGAAATGCACGACCACTTGCTACCCTTCTGGATCCGTTTCATCGAGAAGACTAAGCTAGATCACGTTATTAATCTTTTCAGGCGGGATGCCAAGTCAGTGCCACTTGATCAGAGGTTTTCGACGATTGAGGCTTTGGCGCTGTTCGATATTCAGCGGCGTCTGAGGCGCAAGGGCTACGACATTAATAAGGTTCTCGATCACTCGTTATTCGCTATTGAGGACTTAGCATTCAATAGTATTTTGATCCGCGCCAACCACCATCTGCGAGAAATCGCCAAGTCGTTGCAAGAGGATTTGCCAGAGGAGCTCGTCAAGCGCATGAAGAAGACCGAGAAAACACTGGGCGAACTGTGGGATCCGTATGCTGGCCAGTATTACTCGCGCGATTTCATCACCCACCGCCTACTCAAGATACCTAGTATAGCGACTCTGCTGCCACTCTACGCTGGCTCAATCAGTCAAGAACGAGCCGACCAGCTGGTCAAATTACTGGAGAACGATCACGGCTTCGGCCCAGCCTATCCTGTGCCGAGCGTACCGCTCGATTCATCGTGGTTTCACCCCAAGCTGTACTGGCAAGGCCCGTCATGGGTGAACATTAACTGGCTAATCATTGATGGCCTGAAGCGCTACGGCTACAAGGAACACGCCGCCGCCCTAAGAGAAACAACACTCGAAATGGTCGGCAAAAGCGGTTGCTACGAATACTTCGATCCGCTGACTGGCGAAGCTGCTGGCGCAGCCAACTTCTCATGGACAGCTGCCCTAGTCATTGATATGCTCAAGACCAAGAAGTAATATGTCCTACCTGCCTGCTAACAGCCACTATCACCTGCCGCGAATGAAAGAAATGGGCCGCGTCTACTGGTGCCACAGCGTCGGCATTCTTGGCATACAACTAGCGGCGATCTTCGTGTCTATCTTCTTGCTTAAGAGCGGTTACTCGTTCAGGGAGGTGCTAGTCTTCTTGCTGCTGCAGCAAGTTTTGTCTGTGGCTTTGCAATATCCAGTCAATAAGTTGTTCGCCTACGTCAGACCGCACTATTTGTTGGCCATAGGACGGATATGGTTCGCTATATTCTTCTGCCTGCTGGCTACACTCAACGAACATCATTGGCCACTAGCCTTGTTGGCTCTGTTCTGGGCGCTTGATAGAACTATGTACTGGTCGGCTTTTCATTATGTTTTTAGCATGGCGCGGGCTCACAAGCACGGTAATCGACAGATCGCAGGCATCAATGCCTTGGCAATTCTAGCCGCCACAGCCGCGCCTGCCATCGGTGGTGTGATCGCTACGGTGTTTGGCATCAATTACACATACATCGTGGCTGTACTGTTCATTATGCTAGCTGCAATACCGATGATAACAGCCGATAAAGGGCCCGAGCGAACCAAGATCCAGATCCCAAGACACGAGATCAAAGCCATGCGTCCAGACATGCTAGCCAACATGTTTAACGGCACGGTTGTGGCTGCCGAGCAGAATATCTGGCCGATGTTCGTATTCTTGATTGTGACGTCTTATGCAGGGATTGGTGCGCTTAGCTCAGTGATTGCAGCGGCTAGTGTTGGGGTCATGCTCTATGTTGGCCGTCACGAGGAGGTCAGAGGTGACCAGCACTATATCAAGCAAGGTATGGCCGCCTATAGCTTAGCTAGTGTTGGCCGAGTGCTGGTCCAGAGTACCACGCAAGTCTTCGGCCTCAACATGCTCAGTGGCATTGGTCGATCGTTATATGTAACACCGTTCATGAACCGTTATTATCTGAACAGCGACGGCGAACATAAGCTAGGCTACATAACTATTATGGAAACAGCTTTTGAGTTCGGCTCCGTGCTCTACATATTGGCGCTACTAGCGCTGACCTTACTCTTCTCAGCCAGTACAGTATTGGCGATCGGCCTCGGCATTGTAGCCGTATCGGTGCTTGGCGTACGGCTTATTCGCTAGTCTTTGTCGGTGTCTGGGCGGTCTAGAACTATTGGCTCAACGTAGGGCTCGGTGTCAGCGATCTTGACGATGTCACGGTCAATCTTGCCTAGTTCCTTGTAGGTAGAGTTATAGTGGCCAACGGTGGCGCCCAGACTATTACCGAGCTTCTGCATGTAGCCGTTGTGAGCTACGAGGTGCTTACCTAGTTGATCGATGTTCTTGCGGATCTTCTCAGTGTCCTTGTGAATCTCTATTGAGCGCAACCCTTGAACGATAGTCTGCAGCATGGCCGACAAAGTACTGGGACCAACTATAGTCACCTTCTTATCGACAGCGGCGTACTGCATGAGGTTGCGGCCACTAACACCTGCTAGACCGACCTTATTGGCTAGTAGATCGTAATATATAGCTTCACTCGGAATGAACATTAGAGCCTGATCAAGCGTGTTCTTATTGGGCTTAATGTACTTAGCAGTTTCGTCGATGCGCTTCTTAAGATCTTCCTTGAAGGCCTTCTCTAGTGCAGGACGCTCAGCTTCCTTGGCATCAATCAGGCGATTGTAGTTCTCGAGCGAGAACTTACTATCGATCGGCAGCACCTTATCGTCAAGCTTGATCACGGCATCGACAATTGTGCCTTCGGCTATCTTGTACTGCAACTCGTAAGCGCCGGGCGGCAAAGTATTCTTGAGGATTTGCTCGAGATAATACTCGCCAAGCACACCGCGCTGCTTGGGATTCTGCAGTACGTTCTGTAGAGTCTTGAGCTCAGATGCGATATCGCCGACGTTCTTGTTGGTCTTGTCTAGCTCCGTTAACTTCTGGGTAACTTCGCGGATAATCTTGGCACTAGCCTCGAACTGAGCTGACATCTGCTTATTACTAGCGCCGAGTTGGTCGCTAAGTTGCTTCTGTAGGCCATCCTTGAGCTGGGTAACGTTCTTGTTGAGTTCGTTCATGTCGGCCTTAAGCAGCAAAGCATTGTCAGTCGAGCTAGAAGGACGGCGCAGCAGTAGAACGGCGATAACACCGAGTACGATCAATATCAAAACCCCTAAGAAAATAATCACCACTATCATACACTTATTATATCTTAGACTTGACAGGTTATCTTTTGTGATGTGATATAATCTTAATCAAGATTTAAGGAGTAAATTAATTATGTCAGGCGAAACAGCTAGTCAATGGGTTAATACTGTGCCTAGACCGGATGGTCTTGAAGGCTTCCAATGGATCCACCCGCCCAAGCCGGCTCGCTATGAATTTGGGCCTGATGACACAGAAGTAGCGCTTAACTCAATGGCAGTCAGGCTACCCGACGAACCACTATGGATCAATGGCAGTCCATATGAGCTATTGATACACCATGACCGATTAGCACGCCCCGTCAACAAATCCGTTAGACAAGGCTTCTTCGAAGGTAAATATCAGCCACGCTCACTTACTATTCAATTAGATGAGGGCACCGAGCAACCGCCATCAGATCCCCTGTACTACGACACACAAACAACCGACATAACGGTGGCCATCCCCAAAGAAACCACCAAATCACAAATCGCTGATGAAGACTTGGCAGAACAGCTCGAAGCCAAAATTAATCGAGGCATTCGTGTAGGCCTAGAGCAAAACCGTGGAATACAGATGTACTTCAGCCGTCGAAAAATGTACACGAAAGCAGGACGATTTGCGTGCGTTGCCGTGGGTGAAGCTGTAGGTGTTGCGGGTATTGCTGCAACCGAAGCCAGTGCCTCACGCATTATAGAAGGCGCTGTGGCAGGCATCGCAGCCGGTTACGTCGCCTACGGTGCACTGCTAGCTAGTAAGGTTACCTACAACAAAGTACGATTTGGTAGCGACCGAGATAGCTTGGTACATAAAGGCATCAAGAATGCCAACAAACGCGCCGATCGACACAGAAACGGTACGCGATTACCCGACGACGAGGAACACGATTCAGACAGGAAGTGGTTCAGCTACTTTGACAAGCCAATCATTGAGCTAAGACGCGTTAGTGTTAAGGATGAATTCGTCCAGAACGCGAGACAGAGACAGGAACTCGAAGAACAGCCAGAACAGGCCTAGAGCTCAACCGTAACCGTGGTGCCGACAACCGCCCACTCATATAGCCACTTGGCTGACGCTAGTGGTAATTCAACGCAGCCATGCGAGGCATCCTCGGAGTACGGATCGACTTTGCCGAACTCCTTGTCAGAGCGCCAGGTAGCATCATGGAAGCCATACGTACCGAACTGGTTATCTAAGAAAGGCATCCAATACTGCACAGGGTCGCTCCAGCTGCCTGTTTCGTCAGTACCCGTGAGGGTCGTATCGGTGACCTTGGCATAAATCTTATAAGTTCCTACCGGTGTGAGTGTAGATTCGTGGGTCTGAATACCGGTAATTACAGGGGCATTGTGAACGGTTTTGCTCCCCTCGCAGGCCCACAGATGGCGCTTGGTGACGCTGACTAGCACTAGCTTATCGAGGGTGTTGCTAGCGCAATGATTCTCGGCGGGCTTGGTGACCACGGCTGGCGCGGACTTGGACTGACTAGAGCCTGAACTAGTGCTGTCACTGTCACGAACGAAGAAGAACCAGCCCAACGCCAATACGACGAGACCGACAATCAACCACTTAGCATTAATCGATGACTTGCGGGGCTTAGCAGCCACCTGTGTAGCAGCGCCAACAGGGTGGCGATCAGAACTATAATATGCAAAGCTATTGAGGCTACCTGGACGAATTGTTTTGTGCTCGAGGGATGATTTTTTCATGTTGTAATCGCCCCCTAATTATAACATTACCTCTATGCGAAGCGAGTTATCACGAAGATGAAGGCCGCACCTAACACCGTCAAGGCAATAGTCTTGTAGCTGGAGTGCTTGCTGTGGGCTTCGGGTAGGATTTCGCTAGCACCGATGTAGAGCAAGAACCCAGCGAAGAAGCCCAGATAAAGAGTCAATGCGCTGTCGGACAAGGTGAACAACATGGTCGACAGCGCACCAAGGATTGGAGCCAAGGCGTCTAATATCAGAAACGCAACGGCGCGACGAGTGTGGTTTTTGTTCAGGATCATAAGATTGACTGTATTGAGACCGTCCGTAAAGTCGTGAGCTATAACGGCGATGGCGACAGCGATTCCGACACTATTCCCTGCCTGAAACCCGAGACCAATAGCCATACCGTCTAAGAAGCTATGCCCTATCAGTGCCAGGGCTGAGGCAATGCCGACATGTGGATGATGATGAACTTCGTATTCCTCTTCGTTGGTATGGTGGATCAAGATGCTCTTCTCGATAATGTGAAACAGCAAGAATCCACAGACTAGGGCAATCATTGCGCCTGTAGGGGCTAATCCTTGCGTATGAAGAATCTCATATATCTCAGGCAGCAAATCAAACGCCACAACACCGAGTAAAACACCGGCCGCAAAACCCAAGAAGCGATGCATATGGTCTCTGTTCTTGAGGCCAATAAGCCCACCGCAGAGAGTTGATAAGAAGGCCGTGAAGGCCAGAATTACAGGAGTCATGAGCTCACAATACATCAAGCAAACAATTTATTGCAAATTTGTCGCAATTTGTGGTATATTTGCAGCATGTCGGAGCCTCTAGATCAGTTAAAGGACGTGCTTAAGCAGCACAAGCAAAGCCTCACCAGATCACGCAAGATAATCTTTGCCGCCCTGCAAGACAAGGAACCGCAAACAATGCACGAGGTTATCGTTGCTTGCCAAGGCGAGGTTGACCGGGCCAGCGTTTATCGCACTGTGGCGTTGTTCGAGCAGATTGGAATTATTCAGAGATTACAGATTGGCTTTAAGTATAAGTTGGAGCTAAGTGACGTCTTTCACCACCATCACCACCATTTGACCTGTAATAAGTGTGGCAAGACAATTAAGCTACCCGAGGATGATCAATTAGAGAAGCGGTTGGACGCCCTAGCCAAGAGCCAGAACTTCAAGATGCAAGGCCACCAGTTAGAGATACAAGGCCGCTGCGAAAATTGCTCTTAAATCATATGAACCGGCGCGAAATTCGGCCGGTTCAGTAGGAAGCCTCACACTTCCTATATACAGCTTATGCCTGCCCAAATCGAAATGCAAGCCCAAAATTAATCCTGAGATTGGGCTGAATGTTTGGCCTTGAGAGCCGCTCTAGATGACACAAATGACGCCCAGATCACGCCCAGACCAACCACTCCAGTGATCGCGTCAGGCACTTCGAAGAATAGGCTGCCAAGCAGCGCGACTGCCAGCACTAGAATCGCGTAGTGCGCCCCATGTTCAAGGTACTTATACGAGTTTAGCGTGCCGTGACGCACCAGATAAACTGTCAGACTTCGCACCCATATAGCGCCTACGCCCAGTCCGAGAGCTATCAATAATATCTTGTCGGTGATAGCAAAGGCACCTAGCACCCCATCGAAGCTGAAGCTGGCATCCAAGACTTGCAAGTACATGAAGGCCAAGAAGGCTGGCCAACCGCTGTAGATCTTCTGTTCCTTAGGAGCAAACTTGTTAAGCCCGTCAATCATCAGCTTGATAGCCGTGTACAGGACAGTTCCAAACAGACCAGCTCGCAGCACTACAGCAGCTTCGTGACCTGCGAAGTAAGCCACAATACAGACAGTCAAAGCTGAGACTACAGGCGGCAACCAGACGCCACCGCGGAAACGCTGCAGACGCTTCTCGAGCCGCACTAGCCATAACACCGAACGATCGTGATCAAGCAAGAAGTACAGTGTGAGTGTTAGCAGGAAGGCACCACCAAAGGATGCGATCGAAGGATGCGCCTCAGCCAGATGTGCCCCATAAACATCAGGGTGATGCAGAGCCTCGTCTATAACTTGGCTCCACGGCAGATTAGCGGTAACCATAACGATCAAGATCGGGAAGACGAACCGCATACCAACAATCGCGAAGACCATGCCCACAGTCAGGAAGAGCTGTTGCCAGAACTTGGACAGACGCTCTAGAACTTTGGCGTTAATAATAGCGTTGTCGAAGCTGAAGGCAATCTCAATGGCAATCAAGACAATGGTGGTCATTGCCGCCGACAAACCGAGCGCGTAGCCAGCATACACAATTGCTGCAATTGTTATAAAACCTGAGAAGCCGAAGAATCTTAGCACCCTGCTATCCTATCACAGCCGATTGGATTCGCTCTACTATGAAACGGCTTGCACGAACAGAAATAACATGTCCAACTCGTAACTTATGCGACACGATTTGATCACTATCCGTGCCGAAGGTCTGCTGCAGACTACCGCGAATAACAAACATGTCATAAGTCCCATAGATAGCATCCATCGGCGTATCAATCGCTTGTATATCTTCGGCGGCTGTTTGCTCCATGATCGTGTTCTTGAGACTACGGACGAAGGGCTGCCAAGTCTCAGGCGTAACTTCGAAGCCAATCACCTTGCGACCAATCCGCTCAATTAGGCGAATCGTCTTCTTGTCATCGAAGGTCGGACTATAGGCAATCACTCGCTCGTATAGCTTGCGGTAGAGATCGATTCGCAGCTTGTAACGTTTCTTCTCTGGCAGACCTTCGTATAGGGGCATCTCGTATAAGACCAAGTGCTTGACTAGGTCTGGTCGCAGTCGTGCGACTCGGACAGACACCAGACAGCCCATAGAGTGGCCGACGAGCACAGCAGGCTCGGTCAAGTTCAGCTTCTCGATACTGGCAATGACAGCGGCGGCGTGTTGGTCGACATTGTAATCTAACCACCCGGGCTTAGGCGACTCGCCAAAGCCCAACAGGTCAAAGGCCACCAAGCGACAACCTGACTCAGACATCTCTTCGATCACATGTTTCCAGACGCTTGCAGTCTTGCCGATGCCGTGCAAGAACACCACAGGCGAACCAGAGTCGGCATCAATCACTTTCTCAAGCAAGAACGGTCGACGCAGTGTCTTATGCCAAAACTTATTGAATATAGAACTCATACTTCTAGTATAACGGTTAGTCAGGTTGCTAAGCAGGAGCGTTATTAGCTACAATGGGGGGTGAATGCATTCAGGCGGCGATACCAGTTTAATTATCATAGAGGTCATCCTGCTGATTCTTGTGTCAGCGATTTGCTCTGGGTTGAACATCGCCGTCATGTCACTCGACCCTGGCGACCTCAAGCGCAAGGTCAAGCTCGGCGACCGCGCCGCTAAGCGTGTCTTGCCTTTACGTGCTAACACCCACTTGACCCTGGGCAGTATTCTATTGACCAACGTGGCGGCCGTATCGGCTACTTCATTAGTCCTTGATCAGCGACTTGAAGGCTGGGTTGCTGGCCTAGTCGCCACGCTATTAATCGTGGTGTTTGGTGAGGTTATGCCGCAAGCCCTGTTCTCCAAGAACCCTCTCGGTTGGACCAGTTTCTTCGCACCACTGCTGAAGTTCATGATTGTTGTTACTTACATTCTTAGCAAGCCACTAGCAATATTGCTAGATGTACTCTTCCCTCACGAACGCTCCAAGCTACAGACCCGTCACGAACTAGGCTTATTAATAACCGAACACTTGGCAGACAATAACAGCGAACTCGATGATGACGAGGTTGAGATTATGCGCGGCGCCCTCTCATTAAGCGAGAAGCGAGTCCGCGATATCATGACTGATATCAGGCACACTTACTGGCTCACACCTACCACCGAGCTGACAGGTGATAAGATCGATGAGCTTAAGGATCGAGGCTTCAGCCGTATACCGATCTTCGACGACCACCTGACGGAATGTTACGGACTTCTTCTGATGAAGGATCTTGTTGATATCGACTTCGATACCCACACCTACAAGATCAGCGACATGAAACTTCACCCGACCAAGATAGTTGGCAGCAAGACTGCGCTAGACACCATGTTCCGTAAGTTCATTGGCGCTCGTAGCCACTTGATCCCGATCGAGAAGGACGACGAAATAATCGGCATTGTCACGATCGAAGACCTGATAGAAGAAATCATCGGTCATGAGATCGAGGACGAATCCGACCACCAGCGCCACCTGGCCAAGTAAACTATCCCTATCTTGACAAATATGTTATAATATTGACATGTCTGCTACCGAAAGATTGAATTTCAAGAGCCCTGCCGAGTTCGCCAAAGTCGGAGCGGCAAGAGTTGCTCTAGAGCCTGAGATGTCTGATATTGTACTAGTTAACTTCGGCATCATTGCCAAGAAGCAAGGTTGGCTTAAGCAAGACTATGTCACGGTAACCAACCGTGCCATATCAATACCCAAAGGTGCCGAGAAGAGACCTCAGACAGAAGAAGTAGAAGTTCTAGACTACTTTCGGACGGCGTTTGAGGGTAGGTTCATAGGCTTCAGTCATCCTCAGCTTCGCAAACCCTCCGAGCTACTTAGCATGGATGCCGTATGCCTGCTGTTCGAAGATGCTGTGCAGTTACCTTCAGGAGAGCCAATACCTCAAGATGACGAACTGCATGTTCCGGTGCTTGCCGTTAAGGCCATGGCTCGACAGCTCAAGCCTTGATAGATAATTATTAATATTTTATACTTGGCGTAATGCCTGCCGTTGTTGAGACCACTACTACATCACCAAATGCAGGATTCATGGAAGCCTGCACGCTTGTCATGCCTAGCGTTCTCCACCCTGTTGAGTTCAGGACATTCGACACCAAGGAACTTATGGCGGCATATGTTATCTATGTTGCCGATACTGACGAATCCACCCCACTAGTTAGATGGACTTCACAGGACAGCTTAGATGCCTACCCTGGCGCTACGTCTGAATCAGATATAGACGACCTGCTAAAGACCACTTATGAGCAAGCTGAAGAACTGATGGACGAGGACGAAAAGACCAAAGCCACATCTCCACCGAGACGGATCACAGACGAGTTCGGACTGCTAGTCGTCAGACACGAATCCTTAATATGCTTTAATTAGCAAGGTTGTAAGAATTTTTGCAATGTTTTTTGTGTTTTAGCAATCTTGGTTTGTGTTTGCTTATCTGTTAGATATTGACTATAATGTAGTTAGAGGATTTAATATGGCCACATTTGAGCTTGGTAATCATCTAGAGCTAGTCATGTACAGTAGCGCCCTCAGCAAAGGAGGCCTAATTGCGCTGCATGATGGACCGCTCAAGCACATTGAAGGTCTAGATCTGTGCGGCTTTACCCGCAAAGGCAATGGCATACGTGCTATGCGCAAGATGGCCAAGCTCGATCATATTGATCAGGATGCGTGGAGTGAAACCGTCACCGAACTTGTTGATCAAGTCGAAGAAGCCAAAGACCAGATAATGCAGGCTAACTTGGGCAGCATTGTATTGACAGGAGGTGGTCTAGCCATACCCAATCCAGACTTGCATGGCAAGACGAAGAAGCGGCACGAGGAAGATTCAAGTGAGGCAACCCCAAGCATTGAACCGAAGTTCCTATTCCTGGCCGAAGCACTGCTGATAGAGCTAGGTGTTCCTAGCGAGACCAAGGAAGAGCACGACCTCTACAACCCTAGAGGTCTGACACCACGCAAGATCAAGGATATGAGCTTAGTGCTGAGCTTCGCCGAAATTATAGATATACCAGAAGACGAAGGTCTTGTAGTGCCTGAGGGCAACCAAGCTAGGAATAGACGTAAGACTGATCATGTCGAGCCAGCAACCCGCCCGAAGCACGAGAGCAAAGCCAGCAAGAAGGCCATGAAGAAGGCAGCCAAGAAAGCCGCCAAAGCCGAACGCAAGCATAAGAAGAAGTAGCCCGGGTAGCAAAAAAGAGCCTTTTGAGGGGCTCTTGATTGCTCACATCTTCCACCATTTCAGGCTTGGATGCTGGATCACCTCACAGTGACTTGTGCATCACTCTACGCTTGCAATATTAGGTTGTCTGCGAGATTTCTTACAGCTTCGAAGATAGTGCACCGGCGACTAACTAACTGGTTGGAGCTTCGATCCGAACACGAGTAATGCTTTCGCTCAAGACGGGACTCATAACAGCCTTCAATAGGCCGCCAGCAGCTTTGCCAACCTTACTTGGCTCTAGCCATTCCCCTCCAGTCATCCGTACTCCGACTTCTGTTTTGCCAATAGATGGTACACTCTTGGGCTTCCTGATGCGGCTGTTAACTCTAACAAGACTGTTCAGATTTCCAGAGGCATCTAGCAGATCCCCTTCTCCAAGGCGCGGCACACCGGCACTCTTGCCCTCTGCCGCGCGAGCTATAGCATCGCGGCCATCGGCACCTAACTGTAGTAGGTCAAGGGTCAGGCTAGGCTTGGCGTCCGCCTTATCGCCACTACCCAAGCCGAGGCTAAAGGATGTCTGTACGACGTAGGCGTTGCCCCTCAATGCAGCCGTACCTATCTTGGCCTCTTCTGGTAGATATAGTGCATCGGAGAATACTTCGAATGTGGAACCTGTTTCGTCGGCACGTGCTGTTGCAGCAAGGTGTCCGAAGTCTTCATCCGGATCTCGAGAGTCAATTATGCCATACTCAGCGCTAGCAAGCCCTATATACTGGCCTAGACCTGCCTTTAACCAATCAGGTATGACAAGTGGTGTCACTTGAACAACTTCAGGAGCTGGACTAGGATCTGGACGATCGTCGTAGTCGTCATGGCCTTCATAAATGGGGTACCCACGGCCCTCAGCCGCCCTATCACACGCATCGTTGATCATCATTTGCATACTCATAGTTCGACTCCTTATAGATTAAGTAATCAGGTCTTAAATCTTATTAATAAACCAGCCAAAAGTCAACTATATTTCATACTCTAATCACGGGTTATGCCAAGCCGTGCTTTAAATTTGATTATTTTTCAATAAACTTTGCGAGCACATCACCTTCAATAAAGGGTCGTGTTGCAGGCGCATAGCCGAGTCCTGTATAGAAAATCAGTGAGCCTTCGTGATGTTGGCCTAGAATTTCTGTGGCGTCTCGTCTGGCGGCTTCTTCCTCCAAGACAGTCATGAGCCTGCTGCCCAAGCCGCGCTGGCGTGCGCTGGGTGCTACCGCCATATTGATAATAAATGCCTTGTCGGCGCCGTCTATGTCCTTCATATACAAGCCACCGGTACCGACAACCGCACCTTCGGCGTCAAGAGCCGCGACAAAATGTGCGTTATCCATCTCTGTGGCCACAGTGTCTAGAACTTGTTCTCTAGTTGGTTCGGCTATCTCAGGTATGCTCTGGAGTATTAGCTTGGCAGCTTCTTCGGCAATAATATGCCCTTCCCCAGGGCTTGGGACATCAACTATTTCAAACTCTTTAGCGCCACTCGACATTGGTATACAGTACAATATTTTGTCCCGATAAGCAATGGTGAGACGTGACTAGTCGATTGAGTGCAGGATCGCTAGAACCTTATCGTAATTGGCGAAGTACAGCGCGGCGTTGAAGACTATTAATAGCGGGAACAGCACTGCCTTCTCGCCTAGCTTGCCTGTAGTTAGGCGCATTCTCTTAAGCGGCGGAAACCCGAACTTGAACGGAAACGGCAACAGCCACGGCACGCCTTCCTTAGTCAGAGTATCCATCACGAGGTGGCTGAACATGCCGATCATGAAGGCCCACCACACCAGATCAATATCTACTTGACTCATGATGGGATGAATCAGCACCAAGAACCAATGAGCCGCAAAGCCGAACAACACCAACCCAACAATAGAATGTGTCAAGAACCTGTGACCGCCATTGAGCAGGCCGAACATCCTGCCGAAGTACTTGCCTATCGGCAGATTTCGCCACAACGGCGCGGTTGGCTGGTCGATGTCTGGAGTTACGCCACCGACTAGGTTAGCAAAGACTACTACTAGGGCCGTGGCAAGCGTTACAGTCCGTGGTGGTTGCGCTAGGACAACTATGCCGAGCGCGGTGATAGCTGCTAGGTCGTGGGTTCTGCCTGTCATATTGTTTAAGTTTACCAAAGGCCACGAGTCTATTGTTAGAGTAAACGAAGCTCTTTACTGAGTTTTGTGCAATTTTCTATCAATACTTTTATCAAGAACAGCTGCCTTGAACCCTCTTTCTAGATCCTCTTTATAGTCAGATGTCTTCACAATAGATAAAAGATCTTGAAATGCTTTTTCAAATATTGTCTCTAGATCTTCAGGTTTGTGATCTAGAGTCTTAATTTTTTTCTTCAATTGAGTCGTTGAATTAGACCAGCTATCTTCACCTCTTATGAGGTACGAGGCAATTCGTGCAATATGAAATAAACCACGTCTTGCAGTAACTCTCTCGGTAGTATTCTTTGCATTATAGTGCTCGCTTTTACGTAGCCATTGAGAAATCCTTGTGCTCAGAAGTGTGGAGAATATATAGGGTTCAATTTTATCTCTACCCGAAAAAACTTTATTATGCATGTCTCCCCATATCCTATAGCGCCTTGCTCTTGCCTCTGCTGGATTCTTAAGGACAACACCCATATATGCCTGACCTACAAATTCATTATCGAAAACTTTGTTGATATCTATATCTTCATTCTCGTATTGCCGTGGCTTTCTTTCATAGTAGTAGCCCAATATCTTAAATGCTTTCTCCATGTCAATTTGTATAGGATCATTGGCTCGCAAATTTCTGCTGGTTATCTGGTTTTGGTTGTTTGTAGTAAGCACTATCCTGCTCACAAGTTCGTGGTCTTTTGTTTCATATATTCGAGTGATCACATATACGTCCCGCTTTAAGAGATTTAATTTCTGTGCTGCCGCAATACTTGTTGCAGTTTGGCATCCATTGACAATTTGAAGATTTTTTAACTTTACTTGAGGTCTGTCGTGGTCTGGAACGGCATCAAAACTGTCACAAACTATTGTTATGCCATTATTTAAAAACCAGAATTTGTAACTCTCGTCGCTAGTTGATGTATCTAATATGTCCTTGTTAACCTTGCCACGTGAACCCAAATACTGTCTAATATTTAAGTCGAAGATGGATCCATCAGGGTTTCCATTAACAAGGTTTGCAATCTCAAGCGCGGGCACACTACAAACAACTCCCTTTAGATCCTTAGAGTCATAACGGATATACGAAGGGTTGTTTTTGTCATACTTAATCTTTAAATTAGAGTCCGCTTTCTTAGATCGTCGTTCCCACATTTTTGATAGATCCGTAAGCTCATCACAGCCCAACGCTTTTATTGAGAATGCTTCAAAAGTATCGTTATCGTATTGATCACGTATTCTTTGAAGTTCATCATTAAATTCATCTGATATGTCTTTAGAATCTCCGTTACTAATGAACCTAACGTGAACTTGCATATTGGAAGGTCCTTTATCGACACGGATTTCTCGGAATTGCCTGATCTTATCGAGTAATAATTGATTTGTTAGTTTTGACAACTCCTTGCTGTCGGCCTCGAACATCCACTTTAAACCATTTGCAAGCTGTATCAACTTATTGGAAGAGAATGAGTCGCTTGTTGTTATTTGACTGATGTAGACCTCGGCGCTGTCTTCATTTTCATCAATTGCTACCGTATCGATTTGTTTATCCTGCCCACCGTCAACAACATCATCAGGGTTAAAGGATGTGGTGCTTATGCCTAGAACCAACGAGTGAACATAGCGAGTAAAAGCTTCGTCATCAGTTATCCCAGTCTTTTTTGCTAATGCCTCTATTCTGTCTGCAATGATCTGCTGTCTTAAGTTCATAAATTAATAATAGCACCGCCTAGCAGTACATGTTATGTCTTTAAGAATTACGCCTTGATTATACTGAGCTGTTCGAAGCTTTCGTCAAATTGCACTGGCTCTACAACTTCCAAAATTTCTTTGTCGTATTTGCCGTCTAGAATAGCTTTTACCGCCTGTCCCATATAGAAACCGAGATTAACTGGTACTGCATTGCCTATTTGCTTATATTGAGCGGACACAGAGCCAGTGAATTGCCAGTCATCTGGGAAGGTTTGTATGCGAGCATACTCTCTTACGTTGAGCGGTCTTGTCTCCTCGGGATGGCAGCGCTCAGTCTGCTTTTGCGCAGGATTGCAAGTGAGAGTCAGACTAGGCTCATCCCATGATAGACGTCGTGCCATACCAGTCTTACCTCCACCCATGTAGAAGCTAGCCTTCATGTATTCCTTCTGGAGATCAACCGGCAAGTCCCGCCAGTATCCGCCCGGTGGCACTAGAGCCATCATCTTTGCCTTTCGCTCCGAATATACTTGACCGTCTGATTTAGGCTTATCGCCTATGGCTTCTTTTATTGAAACTGTGTAGTTCTTCTCCCTTGGATATACAATAGGAAAGTCTATATCATTCCGAACAGCAATTATTACTAATCTTTCTCTTTTCTGGGGTACGTCCAAATACTGAGATCGTAGCACTTTGTAAGCAACCGTGTAGCCCAGATCCTGCAAGATATCTACCATAGTTCGAAGAGTACTTCCACCCTCGTGTGTCAGTAAGCCTTTAACGTTTTCTCCGACAGCGACTTTTGGCTGCGCTTCTTTGATCGCTCTGGCAAATTGATAGAATAATGTGCCGCGAGCGTCTTCGAAGCCCCTCTTGTTGCCCGCATAGCTAAAGGCTTGGCAAGGAAACCCACCTTCAATCAGATCGACTTTACCCTTATATTGCGTGAAGTCTATATTAGCTATGTCGTCTTCAACTACATTCCATTTAGGTTTGTTAGCTCGAAGAGTAGCGGCAGCGTTCTTGTCTATCTCATTAAGCATTAGGTGCTTGAAACCTGCGTTCTCTAAGCCAAGCGCCGTACCGCCTGCACCTGCGAAAAGATCGATGGCAGTATATTTAGTTTTAGCTTTAGATTTTAGAATCTTATAATTGTTACTACTGGTGACGCCAGAAACTTTGTTGTGGATGCGCTCAACTTCATCAAGATTGAAAACCCTGTAGTTCTGCTCTGACCTGGAGCCTTTGATGAGACCCTTTTTCTCCCAACGACGTATCGTGTCAACTGACACGCCCAATTCTTTGGCCGTATCGGCAATAGTTAGCAAACCACTCATGTTTACTATCTTACAGTAACCAATGCATTATGCAATGGTTACTTCATTAAGTTTTAATACCCTACAAAGTTTAAGGGTAAACTCTTCTGAATAGCTCTTCAAAAAGTGGGTCGGGCTCTTGCCTGCGATCCGGCATTCCCATTGCTTCGACAATTATTACAGGCAAGGCCTTGTATAGCAACTCTAGTGCGTTCGGTGTTCCAGAGGCGAGTGCATAGAACGAACGTCCATCAATTACCCTAATTTTTTCATTAGACGGTCTGCGTTCACTGGTCTTATTGTCGGAAGGCACGAAGGGCTTATCATAGGGTTTCTTGCTTCCGGGTATCACCTCTACGTAGTAGCTAGTATAGCCCTTGTAGGTGCCGTTGATTAGTGAGTTGAGGTCGTCATAAATACTAGGCTTGTGGTTTCCTTTTGTCGTATTAGATTTATTTTTAATTTCAGCAATGATTTTTCTTGTGTCATTCTTTACGTCCACAACACCGCCTACGCCTAGATCATTCCAACCAGTCATATTCCCCAGGATTGCTTGGTGGAAGTTTCCAATAGCATTTTGCATAGTCTTTTGTATCTGACGCGCCTTTTCCTGCTCGAACCATTCAGACACTGGTATAAGCTGGCGCAGCGAGTCAAAGGCAGCGGAAAAGGGATCTACCTTACTTCTATGCAGATTCATCTCAGCATTCTCAACTGCATTATTGGCAATTGTTAAAACTTTCCTCACCTCTTGAATGAGAATTTCGTCAGTTATGTAAGGCAACCTCTGTGACATAAGTTAAGAATACAGCAAATTTAACTATTTTATTAGTACTTGGGCGGGGCTGAGGGCTATTTCGCTACTAGGAGTTGTGATATCAAGAAAGACTAGCTTCAACGCGTGCTTGATTCATACCATTAGTTAGGTTGGTGTACCCGAGATCGCTGAGGATTCTGATCGCGACATTGGAGCGACTGCCAGTTATGCAATACATGACCAGTGGAGTGTCCTTGGGTATCTCGGCAAGTTGTGGTGCGCCACTCATCAGACTAGCGGGCGGAACATTGATCGCACCCTCTACGTGACCTGCTGCGAATTCTTGAGGTTCGCGAACATCAACATAAACTGTCTTGGGATCACTCATATACTTAGTCTAGCGCTTGCGCTTCTTAGGATCCAATTCCTTCTTGCGAAGGCGTAGGTTCTCAGGAGTAACTTCTAAGAGTTCGTCGTTCTCGATGAAGTCGAGACACTGCTCAAGGCTGAAGATGATAGGAGGCGTTAGCTGGACTACACCGTCACTTGATGAGGAGCGCATGTTGGTTAGCTGCTTAGGCTTGCAGACGTTAATCTCCATGTCCTCTGAGCGAGTGTTTAGGCCAATGATTTGGCCGGCATATACCTTCTCTGCGGGACCAACGTAGGTTGTGCCACGGGCTTCGGCTGCCTGTAATGAGTAAGGCGTTGTTGTGCCTGTTACGAAGGCGATTAGGACGCCATTACGGAGCTGTTGGAGGGCGGCTGTCTGGGGCTGGAAGCCTGTAACTAGCGAGTTCATGACGATGGTGCCCTTGGTGTTGGTCAGGAGGATGTTACGCATACCGAGGAGGGCACGGGTTGGCATAGAGTAGATTAGCTTGGTGACGCCCTTGGGGCTAGCGAACTGCTCGATTAGAGTCGCACGGCGGCTACCCATTTCCATCTGGACGGTGCCGACATGTTCAGCTGGGACTTCGATTATAACTTCTTCGATCGGTTCAACGGTCTTGCCGTTCTCTTCGTGAGTCACAACTTGTGGGCGACCGACTTCGAACTCGTAGCCTTCACGGCGCATGGTTTCGATAAGGACGCCTAGGTGGAGTTCACCACGACCAGCAACGGTGAAGCCGATGCCGTCTGAGTCGACGCGTAGACCGACGTTGGTTTCTAGTTCCTTATCAAGGCGCTCGGAGATCTGCCTGCTGGTGCTGAATTCGCCTTCTAGACCCTTGAATGGACTAGTGTTAGGGCCGAGGTAGATGCGGAGGGTTGGGGCTTCGACTTCGATGACCGGTAGAGCTTCTGGGTTTTCTGGGTCAGCTAGAGTTTCGCCGATCTGAGCATCAGCGATACCAGTAAGCTGAACGATGTCACCGGCAATACCGACGCCAACTTCGAACTTACTAACGCCGTGGCTCATGAAGACGTTGTCGACCTTGGCGCGGGTTATGGTGCCGTCTTTCTTGCAAAGAGCAACTTGGTCGCCGTTCTTGACCGCACCGCGAGTAATACGGCCAATGGCGTACTTACCTTTGAAGGTGTCGCTGGCTAGAGCTGTTATCAGCATTTGGAAAGGCTTGTCTCGCTCGATGCTTGGAGCTGGGATTTTATCAATAATAGCTTGGAAGATTGGCTCAAGGTCGGCCTTATCTTCGGTGTTAGTAGGTAGTTCAGTCCATGACTTACCTTCACGGCCGATAGCATAATACACAGGGTAATGAAGTTGGTCTTCGTGAACAGCCAGTTCTAGGAAAAGGTCAGCTAGCTCATCTTCAACTTCCTTAGTACGGCTGCTGTTCTTGTCGATCTTGTTGATAATAACGATTGGCTTAAGCTCAGCTGCAAGTGCCTTACCAAGTACGAACTTAGTCTGAGGCATCGGACCCTCTTGCGCATCGACAATAAGAATACAACCGTCAGCCATGTTGAGCGTACGCTCGACTTCGCCACTGAAGTCGGCGTGTCCAGGTGTATCGATGATGTTGATGCGGTAGTCACTGTGCTGCACGGCAGTAATCTTAGCCGTGATAGTGATGCCCCGCTCCTTCTCTTGATCGCCAGAGTCCATGATGAGGTCTTGGTTCATCTCGGCTTGGTTATCGCGGAAGGTTTGGGACTGCTTGAGCAGGCCGTCCACCAAGGTTGTCTTGCCATGGTCGACGTGCGCGATGATGGCTATGTTACGTATCTTGGTAGGGTCTTGAGTGGCCTTGGTCATATTGTTCTCGCTGATTCCTGCTATTACTGCACTGTTCCTGAAATAAAAAATGCGCTTACTGAGCCAAGCGCCGAGCTTTCTTATCTGTAATTATAGCATAAGCAAGTGGTTTATACAACAGCTTATCGTCGCCACTGGGTGCCGCGCTGAATTGTAGATGGCCATCGGCCTGATTCTTTTACAATTTCTGCGTTTCGTAGCTGACGAGCCTTTTCATCCTCAACGGCTTGTAGCGCGTTTGGCGCACCTTCTAGGATATCGAGCATGTTAAGGACTGAACCTCTTAGCTTATCGCCTCGTCCAAGACTAATGTTGAGTGAGTACTGCTCATTTGCAAATAGTTTACCTTCCCTATCATGGCCGATTCCTATCATGGCAAAAGGAACAACTGGACCATAGGACTCAAACTCCGCACTAAGCCATGCGAACTGTAGCGGCCCTCTGCGATTAAGCCCTAACTTATTCTGAGCCGTTAGGTGTATTGTCTGGAATGGTGAAGGAATGCCTTCAGTAATTTCAATTTGTCGTCTAACCGCAAAGCCCGCTAACGTAAGTCTGGGTCGAGGTCTTGCGTCTTCGGTTAGCGTTACGATTCTTTCGCCAATTGCATCAAATGCTTCAAGCTGCTCAGAAGAAAGGTCAGGTGTAATTGATTCACCTAGAGCATTCATAGCTCCAATTCTTGCATCAGCCTCTGCCTCATATGCGTCGTAGTAACTAGCATCGTAACCAAGTGGCCCAGCATGCGCAGCTTCAGGGTCAAAACTCATTAGCGACTTCTCCTCATGTAATACGGATGTTAAATAAAGATTAAACTTGGGCGTTTGAATCTATCTGGAAATCTTGTGGATCGAAGCCAAGTTCACTAATTGCCACATCGAGCTCCACTTCACTGCTTAAGTCTGGTATACCAAATTTTTTGTCTAGGAATCGGGCGATGGAGAGGTCTTCAACAGCTTCATCTGGAGTGCTACTTGGAGTGAGAACTTGGAGGCCGTCAGGTGAGCTGGCCACAAACCCCCCATCAGGGTGTGCTTCAATATGAGGCAAGCCATCGTTAGCATCGCCGCTAGGAAATCCTTCAGAACCAGAACCATCCAGTCTATCAACCATATTGGAGATAATTATACTCCATGATGTCAAGTGCGCCTAGCTTATTTGTTGACAAAAGTAAGGGCGTGTCCGACACGTCCAGCACGACCAGCACGGCCGATACGGTGAACGTAATCTTGGTAGGACTGTGGTTGGCTGAAGTTAATCACGTGGGTGATGTCTGCAACGTCGATACCACGAGCCGCTACGTCGGTAGCAACTAGAATGGTAGTCTTGCTGTTCTTGAAGCTATCAAGCGCACGTTGACGTTGACCCTGACTCTTGCCGCCGTGGATTGCGTCAGCTGAGAAGCCGCGAGCGACTAACTCGTTAGATAGCTTCTCGACACTGCGTTGGGTTTCGTCGAAGACGATTGCCTTGCTAACTTCTTGCTTAAGAAGAATGTCGTGAAGTTTGTCCATCTTGTCGTGGGTGCCACTGAAGCGGACAACGTCTTGGTTGACGTGGTCACTAGATTCACCACTCTTAACAGATACGGTTTCTGGATCCTTGGAGAAAGTTCGAATTAGACCTTGAACACGTGGGTCCATGGTGGCTGAGAAGAAGAATGACTGTCGTTCTGGAGCAAGTTCCTTAAGGATAGAAGTCACGTCATCTACGAAGCCCATGTCTAGCATGCGATCAACTTCGTCAAGAACGATAGTGTTGAACATGTTGAGCTTAAGCGTGCCGCGTTCGATGTGATCCTTAATACGACCCGGTGTACCGATAACGATACGAGGGTTGTTGCGAAGATCACGAAGCTGGGGACCCATGCCGGTGCCACCAATAAGGATAGCGCCCGTGAAGCCACCGCCCTTACCAATACTTCGACATTCGACGTCGATCTGCTGAGCTAGCTCACGAGTTGGAGCTACGATTAGCGCACGGCTGTTCTGACGAGTCATAAGACCGTTAATAACAGGAATGGCGAAAGCTGCTGTCTTACCAGTACCGGTGTTAGCGATACCAATAATGTCACGACCCTGCAGGCCTAGAGGCACTGTTTGGTCTTGAATTGGTGAAGGTGTCACGAATCCTTTAGCACTAAGGTTAGCCTTAATACGCTCGTCGATTTCGAAGTCGGCGAACTGGTGCTTAGTCTCATAGTCTTCGGCCTGGGTAGGCTTAGCTACTGCGACGAAGCGGTCTGGGTTGATATATTGTCCACGACGCTTACCGCCACCGCCTTGTGGGCGACGACCGCTATTATTTCGTGAATTGTAAACTGAATATTTGTATGAAGCCATAAAAAATGAGCCCTTTGTTTAGTAAATTAGTATTATCTCGATTGCCACTACTGTGAAATTGAGTAAACTAACTTAACTTACAAACTCAGACTCACTTAGTACAATACTATTACATTAGCACGATGCGGACTTAGTGTCAACTACTAGTCGCACTGCATATCGAGTGCGGATTGGTAGAAGAACTCCATTGCTGCCTCGGTCACCACCCTTTGAGCGCCCTCCAGGCGAGCCTCGGCTGCTGGAATTTCGATCAATTCAGTGCCGTCATAGATACTTATGCCGCCATTATCGTGTCTCGGGAGGTCAGAAGTATCTTCCACCGTCAGTAAGTTGAGGCTACCATCTGATAGTGATAAGCCTCTCAAGTCGAGGCTCCCCATACCTTTGCATAGTACACGCGCCGTTATGGTTGGAGCCCAAGCAGGCTGATAACTATATTGCTCACCCTCGAATACCCGCCAACCTGCACCCATGTCATGAGTTCTGCTACCTTGGTCATAGGCTGCAGAGGCCAACTCACCCAAGGTGCGCGTTCTAGGCTGATCCATTGGCGGCCTAAGCTGGCCACTCAACGCGTCATAGAACCACGGATGAACCGACAAGTCAGCCTTTGGCCTAGTCTTGATAATCTTATTTCCAGAAGTCATTAGTTTGTAATAATGACATAAATCTTGTCTTTTTACAAGTGTAAGTCTGGCGAGAAGACGCTACAATGGTGTCATGGACAGCAGACCACTCGCCGAGAGACAGCGACCAGAACTATTAGATGAAGTTGTTGGGCAGACTCATCTGGTTGGTAATGGCAAAATTATTCACGAGATTATTGCCTCCAATCAACCGACCAGCTTGATCCTCTGGGGTCCCCCAGGTAGTGGCAAAACCACACTAGCCCGTATTATCGCCCGTGAGACAGGTGCCGAATTCGTCGAAATCAGCGCCGTCACCTCTGGCAAGGCAGACGTTATGAAGGTTATTGAGCGGGCTCAGCAGAACCGCCGCTTGGCAATGCAGACCATCTTATTCGTTGACGAGATCCACCGCTTCAATAAGGCTCAACAAGATGCTTTCCTGCCTCATGTCGAGGACGGCACTATTATCCTGATCGGTGCCACTACCGAGAATCCTAGTTTCGAAGTTATAAATCCTCTGTTGTCGCGTTCCCGAGTCCTGGTTCTCGAGCCACTTACCAAGGATGAAATCGTGGCCATCATTAAGAAGGCCGCCAAGACCGAGAAGCTAAGCCTCAAGCGTCTACCCGCCAAGTCGATTGATCTGCTGGCCGAACTATCAGGTGGCGATGCCCGCGTCGCTCTGGGCAACCTAGAACTGGCGGTACAATTGGCTGGTTCTAAGACAATTACGCCGTCAGTCGTAGAGACGGCCGCCCAGCATCGGCTGCCTGGCTATGACAAGAAAGGCGAATACCATTACAACGTGATTAGTGCCTTCATCAAGTCAATGCGCGGTTCTGATGCTACAGCTGCTCTATACTACCTCGCTCGCATGCTGCAAGCTGGCGAGGATCCTAAGTTCATAGCTCGCCGTATGGTTATCTTCGCCTCTGAGGACATTGGTATGGCTGCGCCAGCCGCCCTTAATCTGGCCGTCTCAACCTTCTTGGCTGTTGAGCGAATTGGCTTGCCCGAGGCTGAATACAATCTGTTCCATTGCGCCACGGTCATGGCCAAAGCCCCTAAGTCGCGCGAGATCGCCAGCGCTATGAGCAAGGCCAAGTCCACGGCTCGTGACCATGCCGACCTACCCGTACCGCTGCAGCTGCGCAATGCGCCGACCAATCTGATGAAAGACCTCGGCTACGGCAAGGGCACTAAGTGGGAAGCTGGCTTCAAGCACCCCAAGGGTTTCTTGCCCGATGAGCTCAACGACCTAGACTTCTTCACCGACTAATTGGTTTGTACTTATGATCGTTAGATGTTATTGTTTATTATTATGGCTGGAGAATTTGACCTGGGTGTCCCAAAACCTGAATTTGATCTAGATCTTAGCGACCCTAGTAACTTTGTAAAACTTGAATTACTACTGACAATGGCAGGATGGATGGTGGCCACTGATCATCCTACTGAAACCTCTGTGGATATCAGAATGCGGAACATGGGTGGAGTTAGTGGCTTTAGTGCCGAGAAATTTATTGAAGAGCTACGTCTGATCGACAGAGATAGTGAAATGGTTACTGGTTATAGCGTTACTAGGGACGATGGCAGGCTTGGACTACGGTTTGTCGGTAAGCCAGATGACAAGTTTACAGACGTTGCCAAACGACTATACGATATGTCTGACTATGCCGCCTAGAGCAATGCGTTAATATCGCTATCAAGTTGAGCTGGATCAATTCCGCTATCTATCGCTGTGCCGTCTAGAGCCTTATCCGCCTGCTTAATGTCGGCAGTTGAGTCGACAGTATTAGGCACATTACCTGACTTAGTTGGCGATGAAGATATTGTGCCGGTGTCAGTTGTCTGAACAATTCGGTAGCCAGCAACGCCAACAACCGTGACGACTACTAGGCCGAGTAACAGAACTACGAAGGTACTACCGTGTTGATTGAGAGATTTCATTAGTTGCTCCCTTCTGCATTAACTGGCTTCTTCGCTATCTGGAGAGCCTTAAGTACGTCCTTGACTGCTGATCGATAGGCTTTGAGTTTGTCTCGGGTGTCTGTAGCAGCGGCTTTGTACGCAGCAACATCGGCAGCAGTGTTAGTGCCTGTGCAGTCGATGGTTGGTGTTAGAGACTTAAGAGTCGTAATTGAAGCCTGGGAAGCAGCTTGAGCGCTAGTGGCTGCGGCTACTAAGTTATCGTAGTTCTCGGGCTGCAGATTCTTGGCTTGTTGGTAGGCCTTGGCCTTGGTGAAGATATTATCGATACGATCTTGAATCTTCTGACTGTTAGTAGAAATCTTGCTGAACTTGGTGTTCAGACCGTGCTTGTGGTTCTCACACTTCTTCTGACGCTCGGCTGAGCTCTTAGTCTTGACGTCTTGGTGCTTGGCACGCATTGCCGCTAGGTCGGCGGCGGCCTTCTTGCGAAGTTCTGGATGATCGGCATGTGAGTCTTCGCTGGAGTTTTCGGTCTCAGTGGACTGTGTGTCCTCAGCTTTAACGTTACTTGAGTCTCTGAAGGCGTAGGCCTGCGAGCCTGCCCCGAATGCCAGAACCAATGATAGAACGGTTAGGCTTAGGGCTAGTTTCTTGTATTTTTGCATGCTTGAATATCCTCATGATTAACAAGTCTATAATACCGCTTATGCGGTGCGCTAAGCAAGTTTACGATAATCTGATATTCGGCTTTTCGTAGAGCACCAAGGCGACCATATAAGATTGATATAAATTTTATATGGATCTTATATGGTCCTCGAGTCTCTGATGATGAGGCTCTCCGTCTGGCTAGATCTGCTTGATCTGTTCCCAAGGAAGGCCGTCTTTGCCGAAGTGGCCGTAGGCTGAAGTCTGGGAGTAAATAGGTCGGCGCAAATCAAGCGTGTCGATGATGCCCTTAACAGACGTATCAATGAGCTTGTCCTTGAAAGCATGTAACTCTTCTTGGCTGACTGTTTCGGTGCCGAAGGTCTCGATAGTCTGCATTAGGGGCTTTGGTTGACCAATAACGTAAGCTAGGCCAACTTCACACTTGGTAGCGAGGCCTGCTGCCACGATGTTCTTAGCGATGTAACGAGCTGCGTAGGCACCACTGCGGTCAACCTTACTTGGGTCTTTGCCGCTGAAAGCGCCGCCACCAACACGGGCATAACCGCCGTAGGTGTCGACCACGATCTTACGACCTGTCAGACCAGCATCTGATTCAGGACCTGGAATGTGCCATAGCCCGGTGCCGTTAATAATTATGTCTTCGTCGGCAGGTACCTCGAACTCGTACTTCTCTAGGATTGGAGTGACGATGGACTCGATGGCTTGAGCGCGAACTTCCTCAGCGGTGGTTTGTTCATCGTGAGCGACAGCTAGAACCAGCTTAGCGACCGCTACGGGCTTGCCGTCTTCGTACTTAATGGTGACTTGGGCTTTGCCGTCAGGACGTAGCCATGGTAGATCGCCTGATTCACGAGCTTCGTCAATTCGGGCAGCTAGAGCATGCGCCAAAGCGACAGGTAGTGGCATCAATTCCGGGGTCTCATCACATGCAAAGCCAAACATCATACCCTGATCACCGGCACCATCTTGGTCAACACCCATGGCGATTTCTGGTGATTGTTGGTGGACATCGTTACTAAATGCTGACTCAGCTCCAAATCCCCAGCTCTCTTCTGTGTAGCCAAGCTCTTTGACCTTGTCACGGACAATTAATTCGAAGTTTAGTTTGGCTGAAGTTTTGATCTCTCCGAATAGAGCGATCTTGTTAGCGCCGGCTACGGTCTCGATTCCGGTACGGCTGTTAGGATCTTGAGCCAAGGCAGCATCGACAATGGCGTCGCTGATGGCGTCACAGATTTTGTCAGGGTGACCGGCCGCGACTGACTCACTAGTGAAGTATTCGATTAGGTTTGACATAAAAATATCCTTTCTTTCGATGTGTCGAGAAAGGATATCAAACGAATAATATCTTCCCCGATCATCGGGACTAGATGGAGCACCTTATCTTGTTGGACAGGTTGCTGGCGGTTCAACGAGCTAGATCTCTCCCCGCACTCTGTATATTTATAAATTGTTAACGCTAATAACTATATCACAAGGCAGGCCATAGTCACTAACGCCCATTAAAGCTGTGTTTTGTTTGACTTGTTTCTATTTTGATGTTATACAGTTTATATGAAAACAGGGCATGAAAAACCTAATTTTGACGGCAGGAACATTATTATTAGATTTGCGGCAGCTATTGTGACCGAAGCGACGGCGGCCAAAGACCAACTCGCAGGGGTCGATCTTAATCCGCACGTAGGCAGACTGCGAGCGAGTGCCATGCCTGTCAAATATATGAACATACCTGACTATCCGCCGGTTCAAGAAGATTCTGACAAACAGGCTTAAAGCCTTTGTTTTCTCGGCCTAAGGCTATATAATCAACCCCTGTACATTGGGGATTGGCCAAGTGGTAAGGCAGCGGATTCTGGTTCCGCGATCGGGGGTTCGAATCCCTCATCCCCAGCCAAGATTTGATATAGCGCTATTATAGAATTATGAAATGCCCCGTCTGTAAGCAAGCAATGAAACAAGTTCGTCGGCACATTAGTTATAATCCTGACGAGAATAACAAACAGTACGACCACACCACTTATCAATGTGTTGATGATGACGTTTGGGTTACAACCGAAATACCCAAAAGCTGATCAAGTGTAGAGATACAAAATAATAATAAGGTAGTCCGCAGAGTTTACATATGATCGCAGACATTACCATCACAGAGAAATCCTTTGGACCCAAGGCACTCCTAGCCAACGTGGGGTTCTCAATCGACGACAAAGAGAAGATCGGCATTGTCGGCCGCAACGGCGTTGGCAAGTCAACCTTGTTTGGAATCTTGGCTGGCACCGACAAGGATTTCAGCGGCACGATTACTTATAAGCGCGGAACAGTGGTCGTAGCCACACAACAGGAACACCATGACGTTGGCGACCATACGGTACTGCAATATGTGTTGGCCGGCTTGCCAGAGTACACGAAGCTTAGTCATATTATCGAAACCTACCCTGCCACGATGGGCGACAACATGCACAAGATTAATGAATATACGACTGCTCTAGGACGTTTTGACGATAAGGGATTCTATCAAATCGAGGAACAAATTGAGCGCGAACTTGATAACTTCCAGCTATACGATATCGCCCACAAACCATTTGCGAGTCTCTCAGGTGGGCAGAAACGCCTAGTAGAAATCATCAAGATCATGCACTCTGATGCGCATCTGGCGCTGATTGATGAGCCAACGAACCACATGGACTATGTTGCCAAGGCACAGTTTGTCGACTGGATGAAAACTGCTAAAGAAGCGGCCCTCGTCATTACTCACGACCGCGATGTACTAAGAGAGGTCGATCGTATTATTGATATTACAGCTCAAGGCTCGGCCAGCTTCAAGGGCAATTATGACGCCTATCTCAAGCAAAACGCTGTCAGCACAGGCAGTCAGATGAACGACTTCGAAATGATCGAAAAACGCATCGCCAACCTGAAGGTAAAGGTCATTGATTACCAACGCCTCAAAGAAAAATCACGTAATCCCGGTACCATCCAAAAGTTCAAACGATTAGAGAATAATTCCAGGATTGAACTAGCTGAACTACAAGCAAAGGAAAAACCAGCCTTCTGGATCGACAAAGACTCGGCCGCCGACCTCAACTACAAGACCGCCGCCCAGTATGACAAGTTCAAGGCCAAGAATGTTCGGATCAATCTTAAGAACAACGACTCTAAGAGTGCTCACGTACTAGTATCGGTACGTAATCTGAGTATTGGCTACGACCAACCGTTGTTCGATAGTCTCAATATTGATCTCCGCGAAGGCCAAGCCGTTGAACTCCGCGGTCGTAACGGCGCGGGCAAAACTACACTTATTAAAGCCGTTTTGGGCGACAAAGCCATTACTACCTACAGTGGCTCAATCGACGTCGATCGGCATGTCCGAGTTGGCATCTATGAACAGGAAGTATCGCCTACCTACTTTGACCTTACCCTAGAAGCGGCAATAGAAAGAATGTACTTAGACCGTAATCTTTCAATCAACACCACCAAAGTCCGGAATCTCATGAGTGACTATTTGTTCACTGAAGCAGACGGCAAGATCCCCATCAAGAGGTTAAGCGGCGGCCAGAAGGCCCGTTTCCAAATTATTGCTATGCTAGCAAACGCCCCTCAACTATTGATCCTCGACGAACCGACCAACCACCTTGACCTGCCAAGTATTGAAGAACTCGAGACAGCTCTAGGCCGCTACAGTGGCGCAATAATCTATGTCAGTCACGATGGCTACTTCAGAGACAAAATCGGCGGCGAAGTTCATACTATTGGCTCCAAGACGTAAGGCGACACTGTCAGTCTATAGATGACGCCAAGCAGCGCCGAACTACTTTAGCCAAGCTTTTGTTACAATCATTATATGGACCAACTAATCATTCAGAGCATTGGCTTCCTTGCGCTCTTTTTTGTAGTCCTCTCTTTCCAGAAGAACAGCCGAGGCAAGCTCTTATTCTTCATGCTCGTGGGCATTTCGTTGTTTGTCATCCACTATGCCTTGCTTGGCGCTTGGATCGGTTCGTTAATGAACATCATCGAAGCGATAACGGTTTTTGTTGCCTACAAGAAAGAAACAGACTCGTGGGCACAGAAAATTTTTTGGCTCTACGCCTTCGTTGCAATCTTTATTATTGCGGGTGCACTTACCGCCAAGTCTTTAGTAGACTTCCTGCCTGTTCTAGCACAGATTTTTGGCACAATTGCAGTCTGGCAAACCAAACCAAGGAATATCAGATTGCTCATGCTCGTTCCGCGGCCTTTGTGGTTAATATATAACATTGCAGTTGGATCGTATGCCGGCATAACCGCTGAGGTTTTTATATTACTTTCGGTTTTGGTCGGTATTCTACGTTTCGACATTTTGGGTAAACCTGAAAAACACGCCGCGAAGTAAAGCATGGACAAATTATTATCTTGGGTAATAGGAAATCTTAGTCTATCAATGACTCGGATTGGGCACGCTTGTAATCTATATTCCAAACATAGTCGTTCTTGAGCTTCTGGTGAGACACGTCGAAGATCCCTTCACCATAGCCATATACCTTAATCTCAGGCTTGAACGGCGCCGTCCTGTGTGCCGACTTGAAGTCTAGATTCATGACCTGAAGCTGATCAACTATGCCATCCAGCAGTTCCTGGCCTTGATGCTCTGACAATGACTCGCCTTCCTCAAGTTCGACAGCAATAGCTAGATGCTTGTGCGCGACCTTGTCTTCGTAACTGATTAGTCGGAAGCCTTTGACCTTGGAAGCATAATGCTCATTAGAAGTGATGATTTGCTTAACTTCTTCTGGGCCAACCACGGCACCGTTGTAGTCAACCGACAGATCGCTACGGCCGTAGTGGAACATAACTGCGAAGTCCAGCTCAGCCAACTTAAGCAGATCTTTTCGGCCTAGCGCCTTAAGCTTCTTCTTAAGGTCATAGAACTGTTCAACGTGACCAAGATCGTGAATGTTATAGCGGATGCGCGGGCTCAAGTTCTCAATGCGACAGATTGTTACTAGTAGCTCACCCTTATCATTCGTCTCCATCAAGTAATCGTATGGATTATATTGGAAAACGGCAGGTATGATACCGCGGTTCTGGGTTAGCAAGGCGCTGCGCAGTGATTCGTCCTCAGCCAAGGCCTGTCTGAGCGCTATTGTGAAATCCGATTCGTGGGCAATATTAATCTCTAGATCCGACGCGCCATACGAGCCCACAACCTCGGTATATGACTCGAGTAGTGACGAACGCATCGACTCACTAATGCCTTCACCGCCGTATATAGCAGCAATCTTATACTTCTTCCAGTCGATGTCTTTGCTGTCAGTAACCTGCTTGAGGAAAGGCGGGTAACCAGCGATCACGTATTCGAACTCGCTGCCAAGCTCCTTGAGCGTATCAATAACCTTGGTTATATCGGGCCCGGTAGACTTCACACGGCTGACACCAACTAGACTTAGGGTCGTGTTGAGTCCTGTTGCCCAAGCACCCATCGAGAAAGTATTAAGCACGATCGGATCGCGATCCTCAATATAGTGTCGGAAGGATACTTGCATAATTCTCTGGGTAAAACGTCGCTCCTTAGGCCCCCTAACCCAACTTGTCGGCGTACCGCTACTACCTGATGATTCGTCGAACATTACTCCACTAGTTGGCAGCTCACCATCCCACAACTTATCTAGCAACTTATACTGCTTGATGTAGCTGGCCTTATCCATTTCTGGAACGTCTCTGAGTGACGTACTGCCGAAGCCGACCTTTGGCCCCTGCACCGAGTGTTTACTAATGTAATCGTGGTACGCAGGCACACGCTTAACTGCGCGCTTATATAGACGGACTGCACGCACACGACCGAGACCGATTCGGAAGTTACCAATCTGCGGCGCCAAGAAGAACTTGTGGACGGCTGGGCCGACGTCGATTGTCCAAATAATTTTGTCTAATATTGTGACGAAGCCGATGCAGAGTTTTTCTATCATGTGATTATTCCATTATTAAATGTTCATTAATTGGTATGCGTAAGCTCGGAACTGGTGGCTCGGATTTACCACCTCTGAATATGAAGACCAGATATGATTCGTCCCGAGACTCTTGAGTAACACCAACTAACTTCAAGAAGTCTTGGTGAGCCGCATGATTACTCATTATTGTCCCGAAGGGATGTAGATAATAGCCCTTCGAGGCAAACCTCTCCCAAACTTTCATAATCACCGTGCCGATATCAAACGCGTGCTGCTCCGTAGCAAACGGTGCCATCATATAGAACACATCGCTAGAATCAGTCATCGTCCTGAGGTAATACTGCTGGATTAGCTTGGAGATGCCTGGCGCTCTCAAGATCCTGCGATGATCAACGGTGAACTTCATCAGCCGTCCACTTATCTCCATACAATCGTAGGCTAAGCCATCGCGCATGGCTTGTTTCTGCTTCTGGCTATAGCGCAACCAGTGATTCAGTTCTTCCCGCACAGGATCATCGAACATATCATCGAAGACAGCCCGCTGGTTCAGCCAGACAGCCTGCTTGGTTTGTTGCTTATCGAGCTTGCGTAGTGTCATTGTGTGGTCAGAGGCAAGCTTGATAACCTCATCTGACAAATTCTGATCGACGCCTTCGTAATACTTCTTGCGAGAGGTCTGACGGAAGTTAAGAGCTTGTATCAATGCTTCGTCTGTCTGCCCATCGCCCCAAGTGAGATCACAACTGGCAAACTTCACTATGCCTTCACCCTTAAGTTCACCTTCCTTAGGCAGATCTAGCTTGAAACTGAAGCCATGCCCCAAGCCTCTCGCGCACAGTGACATATGCTCAACGAAAACCCCCATCGACACGAAGCTGAAGATATAAGAAATATCAGCCGCCTTAAGACCTCTCTGCTTCTCGAAGTACAGATCAAACGAGCTTTCGCCAATCTGTTTGATGCGTATCGGCTGACCATTATGCGGCGAGGGGTAGTGATTAACGAGCTCGAGCCAGGCCTCAACTGTTTGGTTTTGTGTTTTCATATTAGAGTTATCTGATTGTTATTATAGCCAGTTACTATGTCGCTAACAATCCCAAACCGACATTTGTAATTCTTGCGTATTTATGCTATTGTATCATTATATGAGCACCGTCCCAGACCCAAGCCTTGCCTTCCTGAAGGCCGAACGTCAGTCACTGTATGGCTATGGCGATCCCTCAGACCTCGCTCACTGGGAAAGGCCAGACATATGGCCCGTGAATGATTCGCCCTTCTCGGCATACTGCGACTATGCGATGCTGTCAGATGACAAGGGTGGCGTACCAGCGATAGTCGACAAGCAACTAGGTCAGAGCCCCGACAACGTGGGTCTTGACCTAGCAGGTGGCGAAAATGGAATAGCCCTTAGGGATCTAATGAATGACGGCATAATAGGCAAGGCGCTGCTGACTACTTATAAGGATCGCCGTGATGACATAACAAAAGCCAATAAAGCGCTCGGTCATGTGGCTGGCGACCTCGCAAGTCCAAATACATGGCAACAGATTATTGACTGGAAGAACGCCCATACTCCAGACGGCTTCTCGCTTGTACTTCATAGACCCGTAGTCGCCCTACAAAGCTTCAGACCCAAGACATACATGGCTGCAGCCCATCTCATACTGGATATGGTACGCCCTCAAGGTGTTGTATTTAGCCAGGTACCGGCCGCTCTATATGGACGACACCTGAAGACTATGGGCGAATCCCTGCTAGCTAGACCAGACGTTAGAACGATTGTGACCGCCGAGACGGATTGGGATCCGCCTTCCGCCGTTATTATTAAGCATTAGTTAGAAGACTTGCGACGGAATAGCGTAGAGGCTATTGGCACGCTGAAAAGCAGGATAGCTATGCTCCAGGCAACTGACATCCAGCCATGATTGCCAATCGGTGTATTCAGCATTAACGCCCGCACTGCTTCAACCACTTGGGTTATCGGTTGGTTCTCAGCAAATGTCTTGAGATAGCTAGGCATGCTACTGGCTGGCACAAAGGCGCTGCTGGCAAAAGTTAGTGGGAAAATTATGATGAATGTCAGCCATTGCACGGCTTCAACGCTCTTAGCATAAACACCCATGATCGCCATGAGCCATGAAAAGGCTATGGTAAACAACATGAGAATTAACGTAATGAGTACCCAGTGGGTGAAGCTAGCACTACTACGAAAACCAATTAGCAGGCCAGTTAGCAGCATGACTGTTGTGGAGATAGTGTTACGCAGCAGGTCAGAAATAATATGTCCATTAAGAACAGCTAGGTTAGACATCGGCAGTGACCGGAAACGATCAACAATGCCCTTCTGCAAGTCATTACAGATAGCCACAGCCGTAGTGGTCGAACCGAAGGCCACCGTCTGGACGATAATACCTGCCATCAAGAAATCTAGGTAAGATATTCCTGGCGGCAACGAACCCTTAATTGCTCCGCCGAAGACAGCTGCGAACAACACCAAGAACATAATCGGCTGGAAGAAAGCTCCAAGTAACTGATCAGTATTGCGAATAATATGCGTACTACTGCGCTTGACCATGATCCATGAGTCAATAAGTCTTAGTATGAACTTAGGCTTATTCTCGAATTCAAGCGTGGCAGACATTATTTGTCCTCGGCTTTCTTGGTCTTCTGCTTACCTGTCAGAGATAAGAAAACGTCATCTAGCGTTGGCTGGTGAACAGCCATAGCAGATATAGATACATTGGCTTTGGCTAGTTTATCAAGCAAATTCTTGACGTCCTTATTGATGTCATTGATCGTCAAGCTCAGAGTGTAGTCTTCGTCATCGGTATCAACTTTGGCAGCTCCAAGCGTCTTCTGAGCCGTCGCTAGGGCTGTCGAATCCTTGAAGGTTAGCTCCAAGCGATCCTTGCCCACCTTGCTCTTAAGCTGAGATGCAGTGCCGTTAGCAATTACTTTGCCATCATCGATAACGATAATTTGGTCGGCCAACTGATCTGCCTCTTCTAGATATTGGGTAGTTAGCAGAATCGTCGTGCCATTAGCCATTAGTTTCTTAATAATGTCCCACATAGCCAATCGCGACCTTGGATCAAGACCAGTGGTTGGTTCATCGAGGAAGATGATCGGTGGCGTGGCAATTAGACTAACGGCTAGATCGAGACGACGGCGCATGCCGCCAGAATAAGTCTTGGACGGCCTATCAGCAGCTTCTACTAGGTCGAACTCTTCTAGCAATTCTTGAGCTCGAGCTTTGGCGCTTGCTTTGGTCAGTCTATAGAGACGCCCCATCATAACTAAGTTCTCGCGTCCGGTTAGCAGCTCATCTACAGCCGCAGATTGTCCTGTTAGACCGATGATGGTCCGAACTTCGTCAGCTTGCTCAGCAACATCAAAGCCGGCCACATTAACACTGCCCTTGTCGAACTTGAGCAATGTACTGAGGATACGAACAGTCGTGGTTTTGCCAGCGCCGTTTGGCCCAAGTAGAGCCAGCATGGTGCCTTGCTCCACCTTGAAGTCAATGCCCCTCAGAACATCGTTGGTGCCGTAGGACTTAGTGAGGCCGTTGACTTCGATCGCGTATTTCTTCTCTGCCATTGCAAGACATTATAACCGAGATTGGTATTTCTGCTAAGGTATAACTATGGTCTATGTAGCCCTACTCCGCGGCATTAACGTCGGCGGCAACTCCAAAGTCGAAATGTCTAGGCTAAGGGCGATGTTCATAGAGCTTGGTTGCCAAGACGTACTAACGTACATTAATTCTGGTAACGTAATCTTCCGCGACCACCGCAGCGCCCAAGAATTAGTGTCTTTGATCGAATCTGAGATTGCCAAAGAATTCGGCTTCAACGTCCGTATAGTCATCAGGGACTTCGATAATATAAGCAAGCTCAACAGCGAAATACCCCTCGACTGGACCAACGATACGGTGCGCCGAACAGACGTGATGTTCCTTTGGGACAAGTTTGATAATGCCGACGCGGTTAACATGGTGGCTATCAAGCCCGAGATTGAGACCATTCGCTACATAGAGGGTGCTCTAGTCTGGAATATCGGCCGCGAGAACGTAAGACGTGGCGCCGCAGCCAAACTAATTGGCAGCGACATCTACAAGCACATGACAATTCGCAACATCAACACAGTCCGCAAACTCTATGAGCTTATGAAGCCGCTAGCGGATCAGTAGATGGTGCCAGTAGTTGCTGGTGTTCTTCGACAACATAGGTGATGATGCTCCTGGTGATGTCGGCCATTAGACCTTTTGGCAAGCCACGCTCCTCGCCTAATGCATCTGCCATGGCCACTAATTCCTGCTCTCTGGCTTCATCGACTGCTGGCAACCCAAGTTCCTTCTTAATTGGCCCGACTTGTTCACGTGTTATTGAGAAGCGCTGCTCTAGAAGCATGACCATAGCTAATGTGATTTCGCCGATAGCTTCTCGTGCCTCACCTAGACGTTGTAACGCCGCCGCTTCATCGGGATTTTGGTTATTCAGTTCATGTGCTTGCATAATTATTTCTCTTTCAAATTGTTATCAAATAAAAAACCGCCTGTTCGGCGGCTATATTCTTGGTTAGTTAGTGTGTATTTATGACACAGCAATATAAGTCGCCGAATTGTATGGCGCAAAGTATGCTTGGGCTGTGCTTATGTTTGACATGGGATTCAATATATCGTTGTTGGTGTTATGTGTCAATCGGCTAGTTGCCTAATAAGGTTCGTAGGCGTAGGTTTGACCATCTGTCTCACAAACTGCTGCGCCATCGTCTTGGGCTTCACGTGCATCTTGAACTTCGGTAAGAGCCATGATCTCCAAATCAATAACTTGTCCGCAATCTTGAACGTCACTACTTGCGCTGTGAGCTACGGCTGGAGCAACCTCACGAGCACCCAATATACCAGCACCAGCAGCGAGCAGGATAACGCCGGTTGCCTTGGCTGCGCGTGCCCATTTCTCAACTCGATTGACTCGATTAATGACTCCAGGCTGACCGATCTGTTCCTCGAGCGTACCTTCACCTTGCATGTGCTCTCGATATCTATGCAGGTTCGCGTTACCAACTTGCTCTTCCTTTTCGCGCACAACCTTGATTGCTTGGGGGTACTTCTCTGCTTTGGCTTCGTTGGGATTAGGTATGACCTCGTACTTAATAACCGAACCCTTGAAAGTATATGGGCCTCTGAAGACCATGTCACCCAAGGGTATTGATAGTGGTTGCTCATCTTTGGCAAATGGCAAGTACTCATCGATGGCCTTACGCAAGCCAGCATGGCTGCCGCGTGTTGGTAATTGTCTCATACTCATATCAGCCTACCATACCACTAGAGTACTGATAGGTCAATGGTTAATTGTGCTCCTTGCGACTTATGTCTCTGGTGTGGTCTCGAGCGAGACGTCTTCTTTCTGGTCGGTGGGCTTGAGGATTTGATCAACGAGTTGGTCAAGTTGGTCGTTGGATAAGTTGGCCTTAACAGCGTAGCCTTCGATACCTTGGTCGCGAAGACCAGCTGGCGCATCAGCCTCATTAAGGTTAGAGATGACTAACACCTTGATGTCCTTACCCCAGTCAGTGGCGCGGATCGTCTTAAGAATAAGATCACCTGCCAACTTGGGCATCATAATATCCAGTAAGATCAGGCTAGGGCGCTCCTTCTCGATAATTGCCAGCGCCTCTATACCGTCGTTGGCGACGAAGCAAATATAGCCGATCAGCTCGAGTCTGGTCTTATAGACATCGGCAAGAGCTGCATTGTCTTCTACGATGACGATTTTTGACCATGATCCGAATTGATCCATATTACTTATAATTCTAACCTACTGTGTCCAGTTGAGAAAGATAAATAGATTCCGCTCGACCGAATTCGTAGCCAAAAAGGGTTGAAGTGATATCAATACTTTGATTTATTTGACATACCATGGTATAATAATCTTAACTATGTCGGAGTTCGTAAGCCACCCTGTTGTTAAGAAAGTGCTGGCAACTGCATTGGCTGTGGTTGCCTTCGCAGGCAGTGGTTGTGGCCCAGAATATGCCGCGACGGCAGTAATCCCACGGTGTTATGACACACCTTTGCAACCCGAATATAGGCCTCATCACGAGACGAAGAAACTCAAGAAGCCTAGGTTCTCTTATGCGTTAGCGAACGAGCTAGGTTTCAACGAAGCATATAGGCGCTTTGATATGGCAGCGGATGCATGGATCGAGCAAGAACACCCCTACTATCAACCCGAGTTGTCCATACCTGTTGAAGACGGTCACGCAGTTGGTGATCCCATATACTCAGCGAACATTAATGAGATAGTCAGCAAGAGCCTAGTTAAGATATCGACTGACGACTGGAAAGGCAGCGGTTTCTTAGCCTCAAACAACAAAGGCGAGCAAGTTGTAGTAACCGCAGCCCACGTCGTCGAGAAGGCCAAGCTGAAGTCTCTTACAATTCAAACCAACCAGGGCGAAAGCCTGCACCCTGATGGTGGTTGCTACATTTATGAAAACAAGGGCAAGTTCAAGCACCTAAGTAATGAGTACAAAACACCTGTCGATACGGACATAGCCATATTAAGCCTGCCTGGACGATTCAATAACCCCAATCTTCGTAACTCCGATCAGCCTCCTAGGCGTGGAAATTGGGTATTCTTCGTCAACTATCAAGCTCAGCACGAGCCGGGCAATCCAGCCATCTATACTGGCGTCATATCAGCCACACCCGACAGGCCCCAAGGCTTCAGCATCATCACAGGAGCACAGAAGTTAAGACAGCCCGTATCCGATTGGGATATCAGCGACTCTCAAGTTCAATCAGGTGCCAGTGGTGGACCAGTAGTTGATGCACGAGGCCAAGTTGTAGGCATATCTATTAGAGGCAATAAGGAGGGGCGATTCGATGACCCATCTTTGCTTAGAGACTACTACGGAGTAACGTTCCCCGGCGCCAAGTTCGGTCGTAGTGGCGGCTTCATACCCAGTACAGCAGGCATAGTATCTACGAAGGTTATTAACAAAGCCCTGGCATCCCCGCGCAACTAAGCTAAAGCGATATTTAATATAATCTTTATGATATATTGCAAATTATTCGATTTGCCTGTAGAATTCATCCAATATGTCAGTACCGATTGAGAATAGACAAGAATTCTTCGCTGTAGAGAACTACAAAACAGCACTTGCCCACACCGAAGCCCACTGGCAGGATCCCGAACAGGCCGCCAAGCTACACGCAAGACTTAGCATGGTGCTCAAGCCTCGTGTCCACTTTGCCCCTGGCATCGAAGACAGAATGACCCAAGAAGTCGCAAACGGTGCTATTTGCGCTATCGCCTTCAATCACGCCTCGGCGTTTGATCCTGTGCAAATAGCCGCCATGGCCTCACAGAATCCATCATTCCATCCTCTGATCGGTAAGACCATGATCGGTGCCAAAGTTGGACTCTTCACATCTAGCGTTACCGGTCCGATTGTGCCTGATCTGGGAGCATTACCAATCTGGCGCAAAAAAGACGTAGAGAGCAAGAGTGACTCTGCAGAAGAAAGAGAAAGATTGACTGGACTCCGCAAGTTAGCCAATCAAGCCGTTCTGGCGACCGAGATCCACGGCATGAACACTGGCCACCACCTTGCCAAGCATGTTGAAGGCACCAGAAACAAGAAGAATCCTAAGATGCTACTGCCTGTCCGTGAAGGCTTTGGTCGAGTTGTGGCAGGTGTTGATCCTGAAGTCGATATCTTGATGATGACAGGCGCCTTTTATTATATTACGGCGAAGGCCTGATGTGGACTAGGCGCAAGCCAACGATCTTCCTAGACATACCCAGGGATCAGAGGCGCAGCGACCCAGAAGAAATCACTCAGACTATCGCCGTTAACTTGCAGAGCACTGTACACAGCGCGATTCAGCTACATTAAAGATTTCTGTGTAACAAAAATCTCACAGCTCATGAGATAAATCCTTTATAATTGGTTTTAAGATTATTTAACCAAGGAGTATCGATGCGCGGACCAATAGACTACATTATTGTCGGCTTCCCAGGCAACAAATTTAAGGGAGAAATACTGTCAGAACTTGATGCAGCCGTAGCCAGTGGCGCAGTTGCAGTGCTTGACGTTGCCGTAATCACCAAAGACAAAGATTCCAATGTTGTTAAGGTCGAGCTCAGCGCACTAAATGATCCAGTCATTGATAAGTTGCTGCCCAAGGGCGCAGACGGACTGATTGGCGATGACGATATTGTTGAGGTTGGTGAATTACTTGAGGCCGACTCATCCGCCGGACTTTTGATAGTTGAGCAGTTATGGGCCAAAGGTCTTAAGCAAGCCATACTCAACGCCGAGGGTATATTACTTGCCGAAGGCCGAATCCACCCAGAAGCGGATCAAGAATTAAACGACAAAGAAGGAGCCTAACATGCCAGGATTACTAAGAGGAGTTGCCCGTACAGCCGTAATAGCTGGAACAGCTACGCACGTTTCTAATAATGTAAGTCGACGCCAAGCAATGCGTTGGCAAGAAGATGATAACGCTGCTCAACCACAGCAAGCTTACGCTCCGGAGCCACAACAAGCTGCCGCCAGTGATGTCGATGCCCAGGTTGAACAGTTGACTAAGCTCGGCGCACTAAAAGATCAAGGCATCCTAACCCAAGAAGAGTTTGACGCTAAGAAAGCCCAGATACTCGGCCTCTAGACTTGAGGAGCGGCCGTAGGTAGGTTCTTATTGGGCATTAGAAGTGCTATAACAAGCCCTAGCAAGAATGAGATAAACCAACTAAGAATTAGAATCCCGAAGAATCCACCCATACCATAGCCCTTGTTCTTGGCGATAACTGCAGGCCAAAAAGCGAATGCGATCCACAGAACTATACCCAGTATTATGAAAAACATCATAACTAACCCCTTTTCTGCAGTCGCTCTAGTTCGCGCTGCGCTTCAATTAATTCTTTCTCGTGCGTAACCTCTTTGAGTGTTATGTAGTTGATCAGGCTGTGTACGGCTGCCGCAAAGAAGCTGTACATGACAATTGCGAATAGGCCTGCTGAACTGAAGTAGCTAGTGTCACTGATCTGGTGCGGTGGGAAAATTCCACGGAAGGGCGCTAAGAACTCCGCAGCAATATGATAGACAAAGCGTACAAACGGCACACTAGTGTTTGCTCCAAATAGCAATAATACGAATCCAAGTGATAGGAACACGATTGCCGTGACAGCGAAGAAGTAAACAAGATAGGTCAGCGCTCTAGCTACTTTGATAAAAGAGATCGTTCCGTCAGTTGGTTTTGTTGATGCAGCCATGATAACTCCTTGTTATTCCCTATTATCGCTTATTATACATCCGTTTTGGATTTATTGTGCTTGCGTTCTTGTATCTTGTAGGCTCGCCTGTGCATAGTTGACGTAATGAAGGTGGTCACAATACCTACGCCGATGAATATATAGAAGGTGGTGAATATTTTGCCAAAAGGAGTGTGTGGCGTGAAGTCGCCATAACCAACGGTTGCTAATGTAACTACACTGAAATAGTAGGAATTAAGCCATGAGAATTTCTCGACAAAGTGGTAGACCACTGTACCAGTAGCTAGTGTTGCTAGAGCAAATGTTAATAAAATACGATAGGCGTGGCGATCAAAAGTTTCCATCGACTCACCCAACTTTCTTATTTGGTATATTCCTAGAGAAAACTAGCGAAATCACTGCGATGGCGATCAGCCCATAAATTGCCGTTCTTAAGGAGTCGACTTGGGACTCACTATATATTTGACTTAGCTCAGTAGCCTCGGGTTGCGATAAGCCCTTAGACGTTGCTAGTGCGTCAACTTCCGTAACAGGCATGACTGCCACGCCTGCCTTGGTGTTTGTACTTATATAGCTCTTAACGTTCGATGGCAAAGTACTGGCTTGGACGTTCTGGTTGAAGACTGTAGTCAACGAGGCTATTAGAATTGAGCCGATCAAGGCAGTACCGAGAGAGGAACCAAGATTCTGGAAAACACCCTGCAAGCCACCGACGGCACTAGTCTGGTTGTCTTTGACGCTCGACATGTTAACATTTCCGAGTTGTGAGGCTAGCAGGCCAAGTGCTGCTCCAACGAAGAACATGGCCGTACCAAACAGCCAACCCTTCAGGGTTGCCGATACAGATGATAGCAAGACCACCGAGCTAACGATCAAAACGTACTGCCCAGCGCGAATAATTTGCTTCGGCGACCAAACACTAATCAATCGAGTGCCAATAACCGAAAATAATATTAACGATACCGACAGTGGGAAGATCTTAATGCCAGTCTTAAGCGCATCATAGCCCAACGTCATCTGAAGATAGACCGGAATTACGAAGAAAACTCCAGCAATTATTGTGTATTGGGCGAGCAACACCGAGAGACCGCTACGGAGCTGCTTGATGCTGAATAGCGCCGGGTCGAGCAATGGATTCTGGCCACTTTCCTTGAGCTTAACTTGGCGGTCAAAGAAGAGTTTGAGCACGATAATGCCGAATAATATCAGATAGGCTACCATTGAGATCCCCAATGGTGTTATCTCTTTGCCGTTAATAGTCATCGCTCCCATTGGTGTGATCCAACCCCAAGTTTTGCTCTGCAGCATTCCGTAGACTAATGATATTAACCCTACAGCGGACAAAAGCACGCTCGTAACATCAATGTGCGACTTAATGATTTTGGCCGAATCCTTAAGTACTCCCCTGAACATGAGTATCGATGCCATTATCACGACCTCGGCGAAGAAGACATAACGCCACGACAGATAAGTGGTCACAAATCCGCCAATCAATGGACCAGCTGCCATGGCCGCACCAGATATGCCACCAATAATCGCAAAGGCCGTTACCCTGTCCTTGCCATTATAGTTATTGGCGACTAGAGCCGCGATCGCTGGGATAACTAGAACAGCACCTATACCTTCGATGACTGACCAACCCAAGAATAGAGTCTGGATATTAGGCGCCAGACCAGTTATTAACGAACCACAGGCGTATATGATCGATCCGATAACAAAGGCTCGCTTTCTGCCCCACACTTCACCAAGCTTAGCGCCAAGCAGCATCAAGGCCGCCATCGTCAGTGCATAGAAGGTAATGGCTGTCTGCATAGCCGCTACGGTCGTGTCCAAATCCTTGACGACAGTGGAAATTGAGACGTTCATAACAGTGCTGTCAAGAATCATCACAAACTGGGCGCAAGCCAAGATAATAACGATGCTCCACTTTTTCATACATCTACATCTAATCACCAATTGATAATTAAATAAATAGGGTTCGAATTAAGATTCATTTAAGCATAAGCGAAATATAACTTAATTTTCTTATTGACAAATATATATCATGGGTAAATAGTGATAATCGTAAACTAAGTGTGAGGGGAGATATATGGCTACAAATAACAAGGAATTAAGCAACTGGACAGGCTGGGTGTTCTTTGCAGGTTTGATGATGATCCTATCAGGATTGTTTCAGTCAATTGCTGGACTTACAGCACTACTACGACCGACATGGTATGTAGCAACTGAGAAAAGCCTATTAGTGTTTAACTACACCGCTTGGGGTTGGATTCACCTCTCGATTGGTCTGTTAATCCTACTGGCTGGTTTCTCGCTACTACATGGCTCTACATGGGCACGCATAGTAGCTGTTGTTCTAGCTATTCTTAGCGCAGTGGCAGCTTTGGCTTCGGTCTCAGCCTACCCTATCTGGTCAATCTTGATCATCACGATTGACGTACTAGTCATTCACGCCGTTACCGTTTACGGTAGCGAGCTTAAGGGCTAATCAGAGGGATATTCCACTCAGCTGACTCGAGCCCAAGAGACAGGGTGGTGCAAGTTCGAGTCCGCGAATGTGCAATAGATCCTAGGAGAGAACACATGGCACAGCGCAAAAAAGTAACAAGTGATACAGTTGCACTAGAGCAACGACTAACTAACTTGGAGGCTGATATGGCCAAACTCAAAAAAACCGTAGATAAGAAGCAGTCTAGACGACCGCGCAAATCACCATGGCGAGGACCCGCCAGTTGGCTATGTGTAGCACTGGCTGCCACACTACTGTTTGCAGGCAACCTTGCCTTCTGGATAGGCAATACGATCGTCGACACCGACCGTTACGTTGCAGCCGTCGGGCCACTTATTCAGAAACCCGAAATTCAGACAGCTCTTGCACAGTACACTACCACTCAGTTATTCAGTCGAGTTGATGTAGAGGGTTATGTGCAGGAAGCTTTGCCGCCCCGAGCCGAGTTCCTAGCACCACAGCTTACCACGCAACTTAAGACTCAGACTCAGAACAGCGTTAAGTCCCTGCTGTCTAGCCAAAAGGTTCAAGACTACTGGTACAGCTCGATAGAGAGACGACACGACGCCATTATTAGCTTCAGCCAGTCCTACGAAGGTGACGGCACAATCGAGATCAGCGATATCTTCAGTCAACTTAGCAAACGCCTGGATGGCACCAAGCTAGGTTTCTTGAGCGATAAGCAATTGCCTGACAGTGTTGGCTCAATCAAGGTAGCTACAGTTGGCTGGCTACCAGTCCTGCACAAAGTTTCGACCAATATTGGCTTGTATCAAGCAGTCACTACGTTACTTCTAATCGGTTTCTCGGTGGCGGCGGTGATGCTTTCAACCAAGCGGCGTCGCATGGTAATAACTCTAGGCTTTGTTTTTGCCGTGACAATGCTAGCTACTCTACTGGCCACCAGGATCACCGGCAGCGTAGCGGCTTCACAGGTTGCTCAGACCTATCAATCGGCTGTTCAAGTTGCCTACAACACAATTATGCACTCCTTCGTTACCCAGACAGTTACCTTGCTACTGATAAGCATCCTGATGGTTCTGGTGGCATGGCTAAGCGGGCCATACAAGTCTGCTAATCTTGCCAAAGCTCGCATAAACGCATTTTTGGCAGGACGTCTGCATCAATCAATATTCAGCAAGGGCGAGAACGGCTTCACACTCTGGCTTGGCAAATACAAGCGTCATGTCCAATGGATCTGCATACTCCTAATCGCCATTGTGATGCTTCTAGTGCAGCTTTCACCCAAACTTATAGTGGCCTACGGCTTGCTGATGCTAGTCAGCGCACTTGTCGTCGAGCTTCTGGCAGCTAACAAACCTTCCAAATAGCCCAAACCACCCCATATAATTAAGTTGTCCACATACAAGGTTTGACAAATATTACAATTAGGACAATGATATGGATGTAACAAATAGGAGGTTATATGGCAGGATCTAACACTGTCGCCAAGGAATTGGAGTGGGCCTTGGTGTTGCGCGGTACGATTACATTAATTTTTGGTGTGGCTGCGGTCTTTTGGCCTGGCATTACACTATTGACGCTAATCTATATCTTTAGCGCCTTTATATTGGCAAGCGGCGTAGTTACGCTTGTTGGTGGCATCATGTCAATTGGACGTGGTGACTGGTGGTTTCTACAAATCATCATGGGAATCGTTGAGTTAGGCGTTGGTGTCTATCTACTACGACACCCGACCGTAACATTTGCGACTCTAATTCTACTGATTGGCTTCACGCTAATTATTAGAGGCATTGTCGATGTTATTGGCTCTCTATTCGAGGGTGGCGTGAGCGCTACTGGCAAAGTTCTTAGCATCATTGCTGGACTAATCGCCCTACTAGCTGGAATTGTTGTTCTCTTCCAGCCAGTTGCTAGCGGTGTTGCATTTGTCTGGATTCTTGGCATCTACGCCTTGATCGTTGGACCTTTGCAGATAGCCTTGGCTGCGGACGCCCGCAAGCTTTCTAGCTAAACAAAAACTTAAATAATCATAAAGGCCGCCGTTATTGGCGGTCTTTTATGTTATATTGATCAGATACAACTCATGAGTAGATTTAACCTAGATTCCTCACAAGTTCGGGCCTTGGCAATAGTCACATTGTTGGCTTTTGTCGCTAGTATTATCTTCTTGCGACAATACCTGATTCTGGTAGCTGTTGCTGCAATTGTTGCTTACGTATTCAATCCTGTATATCTTAAGCTTAACAAGCGCTGGAGTAACCCAGGCCGCGCCTCAAGTGTCACTCTGCTGATAACTCTTTTGTCGATTCTTATACCAGTTTCGCTAGTAATGATAATCTTGGTTCTGCAACTAAATCACTTTGTAAACGTCGTAAAAGATAGTGGCGCAAATCTTGACCCGACTCAGTTTGGACAGAACATATTTGACGGCATTAATAATGTGCTGAAATCAATTGGAATTTCGTATCAGATCAATCAAGCTGCAGTTTCGAACGCCTTGGCTTCTAGTATTCAATCTATCGGCGAGAGCTTACTGAAGAGCATTACCTCATCAATAAATGGCGTTATCGGCTTCATTACTATAGCTATCATCTACATGTATGTCTTCGTCTCAATGCTCAAGCACCAGACCAAGATTATGGATACAATGAACAAGCTCAATCCGCTCGGGGGCGAGATAAGTCAACTTTACTTCTCACGTATGGGCGCTATGACAGGCGCTATGGTTCGTGGCCAATTCATAATCGCCTTCTGCCAAGGCATGACTGACGCACTTCTCCTCTATGCTGGTGGCATACATACGGCGTTCTTGTTCTTCGCAGTAATCTTGGTCTGCTTGTCGATCATTCCGCTGGGTGGCGGCATATTGGTTCTGCCGATTGGCGCATTGATGGTTCTAACTGGTAACATATGGGGCGGCATGCTGGTCATTCTAGGCCACTTATTAATAGTTACTAACATTGATAATGTTTTGCGGCCTAGACTAGTACCAGAAAAGGCCAAGCTAGATCCAGCCTTAACCTTGCTATCTGTGTTCGCTGGACTTGGCCTGTTCGGCTTCATCGGTATTGTGCTGGGGCCGGTCATAATGATCGTTCTAGTAACTACATTGCAGGTCTACTTGGAAGTTTTCAAGGGCGATCCCTTAGTCGATGCCAAGGATAAGAATCACGTCAAGATGATCGACTCACTGCGTACCAAGCTACACCTAGACTGACGTTATTACTTCTTGTTGCGTTTAACTTTTTCGGCTGCTTTTTCGGCTGCTTGGTAGATATACTTCTTGCCGCCCGTTGCCTTGGCCGTCATCCAGCTGCCCATATAAGACATCATTTCATCAACCTGCTCTCGACCGGTAAGCTGCTCGGGCTCGCTGATCAGGTCTATATACGTATCACCATATTCACCATCGCCATCTATATCCATAGCGACCGTTACTACGTGAGTCTTTTCGTGAGACATAATATCAGCCGTACCGCCGCTGACTTTGCCTAGTAAGTGATTCTTGGCGTCAATTAGCTTGTGAGTTGTGCCACTTGATGCCATAGCCAGTAATACTCCACCCCGATCAAGTCCCCTGATCATAGCTTCCTTACTTAGTTGATTCTGCTCCTCGATAACCTCAGGCATCTTCTCCCTAAGGCCCGTCTTGACGCTTTCGGAGTTTGGCGGATTACTTAAGTACGTTTCGTCACAAAGCATTTGCATGACTGCAACCATAGCCATGTACTCAGCTTTACCGTCGCCCTGATCAACTTTGCGCTCGAGTAGTGCTATCATCTTGCCGAGGCTTATGGCTATCTCGAACTTATACCCCTGCTCACGCAGTAGGCTGGAGACAGCGGCCAGCGCAATGGCCGGATCTATGAGGTTGCCATGGCTAGTGACAAGAATGACGTTCTCACCTGCCTCTAGGAGTTCGCCTATCTTGGATAGCGTTTCTGGGCTTCTCTCACGTATATTTTGCTTCAGCTCGTTATAAGATTCTACAACTGTGCCTGCAATGTAGTCCACTCCCTCGACCGATATTGGTTCGCCTTTGACGACTACACCAGTCTGCCCTGGGAAATTCTCGGTATCCTCTGGACGTATAGCCATAGTCCGCATGTCACCACCAGACTGAATGGCAAACTCTTCAGCTCGAGGCATCATTTCCGCAAGAACACGGCGATCATTATCAAAATTAGGTGCTGCCTCTGTCATATTCGCATCATCATACAATATTTCTGTGATAAAGTCTAGACCTAAAGAAGGTTAAGTATTTTTATCTTACCCTCTGATATGTAATAATTGCGCCTATATGAGCAAAAAACTAGGCATAGTTGGTAACGGCAACATTGGCGCTGCCTTGGGGCAGGTATTCAGTGATAACGGCTGGCGGGTAGAATTCTTCGATGTTGCGGTGTCGAAGCGAACTGTTGAATCTCTGGGTGAGCTAGCCAAGAAGAGCGACATTATAGTTATCGCTGCACCGTCTTGGGTAAACCGCGAAATAGCCGAAGGGTTAATGCCAGAGGCCACGGGCAAACTGGTAGTTACCTTAGCCAAAGGCGTCGAGCCTGGCTTCATGACTATGGACAAAGTCTTGGCTGATGTATCCAAGGGCCAGTTCGATTACGGCGTTATTAATGGACCGATGTTAGCCAGCGAAATTACTAAAGGAAAGCCGGCAGCCATGATTCTGGCTACTAAGGGCAAGCAATGGACTGATGGCTTCAACAAGAACAGCCAACTGCGAGTCGAACTTTGCGACGATCCGTACAGCATTGCCTTATGTGGAGTTCTCAAGAATATTTATGCGGTAGCGCTTGGTGTCAACGATGGCCTAGAGCTGGGCCACAACGCCAAAGGCGCCCTGACGATCAGCATCCTTGAAGAGTTTAGCCGAGTATTGGCCGACATGGGTGGCGATCCTAAGCTCGCGATGGGTCTAGCTGGAGCTGGCGACTTGCTAGCTACCGGCTGGAGCGACCTGTCATTCAACCACCGCATTGGAAGATTAATTGCCAAGGATCCTTCGACCGAGCCCAAAGGTGAAGGCGTAACCTCGCTTAAGGAAATTTCTGGCAAAATTGACTTGAATGACTATCCCATAATCAAGGAACTTTACCAGATCGTCTTCGAAGGTGCCCAGCCACAAACTCTGCGCAAACTGATCTAGACTTCTGTTAGAATTCGTATATGAATATTGCCCTTCTGGCTAATTTGTTTGAGTTACCTGGGCTGCCCAAGTACATACAGCAAGTCGATCAAACTCTGCAAAACTTGCCTGCCCCTGCCAATCCCAAGCTGCGCGAAGCAACCAATCGCATACTTAACAGTCATGGCAAAAGATTGCGCCCGATCCTAGTTATTGCTGCTGCCGAAGGCTGTGGCCACCAGATTGATCAACCAGTTATTGCTGCTGCCTCCGCTATTGAGTTAATACATCTGGCTTCGCTAGTTCATGACGATATTATTGATGCTTCCGACTTGAGACGTGGCGTTCCAACTGTTAACGGTCAAGAAGGTGTTGATACTGCGATCCTGGTTGGCGACTACCTATTAGCGATGGCTGGAATTCAGGCATCCAAGGCGGGCGTTGATGTTGCAAGAGTAGTAGCTGAGGCTTTTGCGGCCATGTGCGATGGCCAAGGTCTTGAACTAGCTGATAATTACAATGTTGATCGCTCGATTGATTCATACCTAGATTGTATTGATAAGAAAACTGCTTCATTGCTCGTGGCATCGGTCAGGATTGGCGGAATCTGTGCTGAATTACCCGAGTCGAAGCTTAGTGCACTCGGACGTTACGGTGAAGCCTTCGGCATGGCCTTCCAGTTGGCCGATGATCTGAATGATCTTCTTTCTACCACGGAGCAGCATGGCAAACCGACCGGCAATGATATCAAAGAGGGAGTATATACAATGCCTTTGCTACTTGGCCTACAGGGAGGCGAAGCTGACGAACTACGCGGTTTGCTGAGGCATCCGATCACCAAAGCCAATAGCTCATCAATAGCCGACATTCTGAAAAAGTCTGGCTATGTTGACCAAACAATTGACGAAATAGACACCTACAACAAACAAGCCGTCACCGCACTCAATGCGCTAGAGGACGGCAACAATCTGGCAGGCCTAGCCGCACTGCCCAATACATACAAGAACTGGGCGCTCAAACCATAAGCAACGTGATATATTAAGCACTATGAAGAAACTTCTACCGATAGTCGTGTTGATAGGAATCTTGGTGTTCGGTGCTGGTGTCTGGATCGGCACTCATTATCTGGCCGATCACTACTTAACTGCTAAGTCTGTGACAACAGACTGCAAATCCGAGGGCAAGCAGCACCGAGTCGCCATCAAGAATGATATTGTGACACCCCAGCACACCGAAGCCTCACTTTGCGACAGCCTAACAATCACTAATCAGGATGCTCACATACGATTGATTGCCTTCGGTCAGCATGACAAACATGTGGCTTATGATGGCGTGACAGAGACAGTACTAGGCAAGGGTCAGAGCCTGACATTAGAGCTCAACCAGGCTGGCACTTATAGGTTTCATGACCACGACAATGAAGCTACGGCTGGTGACTTCACAGTATCTGAGTAAGACTAAGCGTAGGAAATGCTATAGTAGAGACAAGATGCTTGTCTTTATAACTAGGGGCTTGGAGAGATGAAGAAGTACCGATTGGTGCCTTTTATTCTTGTACCCTTGATTGCCTTGTTAGCCGTTAGCGCATACATACGAACACACGACATCGCCATCCTCAATTCCCAAGGGCTTATTGCCAATCAACAGCGCAGCTTATTGGTTTTTGCCTCAGTCTTGTCATTAGTGGTTATCCTACCTGTCTTTGCCTTGACGATATTCATCGTTTTGCGTTACCAAGAAGATAACAATCACTCTACCTACAGTCCAGATTGGGATCACAGTCGAATACTTGAGACTATCTGGTGGGGAGTACCTTTGTGTTTGATTCTTATTCTATCGATAGTGACATGGCGCAGCTCGCATGAGTTAGACCCATCAAGGGCCTTGGCATCCACTGTCAAACCAATAAATATTCAAGTCGTGGCCTTAGACTGGAAATGGTTGTTCATCTATCCGGAGCAGAACATAGCGACAGTTAATTACGTTAACTTCCCTATGACAACGCCAGTTAACTTCCACATAACGGCCGATGCGCCGATGAACTCCTTCTGGATCCCCAATCTTGGCGGGCAAATCTATGCTATGAGTGGTATGTCTACACAACTGCATCTGCTGGCTGATGGCGCTGGTACATATCGAGGTTCGTCGGCCAATATTAGCGGTCGCGGGTTTGCCAGCATGAACTTCGTCGCTCAGTCTACGTCTCAGAACAACTTTGACGTCTGGGTACAATCTGTCAAAGAATCTGGAGATAAGCTTAGTATGTCCAAGTACGATCAGTTAAGTAAGCCGAGCGAGCACAATAAGATAGCTGCTTATTCGTCAGTTGAACCAGACCTATATAATAAGATACTGACCAAGTACATGTTACCAGCAGGTCAAATTTCGGGAGCAGAGCAATAATGAACTTAATCTTAAGTAATCTTCTTGGCAAACTGTCGTTTGACGCTGTTCAACACGGGCCAGTTATTGCTGGCGCCCAGATATCTTTGGTACTCGGCGGCATTACGACAGTCGTACTACTGACCTACTTCAAGCGCTGGAAATGGCTCTGGAATGACTGGCTGACATCTGTTGACCCCAAGCGCATCGGCGTCATGTACATTATCGTAGCAATTATGATGCTGTTACGAGGAGCGGTAGATGCTGGCATGATGCGAGCTCAGCAAGCTATATCTGTTGGTTCGTCGCACGGCTTCCTTGATTCTGATCATTATCAACAGATCTTCACGGCTCATGGTTCAATTATGATTTTCTTCGTGGCAATGGGTCTGATGTTCGGCCTGATCAATCTGGTGCTGCCACTGCAGCTTGGTTCACGCGATGTGGCCTTTCCTTTTCTGAACTCAACTAGCTTCTGGCTGTTTGTAGCTGGCGTGGCCATGATGAATATGTCTCTGGTGCTGGGAGGCTTTGCAGCAACTGGTTGGTTGGCTTACCCGCCACTGTCGGAGCTGGCCTATAGTCCAGGTGTCGGCGTAGATTTCTGGATATGGAGCATCCAGATTGCAGGTATTGGCAGCCTGTTGTCTGGCATCAACTTCTTAGTTACTATTCTCAAGATGCGCTGCAAAGGCATGACTCTGATGAGAATGCCGATGTTTGCCTGGAGCGTTCTGGGCAGCATGGTGCTAGTGGTGATCGCCTTCCCTATTCTGACTGTTACGCTCGCTCTATTAGCTCTTGATCGATCTGTTGGTATGCACTTCTTCACGGCCATGGGCGGCGGCAATCCGATGATGTACATAAACCTAATCTGGGCATGGGGTCATCCAGAAGTCTATATTCTGATTTTGCCTGCCTTCGGTATCTTCTCCGAGATCGTGGCGACGTATTCGCGCAAACGACTATTCGGTTATACCTCAATGGTGTGGGCAATAGCCTCCATAACTTTACTCTCTTTCCTTGTGTGGCTGCACCACTTCTTCACTATGGGTGCGGGCGCTAACGTTAATGCTTTCTTCGGTGTCATGACGATGGTTATTGCCGTGCCGACGGGCGTTAAGGTCTTCAACTGGTTATTCACTATGTACCGTGGACGTATCAAACTGACTACCCCTATGTATTGGTTCTTGGGCTTCGTAGTGACATTTACGATTGGTGGCGTGACAGGTGTATTGATGGCTGTCCCCGCCATAGACTTCCAAGTCCATAACAGCCTGTTCTTAGTCGCCCATTTCCACAATATGATTATTGGTGGCGTAGTCTATGGTTACTATGCTGGACTGACTTATTGGTTCCCCAAGATCTTCGGCTATAAGCTTAACGAGCGACTGGGACGTTATGCGTTCTGGTGCTGGTTCGTTGGCTTCTTGCTGGCCTTTATCCCACTCTACATACTCGGCATGATGGGTGCCACCAGACGGCTTGATCACTATGACGCTTCATTAGGCTGGCAAGGCCTATTCATTGTTGCTGGTGTGGGTGTAGTAATTATTGTGGCTGGCATAGGTTTCCAGATTCTTCAACTCATAGTGAGCTTCAAGCAGCGCAAGGCTAACTTAGACACTACGGGCGATCCATGGGATGGCCGCACACTTGAGTGGTCAACTCGCTCGCCTGCACCAAGCTATAACTTCGCTGTGCTGCCTGTAGTCACCGGACGCGATCCCTTCTGGGAGTCCAAACACTCTAAGACTGAGCCGACTAAGCCCAAATACCAAGACATCGTAATGCCCAAGAATACTCCTATGGGTATGGTGATCGCTGGTTTTGCTTTCTTGATTGGCTTTGCTGCCATCTGGCACATTGTCTGGTTGGCACCAATTGGCGTGTTGGGCGTGATTGGTTGCATTATTGTTCGCGCCAACCTTGATACCGAGTACACAATTACCGCTGGCCGGCTAGCCAAAATCGAGGCGGCAGCCGAGGAGCAATACGCATGAGCAGCATCACGACAACCGCCGAGCAAGAATCCGACGCCAAGACAATCTTCGGCTTCTGGGTATATCTAATGACGGATGTCATACTATTCGCTACCTTGTTCGCAACCTACGCCGTATTACGTGACAGCACCTTTGGTGGACCAAGCGGCAGTGATCTGTTCAGCCTGCCCTTTGTGTTAGCCGAAACCGTAATCCTGCTAACTAGCAGCTTCACGTGCGGTCTGGCTATGTTGGCAGCCCACCGCAAAGATCAGGCCAAGGTCTTGATTTGGTTCGGCGTTACATTCTTGCTGGGTATTGCCTTCTTATCCTTGGAACTAACTGAGTTCAGGCATCTTGTTGTCGAAGGTAACAGCTGGACCCGCAGCGGCTTCCTGTCAGCCTTCTTTACGCTAGTTGGTACTCATGGACTACACATAACCAGTGGCCTTATCTGGATGGCTGTAATGATGTTCACGGTCGCCAAGCAAGGCCTAATTAATAGCTCTATCCGTCGACTTACTATGTTGAGCCTATTCTGGCACTTCCTTGATATTATCTGGATCTTCATCTTTACGATTGTTTACCTAATGGGGGCTGTATGAACGAAGCTAGCCACGGCAACTTCAAGTCCTACGTAATCGGTTTTATATCGTCTATCGTCCTGACGTTGATTGCATATACGTTAGTCGTTAACAAAGTTTGGTCTGACAACATAGTTATCACAGTTATCATTGGCCTTGCCATAGTTCAGCTATTCGTGCAGTTGGTCTTCTTCCTGCACCTTGGCCGTGAGTCCAAGCCACGCTGGAATCTGACTGCTCTAACTTTTGCAGTCATGGTGGTTGGCATTATAGTAATCGGTTCGCTCTGGATAATGCAGAATTTGAACTACAGCCATCAGCATGGTCACGAAGAGTCTGCGCAGCAAGACAGCCAGTACATCATCAAAGACGAACTAATTAAGAACTAGTCTTGATTAAGCAATACTACTATCTGACTAAGCCAGGCATTATTCGCGGCAATCTTATGACAGCGGCGGCGGCCTTCTTGTTAGCTTCTGGCCGAAACATCGACTGGTATCTGCTGATAGCTACTCTTATCGGTATCGGTCTAGTGATAGCTTCGGGCTGCGTATTCAATAACTATATCGACCGCGGCGTCGACAGCAAGATGGCTAGAACCAAGAAACGTGCCATGGTAGAAGGCACTATTCCAGTCATAAACGCTATGACTTTTGCTAGCCTGCTCGGTCTCGGCGGCCTGCTAGTGCTGGCAACCTATACGAATTGGCTGACGGTCGGTCTGGGAGTTGTCGGGCTGTTCTTCTATGTGATTATTTATGGGATTGCTAAGCGGCGGACTGTCCACGGCACACTGATCGGCACCATACCTGGGGCCACACCGACTGTGGCAGGTTATTGTGCTGTAACTGGCAGCTTTGACACTGCCGCCATCGGCTTGTTCATTATTATGGTGGCGTGGCAGATGCCGCACTTCTACGCTATTTCAATGTACAGGTTCAAGGATTACAAAGCAGCGGGCTTGCCAGTCATGTCGGTCAAACGCGGTATGCTAGCAACTCAGTACCAGATCATGGCCTACATCTTAATATTCCTACTAGCAACCTATGACCTATTCGCCGAAGGCTACGCTGGAATGGTTTATATGGTTGTTACATTGGGCGTTGGTCTAGTGTGGTTCATACTCGGCCTGCGTGATTTCAGGAACGATGACAGCACTGCTTGGGGCCGCAAAATGTTCTTATTCTCGCTAATTGTTTTGCTGACATTTAGCCTAATGTTGTCACTTAATGCATGGCTGCCCTTAGGAATGGTATAATTCGCATATGGTTGTTTTTGCTCATGTCGTCATAGCTCTCAGCAGTCTTATCTATGCCACTTACTTATTCTTCAGGCCATCGATCAAAGGTCTGCGCGCGTCATCCGGCTTAGTAGCCCTCACTCTTGTTAGCGGCAGCTATCTTGTCCTACTCCAGCCCTCTCACATGGTCAGCGCATGCATGTCTGGTCTAGCCTACTTAGCATTTGTTAGCTCACTAATGCTGGCGGCATATCGACGGTATGCCAAGCAAAATATTTAGCCTAGTATACCGAGCGGTTCGCTAGCGACTATGGCTGCGGCAGTTGGTGTCCAGAGTTCTTGTTTGCTGAAGAATCGTCTTGTCAACGCATTACCACCCAGATTGGCCTCGCCGGTAACTGGGTCAAATGATCGCGGAAAGCCCTCGGAACCCTCTAACAGTTTCATAGTCGATTCGCCTAGCAGTCGAGCTACCTCAAGGTTTTGGCTGTCGTAGTTATGGGCGAAGAATCTGCGAGCTAGTTCAAGATTATGGGTTGGCGATATGGCACCTTCGCCCACAGCATTGTTAACTTTGTATTTATCATTTTCATACCTGAAGAAAGTCGGAACTACCATGTGACCTTCCTCCACTAATTGCTGCAACGCAGAGGCTGCCCAGCTAGTACCGTCATCAAAATATTCTGGCGCACGCGCAGCAGCCAAGAAACTCTCGATTGAATAACTCTTGGACTCAGGATCTTTGGGTTGGTTATATATAGGCCTGAGGTCGGCTGTGTGCGATTCGGCAAAACCAGATTCGGCGTTAACCAGCGCTGCGAGCGCATGTTCAGTTTTTTCCATGTGATACCAAAGCTCATCGGGTATACCAAGCCCATACTTGGTTGCAAGACGCTTCAGAGCTTCGTTATTAGCAGCCATCAACGAGTTAATGCCAACATCGATCACAGGCGTAAAGTTCCACCTAGGCAGCTTACGTGATAGTCGCTTTTTTTCGGAGGGTTCAGTAACTTCCTTGCCTAACTCAATCCGAGCATAATTCAGCATATCGATGCTTTCGCCGGCGCTAACAGTAACCGTTGAGTTGCCCTTGGCCCGGTTGGCCAATATGCCGTCGCGGAAAGTCAGCTCATCTACATGCGCCTGACAGATTAGACCGCCAATCATAGCTGCGCTGCGCTCGTCGTATAACGCCTTACTTACGTTACATAGGTCTTCAAATTCTCGTGCCACCCAAGCTGCAGCCTTTTTTTCGGGAATAGTGTTGGACAAATAATTGGCGATTTGCTCGGCAGCGATACCGCGGTTTGGCGGTGCCGCCAAGGGCGTAACCTTTTGGCCACTTGGCAGTTCTATAACCCTTTGGTGTAAAGCATCGAAGGCTTTTGTTTCAACTCCGAATCTCTCGTGTGACCCAAGCATATAGTGAGCCGCAAAACGCGACTGTGGGAAAGTTGCCTGCTTGGCAATATAGAACTCTTGCAGAGCTCGATCAGGTTTATCCATTGCTAAATGGGCAGCGACATACAGATCAAGGTTTTCAGCGAAGTAATCTGGGTGGCTTGGACTGGTTTGTAAACCGACGTTTTCTCGCCACATAGTGCCCAGATGGTCTTGGGCTGCTTCTATCTTATTCATAATTTAAGTATATTATACCACTTATGTCAAGTTTGATCAATTGTTGTATCTGTTTGCTATAATAACGCTAGTGTTTATTAACTACTTATAATGTCCAAATCTCAAGAACTTATAGAGCACAGGGTTGCTAGCTATCTAACGAGCACATGGTATGCCCGCTGGATTATTATTGCTATTGTTGCCTCTAGCTTCTTATTCCTGTCAGGTATTGAAACGGTAATAATTGCCGCCCTACTACCGACGGTTATTGTCTATAACTTCTTATTAATAGCTGCAGATAAAGCTGGTTGGTTCATATCTAACAAGATATTCATGCTGTTGGTTGATGGCGCGTTAGCCATAATATTAGTAGCCTGCAGTGGTGGTATCGCCAGTCCGTATATGGTGATTCTGCCATTTATGATCATTTCTACCGCCTACTGGTATGGCGCTTCTGCGGCCGCAGGAGTCGGCCTGCTAGAAACAGCAGCATTATTGTTTTACACAGTACTACTGGACACTGGGCGTGGCCTCCCAGGCGCCTTCATAATACAGATGGCCGTATTCATAACTATTGGTCTGTACGTAGCTTGGCTGAGTCAGGCAGAGCGCTCCGAGAGAACTAAGCTGATTAACTTAGGAACTGAGGCTGAGAAGGAACGGCAACAGCTAATAGCTCTAGTGAACAACATGAGCGAAGCTGTTATGGTGGTCGATCCCAAGGGAATAATCATGATGCACAATGAGGCAGCTTTGGCATTATTCAAGGATGCTAAGATGGCCGAGGAGAAACCTATCGGCGACGCGTTGACCTTCGTTGATAAGGACGAGGCCGAAGTTGGGCTCAAGATCAAACAAGCCAAACCAATAGAGCGCAAGGATTTGCGGCTTAAGGCAAGCGACGGTAGTCTGATGAACGTCCTGATAAGCATTGCACCATATATTGTTAATCGTCAGAACCGCGGGTACGTTCTGATAATTAAGGATATTACGCAGGACAAGACTATTGACCGCGAACGTCAAGAATTTATTTCGATTGCTTCACACGAGCTCAGAACACCCTTATCGATTGCTCAAGACCAGTTGTCGTTCTTGATGATGCCCGCTTATCAACCCAAAGATCCAGAAGCCTTTAGCATGCTTAAGGGGGCTACAGAGAGCCTCAAGCAGCTCTCGCACGTCATAACAGACATGACCAATCTCTGGGAGGCCGATCACGAGCGACTGCCCGTCGACATAGAATCGCTCAGTCCAATTGATATGCTGACTCAGTTTGAGGCTGATTACTCTGACCAAGCCAAGAAGAAAGGCCTGGAACTTAAGTCGAAGTTTGACCCATCCCTTGGCATGACTTCGATTCTTAGCAGCCGCTACGTAATTCATGAGATCCTCACCATTTATATAACCAACGCCCTGAAGTTTACTAACGAGGGCTCGGTAACGATAGCTGTCGAGAACCGAGAGGACAAGCCGGGCGGGGTAACGTTTAGTGTGAGCGATACTGGTATTGGCATATCGCAGTCGGAGCAGAAGAAGGTCTTTGCCAAGTTCTTCCAGTCAGAAGACTTCACTACGCGAGTACAAGGTGGCACTGGACTAGGACTATACATCGCCAAGAAGCTAGCCGACCGACTAACGGCCGAACTATGGTTCGAATCAGAACTCGGCAAAGGCAGCACCTTCTATCTCTGGATACCACCGTATAGCAAGAACAAAAAAGATCAGACCAAGGTAGCCAAGGCCGAGACTAAGGATTTCTTTAGCGGCTTATAGTTGGCCTGTTGGCGCTTGGACCAGCCTTACGATTAGGCAGAAGGCTTACGATAAGCAGAACGGTAAATAATCCGGCAAGAATCAAAGTAGACTGCAGGGTGTCGCTGCCATTATCGAATATATTATTGCTGGTCGCGGCTAGGGACAGCGTTATGAATGTCAAAGCCGACAGCAGCAACCTAGCTTTGGCTTGAGGCGTCGTCTGCTTAGGGACTTGCCTCAGGAAGAAGTAGCCCAGCGGTATGGCAATACCGACGTAGATTATAGATTTCATTATCAGGACTGAAGGTATATCAGAATAGACCACAAGATGTGGTGAATCACTAATTCTAGCCTTAGAAGTCGTAGCCTCAGTCAGAAGCAACACAATCGAGAACATTGAAGTCATAATAATAAGCGTTCTCAGACGTATCTTGTTGCGCAGACCCAGAAACCACAGCAACCATATTTCTAGCTGCAAGGTTATTTGTACTGTTATATCAGCCAAAAGGTAAGTGAAACGCAAGATATCGGTATTATCTGTCAGCAAAGCTGGTACTCCGAAGAAGAAGAAAGCCGTTGCCAGTCCAGCGCTCATCAGGGCATAAATCTGTGCCAATGGATTCTTGGTGGCCTTGTAAGTGCGCCAACTTTTGTAAGCAAACACATAAACAGCTACGCTGCCTAAGGTCCATGTAAGGGCATTGACCGGCGGATTGATCATCTTATAGCTATCATAACAGATACCAATGATAATGCTAGTGCTCTGGATTTTCTGAGTATTTAGTTTTGTGAGATAATGGCTGCGTGACCAAACGGGGTAGCAAAAAACAAATCACTCTAGGGCAAGTATTGCCTTATCTTTTTATAGTAGTCGGTATTATTGGCTGCATAGCTTCGTTCGCTCTGACGTATGACAAGATTCAAGTCCTCAAGAACGTTGAGTACATACCATCCTGCAACTTCAATCCAGTACTGAGTTGCGGTTCAGTTATGAAGACTGAGCAAGCCAGTCTATTAGGCATACCGAACAGCATCTTCGGTCTGATGGGCTTCGCTGCTCTTATAACTCTCGGCGTCGTATTGGCTACCGGCTCTAAGCTTCGTAAGGAATTGTGGCTAATGATTAATGCTGCAGCCGTGGTTGGCTTCGGATTCTTCTTGTATCTGTTCTTCCAAGGTGTTTACCGAATTGGCGTTATATGCCCCTTCTGCTTCGCCATTTGGATGATCATGCCACCGCTACTGTGGTACGTCACTCTGTATAATCTGCGAGAAGGCAATATCGGCAAGAAGTTAGTTAGCAAGAACGTCAACGCCTTCTTGCAGCGGCATCACGGTGACATTCTGATCACTTGGTATGCACTTATGTTTGGACTATTATTGGTTCGCTTCTGGTACTACTGGAAGACACTGTTGCCATGAGCAATAAACCCCAGCTTGTTATCTGTGGCTCGATTGCGATTGACCGTATTATGAACTTCTCAGGTCGCTACCGAGACTTGATCAAACCCGACAAGCTGCACGCGCTTTCGCTTAGTATGCTGCTAGAAAAACTAGATGACTCCAGAGGTGGTACAGGCGCCAATATTGCCTACAATCTTGCACTGCTTGGTGAGCAGCCAGTACTGCTAGGCTCGGTTGGCAAGGATGCAAAGGAGTATGTCGCTGACCTAACTAAAATCGGAATCGACACCACTAACATTCACTACAGCCAACTGGCAACTGCTTCGTTTAACGTTATCACTGACAGTGAAGATAGCCAAGTTGGCGGCTTCTACCAAGGGGCTATGAGCGACAGCGAATCACTCAGCTTCTCGCCTTGGCACAACAAGGATGCATTAATGGTGATATCGGCCCACAATCCAAGTGCCATGAACCGACAGGCTCGTGAGTGCCAAGATAATGGCCTCAAGCTAGTCTATGACCCAGGTCAGCAAGTGTCCGATCCTGCGACCGATCTAGGTACTGGCGTGGCTGCTGCCGAAATAATACTAGTCAATGACTATGAACTAAGTGTGTTGTGCGAGAAGCTAGCCACTACACCCGAACAACTTAGGACTCGCGTACCTATACTGATTAGCACTAGGGGCAAAGACGGCTCGATAATTAGTGGCACCGCAGTACCAGAGCCAATCGAGGTTATGGCCGCCAAGCCCAAGACCTTAGTTGATCCCACTGGTGCCGGTGACGCCTACCGAGCTGGCTTTTTGTATGGTTACTTGAGACAATGGGATCTAAGAATTTGTGGGCAACTTGGAGCCGTAGTGGCATCATTTATTGTCGAACAGCATGGCACTCAACAAATCTTTTCCAGACAAGCGATTATGAATAGATATAAGGATAACTTTAACGAGGAGATAGAACTATAGCCATGGCCGATACAGATTACAAAGTCAAAGACATCAAGCTAGCTGAATGGGGTCGCACTGAGGTTACTCTGGCCGAGAAGGAAATGCCAGGCCTGATGGCACTACGCGAGGAGTATGCGTCGGCTCAACCTCTTAAAGGTGCTCGAATCTCAGGCTCAATTCACATGACTATCCAGACCGCTGTCTTGGTGGAAACACTACAAGCACTTGGCGCTACGGTTCGCTGGTCTTCATGTAATATCTACTCAACTCAGGATCACGCCGCAGCTGCGCTTGCCGCTGAAGGTACACCGGTCTTCGCTTGGAAGGGTGAAACCGAAGACGAGTATTGGTGGTGCGTCGAGCAGACTCTGTTATTCGAAGATGGCCAAGGACCTAACATGGTGCTTGATGACGGCGGCGACTTGACCGCTCTGATCCACGATAAGCACCCTGACCTGCTTGATGACATCAAGGGTGTCAGTGAGGAAACCACGACTGGCGTTATGCAACTCAACCAGTTCCTGGCCGAGGGCAAGCTCAAGATTCCAGCCATTAATGTCAACGACAGCGTTACTAAGTCTAAGTTCGACAACCTCTACGGTTGCCGTGAGTCATTGATGGACGGCATCAAGCGCGCCACTGACGTAATGATCGCTGGCAAAGTCGCGGTTGTGGCAGGTTATGGTGATGTCGGCAAAGGTAGCGCTCAATCGCTTAGAGCCTTTGGCGCTCGAGTTCTGATTACTGAGATTGACCCGATCTGTGCCTTGCAAGCCCTTATGGAAGGCTACGAAGTTGTAACTATGGACGATGCTGCTTCGCAAGGCGACATCTTCGTTACGGCAACCGGCGACCAAGATATCATAACGCTAGAGCACATGCAGGCCATGAAAGACACGGCAATTGTCTGTAACATCGGCCACTTCGATGACGAGATACAGATTGGGCGACTCAACGGGCTTGAGGGCATCAAGAAGGAAGAGATTAAGCCACTAGTTGATCTCTACACCATGCCTAGCGGTCGCCGACTAATCGTTCTGTCAGAAGGTCGCTTGGTTAACTTGGGTAACGCTACTGGCCACCCTTCATTCGTAATGTCCAACTCTTTCTCCAACCAAGTCCTGGCTCAGATTGAACTCTACACTAAGCCTTACGAACTAGGTGTTCACCGCTTGCCTAAGGAACTTGACGAAAAGGTCGCTGCCGTTCACGTCACAGCCCTAGGTGGCAAAATCACCAAGCTTACCGACGAACAGTCTAAGTACCTTGGCATACCAATCACCGGTCCGTTCAAAGCCGACCACTACCGCTACTAAACCATACTCCAGCTTGCCTTAAGCTTTTAGACTATAATATAGTCATGATTAAGAAGGTGCTTCTTACTATATTCGTGATAGCGACTTTTGCTGTCTATAGCTTCCAGCAAAGACAAAATGACACGCCAGCCATAACTTCGACAGCAACCAAGACAACTAAGACCACACAGACCATCACGCCAACAACAACACCAGCGACAACTCCTGCCGCCACCCCCACAGTGACCACTGGCACCACTGCAATCTACAAGGATGGCCAGTACACAGGTTCATCTGAGGACGCTTTTTACGGCTTCGTACAGGTTAAGGCTGTTATATCTGGTGGTAGGCTAGTATCCGTAGAGTTCCTGACCTACCCTAACTCACACCGAAACTCCGAAGAAATCAATAAGGCCGCCATGCCAATCCTGCAACAAGAAGCAATCAAGGCACAGTCTTCCAAAGTCGACATCGTATCAGGTGCCACTGATACTGCCCAAGCTTTCACAAGGTCGCTCGAGACAGCCCTAAGCAGCGCAAAAGCATCATGAAACAGACTTGGCTGATCATGGGCATGCCAATCACTGTCGTGATTGAAGACAGGGCAGCAAACGCCCAGGTCTTCCAGAATATCCATGATTACTTCCAGTCGGTTGATACCAAGTACAGCCCGTTCAAGTCTGACAGCGAAGTATCGAGAATCAACGACGGCCTGCCCGAAGCTGAATGGCCCGAAGAGATGAAACATATACTGAAGCTCTGCGAACAAACCAAGCAACAGACTAGTGGCTACTTTGACGGCTTCCGAGACGGCAAGCTCGATCCTTCTGGTCTGGTAAAAGGTTGGGCGATTCAGCAAGCGGCCGAGTTGTTGCACAGCATGGGTTTCAAACAGTTCTACATTGATGCCGGTGGCGATGTTCAGGCCAACGGCCGCGAATGGAAAGTGGGCATTCGTAACCCTTTTGATAGTGACGAAATTATCAAAGTTCTATCAGTAAAAGATCTAGGCGTGGCCACGTCGGGCACATATATCCGTGGTCAACATATATATAACCCAATTGATGATAAGCAGATTAATGACATAGCTTCATTAACGGTAATCGGCCCTAAGATATATGAGGCAGACCGTTTTGCCACGGCCGCCTTTGCCATGGGACGATCTGGTATTGAGTTCATGGAATCGCTCGATGGGTTCGAGGCCTACATGATAGATCTTAATCAGCAGGCTACTCTGACCTCGGGCTTTAATCAATATGTAGAGGCAGCTTGATGAAACTGATAGATAAATTACTAGACGGCATCACAATGTATCGACTACTGCTGTACTACCTGCTTTGTCTGCTTGGTGCAGCGATGCTGCTTGGTGCATTTGGTTATGTTAGCTACAGCCCTCAATCAATTGCGGCCACTGCAGCCTATCTAACATTGCTATGCTGGCTGCTCAACAAGTTGTTTGCAAGGGCCTTCGAAGCACCAGTGAATCCTGAGTCATCACTAATAACTGCTCTAATATTGTCGCTCATCATAACGCCACAGCTCAGTACCCAAAACTTCATATTCTTGAGCATCGTGGCCATGCTGGCAATTGGGTCCAAATATATATTAGTAATCCGCAAGCAACATATATTCAACCCTGCTGCTATTGCAATCTTATTGACTTCGTTATGCGCTGGCAAATCCGCAAGCTGGTGGGTTGGCACAACTTGGCTGTTACCGATAGTGATTGCTGGCGGCTTATTGATTGTTCGCAAGATTCAGCGCTTCCAAATGGTAGCTGCGTTCCTTATGACATCAATGCTAGCAACTCTAGCCTTCAGCCTCATTAATCACACAGGCGTAGGGCTCACAGTCAAACATATTATTCTGAACTCTTCACTGCTATTCTTGGCTTTTGTCATGCTAACTGAGCCGCTGACTTCACCCACAACACGCAGGAACCAGGCTTGGTATGGCGGCTTGGCGGGTCTATTATTCCCTCCGCAGCTAAACGTGCTTGGCATTTACTCATCACCAGAATTGGTTCTGGCTATAAGTAATGTTTCCTCGTACATCGTCAGCCCGAAGGCAAAGCTCCTGCCCAAGTTAAGTCAAAAGTTATCTTGGGGGTCAGCTACCAAAGACTTCATATTCACTAGTGACCAAAAGTTCACCTATAAGCCGGGTCAATATATGGAATGGACACTACCCCACGCTAAGGCCGATGAGCGGGGTAGTCGGCGATACTTCACGCTAGCTTCCTCGCCAACCGAAGATAACATCAGGCTGGGTGTCAAGTTCTACAAGGAAGGTAGCAGCTTCAAGCGTGCCATGCGCGCTATGGAGGTCGGCAACTCTATGGCAGCCGGTCAATTAAGCGGCGACTTCGTGTTGCCCAAGGATTCATCTAAGAAGTTGGTTTTCATTGCTGGGGGCATAGGCATAACACCGTTCCGCAGTATGCTTAAGTACCTAACCGATACTTATGATGTTAGGCCTGTTACCTTGCTCTATTCGGAGCGAAACCCTGAGGCAGCAGCCTACCATGATGTCATTAATGATGCAGGTCGGCAGCTTGGCACTAAGACTGTTTATACTTTCACTGACATGAACTTACCCGACGACAACATAAGGAAAGGGCGTATCGACTCAGCACTAATAGCGACTGAAGTCCCCGATTATCTGGAGTGCCTATTCTATATTTCGGGGCCACATCCAATGGTGTCGGCTATCAAGGCTGACCTCAAAAACCTAGGCGTCAAAGACCAAAACATCAAGATCGACTTCTTCCCTGGCTACGCTTAGGCCCCACCCCTAATTAGGAGTTAGCTGACAAGAGGACTATAATATAAGTATCAGCTATTTACTAGCTCAGACTACTCGAAAGGTCAGGAGGCCATAATGTCCAAAGATAGAGGCCGTAAGGAAGTTAAGAAACCTAAGCAAGTTAAGCCAAAGGTCTAGTATCTATGTCGTCGTTTAAGAAGAAGATCAATTTTTTTGACTCGGAAGAGGGCAAGAAGACCGAGCAAGCACTGATTCGCATGGCAGCTGACATTGGTTACACTACTGAGTCCAGCTATAACGCCAACGAACTACTATACCCTGGTAACGACATGACATTTGTCGAGAAACACATGCACTACCTGAGCCTGCACCAGAAGGTCAATCCAGAACAATATCTATCAAACTTGCGTTTGATGACCCGTGTCCGTGACAAATAATTAGTTACTCTCGGCGAACCAAGCCCGAGCCGCCACTTCGTCGTCTTTCATAACTTCTAAGAGTCTTTCGATGCTGTCGAAGGTCTGGTTGGTTCTATGGAAATATCGAATGTCAACATTTAGCATCTGGTCATAGTAGTCTTGGTCGGGTATGTCGAGCAAATGCACTTCTACACGACGCACCGTGTCACCGACAGTAGTTGGAACGCCCACGAATATAATGGCTGGCTGCTTATGCCAAGTGGCCAAATCCGCATACCCAAAGTAAACCCCATCATCAATATTAGTCTCGGTAGTTAAGTTTGCCGTTGGATAGCCCAAGCGGCGGCCATTGCCCTTGAAGCGTGTTACCAGACCCGAAACCTTAACTGGTTCAGTGATTTTCATATGCTAGTCATTATACCTGTTGTCTACTATTTATCCTCTGACTAAGTTACTATGTTATGGCAGTGAGTAGACAAATCGGCAAGCATCAGACCCCCAATACGCCCGAACCTTTTAGCAAGGTGTTGCAAGCATGGCTCAAATCTGGCAAGGACAAGACTCTGGGCGGACTGATAACGGTATTCGCCGAGAAGTCCTTCGCAATTATATTCTTGCTGCTGATGGCTTTGCCTGCCCTGCCAATACCAACTGGCGGCATAACTCATGTTACCGAAATTATAACCATGTTGGTCTGCTTGGAGCTAATCGTGGGACGTGACACGATATGGCTGCCCAAGAAATGGCTCAAGCTCGACACCAGTAACTTCTTGTCTTCCAAGTCTAGAGTGCGTTTGATCGGTGTTATCAAATGGTTCGAGAAGTTCTCAAGACGACGATTCGGCGACATGCTGACACTCAAGCCAGTATTATCTTTGATAGGTGTAATTGTTCTGGCCCTTACTGTAGCAGCCTTTGTCGCGCCGCCATTCTCAGGACTGGACACCCTGCCGGCTTTAGGCGTGGTCGCCATATCGTTGGCATTAATACTGGAAGATGTAGTCTTTTTGATTGCTGGTATCACTATTGGCGTAGCTGGTATGGCACTTGAAATCAGCGCTGGTGCAGCGCTATATAGCGGATTGAGTCACTTGCTATAATGAGCGCCCTCTCGAGTGACATCTTAGAGCTACAATTCGGTCCAACCGAAATTGATGTATTGCACCACAATGACGAGACACGTATTATCCAGACCCGTGCTCTATCAACCGGACAAACGCTCGAGATATCCTTGGTTGAGTTCGATAGTGCTGGAGCCCGTGAGTTTGAGGCAGCACATCAAGACGTTCTGTCTGGCAAATCAATTGGCAAGACCTTTCGTGATCATGGCATAGAGTTCACTCGCAACCAGCAAGCTGCCGAAATGAGGCTAATACCGCTGGAATTCGCGCGACAGTTCGGCAACACACAATTTGCAACAGTAGTTGCCGTAACAATCTTCGTCGGACCTAACAATTTGCCTTATGCCGAAATATTAGAGACCTACAGCCCAGAAGTTATCTGGCCAGACGCCGAAGACCAGTTAAGCGAAGAGCAGATTATCAGACTCGAACTACTGACCAAGTTTATCGAAAGCATCTAACTAAATGGTTCTGATAATTGATAACTACGACTCTTTTACCTATAACCTCTATCAACAAGTAGCGACTCTGGGTCATGAAGTAGAAGTTCGCAAGCACGACGAAATAGACATTGAAGATATTAAGACTATGGAACCAAGTCATATTATTATTTCGCCTGGGCCTAAGCGACCGACGGATAGCGGCATCAGCCTCGCAGTCATTAAGCACTTCTACAAGTCGATACCGATACTTGGGGTTTGCTTGGGACACCAGTGTATTGGCGAAGTGTTTGGTAGTAAGACCGTAGCAGCACCGAGCATAATGCACGGCAAGACCGACCGTATACATCATACTCAGTCTGGCCTGTTCTTGGGCATAGAGAATCCTTTTACGGCAGCACGTTACCATTCATTGGTCATGGAGACAATCCCTGATGGGTTCAGTCGAACGGCCTGGTCCGAGGACGGCAGCATTATGGCCTTACAGCACGACCAGCACCCCTTGTATGGAGTGCAATTCCACCCCGAGTCATTCATGACCAACGTCGGTGATGCAATTATGGAGAACTTTCTACGATGAGTAATCACTTAGCCAATCTTAAGCTAGCTGATGTCATGCTTAGACTGGGGCCTGACGAAAATCATGTTTGCGCCTTGGCAAGTACATCATCCAAAGGCTGGCAGACTAAGCTGGCTTGGAATCCGGTCGATATTTATCGGCCTAAGGGCGACTATGTTGCTGGTCTTGAAGCTTTTGCTAAGCAGCAACAAGCTAAGGAGCGCTTAGTAATTGGCTACCTGTCATATGACTTCGGCGCCACATTGCATTGCGTAGCATTAAATACCGACGACGACCTATCGATGCCATTAGTATTTGCTGCAAGCTTCGATAACTGGCTAGAATTCAATAGCACTGGTGCTCTGGTAGCCGCCAAGGATGTGAGCTTCGCAAGCGAAGTTGATCATATACTCAATAGGCCAGCTCGGCCACTACCAGCAAAAGCTTATGAGCAGGCCTTCCGGCCTGTTCAATCGCGAGCTAAATACGACCAAGCCTTCGCCAAAGTCCAGAAGTACATAACTGCTGGTGACGTATATCAGATCAATCTGGCCCATAGACTTGAAGCTGCTACCACGTCCAGTGGCAGAGACTTGTTCTGTGCACTATCAGAGACCAGCCGCTCAGACTTCCAAGCATTCGTTGAGGATGGTGAGTTTGAAATCCTCAGTCTCTCACCAGAACGCTTTATTCAGGTCAAGGGTAACGTCATCAAGACCATGCCTATCAAAGGCACCCGACCGCGTGGCAATACGAAGGAAGAAGACAAGGAGCTTGAAGAGGATTTGCTTACAAATGACAAAGAGCGAGCCGAGCTAGATATGATAACTGATCTGATGCGTAATGACCTTGGTGAGATTTGCTCTACTGGCAGTGTAAAAGTCGTTAACCGTAGAGTGCTCAGGGCATACCCGACACTTTGGCATGCCCATTCCGAGATTCAGGGCAGCTTGAGGGCAGATATTAGCCCGATGGGTGCACTAACTCATGTTTCACCCGGTGGATCGATAACTGGCTGCCCCAAGAAACGAGCTATAGAAATTATTGATGAGCTGGAGGTCAAAAGGCGCGGACTCTATACTGGCTCAATATTCACAGTCCAGCCTGACGGCAGTCTCGACAGCAACATAGCCATACGCACCGTGATCAAGAAGGGTAATCAATTATATCTGTCAGTTGGCGGCGGTATCGTTCACGACTCCAAGCAAGCCAGCGAGTATCAAGAATCGCTAGATAAAGCGGCGTCATTTATGGTTGGCAAAGATTCGTTAGGGAACGACATATAGAGTCTGACATCGGGCACTCTATCTCCATTATTAGCTGGTCTTTCGGACGGTTCTTGGTTGACGTCTACAAAGCCAACTTTGTGGTAGACATGTACCGCTGCTGCGTTAGATTGCCAGGTCTCTAGCCACATATTGCGGGCTCCATAGATAGCCGCCGAGCCCGCAATAATAAGCTGCGCAAAAGGTGTTGCCAGACCCTGTCCTTGGCCAGCCTCACCAACTCGCAGAGCAAAAGTTGTTTCGCCACCGTGGACATGAGGACTAGTTCCAAGGCCTACCCAACCATAACCAACTAGTCTAAGGTCATCCTCGTTCTCGTGTATTTTGTTGATAAGAACAAATGTTGCTCGTTGCTTCGACAGCCATAGCTCCATCGAAGCCCGATCAGCGAAACGACCACCTGAATCATTAGGGCAGAATTCTCGGATGCTGGTTTCGCGAGCCATAACTTCTATCTGATCAGCCAGTTCGGGCGTTAATCCCACACGAACTTCATAACCTCTTTCGGATAACTTCTGAGCAACCTGCATATTGTTGGCACCCATGCTATCTAGTGGAAGTAACCTGGTGACCGGTTCTAGGCTGGTTGGGAAGCTGGTCATTTAAGCCACCAACTCCTCTAACCTATCAGCAATCTTGGTTGCCAGTGCTTGCGCGTCGGGTGCCTCTACCATAACTCTTGCCAATGGCTCGGTACCAGACGGTCTTATAAGAATTCGGCCATTACCAGCTAGTTGGGTAGTTTGCCCTTCGACGAAGCTCTTAACTTCAGGCTGATCTAGACGTGCCTTGTCGGGTAGGGCAATGTTAACTAGGGCTTGCGGTAGCATCGTGACCTCGTCACGCCAATCGGCCAGAGACTTACCACTTGCGGCCAATACTCTTACAATTTGTACAGCTGCTAGCATTCCGTCACCTGTTGCCAATAACTCGGGTAGGATAATGTGACCCGATTGCTCACCACCAAGTTTGAAGCCACTACTAGCTAGGCCTTCAAGTACGTACCTATCGCCAACATTCACACGATCGAGTTCGATATCCTGCTTGGCCAGAGACTGTTCGAAACCCAGATTACTCATAACAGTCGCCACTACGCCATTAAGCTTTCGAGCAACTGCCAGAATGTAGAGAATATAATCGCCGTTAACTTGCCTGCCTTGTTCATCGACCAGCATCAGACGATCGGCGTCGCCATCTAGAGCAATACCAATACTTAACTTGTTAACCTTCACTGTCTCCTCGAGAGCAGCGGTATTGGTTGCACCACATTTGTCATTGATATTACGTCCGTCGGGGCTATCGGAAAGCGCAGTCACTTGTGCGCCCAGATGGCTAAATACCCTCTCCGCTATGCCACTAGCCGCGCCATTAGCCGAGTCAATCGCTAGAGCCATGCCATTAAGATTCAACCCTTCGGCACTATTAACTAAGAAGTCTTCGTATGTCTTGATAAGTTGATCGTCTTGGCTAGCTTCACCCTGCCCGCGGTCGGGAGTACCGTCCTCAATAAGACCGTTGAGTTTGGCTTCGGTTTCGTCAGATAGTTTGTCGCCATTTGCGTCGAAGACTTTGACGCCATTGTACTCGTACGGATTGTGGCTCGCAGTTACCATAACGCCAGCTACAAATTCATCGCCTTCTCGAGTCAGATACGCCAACCCCGGAGTCGGAATTACGCCTACATTAGTCACATTAACACCTTGCTCTATAAGACCCTTGGTTAGTGACTCCACAAGATCAATTGATGATTCGCGTGGGTCGCCAGCAATAATAATTCTCTGCTCTGCTTCGGCGAATAGAGCTCCAACTGCTCGACCAATACTTACTGCACCCTCATCATCAAGTGGGTACTTACCTGCTAGCCCTCTGACGCCATCGGTACCGAAAAGTTCTCTGCTCATAGTCTTAGGGAATGTAGGTTATCTCGTTATCACTAAGGCGCAGCAGACCTTCATCGTGCCGACGTTGGTCTAGGTAATGCGCCATAAAGCCAGCCGAACGACTAAGTATGAATACGGCGTTGAAGAATTCAATATCGACTAGCTCTTGCAACTTGTCATGATCATAGCCGAGCTCCGACTCCAGTAGATCAAGCATAATTGCACCGATTGCACCGTCAACGTTAAGGATTAAGTTGCCTTTCTTAGAAGTAGTTATGGCTTCTACACCTTGGGCAAACTTAAGATATCGATCGCCATTACTGTTGCCGCCGAACTGCTTAACGAGACCGTTAACACGCGGATCAGGGGAGTCGATACGATACTTCTTGTGACCAATGCCAGGAATGATTCCGCCGTTTGCCTTGAAGCTGGCTACAAAAGCCTTAGGTGTTTGCCCACTAGTTGCGCCTAGCAGCCATGCGCCGGCGCCAGCATTCACAGCCCCGCCGAACCTTGGACCAATAGTCAGTATTCCTGTGGCTAGACTAGAGGCAAGATCCTTACCAGCTCGCGCCGAAATAATGGTGTTAACAGCACCAGAAACATATGGACCATGGTCGCTGAGCAATCGGAAGATATAATCGGCATATGCGATGACCTTTGGTGATTCGACTTGGTGGCCGAGCAGCAATGAAATATATAGACCGGCCAAGCTGTTGTTCTCGACAGTCGTTAATAGATCCTTGCCGAGTAACTGAACATCGCCGTTAATATCGCCAGAGATCCGACTGATGATCAGACTCTTGCTTCGCTTGTTGATAGGACTGAATGATTGGGACTTGTGATCGATTGAATTGTCCATGGATAACTCCGAACTTAAGTCAGCGAACACGTCAATAACGCGGGCGCCGGCATTTCTTAATACGTCCTTCTTGGCTCTAGCCGTTTCGCGGTCCTTCGAGGCCATGGCCTTAGCGTGACCGAATTGTGGTGGCTCGGCGAATAGCTCTGCCACTGTGCCAGCAATATAGGCGATAACTGGCTTGGTGACTTTGCCCTGCGTGATAAGGTCGGCGATTTCGTATTCATCTTCGCCACCAAGCTCACCGAAGTATACGATTTGCTTAGTCTGGTCATCAGCCTGCGCGATCAAGAAAGCCTCGGCTGGTGTGGTAATAGGATTACGATCACCACCAAGCGCTACGGCAAAGGAAATTCCGAGTCCGCTACTAGTAACAGTGTGAATCAACTCGTTGACCATACCGCCAGAGGTAGAAACAACCGCCGTATCGCCAGGAGTGAAGATGCCAGCCGCTACAAGCTGCGGGTACTGCGTGCCGCCGATTGCACCAAGCTTGATGACGCCCGGTATAAGTAGACCGACAGAAGCTGGTCCAGTAACTAGAACACCGGCCTCGCGAGCCTCAGCAGCAACTAGCAGCGCGTGAGCCTCAGGAACTTGCTCGGCGAAGACATTGGCCACCTTAAGATTGGGCAGCAGCTTGAAGGCATCTTGCATACTGCTAAGAACCCGACGGGCAGACTGGACGTTGAGTACGGCCGTAGCTTGCTCCCGCTGCCTCTGCGGAATTGAGCCGAGCTTACTGTACACTTTGACGATTATCTCTTCGTGACCCCAGAAGTAGCGTTCTTGCTTGCGACCGCTGCCAACGATGGCAATAATGTTTGGCTTATCCTGGCCGATGCAGAAGTTGTAGTCAAGCATTGACTGGATAATACCAGGGTGGCTGCCGAGACAGATGATTGAAGCCTTGAGGCCTCTTAGGTCGAAGTTAGACATTGGCAACCTCCTGCAAAGCTTCGTTGACAGCGACAGTGAGAGGCGTCGCAGGACTATGAACTGCACCGAGCAAGCCGTGCCTGGTAAGGAGAGCCTCGATCTGTCCCAAGCCCTCTTCTTGATTAGGACCACCGCGCCGGACATAGAACTTAACATGCTGGGCAATCAGTTGATCAGCAACATCATCGATGGCGTGAATTACACCAGCAAAGGTCTTGGCAATATCGGTGAAGTTGGCCACCGCACCACCGATGAAGACGACTTTGCGCTCGGCAGTGGACTTAATAAGAAGCTGAAGCACAGCCTTGGTGTACACATAGGTCTCTTCGGTGTTGGGGTTACCGCTATATTCGCCGTAATTGGCTAGCTGCTTGCCATAACCTTGGTTATAAATCTCATCGGCCACAACTACACTGGCGCCGCCGCCGGATAACAATAAGAAGATAGAACCATTGGGCTCGAGAACGCTAAGATTGAAAGAAGCTGGTGAGTTGGCGTTGAGTTCGTGAACCGTCAGCTCCTCCTCAGTCAGGTCTTGGCTGGCGTGGCGACGGAAGTCAGTATCATTCCAGCTATCTACGAAGAACTCGCCAGCATCGTCAACTTCAACTGCGGCATCCAGAACTTGTAGTCCTGATTCACCGGCTAAGTAAGGGTTTATTTCTAGAAACACAAAATAATTATCATTAAACGCTTCGACTAGGCGCTGTAAATGCTTGCTGCTGATGCCTGTTTCGGTAGCTAAGTTGTCCCAGTTAATGTCGGACTTAACCTCAACGGTCTGAATACTATCAACGTGAGACTCGACATCAACGCCGCCGCTGGCCGTGTACTTAATCGACAGGCCTGTACGTTCAGAAATCAGGCTTATATAGCGTTCACTAGATTGATCATGGCCAACTTGCGGCTCAATGATGAACTTGCTGTAACCCTTGGCGGTCAAGCTGGCGACAGCCTCGCTAAGCTCGCCGTGAGCGACATTAAGCAGAACTAGGCCCTTCTTGAACCGACCTTTAACACCTTCGTCGACCTTGACGACATATTCGCTGGCGTCTGAGTGAACCTTGGACAGCTGAGACGACACGTCTTTGCTGGCGTCAATCGACCAACCATTATATGTCAGCTCGAGAGCTTCAGAGATAATGACCTTGGAGCGATATTCGGAAAGTTTCTGGCGAGGCATTAGCTTAATGATAGCAGAATTACAGATGTGATTCTAGCTGAAAAGGCTTACAGTAATTGGCCGTTGGCTTAAGTTAAGCGGCGGGTTTCTGTTCTTGCTGTACGCCGCCTTCGCCTTCCATGCGAGCAATTTCTTCCTCAGGGGTGATTGCTGACGCAGTCTCTACGGGCGGAACAGTAGACTGTGGTGGAGCGGCAAGTTGCTCAGCTGCTGTTTGGGGCGCAATCATACCTTCAGCTTCTGCTGCGGCCGCGGCCGCGTCTGCATCATATGGAGCTGGAGCGTTAGGATCGTTAGTAGGTTGTGGGGTTGGAGATTCTATAGTCATAACCGAGTATTATACTCTCCCCCATCTAGACTATCAACAGTTATAGGGGAGTCTGGACTGGGTTATCAGTAAGGGCTACAATAAGATCGAAGATAAAGAGGGTACAAAATGTTCACGCTACCAGATCTAGACTACGATTACAGCGCATTCGGCAAATACATAAGCAAGGACATCATGGAGCTGCATCACAGCAAGCACCATCAGACCTATGTCGACAAACTGAACGGCGCTATCGAGAAGACACCCGAGCTCGAGGGCAAATCGCTTGAGGAACTTATCAGCAATCTAGATGCAGTTCCAGAGTCAGTTCGTGGTGTTGTACGTAATCACGGAGGTGGACACTACAACCACACTCTGTTCTGGAAGTTCATGTCACCAGACGGCGGCGTAGAACCAACAGGCGCTCTTGCTGACGCTCTCAAGGCCAAGTACGGCGATTATCAGGGATTCATGGACGCCTTTGAAGCCAAAGCCCTAGCTGTCTTCGGCAGCGGCTGGGCATGGCTACAGCCAGATCTATCCATAGTCACCACACCTAACCAAGATTCACCCCTCAACAGTGGCGGACCAGCCCCACTCCTAGGACTAGACGTCTGGGAACACGCCTACTACCTCGACTACACCTACAAGCGCGCCGACTACATTAAGGCATGGTGGCATGTAGTTAACTGGCACGAAGTTCAGTCTCGTTTCGACTTGAAGTAAAAATATTATAAAAAGGTATGGACATATTGGCTATATTCTGATATTATTCGAAAAACTTGGGATTTAATAGTTTTTTAATGTTAGTGCGTAATAATAATGTCCACTATGCAAACACTACCTCAGGTTCTACTTATCGAAGATGACAGAAGTATTGCAACTGCTTTGTCGCAAGCGCTGCGTGGCAGCCACAACATAGAAGTTGCTGGCACTGGTCAGACAGCGTTATATAAGGTCGACACTGAAGAGTTTGACATTATCGTTCTCGACCTCAACCTCCCCGACATGACCGGCATTATGGTTTGTCGGCAAATACGCGATCGGGGCCTCAGTGTCCCGATTTTAATTTTGTCGGGCGATAGTGGCGTTATGACTAAGATCAATCTACTCGATTCAGGCGCCAACGACTATTTAACCAAGCCGTTCAGCCTAGGCGAGCTCAAGGCTCGGTTACGTGCTCTTCTGCGCACTAATCAGGGTCTACTCAAGCTTAGTCGACAACTGTCGATTGGTGACTTGTTGCTAGACAGGCAGACCTTCAAGGTTACACGTGAGGGCATCGAAGTGACTTTGCGCCGCAAAGAATTCGCCCTATTAGAGTGTCTGATGGAGCACGCTGGCACAGTAGTAACCCGGAATGCGCTTACTCGCTACGCCTGGCAAGGCAATGATAATATCTGGACTAACACTGTTGATGTACATATTAAGAGCCTGCGTGATAAGATTGACCGGCCTTTTGGCCAGTCGTTGATTCAGACTGTTCACGGGCTCGGCTATAAGTTGGAGACTGTGCAGCCAGCAACTGCCTTGCAAGATTAGCCCATGACTATCAAGGCGTTGGTTAGTAGGCGAGCTAGCGGGTCGAATAATTTCACTAACTTTGATGCTTCAAATCTAGAAGAACTACAGCATTTTGCCGAAATTGGGCGGATCAGCGCCACCATGCTGCACGAGATCAGCAACCCATTAAGTGCCGTAATTCTTCGCCTTGAGATGAGCGACAATAAGCTACCGGTCGTGAATCAATTGAAAAAAGACGTCCAGATATTGAGGCGCTACGTTGAATCAGCTAGGCAACAAGTTAGGCAGACAGGTAATATAACCGAGTTCTGCATGCAACCCCAGCTTGATCAACTAAAGCGTGTAGTCGTTCCCTTGTCTAGGAAGGCGGGCGTTCGATTAGAGATAGACGATTCACGCAAATGCAAACTTTATGGCGACCCAGTTAAGTTCCAGCATATACTGGCCAATCTAATAATCAATGCCATCGATGCATACGATGAGAATGACAAATACGACGAAAGATCGTTAGTAAAAGTCACTATTTCACACGCTCGACGATGGACAACTATAAATGTCACTGACTGGGGCAAAGGCATCCCAACTCCTGAACTTCCTAACTTATTTGAGCCATTCTACACAACCAAGAATAAATCTGGTCGGGGTCTTGGTATTGGATTGTCGATTGTCCGAGAATACGTGACTAAGGATTTCAATGGTTCGATTCGGGTTAGCAGCTCGAGGCAGCGCGGCACACAATTCACAGTCAAATTGACTACCCAACAATAATTGTTGATTTATTGTTGGATGCGACTATGCAGGTGGGTACCGCTCTTAGTTCATCAATTACTATTGGCTTGGCGCCATTTGTCAATCTCGGCGTGATGGCCGCTTAGTAGGACATCTGGGACATTCATGCCTTGGAACTCTTCTGGTCTGGTGTACTGGGGGAACTCAATGCTTTCGTCATCTTGCTGGAAGGATTCGATCTCGGCCGAGTTCTCGCCACCCAGAACGCCAGGTAATAGCCTAACGACTGAGTCTATAAGGATCATGGCTGGCAGTTCCCCGCCGGTCAGGACGTAGTTGCCGATGCAGAAGCTCTCATCAACCCACTTGGTAACGCGTTCGTCATAACCCTCATAGCGAGGGCAAACAATAATAATGCCGTTGTCAGAAGCAGCCAATCGCTTAGCATCGGACTGCTTGTACAGCTTGCCCCGCGGCGTCGGCAAGAACACCGAAGCCGACGGATCATTAGACCGAGCCTCCGAGATTGCAGCAACTAACGGCTCAACCATCATAAGCATGCCGTCACCGCCCCCGTAAGGTGTGTCATCTACCTGTCGACGTGGACCAAGACCGAACTGACGCAAATCAATCGTCTCATAAGACACAATGCCCTTATCGCTAGCCTTCCAGAGCATGCTATTACCGAGCACACCGTCAAACATCTCCGGAAATAGAGTTATAATCTGAATCTTCATCTGTTAACATTCTACCTTATACTTGATTAATTGTCGTATTTAATTTATAGTATGCTGATGAGTTCTGGCAGATCGTTACCCGAAATAGACCCCAACAAGCACGACCGCGCAGTCGAAAGACGTCAGCGTTGGTACGATGCAGGAAATCGAGTTCTGGACTTAGCACAAGCCTTTGCCGACAGCTATATGGGCAAGGCCGCCATAGGGTACGAATGCTGGCAAGAAGACAAAAAAACAAGAGCTGCCCAGAAGGCCGGACCGCGAATCGTGAGAAATGCCGTTAACAACTACAACCGAGGTCATGGTCACGAGGATTCGCTCGAAGGCAAAGTCTGGTTCAGCCTAAGACCTTACGCCATCAACACTACCATGGCTGTGGGCACCGTCAAGCCTGATGAAGTTATAAATACCTTGCAACCTTTTGCCCCCGAGGGTTATGAAATATACGGAATGGAGCCAAGCGATACAGGTTCTGGTCCGCGTGCTGTGTATAGAGACGTATACATCAACAAAAAGCCAATCACGTTCAGGGTTAAGCCCCTGCCCGAAGCTACATTCCAACTCCACAACACTCCCCATAACCAAAACAACCCCAGTTAAGGGGTTGTTTTGTCACATAAAGCTCCCATCTTTCGATGTCTCGCAGAGCTGTTTGTTTTTGTAAGTCTAATTGACCAAGGACTACTATACCGATCTCGCCGTTGTATAGCAAGCTCTGCGTTTATTATCGACTATTCGCTTGCTTTTGAGAGAATTTAATGATATAATATTGGTAATATGTTTATACAGAAGGTAGAAATGGCCGATGGTGGCTTGCATGTCGTAACCTTTGAGCCCGATAACTTCGACGGTTTCTTCGAGGCGGAGAACGAAACTGGTATGTTCGAAGGTCTACTACTAGAAGTTGATGGGTTCAGCTTCGAGGACGGCGAAGCACTAAGTAAGCGACCCGATAACAAAGTATTCGTCGACAACCTACTGTTCAGATACATGCCGCCAGTTACGACTGAGAGACCGACCACCTACACAATCGGTAGCCGAATTGTCGCCAGACTTCTGAATGGCGAACGCAAATCAGCCGGTGAAGCCACCGACTACATCATAGAATATTAGACGTCGAGATCGTCGAGGTCAGCTAGCTCGGCGCGAGTTTGGCGCAGGCGGTCGCTGGTCTGATCTTCTTCGCTAGGAGCTTCTGGCTCAGGAGCTGGTGCTTCTGCAACTTCTTCTACGGGTGCTGGAGTGTCGTCGTTGGTCTTAGAGCTGTCGTTAGCTACGTCATCGGCTGGCGCATCATCAGAAGACTTAGCAGGCGCAGGCTTGTCATCTCGAGCAGGGCGTTCTGGACGTTCTGGGCGTTCGTGGTCAAGCGGGCCGTTGTCGATAATCTTGAGGTTGTAACGAGCGTCGTTCTTAGTGCCGAGTGCACGTAGTAGAGTCCTTAGAGACTGGGCAGTAGCACCACGCTTGCCAATCACACGACCTAGATCTTCTGGGTCAACGGTCAGCTCTAATAAGACACCCTTCTCATCGATGCGTCGCTCAATTGTAACTGCGTCGGGGTTGCCGACTAGAGACTTAACTACGTATTCTATAAACTGTTGGTCGATTTCACTCATGTGACAGACTCCTCTTTAGGTTAGTTTGGTAGCACTCCCGTACTTGTATATTAAGTATAGCAAACTCGAGTTTGCGGCAGTTGTGAGTTATTACGCCCCTTAATTAAGCTGGCTTGTCGGCTTCTTCGTCGGCTGGAGCTTCTGCTTCGGCGACTTCTGCAGGTGCTTCTTCGGTGGTTTCGGACTCTACTACCGGCTCTTCAGCTGGGGTTTCAACATCTTCTGCGACTTCTTCGGCTGGAGCGGCGTCGGCCTCAGCTGCAGGAGCTTCGGCAACTTCTGTGGCTTCGGCTGCAGGCTCGGCGGCAGGTGCTTCAGCTTCTGGAGCGGCCTCTTCGACTGGTTCTTCTGGACGAGTGCTGCGACGCTTATCGGCGTTACGAGTAACGCGCTCTTTGTCAGCAGGCTGCTTAACCCATGAAGGTAGCTTAACGCCTTCGGCCTTAAGTAGACGGACAACGCGAGGTGATGGCTGTGCACCGTGCTCAAGATAGTAAGCTGCCTTCTCCTTATCGAGAATGGTTGCCTTAGTGTGCGGGTCGAAGCTACCTAGACGGACAACGACCTTGCCACTAGTTGGAGTTTGACGGGCGTCTTGAACTACGACACGGAACATTGCGTGACCTTTGCGGCCGGTACGTTGCATACGGATAACTAACATATATCTTCTGAGACTCTTTTCTTCCTAAACCTTAACTTGGTTGCTAAATACAATGCTTGCTATTTTACAGATAAGCGCCTCTGTTGTCAAACCTATATCCAAATCTGACTTGTGATTATTGCCCTACCGGCTACCGATAATATCTATGCCTGCTTCATCCAAAGCCGCTTCGAGAACGGCATTCGCATAAAACGGTTCACCAAGGCGTGTGTGTTTGGCGCGAAGACTTTCAATTGAAAGCTGCTTAAGTGCGCTCTTTGAACCATGGTATTTGCCATTAGGTGTCTCATAAAGACCCATGCCATAGTAACTAGCTATGTGATACGCTTCGAGTTCCCGAGAATACAAACTAGACGTTAGCTTGTTAGGATTACGCACTGGCTCATTATCGGCCTGAATAGTGTGCACCAGTTCATGCACAAATGTAGCGTTCACCTCTTCCTGGGGCGTGTCCGCTCTGGGTATTAAGCCGATTAGAGGACGCCCGTTAAACAGTCTGTTTGTGGTTTTGCCAACCTTATCTGGAATCATATCGACAAGTCGCCGAACAGTTGCGGAGTGCCAAACGAAGCCGTCTCGTCCCTTTGTGGCTCCTGACATATCCGCTGGGTGGCATATCTGGAGAGAAGTGTTAACGGCTGCTATTGCGTCGTCATAGTCAGCATCCTCTCCGTACCAATTTTGCATTTTGAGCCTAACTACTGACTCTTGAATTGGGTTCATAGTCGCCAGTGACTTATCTTGCATTAGTTTTTCTTCAGGATACATAGCAATTATGGGTATATGAGTTGTTGATTTGTACTTCTTTGGTGCCGACACTAAGCCATTTTTTATATTAGGTATGTACAATCTGTCCACTCTATCTGCTAAAAGTGTAGCCGTGTCGCCCAATCTGTAAATTACAGCTTCTGAACGTAGGCTTTCTGACACTTCTTCAATAGCGTTTTCAACAAAAGCATTACGCTCTCTGGTTTCGCTCGAATTAAACTTAAACATACATATATATTATAGCACGAAACTCTATAAAATACAAGCGCTTTAACTACTGTTGTTTGTAGTAGACGAGAGCGGCTTCAGCCGCCTTCTGTTGGGCAGCTTGCTTGCTCGGACCAGTGCCTTGACCGCGCAGTTTGTCATTGACGTAGACTCCGACTGTGAAGGTCTTGTCGTGGTCTGGGCCGTCCTCGTTCATGACCTTATAAACAGGGGTAGCTGTCTCCTTGCTCTGTGATAATTCTTGGAGGTGAGACTTGGAGTCCATCCATGACCCTGAGCTTAGGATTTCTTCGAAGGTGCTCAAGATACTAGCGGTGATGAAGGTCTTAGCGACGTCGTAGCCCTGATCAATATAAATCGCACCGACAACAGCCTCGAAGCTATTGGCCAGAATCTGCGCGCGGGCTCTGTCTGAGCCTCGCTTCTCACCACGACTGAGACGCAAGAGTGGTTCGAAGCCAAACTTAGCAGCTGCAGCACCGATACTCTCGGTGCGCACAAGACTACTGCGCCAGTTGGTCAGAACACCTTCTGGATCAGGGTAATTGGTATACAGATACTCTGTTACGACAAGCTCAAGGACGGCGTCACCCAAGAATTCTAGACGTTCATTGTGCGCCTTGACGGTCTTCTTATGCTCGTTGAGGTATGAACGGTGTGTGAAGGCTGTGATCAAAAGCTCGATGTCGTTGAAGGTAACTTGTAGCTTTTCGGTCGCGAAGGCAAGATAAGCGGCGTTGTCCATGGTCTAGAGCTTACCCTCACGGATCTTCTTCATGCCCAGTAAGATAATCTTACCGATATCGTCATAAGCGATCTTGTCGACAGCTTCAGTGGCCGGCAGCCACTTGATGTCATTGAGCCAATCCTCGGGGTGTAGCTTGTCACTGTCACCAAGGCCTTCTACTAGATAAATGTGCATCGTCATTAAGACAAGCGTGTGGCTGCGGCGGTAGCGGAAGTTAACCTTGCCTAACCAGCTGTGGACTTTCATTTCCTTAAGGCCAGTCTCTTCGCGGATTTCGCGCTCGGCTGTGCCCTTAGGCTCTTCGCCGGGCTCAACGTGACCCTTGGGTATAGTCCAGCGGTTCTTGGCATCCTGCATCAGCAAGATCTGAACTTCGCCAGTCTTGGCGTGGCGACGGAAGACTATGCCGCCAGAAGTGGTTTCGCGGACAACCTCATCAATTACTGGGCGCCTCTTAAGGGCCAGTTTCTTGATGCCTTGTATGGGTTTGGGTCTTTGCACTTGGTATTACCTTACTTCTTAGTGGGCTTTTTGACAGTTGGTTTTTTGACAGTCGACTTCTTGGCAGGAGCTTTTTTGGCGACTGGCTTCTTATTAGCCTTAGCCGTCGGTTTCTTGGCAGCAGACTGCTTCTCTTCCCTCTGACGTAGCAGAGTTCCGAGAACACCGTTGATGAACTTAGATGAATTGTCGCCACCAAAGGCCTTAGCTAGCTCAACAGCCTCATTGATAACTACCTTGGGTGGTACATCTGCCTCGTTCTGAAGCTCGTACAGTCCTATCCTTAGAACCAATCGATCCATGCGAGCAATCTGATCAATTGGCCACTCGGGCGCCACTGGCTGAAGCTCAGTATCGAGCTGGCTGGCTTGCCTGGTAACGCCTGCTACAAGATCACGGATGAAGGATACGTCGTCGATCATCTCCTTATAACGGGAGATATTTCGCTCCAATACTTCCTTGGAGTCGAAGTTTTTGTCATCGGCCTCAAGTCTTAGCTCCTGTTCGTAGAGCGTCTGGAGAGCGATTATTCGACCGAGGTGACGATTCGAGGCCATATTGTTAAATTCCTTCGTGTACTAGGTGTTGCTAGACTTTGGCAGATTCGCGCTTGGTAGTGCGGATCTTAACAGGTGACTTAGCGTTGACTTTGCGGGCTAGCTTAAGCACCAAGTGACTGCGGCGGGTGCCTGTCTTCCGGGGGCTGGTTCGCTTCTTAGGTTTACCCATATAGGTGACATTTCCTTCGATTAGGTTAACAAAACTTACCTACATACTAACCTATTAGAGCGGTTTTCTCAAGGGGTAGAACTAGATTACGAAGTTGACGAGCTTGTTGGGTACGTAGATGGTTTTGCGAATTGTCTGATCATTAAGATGTGCAGCGACTTTGTCATTGGCTTGGGCGGCTTCAACGACTGCTTCTTCGGTCACTCCTGCGGCAACTTGAATCTCACCGCGCAGCTTGCCATTAACCTGAACCGCGATGATCAAGCTGTCCTGAACCAAGTACTTCTCGTCGTAAGTAGGCCATTCACTGGTGTGGATCGATTCGTCTTGGCCCATTTGTTGCCATAATTCTTCGGCAATATGAGGGGCAAACGGCGCAAGTAATTGAAGTAACGACTCAAGGCCCCACTGCCACTCAACAGACTGATACTTGTCTTCGGCTTTGATTCTGTATAGCTCATTGACACACTCCATGAGAGCAGCAATGGCAGTGTTGAAGCTCAGGTCTCCAAGGTCTTGGGTGACCTTCTTGATGGTTGCATGGATCGAACGCTTTAGCTCGGCGGATTCGGCAGAACCGCCGTCGCTTTCATTGAATTCTTGGACTAGAGTCCAGGTGCGTTGCAAGAAACGATGTGCGCCGCCCATACCTTCAACACTCCAGTTGGCAGCTTGATTCCACGGACCAACGAACAGCTCCATAATTCGAATACTGTCCGCGCCATAGCCTTGCTCGATCAGACCATCAGGCTCAATCGTGTTACCCTTGCTCTTACTCATCTTGTTGCCGTCAGGCGCGAGGATCATGCCTTGGTTACGCAGCTTGGCGAAGGGCTCGCTGAACTCAATTAGCCCTTCGTCATACATAACCTTGGTCCAGAAGCGAGCATATAACAGATGCATCACGGCGTGTTCAGCACCACCTATGTAATCGTCAACGGGTAGCCAGAACTTAGCCTTGTCCTTGTCGAAAGCCACCTTGTCATTGTGTGGATCAGCGAATCGCAGGAAGTACCAACTAGAGCATGCGAAGCCGTCCATAGTGTCAGTCTCTCGTTCAGCTGGACCACCACACTTAGGACAAGTCGTGTTCACGAATTCTTCCACATTGGCTAGCGGACTGCGGCCGTCACCACTAGGTTCGTAACTCTCAACTTCTGGCAGAACAACCGGTAATTGATCTTCTGGCACAGCGACCGCACCGTCTGTCGGACAGTGGATAATCGGGATCGGTGCGCCCCAATAGCGCTGACGGCTAATTAGCCAATCACGGATCTTATAATTAACGACTTCTCGGGCGGTTTTGGATTTCTCAAGATCTTGGACTATTTTTTCGCGCATTTCTGCCGAACTTATGCCATCATAGTCGCCCGAGTTACATACCTCACCTTCAGTTACATATGCCGACTCAAGCTTAGTAGTAATATCGCTCATAAGTTGTAATGCAGGATTATCAGCATCGCTTCCAGAATTAGAAACCTTGATTACTTGTACTATTGGTAGCTCAAACTTCTTAGCAAATGCAAAATCGCGTTCATCATGAGCCGGAACTGCCATGATCGCACCGGTACCATAGCCAGCTAATACATAGTCAGCAATCCAGATCGGAACCTTGGCTTGGTTGACGGGGTTAATCGCATAAGCACCAGTGAAGACGCCCGTCTTTTCGCGGTCAGTATCTTGGCGTTCTATTTCGCTCTTGGAACCTGCAGCTTTGATATAAGCTTCGACTTCGGACTTTTGACCGTCTGTGGTTATTTGTTTAACCAGTGGGTGTTCGGGAGCTAACACCATGAATGTTGCACCAAACAACGTATCCGGACGAGTCGTGAAAACCTTGAGACTGCTGATCGTGTTCTCGATAACTACAGGTTCGTTCGGGCCACAAGCGTGGTTCTCTTCCGCATCAAAGTCGACTAGAGTGCCGCCAAGCTTATCTAGCAAGAACTGAGCTCGTTCTGGCGGTATAAGGGTGTCGTTCTTGTCACGTAAGATGACTATTTGTTCTACGTTTTGCTTGATCTTATCGAAGTCGAACTGCCAGTCAAAGCTTTGTTCGAAAGGTCGCTTTTTGTCGACAAACTTCGGCTCGGCGAAGCCGCACACGATTACCAGTTTCTTTATCGGCTTGCTCAGACCCTCAACGACCTTGAGTGCTACGGGTGAGCCTAAGCTCTGCCCAAGCAATATACTATTCTCTGTAAACTCGTAGTTGTCCCTGACGAACTCTACCTGCTCCATAATCGTAGGATTGTCGGTGTTAGGAAGCTGGGGTGCATAGACTTTGTGCCCAAGGCTTTCGATCTTCTTGCGCAGGACTGGAAAGAAAGTTTCCTCTGGTGTTCCTGTATAGCCATGAAGCAGTACGTAATCGGCTTTTTCGTCGATAGCAAACTCAACCTCCGCACCAACCGAACGGCCAATCCAATTGCGCTGCATGGATTTGATAGCGTCAGACCAATCCAGATCATCCAAGTCTTCCAACAAGCGGTCAGCATAATCTGTTATCTTGAAGAACCATTGCTTGAGAGACTTCTTCTCTACAACGGCGCCGCTTCGTTCAGCCTTGCCGTCTATGACTTGCTCGTTGGCGAGCACTGTCTTATCGACTGGATCCCAGTTGACTAGCGCTTCTTGCTGGTAGGCCAAGCCCTTGTTGAACAGCATTAAGAAGAACCACTGTGTCCACTTATAATAATTGGGGTCCGAACTGTTGATCTCGCGTGACCAATCGTAGCTGAAACCCATTTGCATCAACTGCTTCTTGAACTTAGATGTGCTGTCAGAAATTATCTGTTTGGGGCTGTTGCCCGTCTTAATCGCATAATTCTCCGCTGGCAAGCCGAAGGCATCCCAACCCATTGGATGCAGAACATTATGCCCAGTCATTCGACCAAATCTTGCTACAGCATCGCCAATCGTGTAGTTCCTCACGTGTCCGACATGCATTGCGGCACCACTTGGATACGGGAAATACTCTAGTACGTACTTCTTAGGCTTGGCCGGATCCTCACTGGCCTGATAGATCTTATCGGCCTCCCACTTGTCCTGCCATTTGGTCTCAATGTCTTTGGGGGTATATCTCTGCATAACAGATTACATTGTAACAAACTATCTCTGTAATGAGTTGATTTAAGCAGTTTGTAATATGTTGAGGAATGATTTATAATATGTTTATGAGTTCTGAAAGACTGGTCATTGGGCCAAATAACCAACTGCTTAATGGCATGCTCCATAATCCCGAAGAACGTGGTTGGCATTTTGTGTCTGGCGACCCAGAACTATGGAAATATGCCGACCGGTTCGTAAAACCCGACGGCAAGGCTCTCGATCTTGGAATCGGATTCGGTCGTAACGGTCTACCGCTAGCCCTCTGGGGCATGAATGTTGTCGGCTATGACCTAGATACCGAGGCCGCGGAAGATCTTGAAACTATAGTGGGTGAACTGTCGGAGTCATTGCCGGTATCATTAGAAGTTCGAATTGAAGACATGTTCAAAGCCGAGCTTGGCAAAAGTGAATACGATTTGGCTGTGCTGGCCGAGTTAGTGCACGTCCCGTCTAAGGCTGAAGCTCTTGATTTGTTCGACAAGGCATACGATGCGCTTAAGCCCGGTGGTCATATGTGGATACGAATGGCTAGCAAAGAGTCTGAAGGATACAAGGAACTGATACTTGCCAGTGAAGAAGCTTGGGGGCCAACCATGTTAGATGGAGGCAATGTCATAGAAGACTACTGCATCTGCACCGGTGAGGAAAAGCTTGAGCCCGTCCTGTTCATGGATCAGGGAGATTTGGTGAATTATTTTGCGGGCAAGCAAGCCAAAATCATCCACAGTCAATCTATACCACAAGTTGGTAGATGGAATATGATGTTCGGCGAAGACTTTAATCCTTCCAACCCAGCCAAAGGCACAATGGTTAGCGCCTTGGCTCAAAAGCCCATGGAGTTCTAGTACTTTATATCTGCGGGGCGCTACCCAACAATTTGTGTTGAGTTTGTGTTGGATGGTCTGACTCCCCAACAAGAATCATACAATTATTGTTGGGTGCGCCGGAAACCTATGGCTTACTCCCACTCGGTGGTAGCCGGCGGCTTATTAGTTAGGTCGAGGAAAACTTGGGAAATCCCTTCGACCTCAGCCAGAATTCGCTGCGTAATCTTCTCCAAAAACGAAATAGGCAGATCCCGTTCGGGCAGCATGGCCTGAACTGTCATAAAAGTACTAGTAATAACGGGACGCAACACGACCGAACGCTGGCCTTCAGCACCAAACGATAGAGGCAGAAGAACAACTGGGAACTGCTTAACAGAGCCTAGCAGATCCGCTGAGCGCATTTCTTCGAAAACAATTTTATCGGCCTGTCTGAGCTGAGCCCGCACGTCAGCTGTCAACAATGTCTTGGTCAATGAACGCTCGGTCAAAGATTGCGAGCCTAGTGCGTAGATCACGCGGTTAACAGTTTCGCGGAAGTGGGCTGGCAAGTCACTGCCTAGCCTCACGAGGTCATCAGCGGTGAGATTGCCGTGATCCAGGGCTGCAACTGACAAGTGAGATCGTTCATCGCCACCGACACCAACACTGCGAATGGGCAGCAAATGGGCAACAGTTGAGTAGCCATTCTTGTCGATGAACTTTTGGAGTTCGGACTCCTCAGGCGCAGGCTGCAGATCAGCAACCGAGTCGGCAGAGGCGATAATTCTAATCGCTAGACCTGGTCCGGGGAAAGGCTGACGCTCGACCAGCTCATCAGGCAGGCCGAGTTGGCGACCAAGTTCACGAACTTCATCTTTGAACAAATCATCAATCGGCTCAATAAGCAGTCCGGCGACCTTTAGGTCTTGGACTTCCTTAACTTGGTTGTGGTGGGTCTTGATGGTCATAGTGTTATTGTCGCCTGTGCTGTGGCCGCTTTCGATGCGGTCGGCAGCATTGGTCCCCTGCAACAACATGGCTTCGGATAAGTTCAGTCCGGCAACTAGCTTGTTCTGAACATCTATGAAAGCCTTGCCAATTATTTTGCGCTTAGTCTCTGGATCAGTAACTTCCGACAAAGGCTGGCTGACGACGCCGTCAATCTCAGCAACAGCCTGTTCGAAGTCAGCAACGGCATCAACTTTGTTAACCGGAATGCCGGCTGCGCGCAGAGCTTCGATGACCATGTCATCCTCATCGCGCATGAAGCCGTTATCAATGTAGAAAGCGTCCATTTGATCGGCTGGAATAACTGTTGAGGCCAGCGTAGCCGCAACGCTGGAATCAACGCCGCCACTTACGAATGCAATAACGTGCTTATCGCCAGCCTGCTCGGCGATTTGCGCCTGCTTGGTAGCGATCAGCTGCTTAAGTTGAGCTTCTTGGAATCCGTCATCGGCCTCGAGCTTCGCGATGAGATCGAGGAAATTCTTGAATAGCTGGTAACCTTCGAGGGTGTCATCGAAGACTTCTGGATGAAACTGTACGCCTATCTTGTTGCCGTGGGCAATCGCCGAATACGCCGTAGAGCCGTCACTGAGAGTGTGCGAACCGATCGTCTCAAAGTCCGCAGGCATAGACTTAACGAAGTCACCATGCGTGAAAAGTCCTGTGAAATCCTTCTTGATGCCTTTGAATATCGGGTGCTCGATGTCTACGACAGTAGTGACACGGCCATCTTCACGAATGGCGTTCTTAGCAACTTGGCCGCCATGAGCCACCACCATAGCTTGCATACCATAACAGATACCAAGAAGTGGTAACTGCGAAGCCCATATAGACTTGTCAGGTTGTGGCGCAGCTTCTTCGTGCGAGCTGGCTGGGCTGCCAGATATGATAATAGCGCCGTATTTGCCTTCGATTTGTCCAAGAGGAGTGTCCAGAGCCAGAACGTCAGCTGGAATACCTTGTCGCTCGACGGCTTTGCGAACTAGGTCAACGTACTGACCTCCAGCATCGAGAATAGCTACACGGCTCTGCATTGCCTTAATTATAGCACTGAATTGGTCATTTAACACCTATGGCTGAGGATTGGTCACGCTTTGTGCGGGGTTCTGTTGTGCGGCACTAGGAGGTGTAGGATTTCCCGCTTGATTGAGCAAGGCGTTAATGAGTTTGATATCTTGGTTTAATGCATCGTACTCTGTCATGAACTCTTCTTTGCCGACGGAGTCGTTGCCTGCTTTCATGGTCAATACGTGCGGTTTGCCCGAAGTATCGTATACCTCATAGACCGAAACATAATTTGAGCCAATCTTGTACGAAATAATTATATACTTGACGTCTCCGCCCTCAGATATGTAGAGGATCTTGGGGCTTTTGGGCCTATCTTTGGCGGCAGATTCAACTTGTCCAGATTTGGTAAGAATTGATTTGTAGCCGTCGGCCTTTGTAAACGTGCCCTTGTTAGCTGTTTCCAGCCTACCAACCACGTCTTTGATAGGCGGATAAATGTACGCACCAAGATTATTATAGTTACTCGTTTGAACGGCAACGATGTAATCACTGCCAAGCTTTTTCTCTAGCTTATGGTCATTCATCTTACTCAGTCCAAAAGCTATCGAGGCTAGCAATACTATCGCGATCAGTACAAGGCTAACCATTATCACGATACGCTTGCGGATGGCTAGTCTTGGCAGGCGGATATTGACTCTACGATTTGCGGCTTTGAACGACGCAGGCTCAACTTGATGAATAACAGGCTCGGGCGGTTGTACTGGTTCGGGCTGGGGACTTGGTGTGACGGGTGGCCGTGAGCTTGGAAAAGCAAACGTTCTAGGCGCTGGTGCTTCGACAGGCCGTCGTGGCGGCAAGGCAGGCCTATGAGGTCTTGGTGGGCGGATGTCGTCGTTTGGATTCATTGGATATGTTGGTACTTAGCTGCAAAATTCTTTGATTGTTTGAAGGGTTTTGGTAAATGTCGCGTCATCGGCCTCGAGCAATGTCATGCGGAAGCCCTGTGATTCGCTGTTGAAGCCTGTACTTAGTGGCACGACACAGATGCCCGTGCGAGCCATCAATTGATAGCAAAACCGTTTGTCGAAGTCGGATTCAGGAATTTGCTCCAGCTCAGCATCAAGCAACTTCTGAGCAAAGGGATTAGCAGCAGGTTCGTTGAAAGTGCCTTGCACGAAATCGTCAGTAAAGGCTACTGACAGGTAGAAAGCACCGCGTGGCTCAACTACCTTCAGTAATGGATGTCCGCCAAGAGCTGAATGGGCTTCGGCTGCCCGCTTGGCGTATTTGTTGCGGCGTTGTTCGACATACGGTTTGTAGCGCTCGTCACCCAAGATCTTGGGCAAAACAGACTGCGGCAAGGTCGTTGAGCAAACTTCGGTCATCTTGGCTTCTTCGATAGCTTGGGCATAGCGGGCAAAGTCGGGATCCTCGGCAATATAACAGAACTCAATCCAGCCACAACGACTGCCTGGCCACGGAATTTCCTTGGATAAGCCGCGCATGATGATTGTAGGGACCTTATTGGCTAGGCTAGCTAGCGAAATGAAGTCTTCTGGATTATAGGTCAGGTTGGCATATATCTCGTCGGCTATAAGGAAGAGATTAAACTCCTTGGCGATGGCTACAAATTCTTCGAGTATATGCCGTGGGTAGACCATACCTGTAGGATTATCAGGATTAATTATTAGTAGGGCAGCGATGTCAGGATTGTTAGCGACCTTGTCGCGGACTTCTTGCATGTCTGGCAGCCAGCCATTATCTGGGTTGAGCCGATAGGTGAGATGCGTCGCACCGCTATGCACAGCCTCTAGAGATGAGTGGCTTGGGTAGGCTGGGTTAGGACCTAGGACTCGGGCTTTGGAGTTCAGCCAGGTATACATTGTGGTTATCGCATCACCGAGACCATTGAAGAACAAGATATCGTCGGGGGCTAGCTTGACGTTACTCTCGAGGCTGCGAGTTTCGGACAAGTAATTCCGTGCCACCTCCAGGCCTTGAGTTGGCGAGTATCCATAGGAGCTCATGTCATTCTTGGCGGCATCGGCCACAATATCACGGATCCATTCGGGCAATTGCTCGCCCTTAGCTACTGGATCGCCGATATTCTCCCAAGTTATATCAATACCTGTTTGCTTAAGATGCTCGGCAAAGTCGATGATGCTGCGAATTTCATAATGCAGTTCGCCGGAGTCTGGATGAACTATATTAACTCTCATGGTCAATTCCCCCTAGAACTGCTGCAAATAATTGGTATTGAAGCTGGTGGTAAGAGCTTGACGCTCGGTATGACGCTCTTTGGCGTAGCCTACAAGTCGTTGGACTAGCTCAACATTGCTGATGCCAGCACGGTTCCAGTTGTGAGCATATAGTCCACCAGGTAGCGGATTGACTTCGTTGAAGTAAACTTTGCCCGACTTCTCATCGATAAGCATGTCGACCCGAGCTATACCGCTGCAATTGAAGGCCGTGTAGACAGATACACCGACGGCCTGCGCCTTATGCGTTAGTCCATCGGGCAACTCAGCTGGAATCTGGCTGTAGCCTTGAGCGCCTTTGGCTCCGCCGCCCTTGCCTTTACCCTTCTTGCCGCCGCCCTGAAGATACTTGGTCTCGAAGTCGAAGAAATCCTCGGCCTTAGTCATTGGTCTCTCAAGCAAGGATATCTGAGGTTGGCTATTGCCCATGATCGGAAGCGTGACTTCAATCAAGTTCTCAACAGCTTCTTCAACGATAATGCGGTCATCATAGTGAGCAGCGACTTCTAGGGCGTTTCTTAGTTCGGTATCGTTGGTAGCCCTACTGATTCCAATACTGGAGCCAAGGTGCGCAGGCTTAACGAACAGGGGGTACTTCAGGGTCTTCACGGTGCTTTTCACGGCATTCGGGGTGTCGCGCTCTAGCTGTGCCTTGGTAAAAGCTAGGAACTTAGAAACCGGAATATCATTAGCGACCGCAACTTGCTTAGCTAGAACCTTGTCCATAGCAATCGCCGCGGCAGCCAAGCCGCAACCGACATATGGAACACCAGCCATGTCGAGTAAGCCCATCAATGCACCGTCTTCACCATAAGTACCGTGCATGGCTGGGAACACTACGTTGATCTTGCGACTCTGCTTGCGACCCGCAATACCACTTGCCTTGATAAGAGTCATGCCGCCATCAAACTGAACGCTGGCAGGCTGTGTTCTATGTAGGTAGTCTTGAATACCGCCTGAGGTGAACAGCTTAATGTCTTTGAGTTTTTCGTCCCAGTACCAAGAGCCGTCTTTGGCAATATAGACGGCTTCAACACGATACTTTTTGGTTAGTTCAAGAGGCTTAATTATGCTAGCAAGTGCAGTTACGATGGAGACATCGTGTTCTGCAGAACGTCCACCGAAGATTACAGCGACTGTTTCCATACAATAAGCATATACAATTAGGAACTGCAATTCAACGCGTAAGGTGTAAATGTATCCGTTGCCAACGCAATCACGCAGGGCATCGCCTACGGCTTGCCTGCTCCTGGGCTTAGCGCTGTCACCAGATACATTTACACCTTACGCGTAGTTATCAGTCCAATCGTTTTGCATAACTACTAGGTCGCCAGTGGCTACGAAGTGAGTCAGATTGGTGTAGAACTCGAGAGGATTTGTCTCTATCTGTAGTTCGCCTTTGAACTTGTCAGCGGATAGGCCTTCAGTTATATATTTGGTGACGGAGTTTTGCATCAGGACTACGAGATCAGGCTTGGCAGCGGCGATAAGTTTGCCCATCTCTACATGCACCGCTTCGGTCTCTTCGCCTTGATCTACAAGACCAGGACTTACATAGATCTTACGCTTAGCCTTAAGCTCAGCCAGAAGACTTGTTCCCGCTCTGATCCCTTCCAGATTGCCGTTATATGTATCGTCAACAACTTGGGCTCCCGATAGTTCATATGGCTGCATGCGATGTTCGAAGGGCTTGGTCTTACTGATGCCGTCTGTTACCTGCTTCTCGTTCAATCCCAACTCAAGAGCCAAGGCAGCCACGAGAGCCAAATAGCCAACTTGGTGACGACCAACCAGTCCACTTTGTAGCTTGAGAGCCTGCTTGCCCTTAGTGATTGTGAACTTCGTTCCCGTAAGATCGACTTTAATATCCTTGGTTTTCCAGCCAAGCGCGCCTGACTCGTTGAATAATTGATGAGACTTATTGAGAAAAGGCTCGACGCTGGCTGCGTCGTTATTCACATAAACGTTCTGACCACCCAAGTAATCAGCCACAGCGAATATATCTTCGCCAGCCGCTTGCAGCGTCTTGTACTGGTCAAGGTGTGCAGGTGCAAGTCCAGTGATGATGGCGTGAGTTGGCTGAGTAATATCGGCGAAACGGGCTACGTCACCAGGGGCGCCTTCACCATACTCGATAACTAGGATTTCTTCGTCGCCCTTAAGGCTTCGAGCGAACTTAGCATGACTGGCGCTAACATTCTTGTTGGCGGGAGTTATTGCTACCCTTTTGCCTTCACTCAAGACGGTCGACAATAGTTCTTTCATGGTGGTCTTGCCGTAGCTACCTGCCACAGCTATCTTAATCGCCTTGGTGTCTGCGAAGATCTTGCGTGACTGACTAATCGCTTGCTGCTCCTTGGGTCGACTGATGAACCAACGTCCTAGAATTATAGGAACGACCACAAGATGAGCCCACGCTACTGGATATGCGACTATTATTGCCGCGCCGAAGCTAGCAGCACCAACTGCGTCCCGCCACACACCCAGATAAATCAAGAACAAGCCGATTGCTATCTGCAGCAAGATACCGAGCCTGACTACCAGAAGCAGCAAACGAGCCGCCTTGGTACGATCGAGCGTCCGGCGCTGCATGACCTTGCCGAAGTCCTTGGTTCGCCAATACCAGTGTAAGTACGGCCCAACTTGATACTCGGTATTCTGCAACATATAGACTAGCGTTGCAGGATAGCTAGGCAAGAACAGACTCAAGAGGCCGCGCATCATTGTAGGAACTCCTCAATCAAGTTGAAGACTTCAGTTGGCTTATCAATATGAACAAAATGCTCGGCCTCATCGAGAATCACTAACTTGGAGTTACCCATCAGAGAATGATACTTCTCGCCGTCAGCAAGCGGCACTGCCTTGTCGTCACGTCCATATATCAGCAAGGACGGAATATTAATATTAGCGGCGTCAGCTTGAACGTCTTGGCGGACAGTCTTCTTAAATGTCTCTTCTAGCCCAGGCGCTACCAACATGTCCGAACCAGCTGCACCATACAGACTCTTGCGCAGCCCCTGCCTATAACGTTCAGGCATCCAAATCGTGGCAATATTACCCGTCTTAGCAAGCAGCTTAACGAACAGTCGTTTGCCGCCACCGCCAGTGCGGACTCCAGAGGCAGCTAGTAGTACCAACCTTTCGGGTTTCAGATTACCCAGTGAGGTGGCTCTTAGCGCCAAAGCACCGCCATTACTATGGCCAATCACGGCATATGGCTGGCCGAGATCAACTTTGTCGAGAAGCTTGTTCAAGAAGCTCGAATAATTATCCAGATCCCAGACATCTTTGGGTGGTTGAGACGCTCCAAACCCAGGCAAGTCCAAGGCTAGAACGGTATATTGCTGAGATAACTGACTAGCTAGCGTCGAAAGACCCTTGGCGCTGTCACCCCAACCGTGCAATAGAAGAACTAACTTACCTTTGCCGTTAAGTTCATAGTTCGTCAGGAGGTCGTCAACTATAATGTTCACGCTTTAAGTATAGCAAGCCCTAGTTAGTGTCAGAGCCGGTTGTTGGACTAGCCGCTTGAGCTGCCGAGGCTTGCTGGAGCTGCAACAAGTAAGCCTTGTACAATTCACCATAGCCCAGTTGTTGTATCACCTGTTCAAGCGGCACAGCACCGGTTGGCTTAGCAACGGTGATCTTACTAGTGCTTGGCTTAAGATTGAACTCAGACGTAAGCGTGTCAGAAGTAGGGCCAGCCATCTTAAGGTTAAACTTGAGCCCTATATTACCAGTTTTGGTGTTAAGCGACGCCGTCAGTGAACTGGTCAGTGATCCTTTGTCAGATTTACTCTGGAAGGTCATGAAGAACGGATACTCATCACCACCTTGGTAATTCAAGCCAACATCGACGTAGTTACTGGCGGGGCTGGACTTGTCACTGACTCGAAACTTGTACACAATGCGTTGATCAAGGTCAGACCACATATCAAATGTATCGGTAGACTTGATACCATCGGCGGATTGAGCAAGGACGTCGAAGTAGGCATAGGCGGATGTGTCGTAGCCATTCTTCTTGAGCCAGTCGTTAAGCTTACTGGCCTTGAGGGCATTGCGCTGAGCCGTAATGTACTTCTTGACGTTTGCCTTATTAAGAGCCACCTTGTAGTGATATGTTTTGTGGCCATCAACGGTCTCTACGCCGTATTTTTTGACTAGTGTTAAGACGGCTTTTTCCTTATCGGTGCTGTAAAGGTAGTCCTTGTTAACTTCGCCGAAGGCTTTCATTTCGTCAACAATCTGGGCGTTGGTTGGACTATCAGTAGTCGTACCTGAGCCTCCAGCTGACTGGGTCAAACTATCAATCATAGTGTGATCAACAGATACCCATGTATTATTCAGCTTACCAAGGGTTGGCGCCATGGCAGCGCCGCCTAGCAGCTGGCTTAGATCGTCCAAGCCGTCAATCTTCAGATAGACGTCGGGTGAGGCTGACTTTTCACTACTAATCGTAATAACATCTGCCGACAAAGTGTTTGGTCCCAGTCCAACATCAAGCGTGAATTCAGAATTAGACTCATCTCCCTTGAATGCCATCTTGCCCTTACTGTCGAAGCTACTAGCGGCTAGATTGTACGAACCAGTGCCAATATAGCCCTTGCTTGGCTGGCTAGACTGTTCGTTCACATAATCAACTAGCCTGTCATAACCGACGGCCGTGTTGCTCAATGACTGCTTATAGACGAGTGATGGGTTGGCGTAATAGCCGAAGTAGAAGGCCGCCGCACTACCGCCAAGCAGCAAAACTAGCACCAGAAGTATGATCATGAATTTCTTGAGACGCTTAGGCTTATTGCCTGTGGTGATCACGGGCTGTGGGGGCGGAGTTGACTCTACAGGAGCAGTTGGTGGTAACTGCTCTGTTGGTGTTGTGTCGACAATCGGGGTTATTGGGGTTGGAGTCGATGGGGGAGTAACAGCCTCAGCAGCTGGAGCCACCGAAGGACTTATAACGGTCGGCTTAATAATTTGAGGCTCGGAAGGACTAGTTAGTGGAGTTGGTGCTGATTCGGGCGAATTGTTATCTTGAGGTTGCATAGTAAGAAACGTTCCTTGTTGTAATAGTTAAGCTTGTCTTAAGCCCGATTATACGACAAGGATAAGCGTATTGCCAGAGATGATATGGTGCGCAGGGCGGGAATCGAACCCGCAAGCCCGTAAAGGCAAGGGATTTTAAGTCCCTCGTGTATACCAATTCCACCACCTGCGCATGCGTTCAAATTGTTAAATATATGGAGGCGCCTACCAGAGTCGAACTGGCCTATAAGGTTTTGCAGACCTCCGCGTAACCGCTCCGCCAAGGCGCCATCTATAACAGGGTTATTATAGCGTATTATAGTAGAACGACATGAGTTTTAAATTCTTCTCACATAATGGTGAAATATTGCCGCTAGACCAAGCGACCGTCCCTTTGAGCCGAGTCGAGTATTCTTATGGCTTTGGCGTTTACGAATCAATCCGCGTGTCCAAGGGCAAAGTCTTCTTCCTGAATGACCACTGTCAACGACTAATGAATTCAGCTGAACTTATCGGGTTAGAGCACAGTTTCACCTCGGAATTGATAGCATCCAGCATCCAAGAATTAATTGAGAAGAACGAAGCCGAAACCTGCAACCTCAAGCTCCTGCTAATAGGTGGCCGAACCGCTGACGACGCCACTCTAGATATCCTCTGCCTCAACCCACTTTTCCCTGACCGCAAACTCTACAAGCAAGGCGCCAGCTGCATCACGTATCAATATGAACGGCAGCTCCCTAAGGCCAAGACTCTCAATATGCTATCGAGCTACCTAGCCTACAAGCAAGCCAAAGAAGCAGGGGCTTATGACGCACTACTAATCAATGGTGGCGGTTACATAACCGAAGGAACTCGCACCAACTTCTTCGTTATCAAGGACAAAACCATCATTAGCCCATACGAGAAGGACATCCTGCTAGGCGTCACCCGCGACAAAGTCCTGCAAGTTGCCCGAGACAATGGCTTCACAGTAGAAGAGCAAGACATCAAGCTCGAAGACCTAGCTAACTACGATGGCTGCTTTCTGACAAGTACTTCGTCTAAGATCATGCCGATTAGTAAGATTGACGATCAAGACTTCGGCACGCCGACACCACAACTGCAAGAGCTGATGACAGCCTTCAACCAATTCCTAGAGTTAAGTTAGCCTTCGCGTAGAACGTGTTGTTCTTGGCTAGATACGCCTGCAGATGACATAAGTGTTTCTAAGACGCCTATCTTAGCGCCGACTTCTGGATCATTTTTGCCGAACGCAACAATCACGTCGTTCATTTTTATGGTCTCTTCTCCGGCAGCAACTTGAATTGATCTAACTCGAGGACGCAGGCTACCAGTTGTGTAGCCTTCTACTTCGGTTCGAATAACACCCTCTACTTCACCATCTACTGTTTTGAACGTTTGAGGCTCAGCTGTTCTAGATGACTGCGTAACAGGCGCATCTTCGGCAGTTGGTCGCAAGACACTCCATAGACGATCAAAGCGTTCGCTTACAGTTGGTATGTGGTTGGGTGCTTGGGCTGGGCTTCTCATAATTTGGAATATTATATCATACTTAGTCAAGTATGTACAAGTCGCTCATCTCTTAAGATGCTGAGGCAGGTTTGCAATCTGACTAGAGGTGGACTAGAATGTGAGCATGTTAATCCAACAGACCGCAAAGATCATGATGATGCCTATGCCACGCCCTAGGCCGGTTTGTTGACTACACTAAGTCGCAACAGACTAATCGGCCTAGGGCCGATTTTTTGATTAAGACGATATACATAAGCAATTCAAGGGAGACGGAATGAGCATAGAACAACAACAAGAAGAAGCAGTAAGCGCACAGACCATAAGAGCACTCAGCAATGACGTTATCGCTCAAGTACACTTCAGCGATGTTATAGCAGAAGCTGTCGATGTAGATGATGCATTGTGGTGGCGCCGAACTGACTTCGATGCCGGACTGACAATACACTCACATAGCAATGGCCTGTCAGGGGTCGAGCAAATACCAATCGGCTACCGCCCATGGCTGGCTAACTATGGCTTAGTCTTGGTTGATGACCTACTGATTGCCCAGAACGAGCGTGAGCTAGCAAAGCCCGGACCAGAGCTATTCAGAGAGCGTGACGAGCACGGACAGTCAGTTGTCGCACTAGCCAACTACGCCCCACGTGATCAAGCTAACACCGCCGACAACCAGAACGGATCGGATTTCTTCCTTGCGACTACTGAGGCAGGCCTTGAGATCTATGCCACGCCACTTAGCTTCTTAAGTGGCCTAGAGGCTCGTAATCGCATAACCTCGTTGTATCGCATCCCGACTGCTGGTCACCCAGAGTTTGATGGCGAACATGAACAGTTCCGCTCAGCCAGAGTAGTTCGTACTCGCGAGCACCCCGACCACTTAGTGCCTGTCTTCCAGTACCAAGATGTCGAAGAACTAATAACAGCCAAGCGAGAAGGTGACCATCCTGACGCCATTCCAACTGATCCACGAGCTGGACATATTGCTTACGTCGACAAGTTCGGTAATGTACGTGGCGAACTCGACGACATATCACGTCTAGACCAGCTTGAGACCGGTCAGTCAGCCACGCTAAGAGTCACCAACAAGGGCCACGAGCAAGAGATAGAAGTGCACGTAGCCGAAGATCTGCACTCTGCTCCTCTCGGTAAGCTAGCTGTCTACGTTAACTGCTCGGATTACAACGGTGCCGGCGCTGGTTACGTCGAGATAATGACTCGTGTCAACGACAACCCTAGCACTTCTCACGATACCGCCATCTTCCAATTGCAGGGACAGCTAGAGGGTGAACTCGACATCGACACCGCCGAGATTGACCTAATAGCCAAGTAAATCCTACAAGGCTATTGCGTCCAATATTTCAGGAAATTCAGTGTATCCACTGCTGGTGTGGATGTGGCCAGCGTTCGGAATTAATGTTAGCTCCACGCCTAGTTCATCAGCCAATTTTTCGCCGTTACCTAGCGAGACGTATGGATCATTGTCAGAATGAAATACGACAAACTGCTCAGCACCTTGGCGTATCTTGTCCCAGTCAAAGTCAAAGTTACTGAACTGCTTGTCAGCATCGTAATAAAGAATTGGCTTAATGCCGATCGGTGCAGCCACGAAGATAGCCAGCTTAACGGGTTTTTCCAGTCTTTCTAGAACCTTCAGGAGGAACATGCCACCTTTGCTGTGCCCGATCAGGAGACTATCAGGGTTAATCTCGACATCAAGACCATCCAGAACATTGAACCAAGCCTCCAGAGATTCACCTTCGGGTGTTGGGAAACGTGGAACTACGGTCGGTACACCCTGCGCCTCAAGCTCAGTCTTAAGCCATGGGAACCAATTATCCTCAGGCCTGCCTGCAGTCCCATGAAACACAAAGGCATTACTAAACTTGCTCATTGCCAAGATTATACCAGAGAGGCCTAGACCCTAACCTCCGCCTTGTACCGTTCTGGGCTCAGATTGCCGCCAGAAACCATGCAGACAACGGTCTTGCCTCTCACAAACTCAGCGTGCTTGTGTAGCCCCGCCACACTTAGCGCACCCGCCAACTCGGCTCTTACTGGCTCCGGCCTTTCCCACAAGTCAGTGGTTGCTTGACGCACTTCTTGGTTGGTAACCGTCACAAGATCATCTACCAGGTGACTAGCCAGCCTGAACGGTATTTCCCCCACCCGCTTAACAGCCGCACCATCAACGAAAGTATCGATAGATGCTAGAGAGCTCGGGCTGCCGTTAGCATAGGCAAGTCCGAGCGAAGATGCTGCTGCTGGCTCAACTCCAACCACCCTAGCGTCGGGCTGCTCAGACTTAACTGCCGTACTGGTTCCAGCCAGCAGACCCATGCCGCCAACAGGACACATAACTAGGTCAATATTTGGTAATTCTTGGGCTATTTCTAGACCCCACGTTCCCTGACCAGCGATTACTTTGAGGTCATTGAAGGGTGGCGCGTAGACAGCGCCTGTGGCTTCGGAGAACTTCAGTGCATGCTCCTGTGTTTCGTCAAATGTATCGCCGACCAGAGTTACCTGAGTGTTCTCACCGCCCAGCGAGGCAACTAGTCCGACCTTATTGTATGGGGTGTTCTGGGGCATGAAGACATGGCTAGCAACTCCCGTTCTGTCACTACTCAGGGCTATGCCCTGGCCGTGATTGCCTGCGCTGGCTGTTACAACTCCGCGACTGCGTTGATCATCGCTCAGGCTGCCTAAGAAGTTGTATGCCCCGCGTATTTTGTAAGCCTTGATCACTTGGTGTAATTCGCTAGCTAGCCATATGTCAGCGTCATATCTATCTGATAACAAGTCGTCACGATATAGCTCTGTTCCAAGAACAGGACTATCTGGTTCGGACATGACTTGGCTAGCTAGATGTATTTCGTCTAGCAATTCTAGGTTAACGGCTGTTTGTAGTTCGGGTGAGTTCATAGTTGTTATTCTTGTTAAATTAAAAAACCTCCGCTGGTACGGAGGTTTGTATGTTTGCTTGGAATTTTACAAAAGCTAAGCAGACCTCCGCGTTGGAAGCTGAATAATAATCTTAGCAATCATTTGTTGGGTCATGCAGATATGATACCACATCTAGGCAGCTTCTCGGCCTTCTAGTGCGGAGCGGCCTAGGCGCTGGACTGGCGGCATCGCTATGACATTATCGAGGGCGGTCTCAGACAGTTCTTGAGCAGCCCGATTGCGCCTGTGCTCTAGCCTCTCTTGTAGCTCTTCGATGGCCCAAGGAATGCCTTCCACGACCAAACCCCTGAGTAGCCCCCTAGTGAATGGAACTAAGTTAGCTACGCCCACTTCCAGTCTTTCGTATGCGCCCGTGTTTTTGTTTGCATTCATTTTGTTTGCGCCTATTACATCTGTAGTCTAGGCTCGCAATACTGGGGTGTCAATGTGAGGTTTGTCACTTGTGTGTTGCATTATGTCGCTTAGATTTCTGTTATATAATCAGGGCATGTCTGCAGTAAGCTACCGACAAAATTCCAAGCAAATACTCTTCCGAGAAATGGTTCTTGGAACGCTGGTATACGCAGTGGTACTTGGGTTCTTCAATGACTACACGGATATCCTCGACACCAAGTCGTACTCGACCACATTCCTCGTGGCGATAGTTCTGCAAGTACTGACCTACTTAACACTTTTGTTGAAGAAGAGAGTCGCGGGCAGGTTCAAGCACAAGTCAGGCTACTGGAGTAAGACAGGCTTAGTTGTTAGCGTTTGGCTAGTGCTGTTCTTGTCGAAGTTCGTATTCTTGGCGGCGATCGACTTCGCGTTTGGCGATGCCGTTACAATAAGTGGCTTCGTAGGCCTAATAGCAATCATCTTAAGCATGACGGTGGTCAAAGAGTCGATCGACTATATATTCAATAAGCTGGCGGACGACTGAATGAGTAAAAGCCCGAAGTTTGTAGTGGATTGCGCAGATCATGCAGGATTCGTTCGTTTGGCAAACGGCGACAAAACAATACTTACAAGAGCCAACAAGTCGTCCACTCAGAAGGAAGACTACACCGAAGCAACTTCAGGAGACGTTCTTGAATTATTCGATATTGAGACTGGGAACAAAGTTCTAGCTAGGGTAGAAAGCATGCAGTTCTTCGAATCTATCTCTGAATTATTCAATAAGTCAGATATTGCAGACGAAACATTTGAGAAGAAGTTTGAGAACGAACAAGAACTCAGAGCAGAGTACGAGAAGAACAGACCCGGTTACACTAAGCTACTTGACGATAACGGCATAGTCGCTTGGCGCATTGAACTAATCGAGTGAGAGCCCACGTTAGTCGTGTGACGGGCGACTCAGAATCGGCGCTTGCCTAATGAAGCTGTGCTGCTCAATGACTTGTAACATCGCCGCAGCAACGTCACGCCGGCCGACATATATTTTCGTTGGGCCGTGGAGTGTTAATTCGAAAGGCCGAGGACTGACGTCTTGAAGCTTCAAGATGCGTATGGTCGTCCAGTCGAGACCACTACCCTTAAGTAGCTCTTGGTGATCGCGTCCGTCCTTTACACGACTTGGATCAACTATCTGAACGCCAAGGTTTAATACACGGTCAATAAGTGTGATCTTATCACCTGCGAACCTGACGCCCGTTCCTGTCACATCAACGTATCTAGTCATGCCTAGCTCATTCATGACAGATATAAGATTACTCGTTGCGACAGTCTGGACATCTGGCGTTGACGACTTAACATGCCCGATGGCGCTCACTACTACATCTTGATTGGCTATAAGATTACTGAGATCTTCTGGCTTAGTAGCATCGCATATTAAAACTTCAAGGTTTGCGGCGGGGGTTAAGCTGCCCGCGTGTCTTACTCCGGCACGGACACTATGGCCTGCCTTAAGCGCCTCCTCGACGAATACTCTACCTAGTCGACCATTGGCCGCAATGACCGCTATGTTCATATATGCCTAGTATAACAAGGTAATTATTGAGCTACTCAGCGTTCTTTAATAAACACTCACCATAATGTCGAGTAGTCCGATTTGGACGAAGCTCGAACCTATTAGCTCGGGTGCAAAAATAATTTAGGAGGTCATATGCCGAATAAGAAATCACTATTAGTAGGAGCAGCGGTGGCTACAATATCGTTAGCGGGTCTTGGGAGCGCTGGCATGGTATCAGCTGCAACGACGCCTAGTACGTCGACAGACAGCACGTCGATTGTCGATAAGATCGCAACTAAGTTCAAGCTGAACAAGGCAGACGTGAAGGCGGTATTTGATGAAGATCGTTCAGCGAGAGATGCCGAGCGCAAAGCCGATCAAGCCGAACGTCTAGCGACTGCTGTGAAGGATGGCAAGATTACTCAGGCTCAAGCCGACTACATTACGAAGGCTCAAGCCGAGATACAAGCACTCAGAGGGACTTCAACGCCTGATACTGTGACTGATGCAGTGAAGACGCAGATCAAGACCAAGATGGATGCTTTGCATACTTGGGCCAAGGACAACAATGTGGACGCTAAATACCTTGGCGGCGGACATGGTGGTCATGGTGGTCATGGCCATTTTGGCGGCCCAGATGGCGAAATGCCCTCTACTGCAAAGTCTACTGGTAGCAATTAGCAGTACCTAGTGGGGGTAATTAACTTTGCTGGTCTAGGTGCCGATCTTCGGGAATTTCTTCGACGGCAGTGCTTTCGATAGCTCCTTCGCGGGCAACTGCAGCTTCGTAGTATACAAGACTTCTGTCGAGAGACTCTAGCATACCCGCGCTATTTCCAGCGAACATCATTAGATTGTGTTCATAGTCGTAGGAACTGCTAAACCTAGGTCTACTGGGTCTTACGTGTGCGTTGGCGTCTTCATCGCCAACATCGTAACCATGGTAGTTGACTGATGTTAGGACTGAATCAACTTCTGTATCAGGGGGGCTATCCCCTATCTTAATAGTGTGAAAGTCAGGAATTACCAGACCAACGCTTTGGAATCTCAAATTGTTACCCCACAGATCATCTGATCGCTCGATGCCATCGGCCATGAGTATGCTTAGGACTATTCCGCTATTAGCGCCGAAGAGTTCACGCAATACTTCATAGGCCTCAGGATTAGACAGCATTGTTAGCTCAACCAAAGGAGTTCTTGTATCTCTAGCTCTTAGCAGTCTGTCGTCAAAAGCATCGACTGGCTCAGAACATGTAGACAATATGCCCTCCTCAACTTCGAGCAAGCTGCCTGAGCCTAGAATTTGCTGTCCAACTTCTTGAACTCGGCGGGATACTTGTGTAGCCGTATATGCGGGAGCACGTGCTACGTTCTGTTCTCCAAGAGCCAAGTCTTTGCCGATTTCTTGAGTCATAAATAATCCAAATTAATTTAAGACTATTATAACACGAGTTATCAATACACGCAACTTATTCAGCGAAAGAACCAGTCTTAACGAGGATCGAATTCTACCGTCCACTCAATACCGAACTTGTCTCTAAACATCGCAAAAGATGTGCCCCATGGACTATCACCAAGCGGCATCTCAACAGCTCCGCCTGCGCTGAGACCAGCAAATATCTTCTCAGCTTCCTCTTTGGTTTCGGCGTAAACTACTATCTTGGACCTGTTTTCGTTTTCGTTGACTGGACCCAAGGCTTCGGGAACATCGTTGGCTATCAAACTATTTCTGCCTATAGGCAAAACAATGCGCATGAGTTTATTGGCATCGCTCTCTGGCACAGGGAACTCAGGGCCTTCTAAATCTTTGAAGCGTACAATCGATTCGAAATCTCCACCAAACACAGACTTATAAAAATTGAAGGCTTCTTCGGCATTTCCGTTGAAGTTAATGTAAGGATTGATAGTTGCCATTTGGATTATTCCCCTTGGTGAGAATTAGTTACATTTCTATTTTAGCAAACAAAAAGGACGCCGAAGCGTCCGAATTGACCTATTTGGTGCATAGAGATTTAGTAGGCTTTTGTTGCACCGCCTTCTACTGCTTTTTCAGCATTGTCTTTGGACATCATTGCACAAACAGTTGTTCCGCACTTCTCGTGCTTCCCTTTGGCCATGAAGCCGCCTTTTGCAGTTTGTACAATCTCTGGTGCTGACAACTCAACGGCTTTTTCCTTACACTTAACGCAATATCCTGTGACCATGTCTATCTCCTCCTGAACTGATTATTATTGCTTAACTTGTTACATTATAACGCCTGTCTAGTGATTCGCACACTACTGCAGTTGTGCAACCACTTGTATCCACTTATCGTCTCGCAAGCTTAGATCAAGAATATTATATCCGCAATCTGTTAATATCTTCCTTAGGTCATCATCTGTGTAGTACTGGAAGTCTCTCACCATGGCTGATCCAGCTGTGCTTGGACCTCTTCTCTCTGCGCCGTCGCCTTTAATAACACTAAGGTAGATAATTTTGGCACCGGTTAAGCTGCTGCTCGCTCTTTGCAGAAAGCCTTTAAACTCGTCATGCGTAAAGTGTACAAAAACGGCGTTGGCGTAGATGGCGTCAACAGAATTGTCAATTTTGTCCGTTTTGGCGTTGAATAATATGGCGTCTAAGCCATTCGACTTTAATACTTGTACAAACTTCTCAGAATAGTCGCTCGCGGTTACTTCATAACCTGCTTCTTGCAAAGCTAATGCGTCGTCACCACCGCCAGAGCCAATTTCAAGAATGTGACTTTTCGGAGCTAAGAACTGTTTCATCATCGAAATTCTGTCCTGTGCTGTTCCGCCGCCCACATGTCCGTCTTTATTCAAATCAATGTAATCTTGAATATGCTGTTCGTATTGCTCTTTGTTAAAGTCGTCATCGATAGTTGGAATCATTTGAAAAGTATAGCATTCAGTCATTAAAAATGACCTCGTATCGCAGAGGTCATGATGCTTCTATTTGGTGCGGGTGAGGGGACTCTAACCCCTGGCCTCATCCTTGGCAAGGATGCGCTCTAAACAACTGAGCTACACCCGCACGAGTGTTTTGTTCCGATCTATCTTACCTATTAACAGGTTAGAAATCAAGAATTATGGTGGCTCCTCCCAGACTCGAACTGGGGACACACGGAGCTTCAATCCGTTGCTCTACCAACTGAGCTAAAGAGCCACAACTAAGCTATTTTACGGGAAATAACAGATTGTGGCAAGGTGGCTAAGCGCCTGCGTCGAAGACTTTGTGTTCCAACTTAACGATTCTATGGTCATGCCCTTGAAGATCTTGGCCGTGACCTGTGACCACGGCTTTGATAACTTTTACGTCAGATTCTACGTTTATTAGGCGATCTTCTATGGCACGCAGGTCTTCTTTGGTTGCCATGAACGAAAGACTCTCAAGTATGACGTCAAGTTTACCATCCATATCCTCCAACAGTATGCCCATATAGTCGTTGCTCATAGTATTGTCAGTATAGTCCTGCGCCAGCACTCAAATCAATAAATTTAATCACGATTTAATCTGTTTGGCTTTAGTCCCCTACCTGAATTATACTTATGGCAATATGATCAAAGTATCAGCCGAAGACCGTAAGGTAATTGAGCTACTGCTAACGCCTTCTTGGTTGAGTGGAATGATAGCTATAGTTTTAGCCCTCGTGATTAGCGGTGGCGCAATAATTGCCTTCGAGATACATAACGACAGCCTGACGCAGCAGCTATTGTCATGGCAACAAGATAAACCCGAAAAACCCTTAACAACGCCCGACCAAATAGTCGTCGCCGAGAAGCCGACCCTGCAGAGCAGTTGGCCTCTTCTGGTCCTGTGGAGCCTAATGGGACTAGTGGTCTACGCGATTGCTGCTTGGATAATTCATTCTATTGCCAAGGCAGCGGAAGTTCGAGAGTCACTCAAGTACGTTAATGCCAAGCCCGATGCCCTGCTAACAACCACCGCCGAACATCTGGTGCTAAGAATTCTAGGAAGCGTAGTGCTAGTAAGCTTCGTAGTAGTATTCTGGAAGGTCATTATCCCCTACAGTATTACTGCCGCGCACGCCGCCGCCGCCGACTTACTAAGTCTAGAAGGCGTTCTCTACGGCCTGCTGTCCTTCAGCCTAGTAGTTGTCAGTGCCCATGCCCTGACAATAGCGTTACGCCTAGCATTGGGAACCGTGCGCGTCTTCCACGATGCCTAATTAGCAGCGGATCTAGTTGGCTGGACATGCTCTACAGACGCCGCGAGTGCATGGTCAGTTATTGCTAGCGTAAGAGCCGTACGCTGAAGATTTCTTGAGTAATGCATTCGTTCGACCTCATCAAGCATCGCAACCTCACTCACTGCTTGATCTTGATCGAACCAGCCACCATCCTCACCCCTCTCCCTGCTAGGTGCAAAAACCACACTGGCAGCACTGACTTCAGAACCGACTGTATGCTTGATCATAAGCGTGCCTGATGCCAAAGCTCTGATTCTTAAGTCGTCAATCTCGCGCTGCTTGGCTCGCTCATCTGGCAGTCCCGCTCCAAGACTTTCTGGATTGGGCACACCTTTCTTAGCCATAGTTGGCCTGGTTGTTGATTGTATCGATGGTATAGCGTTCATAAGTTACCTTTCTCCGTTAATAAAAAAGCTCCCTGATGTTGGGAGCTGTTAATTTGCGATAAATCAAAGCGCCCGTTATCGGGGAGTCACCACGACCTCGAGGAGGAATGAAACCTTGCCTGCACTTATCATGTTTTTAGTTTGCTACTAGTAATAATGTTTGTCAAGTAACTGGTGGAGATACGGGGACTCGAACCCCGGACCTCTTGCATGCCATGCAAGCGCTCTAGCCAACTGAGCTATATCCCCTTGGGCTCAGACAATTCTACCAAAACAGAGGTAATAAAGCTAGACTATGCGCTTCTTGCGCAGAATTATGATCGCGATTATGATGATCGACACACTGAAGCCGACAATTGCCTCAAATGCCCATGTAGTATCTTGGAACGGCAATGGAATATTGGTGCCGTAGAGGCTGAAGAATACATTTGGCAAGGCAACCAAGATAGTAGCGACGGTTAGCAAGGTAATGGTGCGGTTCAAGTTGTTGCTACTGATGGCAGCGTAAGCTTCACGAATGTTACCTATGGAGCGCAGGTTAGAACGAATCGACTCGATAGACTGCTCGTTGTTAAGCAGGAGATCTTCTACGAGATCCTGATCTTCCTCGAACATCTGTAGCTGACGACCTGCTAACAAACGTCGCAAGGTTGCGTTAGTAGGCTGCAAGGAGCTCATGAACTCGCTAAGCCCGTCCTCGATGGTGGCAAAGTCGATAAAGTCTTGGTTGGTCACACCTTGGTTGCGTAAGCGCGAGCGAATACCCTTAATCTTGCGGCTGGTCTGACTAATTGAGACGTCATATTGGTCACTTATGTGCGACAGGATGAGAAGTATCAGCTTGGTGCGCTGTGTAGTAGCAAAGTCGATCTTGCCCTCAAGCAAGGCGTCGACCGCTGACAAGTGCGACGGCGAAACCGTTATGACCAGCTCTGTATCAAACATAATCAGTAGTGGCGCAGTATCCATGTCGCCATCAGCCGTCTGAAGTGCGTATCGAACGAAGATGTAGCCTTGTTCGCCTTCGCGCTCCAATCGAGGCATTTCGTCTTCGTCGAGGGCGTCCTCTAGATAGCCTAGCTCAACCTTGAATCGCTTGGCTAGCTCTTCGACCTCTGCCTTGGTAGGCGCTTCGGCATGTATCCAAGTACCACGTTGTGGCGCGTCAAGCTCTTCGACCTTCTCGCTGCGTATGCTTTTGTAGAAGTATTTAATCATAACTGTAATCCTTGGCTTGTATTATAGCTGCTTATACGACAAAGCCAAGCATCGGTTGTGGCTTGGCTTGTATCGCGTTTCGTGCGCGCCCACCCTGCGACGGGCGAGGTGAGGATATTTTTGTTTTATCTTTTTGTTTCACGCGCCGCTAGTTACGCACGATCTACAATTAAGCATAAAGGATTTGATTGATTTGTCAAAGATATTGTATGGATGCCTGTTAGGCCTTTTGAGTCATGCCCTTTTTGGACTCGTGATCCTCTTGTCGCTGCTCGGCGGCCCGCGGCAATACATACAGAGTTAGGATGAGAGCGAATAAGACTGCAAAGCCGCACATAATACTAGGAATACCCCGTCTCGATTCAGGGTTAATCGTATTGACCACTGCAACCGGCACTAAGAAGACTAGATAACCTACAATAAGTCCACGGACACTCTCCAGTTGCCTAAGTGCTGACTTACCCTTCTCCTGCAACTGGTTAGCCCACTGGATACCAAGCGCAATAGCCGTGAACAGCCAACCGAAGTAATAGATATAGTACGCTCCGCCGAGTCTTTCGCCGATCTGGAAGATTACATAATTACCTGTACATTGATGCCCTACAAACGCCGCATAATAAGCAATGAAGATCCCGATGAAGCCAGCCATACTTACATAAGCCGCTGCTATGAGACGTCGGCGTGGCTTATCGGCTATTTCGTGCAGCATGTGCAATCCCAAAGCGGGCAAAGTGGTGATAGCGACAAAACCGACAATCGACCATCTTTCGGCTCTCATGCCATAGCCAGCGCAAACAAAGTACTCACTAAGTTGGAAGATAGCTAGACCGATCAATGTGGTAACGGCCAATCTAGTTAACGTAGTCATCTTATAGCGCCAAACAGTATAGATAGCTAGGGTCATCTCAATAGCCAACGTCGCCAACATGATCGGTGGCGAGAAGCAGTTGAACTGTACCCCTGTGCGTTTACTCATAAATTCGCAATAATTATATCACGCTTATGAATTGGCTTAGAGTAGGGCTAGGAACTCCTGCTCTGTGAGCTGCTTAGTGCCTAGCTTGGCAGCTTTAGCGAGCTTGCTAGCACCGACATTGCCGCCAACAACCAGATAATTAGTGTCTTTGCCTACTGAACTCTGAATTGTCCCCCCCAAGGAACGAATACGCTCACCGGCTTCTTGACGCCCCATCGACTCCAGACTACCAGTAACTACGAACTTAGTACCGCTGAGCTTACCGCCAACGCGCTTCACGGTCTTAGGCCAGACACCAGAGGTCCTGAACTTCTCCAGCAGCTGGGCATTACGTGGCTCGGCGAACCATTCGACAATTGATTCGGCCACAACTTCACCAACTCCGTCTACTTCTGATAGTTCATCTATTGTCACTTCGATTAACTTGTCGAGGCTTCTGAAGTGGTTGGCCAGATCAATAGCGGTCTGTGTCCCGACATGCCTAATGCCTAATCCATAAACAAACCTACCTAGAGGCGGGGTCTTCTTAGTCTCAATCGCTGCTATTAACTTATTGGCTGATATTTCGGCGAATCTATCTAGTTTCAACAGATCATCTGCCGTCAAACTATAGATATCAGCTTGATCCTTAACAAGTTCAGCATTGATCAATGCGATGACATTTTTCTCTCCAAGACCTTCGATATCAAGTGCCGGTTTGCTTGCGAAATGCTCGATTTGCTTCCATGCACGCGACGGGCAGGCGAGGTTAGGGCAGCGCCATGCGGCATCTTCAGCCTTATACTTAACAAGTTCAGTATTACACTCTGGACAGTGAGATGGCATTACAAAAGGCTTCTCGCTGCCATCACGAAGCTTAGCCAAAGCCTCTACCACCTCAGGTATAATGTCCCCTGCCTTATGGACGATAACCGTGTCCCCTACTCTAATATCCTTACGCAGCACTTCGCTCTCATTGTGCAGAGTGGCCATTTGGACTGTGCTTCCAGCTATATGAACAGCGTCTAGCATCGCGACTGGCGTCGCTACACCAGTTCTACCTATTGATACGAATATATCCTTAACCTTGGTGGTTGCTTGCTCGGCAGCGTACTTAAGCGCGATTGCACCTCGTGGCGCCTTACCTACCACGCCAAGCCTTCTGTATAGCTCGCGGTCATTAATCTTGGCAACTAGTCCATCGGTGTTGTACGGCAGATCATGTCGCTTAGATTCCCATAGTTCAGCGTACTTCATAAGCCTATCGACACTATTCAGAACGGCGGCATCAGTGTTCGCCAAGAAGCCTAAGCCACGCATGGCCTTATAGGCATAATCATAAGTTGGCACTTCATCATGATGATCGCGAATTAAGTCATAGGCTCGGAAGTGTAGCGGACGACTTGCTACTAACTGGGGGTCAAGTTGCCTAATAGTGCCTGCCGCTGTATTACGAGGGTTAGCGAAGAGTGGCTTACCTTCCTTAGCGCGCACCTCATTGAGCCTGGCAAAGTCCTCCTTGTACATAACTATTTCGCCGCGCACTTCAGTTCTACCCTTCAAGAATACTGCAAACTTCTTATCAGATCGTAGCTTAAGTGGTAGCGATTCGATGGTACGAACATTGGCAGTAACATCTTCGCCAACAAACCCATCACCACGAGTTATGCCTTTCACGAGCACCCCATCTTGGTAGACAACAGCACAAGCCAAACCATCCATCTTAATATCGGCGAAATATTCTTGGTCAGTTCCCGCGGGCAGTAGCTTGGTAATGCGATCCCGCCAAGCTTCAACTTCTGCCGTATCGAAGACATCGTTAAGACTGAGCATGCGTGAGCTGTGATCTAGCTGGGCAAAGCCCTCTAATGGCCGTCCTGCCACCCGTTGAGTTGGCGAGTCGGGAGTTATTAGCTCTGGGTACTCTTCTTCCAGTTGAGATAGCTCGTGCTTCAGACTATCAGCAGCGGCCTCACTCATTATTGACTCGTCTAAGACGTGATAATGATAGCGATAGTCGTTGATTAGATCACGTAGCTTATCGATGCGTTCCGAAGCCTGAGCCTTATTCATTTAGCAACTCTCTATATAAGTTGTACATGTAGCTATGGACAGCCACGAGGCCGAACATACTAAGGGCAAAGAAAGCCCACTGAGCTAGTGGTGTCAGCCAAATTATTATCGGTAACATGATCACTGCCGCGGCTATTAGCAATATAATTGGCAGGCAGAATATCTTGCGCAGCACAGTCCAACGTCGATAGCGAACTAGCGTACGCGCCGAACGTAGCGCCTTCATTGGTGTCATATCAGGCAGGGTAACAATATATAGAGCGAACAGTGATGAGCTAATCATGTAGAAGCTCAGAAGAGCCAAGGAGCCATAGAACAACGCCCAAAGCAGCTTCTCAACACCATAGACGGCAATCCCATTGTTGATCACCAAGCTATAGAGTGTCGAGCCAATTAACAACGGAATAAACTGCAGGCCAACAACCATAAGCACAAGAATGAATGGAATCAAAGGATACATTCCCTGGTAGTAAGTATCTCGGATTCTGATTTTAGTGCCAGCCGCAACCTGTCGTAAAGCCCAAATCACAGCTAGGCTGCCGATTAGTCCCAAGAACAGTTGATACGCTCCTGCTGTGGCACTAGTGCTGTTGCCTGCCGAACCAACCAACACCGCAAACACACTTAAGCCCGTGCTGAGCGCACCGAAGTTACCGCTGAAGAATTGATCAAGTGAATCTTTCAGAGTCGTGAGATCGGTTACCCCAGATAGACTTTGAGCGAGTACAATATTGAGAAGACCGTAGATCAATGTAATGCCTATAAAGAGATTCTTGTTATCCCAAAGCATCTGAGCCGTAGTCTTGCTCAAGCGCCAAACGCTTGGCAATCTGAAGGGGTGCTTAATGCGCTTCTGAATCCGTAAGCTCTTGTATTCAGCTTGCTTGATACGTCGTGGTTTGGACGCTGCTTTCCCGAGGTTTTTTGCCATGTATCTATTATATAAGAAGAACCTTGTATCTGGTCACATTAGGCGTGAGTACCCATCGAACGAAGACGAGCAATACGGTCATCCAGTGGTGGGTGAGTACTGAACAGCCCTGCTAGACTGCCCTTCTTGAGTGGATTAACGAAGAATAAATGAGCTGTTGAGCTGTTCTGGTGACGAGCTACGCTGCCAGATTCTTTGATCTTAGTCAGAGCGCTAGCCAAGCCTTCTGGATAACGAGTGGTGAGTGCGCCAGTAGCATCAGCTAGGTATTCGCGCTGACGCGAGATGGCCAACTGAATCATCGTAGCTACGACAGGTGCCAGGATCGCTGCCACTATCCCTAGGATCAAGAAGACTTGATTGTTCTCACGCTCATCATCACTGAACCACGTCAGGCGAAGCATAATGTCGGCTAGCAGAGATATAAGAGCAGTCAGAGCAAAGGCGACCATGCTGACACGGATATCATAGTTCTTAATGTGGCCCATCTCATGAGCCAGAACACCCTGCAGCTCGGTGTCAGTCATCAGATCCAACAAGCCACTTGTAACGCAGACTGCGGAACTCTTGGGATCACGACCCGTAGCAAAGGCATTGGGTGCTGGGTCATCCATGATATAGACCTTAGGCATTGGCAGGCCGTCAGTAATCGCTAGGTTCTCTACGATTCGCCACAAGCGTGGATTATCCTTCTTCTGGATTTCATGCGCACGGTTAACGGCTAGAGCCGCTCTTGATCCAGCGTAATAAGTTATCAGCACGTAAAAGGCAGCACCGATCAGGCCACCATAGAACACGCCCGTACTGCCACCAAGATATTTATCAAACAGCCAGATTATCAGAGCCACGAACACCATGAATACGGCCATGATATAGAAGGTCTTGCGCTTGTTGGCAGCTATATTTGAGTACATTTACCTAGAATTTGACTTCGACAGGGTTAGCGATTTGAGCTGATGCAGCTTCGTCTACTTCGTAGAATTCCTTGTCAGTCTTGAAGCCAAGCACGCCAGCGAAGATATTAGTCGGGAAAGTCTTGCGCTTAGTATTGAAGTCACGAACCACGCCGTTGTAGAAGCGCCTAGACGCTTGGATCTTGTCCTCAGTGTCAGTTATCTCAGCTTGAAGCTGCTGGAAGTTGGCCGATGCCTTAAGGTCAGGATAGGCCTCAGCAACGGCGAACAGGCTCTTAAGTGTCTCTTGGAACATGTTGTCGGCCTTGGCTGTCTCAGCTACACCACTAGCGTTCATGCCAGCTGTGCGAGCTTTGGTAACGTCTTCGAAGACGGTCTTCTCGTGACTCGCATAGCCCTTAACTGTGTTGACTAGGTTAGGGATGAGGTCATAACGGCGCTTCAGTTGGACGGTGATATCGCTCCAAGCTTCGCTAGCCTGCTGGTTGAGACGCACCAGTGCGTTATACATGAATGCCAAGATGGCCACGATAAGTACGATAACTCCGATAATGATGAAGACCATGTGCTAAAACTCCTTATGATTGTCACCTCATTATACAGCATAGGGTCGAGTGTTGCTGTATCATATAAAAGCCTATGAAAATCATCCATAAACGACGCTGGCCCAAGGTGTTAGCAATAGTTCTAGCGATATTCGTAGTGTTTGGCGCTTATAGCTTCTGGGCTCTCAGCCGCTCATTACCAACAATCAAGCCGACTCTCATATCCATTCCTAAGCCCAAACCAGTCGCCACTCAGCTAGCATGGCCGAGCACCGGACAAGCTGCAGTTGGCATTGTAGGAACCAATATTGTGGAAACCAATGGCGAGCAGAAGCCCGCTCCAACAGCCAGTGCCGCCAAGATAATTACCGCACTAGTAGTGTTGGACAAGAAGCCCCTCACCAAAGGTCAACAGGGTCCGATAATAACCATGACCGCCGATGATGTAGCTCGTTATCAAGATTATGCTGCCAAGGGTGGCTCAGTAGTACGCGTTTCTGCTGGTGAACAAATCAGCGAATATCAAATGCTACAAGCAATAATGCTGCCCTCAGCCAATAACATTGCTGATAGCTTGGCGGTATGGGCCTTCGGCTCAATGGCGAACTACAAGGTGGCAGCCAATGCATACCTGTCGTCACTTGGCCTAAGCAACACTAAGACTGGTAGCGACGCTAGCGGTTTGGCTCCTGACACAACTAGCACGGCGCTAGATTTGGTTCACTTGGGCAAAGCCGCCATGGAGAATCCAGTCCTAGCCGAAATCGTTGGCCAGCCATCGACTGAACTACCTGTTGCTGGCACGGTCAAAAACGTCAACTTCCTCCTCGGAACTGACGGCGTAGTTGGCATCAAAACCGGCAACACCGAAGAGGCGGGCGGTGTGTTTGTTTCGGCCGCTAATACTGTTGTCGATGGCAAGGTCGTCACAGTCACGACTGCAGTAGTTGGCTCACCAAGCTTGTTTGTAGCTATGAAGGATAGTTTGCCTCTACTAGATAGTGCTAAGGCTAACTTCAGAACCGTAACAGCAGTCAAAGCAGGCCAAGTTGTCGGCAGCTATAAATCCCCTTGGGACGGTACCGTAAATGCTTACGCAGCAGCCGACCTGAAAACTACCCTATGGGGCAATCAAGAAGTATCAACTAGCACAAAACTAAAACCATTGACGCCTAGCACGGCCAGGGTCGGACAGAACGTAGGGCAATTGATTGCTACTCGCTCCACAGGCAATAGTACCGTAGCAATCAAACTGAGCACCGTACCGACTAAGCCATCAACGCTGTGGCGTCTCACTCACCCCTTCTAAGCCAATATGCTGAAGTAGCTCGGGGTCAGCTTGCATTGAGCTTTCTATCAGTGCCGCCGTCAGAGCTGACATACCAACCGACATTTCTTTTGGTTCCATCCTTGCTCTTATGGCGAACAAGCCGCTTTCTTGTTGTTTGAGGCTGTAGGTCTTCGTGAATTGCGCCTTGTCCCTTAAGAAAAGCTTGGGCCTATTGAGTGGTCGCGCAAACTCGACGATCAAGGAGTGTTGTGGTGACCATATTTTGGGTAGCTCTTCTAGCTCAGGGACTCCTCTGTCCGCGGCTGTCAGTTCCTCAATACTTGACGGGACGAATTCAGGACTCGGCTTGCGGTTGGCGGCTTGTGGGGTCGGCATTGCGATGAAGGCAGCCTCGACGAATATTGCGCCGATGTTATTGAACATCTTGGTGTCGGGACCGCCCCAAGTCATTTTTTCTTCCTTCGGAGTCGGCTTTAATAACTCAAGAATACGCATGTCTTGGAGTAAAGTAGCGTCAACTCTTGGGAATGTTTCTGTTGGGCTTTGTTTGTACATATAAACGAACTTTATCAGGTTTTTGTCTTAATGCAAATATGCTTTTGATTGTCTGCAGAAATGATAATGGTGGGTGATGAGGGATTCGAACCCCCGACCCCCTCGGTGTAAACGAGGTGCTCTAGCCAACTGAGCTAATCACCCATGTGTTTGGAGCGCTTGGTGCGGACGAGAGGACTTGAACCTCCACAGGATTACTCCCACTACCACCTCAAGGTAGCGCGTCTACCAATTCCGCCACGTCCGCGCATTCAAAGACCATCATATGGTATCTGTTTTGGGCCAAAAACTCAAGTTAGCTTCTTGGCAAATGGTCGTAGAGATGGTCAACGCCGTAGTCGCTGCGAATAATAGCCTTGAGGTCGTCCATTGAAGTATCGAACTTAACACCAGCGTTGAGTGTGCCGTAGGGATCAAAGATTTTTTTAACCTTTCCGAGCAAAGCGTAGAGTTCAGGACCATACATGCCTTCGAGATATGGGGTGCGCAACCGGCCGTCACCTGCTTGTGAGCTAATGCTGCCGCCAAGACTGATAACTAGCTTGTGGTAGTCGTTAAGCAAGCGGAAGACCTTCTGGCGGTCACCAACTTGTCCTATGTTGAGCAGTGGTTGCAAGTGAAGGCTACCATCACCTGCATGCCCCCAGACAGCTGGCTTGAGATTGTTAGACTCCATCAGACTATATACGCCCTCAATATATTCACGTAGGCGATCGGGCGCGACTGAGCCGTCGAAGAGTGGCAGAGCTCGCAGCAAACCATTGTTATGGCCGATTAGTGAGTTAACAGCCTGGCGAACCTTCAATAGTTGCTGTTGGCGATCAGGGTCAGTCGAAACTTCCACCCCCTTAGAGTATTTGTCGAAGATCTTGAGAGCTTTCTTAGTGAGCTTCTTAACTACACGGTCAGGGTTGTCGAACTCGACTAACAAAGTCACGCTAGGGAAAGGCGGCTTAATGATCTCGGCTAGCTGGTTAGGGTTGAGCTCATGAACTTGCTGTAAGACATTCGAGTCTACTAACTCTATGGCGCTTGGTGGTTCTGAGAGTTGCTTGAGCTCCAGAACGGCGTTCTGAGCTTGCTCCAAGCTGTCGAATTCGGCCATGATAAGGGTTGTCTCAGGATTGTGAGGCTCTGTAGTAAGTACGGCTTCGGTAATAATGCCTAGTGTGCCCTGGCTGCCAATAATCAGCGGGGTCAGGTCGAATGAGCCGTCGCGGCGCTTAATGTCATACAGCTGGTAACCTGCGTTGTTCCTGATTGTGCCACGCTCTAATTGCTGAAGCAGTTCGTGCTGCTCTTCTAATAAGGTGTCCAGTGAGCGGTATATTTCGCCTTCGAATGTCGCAAGACCAAGTTTCTTGCTTAATTCACGCTTGCTGAGTCGCTTAATCTCAATAACTTCGCCATTAGCCAAGACGATTCTTAGGCTTTTGACAGCACTTCTAGTATCTCCGTATTTCACCGATTTTTCACCGAAGGCATTGTCGGCAATAGCGCCACCAACTGTTGAGTATTCAACCGATGGCGGATAGGCAGGTATGAAGCGGCTATGAGTATTGAGAGCCTGTTGTAGCTTGCCGTAATTGATGCCAGGTTCGACAGTTACGGTGTTGGCCTTAGTGTCAAGTTCTAGAATGCGGTTCATGTGAGCCGGGAAAACGATCAAGATGCCGTTGGTCAGAGCAGCGCCAGATTGGCTAGTGCCAGAACCTCTGGCTGTGACTGGAATTACTCGGCCGCGTTCGGCTAGTTGCCAAGCGAAGCGAGCAGTTTTGCGAACATCGTTTTCGCTCTTGGGATAGGCTATCAGAGCTGGCGCAAGCTGCAATATACTGCCATCAGTAGCAAAGTAACGGCGAGCATCAGTACTCGTCATCACTTCGCCCACTAGATGCTCTTGCAAGTAGTGCGCAACCTTACTCATCAGTGTTTACCCTATCAACTTCAAGCATAGTTATAACAGTTATGATAGCACATGAGGGCTAGCTCTGCTTATGGTTCAAGCATGGTGCGGATGAGAGGACTTGAACCTCCACGAGCCTAAGCTCACTAGCTCCTGAAGCTAGCGCGTCTACCAATTCCGCCACATCCGCATCTCTAAAGAATAATTCAACTAAGTAAGTATCGCAAATTCGCCAACCATCGTGCGTTACGCGGGCGGCGTGTTTGTGCCAGAGGGTTAAGATGCACGACGTCGCTCTAGTTTAGTTGGTAACGCGAGCTTGACGTATTTGCCAGTTCTGCACATTAGAGAAGCGATCACTAGAAGTCGTGAGCGGACGATCGTCGAGACCATCAACCGAACCACGCGTTATATACAGCAGCCTTGGCTGATATAGACCTAGGGCAGGAGCGTCTTTCTGCCATTCCTGCAAGAATGGTTTGTACTTAATGATGCGTAATGTGGGGTCAATTCTGGTTCTTCCAGATTCGAGCGCCGCATCAGCTGAGGTGTTCTTGTACTCTGACAAGTTCAGGCGATTGGCTGAACGGATATCTGCCTGCGTGCTGTCCCAGTAGACGAAAACGTCAGGATCAATCCCGATTGAGATGCCGTTAAGAACAGCATCATAGCTGTGATAAGTTAGGGCGTTCTGGAACTCTGAAGCGCCTAAGACTTGGGTATTGACCTTAACGCCCAGCTGCTTCCATTGCTTTTGTAATTGAGCGCCCACCGAGCGGCCTTCCACAGCATTTGGTACGGTTAATGTGAAGGCCAACGGTTGTCCAGCCTTGCTACGGAAGCCGCTCTTGTCGAGTTGCCAGCCATCAGCTTCGAGCGCAGCTTTGGCAGCGTTGAGATCGAAAGAAGCTTGAGCTAAGGACGGATCATAACCCAGCTGACCAGCTAGGAATGGTTCGCGAACAGCACGAGTTGTATAGCCGAGGTTCTTGATTATGCTGTTGGTGTTGGTACCTTGAACCAAAGCCCGTCGAACGGGTTGATTGGCTAATACTCCTGCAGTTGTCTTGAAGAAGACCATATTCGCAGCTCTAAGCGGCAAGTTATTCTGCACGATCGAATGATTGTTACGTAATTCTCTTGGCACTGCAGTATAACCTTCGATTGCGGTCAATTGATTATCATTATAGGCCTTGATGAGTTGATCGGCATCGGCAAACACTCTAACTACAAACTCTTGCAGCTTGGGTGCACCACCCTGATAGGCCTTGAAAGGTTTGAGAGCTATCTGCTCTTCGGCTGTCTTAGGGTCACCATTGCCGGTGACCTGAATAGCTCGCCATGCGAACGGTCCAGCACCAATTGGATGAACTGTGTTGAAGTCAGCTGATCGCATATCGGTGGCTGGCACCTTGGACAATATGTGTTCTGGCACAATGCCGTTAGTCATTGTGTACGGGAACGAAGCCAAGGCACTCGGCAGCTTGAATACAACCGTACTCTCGTCAGTCGCCGTAACACTAATCTTCTGCCAGCTGCTCTGGAGTGGTGACTGTGCATCTGGGTTCTGGATAGCTTGATAGGTGAATACCACGTCCTTACTTGTCAATTTCTGGCCATCTTGCCACGTCAAATTAGGCTTAAGACGAACTGTGTAAGTCGTGCCGTGCTCATCAACTGCATACTCCTGCGCCAGATCACCGACGAGCTTGCCTTCTTTGTCATAAGTGAACAAGCCAGCGAAGATCAAGCGCGAAACAGTTGTATCTGCATCGGTCGTCGCATACATAGGATTAGCATTAGTGAACCTGCCTCGTACACCTTCCTTATAAATACCACCTGGTACACTTCTGAGCGTCTGATAATGGGTGCTGAGCGTGAGGTTTTGAGCAATTAGACCTGCGATTAGCAGCACCACTAGGCCAATCCACCCAAGCAAAAAGCGCCGAATAGGTAAAAGGCGCTCAAACCGCTTGAAGAAGTGCCTGTCGATACCCTGTTCGGCTTGCGTGCTGAGATCACCAACTTGTTGTTGGCTCTTGCGGAATCTACGCCTAAAGCGCAGTCTTATCAATCGCGTTTTCATCGGCGCATGCCCACCTTACTATTTAACAAGAACACTCAGGATCAGAGAGAGTCCAAAAACCAGCGCACAAACAATCGTTATCTGGAATATCGTCTTGTCCGTGCCGCGGCGAGTTGTGTTAACTTCACCTGCGCCGCCAAGTCCCGCGCCCAGACTAGCCCCACGGGTCTGAATAAGGATCAGGAAGGTCATCAAGACCATGGAAGCGATTGTTATGTAGTTGTAGATACTCATTTAGCTTTGGTGTCCTCCAGAATAGCTGTTACTAAATAGTTTACCAGTCCTATGACCATCCCCGCAAACACAGCTGCCCAAAAATTAGTCACATGTAAGGGTCCGTACAGCTTACTAGCGATGAAAACCGTCAGTCCATTGATGATAATCATGAATAATCCCAGCGTCACAAGAATAGCTGGTAGCGACAGTACAACTAAGATCGGCTTGATGACAATATTGATAATGGCCAAGATTAATCCAGCAATGATGATCACTCTAAGCTTGTTGTCGTAGCTAATACTATTGCTCAAGAATCCGGCGGCAATCCATAGACCCAAGCTACTGACGAACCAGCGGGTAAGAAAACTATACAGAGGTCGGTTCAAATGCATTGCCCAATTATAACAGGCTGGCAACGTTGCAGCTCAAACGACTTAAAGCTTAACGTATTCGGTAAATGGCAGCTTAGTGCCTCTTGATGGATCTTCTAAGACCGCTTCAATGGCTTGAAAGGCTTGCGCGGCCTGACTTTTGGCTCGAGCAGCAAGAGTTCCGAGCTCAATTGTGTCTGGTAGGGCTTCGAGCCAGCGTTCTAGCTCTTCAGGGTTTTTGTCTGGCATTCTTAGTTCTTTGTACCACGTCAGCACATCTTCGAAGCTCTGCCTAGATCCAGAACCGAAGTGATACGCATCGGCTAAGTGCACTTCAAGATTGTCTTTGTCAAACTTAATGACACTACTACTGTCGTCTACATCAACTATGCCACCATCAATTGTGTTGTCCCACTCAAACACTAGTTGGCCGAGAGGAAGGGGTTTAATGCGGACTCTAGCATCTCCCTCTCTAAGATTAAAGCCAAAACTGTAAGTACCAGTATCTGTAGTTGCTGTTGGTCCTGCACTCCTGAACCCTCTATGGTAACTAAGATCAAACTCGCCTGTCTTCGATATGCCACGGATGGATGCATCGCTTGGCCTACCGTCTGTATCGTCTGGTGGGTGCGTCATCATTACACGTATGCATTCACCAGCCGCACCTCTCAGAATATAGCCATCGACCGGGGACTGGTGTTTCGGATAAAATCCAGCATCCAGGACGGTCTTATCCATGCCATCATATGTATCATTTTGGCGCCAGTAAGTCTCAGTCCAATTGCCTGCACGCAAACCCTCATGGTCTACGCCACCGATCGTATCTACGAGAGCGGGAGTATCTAAAATCGTAGGACTAATGGCTCGTCTGACAATATATAACTGATTAGTTGAAACTCGAGTTTCGGCAATATTAGACATTGGGGTATTAGAATATCATTGTATTGACGTATTGTCAATATTTCTTATCTGTTAGCTGAGTTGTCGTGGCAGTTTGCGACTAAGAATTTTTGGCCCTTTAGGTGTAATCAACACGTCATCTTCGATTCGCACCCCAATACCTTCGTTGGCTATGTAGATACCTGGCTCAACTGTCAGAACTGTATTAGGCTCAAGCGGCCGTTCATAATCACCAACGTCATGAACATTGAGACCTAAGAAATGTGAGGTAGCGTGCGGATAAAACTCCCTTATATTGTCGTGCGAAATAGTCTTGATAAGACCCAGCTCACGCAATTTCTCACCCATGTAATGCTCGACTTGCTGTTCATAGTCTCTCAGCAGAACACCAACACGTAATAGATCCAGAGCAAAGTTCTGAACATCAAGTACGGCGTCAAATACAGCCTGCTGTCGGCGTGAAGGAGTGCCTAGGGCGACCGTACGAGTAATATCAGCCGAATAATGCTCAACTTCTGCGCCAACATCGAGCAAAACCAGCTCATCTGCCGCCAAAACGCCAGAATTAGCCACATTGTGTAAGGTGCAAGCCCGCGCGCCGCTGGCTACAATTGGCTCAAACCCATGACCATCTGCACCACGACGCCTGAAGCCACGACTCAGCTCAGCTTCAATCTGGTACTCATGGCTGTATTTCTTGAGGCTGACTGGTCGGGTAGCTTCCTTAATACCAGCAGCCGTAATATCTATGGCAGCCTGTAAGGCTTCTAGTTCAACTGGCTGCTTGATCATGCGCAAACGACTTAGATGTGGTGATAGATCCAAGAGCTCTAGGTCGTTCTTCTCGGACTTGAGACGACTAACTATAGCCGCTCTGGCAGGATTGGTGTACAACCCATAGTGCTCGACATAAGCTGGCGGCGTTGCCAGGGTCGCAGCATGCTTGACCTTCTTCAGTCGGTTTGAGAGCTGATCCCAGCCTTGCTTATCGTTAACAATTGTCTTAATACCCGAGCGGAGTCGCATTTTCTCCTCGTCCAATACACCATCAAAGGCCTGTCGACTAACAGATCGTTCTGGCACGATCAGATATTCTTTGTCACGATCAATCACAAGCACTAGATCGGGCTCATCAATGCCTGTTAGATACCAGAAGTTGGCATCTTGTGTGAAGCCATAGCTACTATCCGCACCACGTTGCAGCAGGCCATTGGCAGCAACCACGATTGGCGCCGTGCCCGTGAAGAGTTCGCGCAAGCGCTGCCGGTTTCCGACAAAAAAGTCGCTATTAAATCTAGACTCCATAATTAGTCCCTTAGTATAGCAAACCTAACTTATATCTGTCGTCTCACCAAAATTAGCCACCATATAGATTCCATATACAATCTATATGTTTTCTATATGGTGGCTAATTAGAAGCAAGGTACTTCCTCACTACAGCAGCCTTCTTAGCACCTATCACTGCAGTCAGCTCGTCTTCACTCGTAGCACTTACTCCTCGCACCGAACCAAAGGTCTTCAGCAACTTCTTGCGTGTAGCAGGACCAATACTAGGAATATCGTCCAAAAGGGAAGATGTCTGACGCTTGACCTTAAGTACGCTGTGGTAGCTAACGGCAAAGCGGTGGCTTTCGTCGCGGATGCGTTGCAGTAGCTTGACCAGGTTGGTGCTGTGCGGCAGATTGACTAGAATGAAGTCGTCGCTCTCGCTGAAGAATCCACCGAGTTCATGTAAGAGCTTCTCGTTGAGCTTGACGCCTGACTTATCCTTCTGGATGACTATCTGCTCTTCACGCTTAGCCAGACCTATAAAAGGTATCTGCGAACAGCCTTGCTCGTCGCGAGCCGCAGTAGCTGCATCCAGCTGCCCTTTGCCACCATCAATCAACACTAGGCTAGGCAAGCCCCATGCCTTGCGATTCTTCTCACTAAGACGGCGCTTCAGAGTTTCGTTCATATTGTAGAAGTCATTATTATGATCGATCTTGGTTTTGAACTTACGATATTCGGCTTTATTACTAACACCATTAGTGAACACAACCATGCTGGCCACAACATCAGTGCCTTGCATGTGACTGATGTCGTAACCTTCGATTCTTTGTGGAAATTTATCAATACTTAACAAGTTAACTAATTCATTGAGGGCATGGTCTTTACTAATATCCAGAAACTCTTTGTCGCTGAATATAACCTGCTTGTTAAGGCTTTGTAGTGCAAATAGTTGGTTGCGAAGCTTGGTTGCCTGCTCGAAGTCTTGAGCCTTAGCTGCCCTTTTCATGTCGGCTTCAATTTCTTTGGTAATTGTCTTGCGGCGACCTTCGATTATGGCAATCAACTTACGTAAGTTAGCCCGATAATCTTCTAGGCTAGTCTTGCCTTCTTCTAGACCCGGATCAAGACCAAGATGATAGTGGAGTGTCGCACGCTTCTGCCCAATCATCTGCTTGGTAGCAAACGGGAAAGCCTTCCGAAGCAACTTAAGTGATTGTCGCACAGCTTGCGTACTGAAGTACGGCCCGAAATAGCGAGCCCCATCATCCAACGGTCGGCGAGTTGTTGTAACGGTCGGGTAATCACTATCATAGTCAATCCTAATGTAGCTTAGCGACTTATCATCACGCAGCAGAATGTTGTAGCGTGGCATGTACCGTCGAATCATCTCGGCTTCTAAGAACAAAGCCTCGAGCTCACTCTCAACCACCATCCAATCAATGTCAGTAATTTCGGCAACCAGAGCTTCAGTCTTGGGGTCGCGGCCTCGCGACTTCTGGAAGTACTGTCGAACGCGGTTTCGCAAAACTGCCGCTTTGCCAACATAGATAATATCGCCCTGCTTATCCTTGTGGAAGTAGACGCCAGGCTCGGTTGGCAATTCAGTTAGCTTTTGTTGTAAAACGTCATTCATGTTGTATATACAGTTTATCCTACTAGCCTGTGACAGTTGCTTTGCATTTATAGAGTATTTATACTATAATAGCATTATGAGTACAGAGACGGCTAGTGGCCAGCCAGGCCCTGACGTTTGGGACGCCCAGTGGTTGTCCCAAGCTTACCCCAACTTGGACACCGCAGTTGCGGTACTTGATCATGGCGAAACAGAATCCAAGGAAAGCCTGATAGGTAATACTGCGATGGGCCTTGCCGCCGAATTAGCCACCATCGAGACAGGTATTATCGATGCCATACGAGAAGGTGTCGATCCAGATGAGATAAAAGAGCTGCAAGACAGGCATCTACAGCTCACCAATAGACAACAAGTCTTCACAGATATTTACTCGTCTATTAGGAAACGCTTGAAAGACCTCGGCGAAGTGGCTAAGATACAGCCCCATATTTATGAAGATGTGGTCGCCGTCGCATGCCAAGAGACCTTGGAGACAATAGAAGACTGGGATTTAGATCCCGAGCAAGAAGAGTCGCTTAAGGCGATGGTGTACGAGGTTGGAATGGACTACAGGTTGTTCGAACTTAAGAGCCACTTCTTGACGCTCAGGAATCCGCCGGTCACAACTGTACATGACTTCGATGCAATGTTCGAGGGCTATGAACTACCGCCTGATGATTGGGTAGACCTAAAGTTGGACAAGGAATACCCAATACTAAATCCTAATGGCGAGACAGCGAGGCGCATCATCTCTAAGCGTAAAGAAGCCGATGTCGCTGATGACGATAGGGACGAAAAGCAAAGCCATAACCATGTTTATAATAGTGAGCGCGAGCATCAGGATTATAAGCTAGCGAAAGGCCACGCTGAATATCTCAAAGAGCAGATGGAAATCATAAAAGTTATGTATAGATTCATCACCGGAGGTTTGGACGAAGATGCCAAACTTTGGTTTAGCGACAAAAAATTAGAGGACGCCAAACAGATAGGATTAATCAATATATCTAAATTCGAGCACCGCTTCTCTCATGGGCAGTGTGACGACATGAAACGCTTAGTAAGACAGCTGGAATTGAGTTATCTATTCGACCAATTCAACGACAGTCAGACCTCTGACGAAGCTAGTCAGTCCGAGTAGCCGCTCCGACCTCTGTGTGCACGGTGCAAAACTTCTGCATAGGCGCACAATCCTCGCAGATTAGAATTAGGTCGTTGCAAGACTTGTCAGCACAGTTTTCGTAGTTGCTAGTCTTGTTGGCGCAGTGGCTGCAAGCACCAATATCGATGGCTTTGTCTGAAAATTTGGTACCCATACGGTCATCGAAGACATACAAAGAACCTTCCCAAAGCCCATCATCACCGTACTGTTCGCCGTACTTATGTATGCCGCCGTCAATCTGATACACCTCATTGAAGCCGCGTTTCTTCATCATCATACTAAGCACTTCACAGCGGATGCCACCTGTGCAATAGGTGACTATTGGCTTGCTCTTCATGTCGTTGTACTTGGGATCTTCTAGCTCTTTGGCAAAATCGCGGGTGTGGCGAACGTCAGGCACTACTGCATCTTTGAACCTGCCGACTTCGGCCTCATAGGCGTTACGTCCATCGAAGAACACGACATCATTGCCACGCTCAGCCACTAGCTGATGAACTTGTTCTGGCTTGAGGTGTTTGCCGCCACCGACTATGCCTTTGTCGTCGACTTGTATCTCTTCGGTTGCACCGAAGGTTACGATTTCGGGGCGAACCTTAACCATAAGCTTGGGAAAGTCGTCGCTGCCACCCTCGCTCCACTTGAAGGCAATGCCTTTGAAAGCGGAGAAGGTCTTGGTTTCTTTGATGTAAGCCTTAAGGTCCTTAATATCCCCGCCCAGCGTGCCATTAATGCCATGTTCAGCAATAAGAATTCGGCCTTTGAGGTTCAGCTTCTCACAAACAGCACGTTGCCACAACCGTACAGCTTCTGGATCTGATATGGGCGCAAACTTGTAATAAAGGATGATTTTTTGCATTGCTAATAATTATACCTGTTAACCGCGAGTTGCGTAGAGAATAATAATTGCTAGTATTAGCAGAAGAATTACGACTACGAAGCTAATGTTGATAATTCGCCTTTGTTGTTGATGCTTATGAAGCTGCCCAGCTTCATACCTGGCACGAGCACGGAAGAAGGCAACCTCCTCAACGCCATCGTTGACATCAACCTTAGCCGCTTTCAATAAGTCGTTGAGGGCATGTGAAGCACCACTATTACCTGTACTAACGGCCGCGGCAGGAACAACATCGCGAATCGCAGGATCACGTTCGAAGTCTATCTCTCGTTCGACAATCTCACGCTTCAAGGCTTTGCTAAGATCACCGCCCCTAAGGTGCTCGGCTACTAGACGTCTTAGGCCACGCTCGCCTAACAATCGAGTTTCATAAATCTGACGTAGACTAGTGCCCTCCACTATGATCTTTTCGCTCAAGACTAACAGTTCGGCGCGCGATAGGTTCTCGACTCTTTTGCCGACTATTGGCTGTGCTTCTGCTTTGGTCAATTGTAGCTTCTCGGTCTTTCCTGGTACCAGCTTGGCTTTGTCTGTTTCAGGCGCGTTAACAACCATGTGGCCAATGTGTTCTGGCTGCTTAATTTGAGAGGTTTCTTTGACAGCTACTTTCTCAGTAGTTGGCGGGCCTTCGGCTCTGACTTTGCGAGCGGCAGCGGTGCGGATTATTTCTTCTTTTTGCTTGAGCTTAACGCCTAGGTCGTGAACTTGTTTCTCAAGCTTATTCTGAATTGGCAGCAGCTTTTGTTCAGTCTTGATTCGGCCTTTGCGGCGACCCAGAAGATAACCAACCACCCCAGCAGCCACGGCTGATGCAGCTGCGTTGCCACCTTGCTCAACTGTCAGCTTAATTTCTGTGCGGCCTGCGGATCTACTAGTACCATCATTTGTCGGAGCCTCATCGACTGCGACAGGTTCACCATCTTGGGAGGTCTCGGCTGCTCGTTCGACAGGCACTTCTTGGGCTGCAAAATCATGTTCTGAAGTTTTGGATGCTTCCTCGTCAACGGCTTCTACATAAGTATCGGGGGGAGTTTCCGATGTTTCAGCTAAGTCATTAATTTTGTCATCTTCTACGCCTAGCTCAGCTAATGTTTCTCGTAGCGCAATCTCGGAATCTTCACCGTTTTCGATAATTAGGTCTCGGAAGTGCTCGACAGCTTGATCGCCAGCGGCTACTTCTGGGTCAGTTACGTCATCGCTTGCCAATTCTGCATCTGTTTCTTGAGCAACGATCGTTAATTGACGTTCTATTATGGGCTTTTCGTCTTCGCCAATCTGTTCTAGCGGAGCTTCTGACTCACCGACTGGCTCTGCCTCAACAAGAGTAAGTTCGGGTTTTGGGACTTGGTCTTCCTTGGGTTCTTGGTCTTTTGGATCTGATTCTTGAGATTTTTGGGCAAAGTTCGCAAAGCTGAAGCTCACGGGCTTCTTGGGAAGGACTTTTTGGGTCGATTCTTTCTTGTCGTCAGAATCATCGTCCTCAACAAATAGGGGAGCACCTTCCATGGCGTTAGCAGTTCAAGGTTATCTTAGTTGCACTCATAAACACTTTAGTATAAGATGACAGACACTATATTAGCAACTTCGTGTTCTTGATTAGAATACGAATTAACGGAGGCAGAACAATGTACAGCACACCAAAACTACAGTCAGACTTGATCGCCTTCGTGGTCAGCTAAGTCTCATCTAGTCTATCCAAAACATCAATAAACTCTTAAACTATTAATTAAACCGACGCTGCAGGAGGCAGTGCCCTATGAAATCCCACAAATCCACCTCGACCAATACTAAGACTATTAAGCTATTCTGGCACTTCACTAGTGCTCATCCATGGCTATTCTGGTACGCCACTGTCGGCTCTGTGCTTGCTACCATTGCAAGCAGCATCTTGCCGCCACTAATAATTGCCAAGGCCTTTAACCGCTTACAGCAACTGTATTCCAACGACCAGGACATAACTCTGGACGTCATGAAACCATACCTGATCGCCTACATACTGATCAGTTTGATCGCCGTTTTATTATGGCGGACGCAGTCCTGGTGCGCCTGGCGTTATATTATATTGACCGAGCAAAAGATCATGGAACGCATCTTCGATCATTTGCAGTACATGGATAATAAGTTTCACTCGGACAGATTTGGCGGCGCACTCGTATCGCAAGCTAACAAGTTCGTTGGTGCCTATGATAAGTTCATGGCCTCGTTTAACTGGAGTATTCTGACCGGAATAACCGCCTTCATTACTTCATTAGCAATCTTGCTATTTATTGCCCCGCTGTATGCTGCGATATTCGCATTTGTAACGTTAGTCTATGTTGCAGTCATATATCGTCAGATGAAACGGCAGATACCCTATAACCGTGATTTGTCGACCGAGGAAAGCAACACGACGGCTAAGCTAGCCGACGCCATCACTAATATTTCGACCGTTAGAGCTTTTGCAGGTGAGCCTATAGAGTCACGGTTGTTCACGAAGCAAACCATTAAGACACGTAGTGCTGCCCAGAGATTAATGAAAGTCCAGATGAAAAACGAACTAATAAGCTCAAGCAGCACAACAGTCGTTGAGGTCATGGCTTTCGTTATTGGAATATACAGCGTTATTGTGTTTCACAGCCCGATTGGAGCCTTGTACCTAACACTGTCCTACACGTTAGCTCTATCGGAGCGCTTGTGGCAATTCATGTTCATAGTTCGTGATGTTAATCGCGCTCTGGGTGATTCAGGCGACATGACCGAAATCCTCCAACTTGAGCCAGCTATCAAGGATCCCGTGAACCCAGAGGTGTTTGAGATTGATAAGGGCACAATCGAGCTTGTTGATATTACGTTTTGTTACGATGAACGACAAGACGCACTGTTCAGCGATCTAAACCTTAAGGTAGCGGCAGGCGAACAAATAGGCTTGGTCGGACATTCTGGTGGCGGCAAAAGCAGTCTTGTCAGACTATTATCGAGATTCATGGACATAAATTCTGGCAAGATATTAATTGATGGCCAAGATATTACTAACATAAGCCAACAAGATTTGCGCAAGCACATCGGTTATGTGCCTCAGGATCCACTACTATTCCACCGCAGCCTAATGGAAAACATTCGCTACGGCCAGCCAGAAGCGACTGATGAAGAAGTTATTACAGTTGCTAAGTTGGCTCATGCCGACGAGTTCGTTAAGTCTCTACCTCAAGGCTACGACACCCTAGTCGGTGAACGCGGGGTCAAACTTAGCGGTGGCCAGCGTCAGCGCGTGGCTATTGCTCGGGCAATGCTTAAGAACGCTCCGATCTTAATATTGGATGAGGCGACCTCTGCCTTGGACAGTGAAAGTGAAGCGCTGATTCAGGATGCTCTATGGAAGCTGATGGAAGGCCGAACAGCGATTGTAATTGCTCACCGACTAAGCACGATTCAGAAGATGGATCGAATAATAGTCATGGAGGACGGTAAGATAGTCGAACAAGGCACACACAAGCACCTTCTGAAACACAAAGGCGTATACTCCAAGCTTTGGGCACATCAATCAGGCGGTTTCCTCGAGGACTAACTGATACAATAGTGGCATGAACAAAGAAGCTCCAAGCTGGAAGGCGCTACAGCTATACCTGCGCTATTGGCGCAAATTCCCATTGATTACCTTTGGGTCGATCATGTTCAGCCTGACCCGCGGCCTGAGAGCAACCATAACTCCGCTTCTAATTGCACTGACTCTCGGTCAGCTAATACATGAACACACGATAAATGTTGGCTTGATTGTCGCAACTGCTTGTTTCGAGATAATTATAATTTATCTGGGCTATCTGTTAGACACTTATTGCGTTGCTGTGTTACACAACAAAGTATCGGAAGTCATATACGACGACTGTTTTGTTTACCTAAGCCATCAAGACTACGCCTTCTTTACTGATAATTTCAGCGGTTCGCTAGTTACGCAGGCTAGCCGTTTCGCGAAGGTTTACACGACTTTTAATGACACCGTGTTGTTTGAGCTGCTGCCACAATTAACTGTTGTCTTGGTCTCGGTTGGCGTGATGATATATTACAGTCCTCTGATTGGCCTTATTACGCTAGTTGCCTGGGTAATGGTTGAGGCATTGGTTGTGAAGTTTGCGCTGCTACGCCTGCCGATTCGACGCGGTGCCATAGCCAAAGAAACCAAACAGATTGGTGAGCTAGCTGACACGATAACCAATGCGCTGACTGTCAAAACTTTTGCTGCTGAGGAACGAGAGATACAACGCTACACGGCCATCAACAAGCAGAGAAGCAAATTTTTCCTACAAGCTTGGCGCAAAGCCGTTCGTAATGGTTTCATCATTGATAGTCTATGCGCAGTTCTACAAATGTTCGTCTTCGTCGGCGGAATTGTAGCTGTGTACAGTGGCAATCTCGGCATTGCTACGTTCCTGCTATTCCAAGTCTACATACTGCGTATCATTGAGAACATGCACCGTAGCACCTTCATGGTGCGGCAATTCGAGGCCGTAGCCGGTGATGGACAAGAAATGGCCGAGTTACTAGAACAGCCACCATTAGTCCAAGACAAGCAGTCGCCTGAAGCATCACACATTACTAAGGGCAAAATCGACTTCGATTCGATGACCTTCAACTATCATGATGCAGGCAATGACGACGTGTTGTTCAAAGACTTCGACCTCAACATCAAGGGCGGCGAAAAGATTGGACTAGTCGGCCCTAGCGGTGGTGGCAAGACAACCATCACCCGCTTACTACTTAGATTCATGGACATCCAGTCTGGCGGCATCAAGATCGACAGCCAAGACATTAGAGACATCAAGCAAAAGGACTTACGCAGCTCTATAGCCTATGTGCCGCAAGAACCTCTGTTATTCCATCGTTCAATCAAGCAGAACATAAGCTACGGTAAGCCTAACGCTACCGACGCCGAGATCATTGATGTCGCCAAGAAATCATTCGCTCACAGCTTTATATCTTCACTGCCAGAGGGTTACGACACGATTGTTGGTGAACGTGGCGTCAAGCTAAGTGGCGGCCAGCGTCAGCGCGTGGCTATTGCTCGGGCGATGCTGACTGAGGCACCAGTTCTGATACTCGACGAGGCAACCTCGGCACTAGATAGCGAAAGTGAGCGCTCGATTCAAAAGGCCTTGTGGCAACTTATGAAAGACAAAACTGCAGTTGTGATTGCCCATCGCCTGAGCACTATTCAGCGCATGGATCGCATCGTCGTAATCGACAACGGCATGATAGTCGAACAAGGCACTCATAAGAAGTTATTAGAGCAAGATGGTCTCTACGCCAAGCTCTGGGCCCATCAATCTGGCGGGTTTATAGAAGAATAGCTGGTCTTGGCTTAGGCAGCTGACTTGGCCATTGCTTAGTCGCTCTTGGCGTCGGTTTCTTCGGACTTAGCTGATTCTGCATCGGCTGGCTTGGCTGCGTCTGTTGCGCCTTCAGCAGCGGCTTCGGCGCCTTCTTCAGTCTCAACTTCTTCTTCAGCGTCACCACCTGCGGCGTCATTAGCAGCAGCTAGAGCACTTGGCTCATAGACAGTTGCGATTGACTGTTCGAGTTCAGTCTCAAGTTCTACACCTTCAGGAATGGTCAAATCAGCTACGGTAACGTGGTCACCGACTTCTACAAGCTTCTCTGCATCATAGGTTAGGAAGTCAGGTAGCTTAGTGGCAATAGCCTTAACTTGTACGGTCTCAAGCTGGGCGAGCACGATGAAACCAGAGCGCTCAGCAGGACTAGACTCGTTGCCTTCGTCATAACGAGGCTTGACTGGAATCTCAGCTTCGACCTTCTGGTTCTTATCAACAGCGTTGAATACTATGTGAGTCAGAAGGTTCTTGCGCGGATCAAACTCGGCAGTCTTGATAAGTGCCACGTAGCTCTTGTCACCTGCAGTTAATTCAACAGGGTGGTGCTTGCCAGCTTGCTTCCAAACTTTCAACATGGCCACACCGTTGCCTTGGACATGGACGGAATCCTTGCCATGGTCATGGATAACAGCAGGTACCGTACCAGCACTGCGCAAGTGCTTAACGGCCTTGCCAGTCACGGTTCGGGGATCTAACTTAAGACTAATAGAATCATTGGACATGCATTACCTCTTATTTCTTGATTTACATTATAACAGATATGGCTGGACGCTGCAGCCCTAAACCAGTAAGCTTAGAGGAATGTTCGATATCCCCCACATCATCCAAGCCGGTGGATTAGTGCTGATCGCAGCCATAATCTTCGCCGAATCGGGGATGTTCGTCGGCTTCTTCTTCCCTGGCGACACCTTACTACTAACAGCCGGCGTCTTCGCTGCTCAGGACAAATTGCCTCTGCTGACAACTATTATTGTCATCTCAGTAGCGGCAATTGTTGGCGACAACCTAGGCTATCACATCGGCAAACGCTGGGGCCGTGGCTTGTTCAGCAAGCCTGATGGTATAGTCTTCCGCCAAGAATACGTCGGACGAGCTGAATCATTCTACGAACGCTTCGGCAGCAAAACCATGCTCCTGGCTCATTTCGTCCCCGTTGTCCGAACCTTCGCCCCAGCCGTAGCAGGCGTTGCCAAAATGAACTACAAGCAATTCTTCGTCTATGATGCCATTGGCGATATCGCCTGGGCGGTCAGCATAACCATGGTCGGCTATTGGTTCGGCACCAAGATCCCCAACATTGATCACTACATTCTACTAGCTGTGGGCTGCGTAATGTTGATCACGCTCGGACCAACTGTCTATCACTTGGTTAAGGCTATACTCGAGACTCGTCGTAAGAAGAAGGGCTAGCCCTGAGTGACTTGTCTTAACTGTTCGGGCTCATCGGTTATAGGAGCCGCACCTTGTATGTCTCCAATAGTCCTCAATAAGCCGTAGACATTGACACCTCTTGACTCGTCGAAGCCAAGCATAAACTTGTCGCCACTGACTAGCGCCACGGCATGTTGTAGAGCCCTGCTTGGAGTGATGGTTTTGCCGAAGGCATACTCATTCCATGCAGGAATCGACTCAACCGTTTGAGCCTGAACATCTGTATCACTGAAGACTGGATCCTCGTTGTACTGAACTCCCACACCGCTAAGTAGTCTTTGTACTTGTCGTGAGCCTTGCAGCAGTGGATTCAAGAATGCGGGTTCACCATCAACAACATCATAGACTATACCAGCCTTTGTTTCACCAGCCTGCACTAGTCTTTCTCGTTGCTTCTGTTGGAACATATCAAGATCAGCGCTTGGTATTCCAAGCTCACTCAGCTCTCTAGTTGATAAACTGCTATTCTTCAAGTCAATAGCGGCAGAAAGCATGAAGGCACGTCGTCTTATCAAGGTGTTGAGTCGCTTGACAGTGTGTCCCTTGGTGTACGCTTGACTTGGTATACGAGACTGGTCAATGCTTAGACTATGAACGAACTCGTCAAGTTCATCTGGTGACATTGCACTTGGCACAACTATTTCTGGCTTCGCTATCTCAGACATATCCATACATTATAGCACAATTATTGCAAGTTGTCTAGTGCTTCGGGTGTTGACACATCTGGTAGGCGTAAATCTTCGATAGCGAGTTCTAGTACTTCTGTAGCTGCTTCGTTCAAGACATCCTTGGCTTCATTGACCGCTTCTGAGGCCATGTCAAACTCTTCAACATTATCTGGCCCAACGATATCAGGGTTCTCAACGACGATCTTCAGCCTCATTATTCTGTCGACAGCCTTCGAAACAGCAATAAGTCCACGTATTCGTTTCTGCTCTTTTGCATCTTCTGCCCACATAAGCTCATCTTCATACTTGGATTCTAGAGTTTCATCTACCATTACCGAAGGTGCACCCTCAACTCTTCGACCAAGATCGATCGCAATTTGGGACACTTCTTCGACGCCTACTTCATCAAGCTGATCCAGAATCTCAAATGTCATATGTGTACCAATGTCGAACGCTACGTTATCTTCAGGCTCCATCATCAAACCCACCGGTTCTTCCATGGCCTGATATGACTCACCTAGTTGAGGGGCTTCTGGAGTTGTCATTACGCCGCCTCCTTAACAATTATTTCACCAGCCATATAAGCGCTCGAAAAGTCTCTGCCGTACGGATATACTCGACCGCCTTCGTTCGTTCGAAGTGCATGAACAGCACGATTATAATCACTGAAGTCAATCGGGTGAGATTTGGCGGTAAAGTCAGTTGAGCCTAACAAAGACTCATCTAACAACTCTTGCGCAACAAGTCTCTCTGTACTTTGCCTAATGAGCTCTGCGCAGGCTTCTTCGCCATCGTTGAGATCTCTCCCTTCAGCTTGCAATACAGCAATTGCTAGAACAAATAACTCATACCTAGCTTGTTTAACTTCATCAATAATGGGGCTGACCTTGAGACTGGCGACTTTATCAAAAGGGCCCGTGGTGCTTTCGATATCACCCGGCCTAATTGAATCTCGAAGTTGAATATAATTGAGGTTGCCATTATCTAGAGCACCGACGTGATTCGTATGCTCTGGTGACAAATCTGATTTAGCTTGTTCTATCTGTGACATTTGCTATATTATAGCATACTTGTCAAATATTGTCCAGTGTAGCTGGCTTTGACTTTGGCTACTTGCTCGGGGGTGCCGATAGCAACGACTTGCCCACCAGCGCTGCCGCCCTCTGGACCCATGTCGATTAGCCAATCGGCGTTCTTGATAACGTCAAGGTTGTGCTCGATAACGACCATGCTATTACCAGCATCTACTAGAGCGTGGAGCATGTTGAGTAGTTTATCGACGTCTGCCATGTGCAGCCCAGTTGTGGGCTCATCAAGGATGTAGAGCGTCTTGCCAGTTGGTCTTCGCGACAACTCAGTGCTCAGCTTGATACGCTGAGCTTCGCCACCACTAAGAGTTGTAGCTGACTGGCCGAGAGCAATATAGCCGAGGCCAACATCGACTAGCGTCTGGAGTTTGCGCGCGATGCTCGGAATGTTAGCGAAGAATTCTAGAGCCTGCTCGCAGGTCATGTCTAGAATGTCGCTGATTGTCTTGCCCTTGTAATGGATCTCTAGAGCTTCGCGGTTATAGCGCTTGCCGTGACAGACTTCACATGGAACGTAGACGTCTGGGAGAAAGTGCATTTCGATCTTGATAATGCCGTCGCCGGCACAGTTCTCACATCGACCGCCCTTGACGTTGAAGCTGAATCGACCGGCGCTGTAACCCCTTAGTTTGGCTTCGGGCAAGCTGGCGAAAAGTTCTCTTATGGGCGTAAACAGACCGGTGTATGTGGCGGGATTAGAGCGCGGCGTACGGCCGATTGGTGACTGGTCGATGATGATGGCCTTATCCAATTGCTTGATGCCTTCGATGTTGTCGTGGCGACCAGGCACAGCGTTGGCACGGTGTAATCTGGCTAGCAGTTCCTTGGCTAGAATGTCATTGATTAGGCTGGACTTGCCAGAGCCGCTGACACCGCTGACTACAACTAACTTGCCGAGTGGGATTTCGACGTCGATGTTGCGTAGATTGTTCTCACGAGCACCCCTGATGATGATCGACTTGTCATTGCCCTTGCGACGCTTCTTGGGAGTGGCGATTTCTTTACCACCCGATAGGTATTGGGCTGTCACGCTGGCTTTGACCTTCATGACTTCGGCAGGCGAACCTGCTGCCACAACCTCACCTCCATGAATACCGGCGCCTGGGCCAATGTCTAGTAGGTAGTCGGCAGTGCGGATTGTCTCTTCGTCATGCTCAACAACAATCACAGTGTTGCCCAGATCTCTTAGGTGCTTGAGAGTCCGAATCAGGCGAGCATTATCCCGTTGGTGTAGACCAATACTTGGCTCGTCAAGAACATAGAGGACGCCCATCAAGCCAGAGCCAATCTGTGTTGCTAGCCTAATGCGCTGAGCTTCACCACCACTAAGTGTTGTAGCGCCCCTTAACAAATTAAGGTAGTTCAGGCCAACGTCTTGAAGGAACTGCAACCTAGCGCCGATTTCCTTAAGGATCATCTGTGCGATGGTGGTTTCTTTGCTGTTCAGCTTGAGGCCATTGAACCAGATTAGAGCATCATCAATCGACAACGAGCAGACATCCATGATAGATTCTTTGCCAATAGTGATAGCTAGAACTTCTGGCTTTAGTCTGAGACCGTGACAGGCGTGGCAAGGACGTTCTTGCATGAATCTCTCGATATCACGTCTTATGAAGTCACTGTCAGTCTCCTTGTAACGGCGTTCTAGGTTGGGTATGACGCCCTCGTAAGTTGTCTCGAACGAACGTCCGGTGCCAAGGGCTACGTTGAACTTCTGCTCGCCAGTTCCATAGAGCACCAGCTCTAACTGCTTAGCTGTTAGCTCGCCAGTTGGAATATGCAGAGTGAAACCATTCTTCTCGGCCACGGCTTGGAGCTTCTTGATGTACCAAGTATCGACGTTGATTCGGTTATACGGACGAATAGCACCCTCGGCGATGGTTAGGTTACCGTTAGGGATGACTAGCTCGGGGTCAACTTCCATACGATTACCAAGACCGGTACAGGTTGGGCAGGCGCCGTGTGGACTGTTGAAGCTAAAGGTTCGCGGCTCAAGTTCTGGGATATTAATCTCAGGGTGCTTCGGACAAGCGTACATTAGGCTGTAGCTCCATGTTTTGTCTTCCTTGGAATCGGCATCGGCGATTACGACCTTACCCTCGGCGATGTCTAATGACTGTTCGACAGACTGGACAAGACGGTTGCGACTGTCTGCATCATTAACCAGACGGTCGACTACGACTTCGATTCGGTGACGCTTGGCCTTGTCGAGCTCTGGGAATTCATCAAGCGCATAGACAACTCCGTCTACCCTTACGCGAGCGAAGCCAGCTCGTTGATACTGCTCTGGGATGTGCTCAAAGGCGCCTTTCTTGTCGATAACTACAGGAGCCAGAACCATCAGGCGCTTGCCCTTAGTGGTGGCATTAATCTGATCAATAATGCCGTTGGTTGTCTGTCTCACGACGGCGCTGCCATCAACTGGACAATGCGGCACGCCGATGCGAGCATAAAGCAATCTTAAGTAATCATAGATCTCGGTAACAGTCGCGACTGTCGAACGTGGATTACGAGAAGTCGACTTCTGATCGATAGATATAGCTGGGCTCAAGCCATCGATCTGATCGACGTCAGGCTTCTCCATTAATCCTAAGAACTGGCGCGCATAAGAACTTAGGGACTCAACATAGCGTCTCTGCCCTTCGGCATAAATCGTATCAAAAGCTAAGCTAGACTTGCCCGAGCCACTTAATCCAGTAATAACTACCAACTTATTGCGCGGAATGTTAACGTCAATGTTCTTGAGATTATGTTCGCGCGCGCCCTTGACCACTATCTCATCAGCCACAGAATTCTCCCTCGATTACAACTCTTTTGGTGCTCTCCAAGGCGCTCAATTATACACAAAAACACCTTAAATTACCAGTGTTTCTGTGTTTTCGCCATGTGACGTCACTGGCACCATATAAAATCTATATGTTTTGTATATGGATTCTATATACTGCCCAAATTTGTTACCGACTATCCGATTGCAAACATAAGCATGAATAGAATATTCTTGACCTATTAACAAATAGGTGTATAATTCGGCTCAAATCTTAAAGGATTATAAGGGCACGTGATGTACAGTTTCTTAGTCCTAGGGATAGTCCCAGGCACCAATATCGCAATCTCGTTTCAGGTGTGGCTAGCTATTATGGCCTTACTGATCGTTGCTGCATGGCGCGTGAAGCCTCGCATCGGGCGCTTGATCAACGAAGTTGTCGATGAAATCTTTGGCACACAGCAACGCCAGCCTTTGCACGCTAGCCAGCTGCATCTGCGGGCATTATAGACTGACCGTACAGCTGTAGCTCTTCTAATAAGTATTCTTGCTCACCACTTAGCTTGCCGCTAGCAAGTTCACCAAGTCGAGCGAAGTATTTGGCCAGCCGACTTTCATCACCACCTTCAAACAGTCGTATTCGACAGAAATTATCCCATGCCGCCTGTTCTTCTGGAGCTAGCTTAGACGGATAATTGCGGGCTTTGTACAGAGGCAAGAGGCTCTTGAGACGCTCATCCTTGAAGTCGCCAATCAAATCACTTAGCTCTTCTGGCTCAGCAGCCCGAGCTACACTCATTAATTGCTTGTCGCGCGGACCGACGAAACCCTCGTACAATCGTTCATCAACAGTTAACTGGTTATCTACTAGTGAGGCTTGCTCGCGAGCAGTATCAAGCTGCTCTATAGTCTTCAAGACTTTGGCAGCAAACTCTGATTGACTCGCCTTAAGGAGCTTGCGATTCTTGGTGACCGTGTCGAGGCTCAGGGCAATTCGCCCTTGGGCTTCAGTATCTTTGATAACACCGAGTGGCGCTACGGCCGGACAACGATTGAATTTGATCGTTTTAACAGGGAGCCGCAAAGCATCTGGATCACGAGTGAACTTCCAAGCTTCAACCAACTCATCGACAGACATCGATAGGAACGGTGCTGGATCATGCCTAAGGTCGTAGACCAAAGACGCCCCGTCTTGAGGGTGCTTGGCAAGCTCTACAGCCACGGTAGTATGAAGGCTAGAACTTGGATAACGGCCAGAAGTATAGACAAAGGGCTCGCCCTTACCCACTAGCTTGGCAACTTCCTTTTTGTCACGCATCTTCACCAAATATTCGAAGAGGTCTGGATGGGCTGTCTTAATCAGGCCAGCCACGGCGATGGTAGCGGTGACGTCGCTCAAAGCATCGTGCGCATGGCTGTGTTCTAACTTATTAACCGAGGAAAGCAGCTCTAATCTGTTGGCCGGCTTACCGTCAGAAGCAAAAGGCCACTCAATGCCATCTGGCCGAAGAGCTCGTGTCATGCGAACCGTATCCAGCAAGTCCCAGCGCGAGCAACCGTTCTGCCAATGCCATTCATAAGCATCGTAGAAGTTACGGTAATTGAGGAAACGCATAAACTCATCATCAAACCGCACACTATTGAAGCCAGCAAAGATCGTCCCCTGCTGCACGACTTCGCTGTAGAACGTCTTGAGGAATTCGGCTTCGGTCACGCCTTCAGACAAAGTTTGCTGGGGTGTTATGCCAGTTACTAGAATGGCATCGGGTGAAGGGAGAACGTCGGGCGTTAGCTTGATGAACAGATTGACTGGCTCGCCAATCGGCTGAAGATCCATATCTGTCCGCTGACCAGCGAACTGCATAATTCGCGCTGATCTAGGATCAAAGCCAGTTGTCTCTAAGTCATAGAAGAAGAAACTATTCTTCATGGCACTAGTACGGCATCTCTCCAGCATCGCCAATTCTAATAATCTGTTCTGGTTCGATGCCTTGGCGACGAAGTTCGTGTAAGATACCCGCTCGCTTCATTATGTCGCGCAGTCGTTGAATGCCTTGATCGTTTTCGAAGTCAGTACGACCTGCGAACTTCTCAATGCGCTCACCTTTGACTATGAAAACATCGCCTTCCCTCGTGACGTCATAGGCGCCCGAAGTGTCGGTTAGTGTCAAAACAGGGATGCCGTTATCTTCAGCAATTTCTGGTTGCTTAGCCCGCACTGTCTTAACCTCGTCCTTGATGGCAAATAAAAGTGGCTTGAGGCCTTGGCCTGATTGCGAAGAAATAGCGAAGATAGTGGCTTTCTTGGGCGCAGCCTTCTTGAGCTGAGATACCAAGTCATCAATAATCTCATCGTCCAGACCTTCGACTTTGGTCAGCGCAATTATCTCTGGTCTTTTGGCTAGTTCGGGTTGGTAGGCCTTCAGTTCAGCCTTGATAGTCTTGTAGACGGTAGCAACATCTTCCGTGTAGGCATCAATCAAATGCAATATAACAGCTGTACGTTCAACGTGACGCAAGAAGTCATGTCCCAACCCCTTACCTTCAGCCGCACCTTCGATCAAACCTGGTATGTCGGCCATCAGAACGCTGGTTTCATTATCAATATCAACAACGCCCAAGTTAGGTGTCAGAGTAGTAAAAGGATAGTCAGCGATCTCTGGTCGAGCATTACTTAACTTGCTAAGTAATGTTGACTTACCAGCGTTGGGCAAGCCAACAAGACCAACATCGGCAATCATCTTAAGCTCAAGTTGTAGTTCGAAGATTTCGCCCTTTTCGCCCTTTTCGGCAAAGTTTGGAGCTTGGCGACGAGATGATACGAAGTGAGCATTGCCGAATCCGCCATGACCACCCTTGGCTACAATCACCTTCTGGCCGTCTTCTACAAGGTCGGCTACGATTTCGCCGTCTTCGTTAGTAGCCACAGTGCCGACGGGCAAAGGCACGATTAAATGCTTGGCGCTGCGGCCGTGCATGCGAGTCTTGCCACCTGACCTGCCATCATCGGCAGACACTAACTTGTTATATCGGAAGGTCGCCAAGGTGTTCTGGTTGCGACTACCCATCAGGATAATGTCACCGCCGTGACCACCGTCACCACCGTCGGGCCCGCCTTTGTCAATAAACTTCTCATGACGAAAGCTCAGCTTGCCGTCACCACCGGCACCAGCTGATGCTGTTATCTTAACTTTGTCTACAAAACTCATTACTTAGTACAGTATAGGCCAAATCACCGAGGTTTAACGATAAATGTAGTTATTGAACTTACTGGCGGGCACCCAGTTGGCTGTTGTGCCTACTCTACCCCAGCCTGCTAAGCCGTTCATATCCGAATATTTGATCATTGTGCCATCCTCAGAAACTTCATTCACAATTGCCACATGTCCGTAGCCCGGACCAGTTGTCTGAGCCACTGAACCAGCTACAGGTCGCTTACTGACATTCCAGCCACTAGAAGGTGCGTAATAAGCCCAAGTGTTTGCATTGCCCCAGTTGGAAGGCACGGCTACTCGGTTGGCAGCGTACCATGTGCAGTAGCCGTAGTCGTAACCATTGGAGCCGTAGACCGGAGTAATACCCCATGCGAATGAGCCTGTTGTTGCTGCGCGGTAGTTGGTGGCTACGGTCTGGGAGCCGTCTGGTATGATAATCCGCTTACCGACAGTTAAGCCCTTAATCTCAGCATCGTTATAGGCAACAATCTTGTCTCTACTGGAGTGGAACTTGGCGGCCAAGCTGTCTGGTGTGTCGCCATTATTAACTGTATAAACAATGCCGTTAACAGGTGGTATTACGATCTTAGTACCAGCAGCGATAGTGTCGCCAGTAATGTTGTTAGACCAACGAATGCTGTCTGATGTTACTCCGAACTTAGTTGCGATAGTAGAGATGGTGTCACCGGCAACCGCCACATAATCCTGAATATCAGCGCTAGACTTAAGAGCAGTAGTTACTACCTGGGGCTTGTTAATAACGTTATTGCTTGAGCTCGCAATCGCTACGTCGGCAGCTTGAGATTGAGCTTGGTTGTTGATGGCGGTTGTCTCTGGAAGACCGCCAAGTCTAGCCACTGTCAGGGCAATATCAGCTGAAGACACTTGATCTAGCGGATTAGCGGCAGCGCCAATCTCGTTAGAATTAAGAACTGATGGGTTTGATAGGCCATCGGTGCGCGGGTTCTGAAGTACGAAGGCTAAGATAACACCTAGTACAATGACATTTGATAATACGAGACCGCCACGCACCATGCGTCGACGAACGGCCTTGCGCTTCAACTTGAGTTGTATGCGCTTATAAAAACTGGCCGACTTGATACCTGTCGGTAAAGTTAAACGGTCAGCGATTGATGTAGTCTGGTTAGTACTAATGCGAGATCTCCTTAGGTGGCAACGGAAACGGGGGTATACAGATAGCCACCCCTGTACGACGTTACCGAACTATTATAGCAAAATTGAGGCCTTTGGCAAGGTTTTTGTGCTTATTCACCCCTGTTAGTTAACTGTTAAATCTTAATGAAAACTACTGGCTACAGAGTTTGTGACAATATTTGGCTGTTAGGGCCTCGTGTTCTTGCAGCGTAGTTGAGAAGTAGGTAGTGCCATCGTCACCAGTCACGAAGTAAATCCAAGCAGTGGCCGCAGGATGAGCTGCCGCAGCCAATGAGGTAGCACTAACTGTGCTAATAGGTGTGGGTGGCAATCCAAGGTGTTGGTGGGTATTGTAGACTGAGTCGAAGTACAGGCTCGGCGCATGACCAGCAGCAATCGCACCATAGCGAGTAGTGACATCAGAGCCCAGCATCATACCGTTCTGAAGCCGAGTTAGGAAGACTTGAGCCGCTTGGGTCTGCTCTTCGGGCTTGTTGACCTCCTGGATAATTATCGAGGCAAGTGTCAGGCCTTGGTAAGTAGTCAGGCCTTCGGCGGCAAAAGCCGCTTGAACATCTGGTGTCAGATGTTGACCCATCGCAATTAATGATTCACGAACGATGAATGAGGCAGACGTAGAAGAGTCCTTCTGGAATGAATCTGGCCACAGCAAGCCTTCGAGTGTATTCACGTCAGCGGGCTTGTAGGCTAGGGCTGGCAAATCCTTGTACTGGTCTGGTACCAACGCTTGGTCAACGTCAGTTGGCGAAAAGCCAGAATTAATTAGATCAGCTCGTACTTGGTCGATTCGCCGACCTGGCAGAATCGTCACTAGTCTTGTGGCGACTTTGCCACCGCTTAATGTCTTGACTATCTCAGGTGTGCTTTGGCTGGGCGATAGGGCATATGTGCCAGCTTGTAGTTGATTGCCTAACTCCTTGCTATGAATATAGAGCTGGAAAGCCCAGGCGCTTCTTATTAGATGATTTTGCTCGAGATCAATGGCGATTTCCTTGGTAGAACTGCCTTCATCAACTGTGAATATCTGGGTCTTCTGATCACTACTAACTGGCCCGAGCTGACTATCATAAACATGACGCGAGATTATGACACCGACAATAGCCAGAATAATCAAGCCGCCAAGTAACATCCAGACTCGCTTGGGCAAGCCGAAGTACTTACGACCCGATCTATATGCGACCATTACGCTACACCTTCCTTATGTTCGGCTAGGAAATCTTCGAGAATATAAGTTGCCGCTAGGGCATCAATGTCGCCGCGCTGGTAGGGCTTGCCTCGTGATTCTAGTTCCTCCTCAGCTTTCTTAGATGTCAAAGCCTCGTCCTGGAAACTAATCGCCAACGGCAATTCCTTATATAACTTTGCTGTGAAAGTTTGGACATAGGTTGTCTGATCGGTCGATTGACCGCTGAGATTACGTGGCAAACCGACTACTAGAGTATCGACACCTTCGGATTCAACAATGCCCTTCAGAGCAGGCAAAAAATGATCGTTATTCTCTAGAGTCTTATACGGTCGTGGCAAACGTGAGACGGAAGACGCGATCGCTATTCCGATACGCTTAGCCCCCACGTCCAAGGCTAGTATCGAACTACTAATTGCTTCCATCCGAGCTACTAGATTTAGCTGTGGAGGTTGGCTTGGCAATATCGACTATTATTCGCTCGGTCTTCTTAGGTGCGGTACTAACCCAGAACGGACTGAACTTGACGTTCACGCTCTTAACATCAGGGTTACCCGATAACTGTTCCTTGATAGCGCCGGCTTTCTTGCCGGCAGCTTGTTCGCGAATCGTATTAACATCTAGGTCAGGTCCAGCCGTAGCCGAAGTGGTCATCGTTATTTGACCTCCGGTGGCTGTTAGGGTCGTAACGTTGAAAGTCGCAGAACTCAGTCCATTGTCTAGAATACTCTGCTTCTCGGTATCGATCTGACCCTTAATGTCGTTGTTAAGTAGAGTGTTGAGATCTTCTTTCTTGACGCCAAACATCGTGTAGGTCACGGCTTCATTGACGGTCACTGTGTTGGCTGCATCGCCGACCTTAGCACTGGTCGTAGTGACTGGCGTAGAAGCAGTATAAGTTGCTTCGATTGGATAGTATTTGGCTGCCTTTAGCTGATCGGTAAGTATCTTCTTGATCTCAGCGTCGTTAACGACGATCTTGGCCTTTGCGCTATTAATATCATTCTGATTAACGCTCTGGACTATACTATCCGTTCCGCCAGTTATAGCCGAGCTAGCCTTGGCTTTGGTATTTCCGAAACCCGAGACTATCAGAGATGTCCCAGAAGATATATTGAAGCTCGCACCGCCGTTTTGGGCGATTACATTAGTGCTCTGGCTCCACAAGTTCGAGAAGGCATTTGGATTACAATTGCCTCCGACCGTCACACTAGTTAAGGTTATGCTCTCGCCTGTTATATAAGTTTGATTGTTAGAGCTAAGTCCTGTGCCAGCAGGTATTGTTACGCTGTTGGTGGAACAATTAGAAAGAGAGATAGTCACAGTACCGCTAGCCTTGTTACCGTTGTTCTTCTGTCCAGTGGTTGGGACGGTTTGGGTGTAAGTCTTAGGAACTGAAGCAAGCTTGGCAGGTACAGTGTTGTCCTTGGTGTTAAGTTCTGTCGCAGTTGTCGAGAGATTAAGGTTAACGTTGGTATCGACTTTGGTGGCATCAGTCAGAATTGTTATGGTCGCCTTCGGCAAAACGGTGTTGGCGAAAACAGCTCCGATTATCAGTAGAATGAGAGCGATACCACCACCGATCAATAATAGACGGAAACGATCGAAATCAGGCACGGCCAACTTCTTGTTCTTCTTGCCTTTGGGCGGATCAAAAGTCTTCGGCTTAGGAGTAATGTCATCTTCTGGAGCAACATCGTCATCATCTAGGACTAAGGTTTCTACGGCATCAGCGGCTAGTGCTCCGCCAGCGGCGGCTCCAGCTAGCTCTCCAACGCTTTTGTCAGGATCGGCTGGTAGTTCTTCTGCGTCCGTGCCGTCCTCGTCGATAGATTCTTCTTCGTCGTCGAAATCCTTGGGGGCTGGTGGGATTTCGGGCTTACTGGTTAGGGTCTTGGCGACGTGAATACCAGCTAGGCCTGCAAGTGGTATGAGACCTGCTTCGGAAGTAATAAGGACGAGATTCTTCTTGGAGCTGTCGGCGGCACGCTTGAGCAGCTTCATATTGACGACACTCTGGAAGACAGCGGCACGCTTGGGCAGTACTAGAGCAACGACCTTACCATTCGAGTTGGTCAGCTTGTCGATAACGCCTGTGATTTCGTCATCGATGTCGATATATATAGTGTCTTTGTCGGTTGCCATGGTTATACGCTTAACATTTTATCAATTTTGTCACGGATTGAGCCAGTTTCACCTGCAAATTGCTTGGTATCCATACCAACTCGCAGTAATCCCATAGCAGTAATCAGGGTGTGGTCCTTAACGTCGCCAGTAAGATCGGTAATACCAGAAACTTGACCAGGCTGGATGTGATGAACGTTAGGCTTACGGGTAAAGGGCAGACTCTTGTACCATTCACTCTTCTCCAAACGATCCATTAACAAATCAAGTGAAGAACCGCCGCCGCAGAGGAAAAGTCGGTGTGGTAAGTGATCTAACTTAGTGAACTCGCTGAGGGCCAGCTCAATCCCACCGATCCAAACATCAGCCGTCTTGCCGAGGGCTTTCTCGATAGCTGGACGCTGAGCTACTGGCGCCTTGTTGTTGCTGAGACCGACCTTGAGCTCTTCGGCCTCTTCGAAGTCAACGCCAAGATCGCGCTCCACAGCATGAGTATAAGCACGTCCGCCAATACCAAACATCTTGGTTCCCTGGACGCCACCTTCATTAATTACAGCTATATCTGTGGTGCCGCCACCAACGTCCATTAATATGGCACTTAGGCTCTGGTTGGGGTTGTTGCCAATAACTGCACGGGCTACGGCAAAAGGCTCAGCTGCTACAGCTAATAGATCGAGGTCTAGTTCTTGAGCGGTCTTCTCAAGTGCGCCGATGTGAATCATCGGTGCAAAGGCCGTATACAGCTGTATGACTACGTCATTACCTTGGAAACCAATTGGGTTAGTGACTGGATAGCCGTCAATCTCAATACTGACAAGGGCACTATTAACCAGACGAACTTCGACTTCCTTGCCGCCTAGCTCCCAAGCAAGCTGTTGCTTGGCCTTGGCCTGGGCGCGTTCTTGTACAAGATTGATAATCTTCTCCATTTCGGCAATGTCGAGTGGCTTAGTTGACTGCTTGCGGGCAACTCTAACAGTTGTGGTTGTGCCCTTCACTAGCTCACCAGCAATACCAATAATTGCCGTACGGACACTAACGCCAGCTTGTTCCTCGGCTTGATTGAGTGCCTTGTCGCAGTTCTCAACAACTCCTGCGATATCGGCGATAGCACCAGCCTGCATATCACTAAGACCCTGGCGGGCTCGTCCGACACCAATGATCTCCATGTTGCCGTCTTTGCCAGCCTTACCAACTAGAGCCTTGACGAATTCGGTGCCAATATCAAGCGCCACGAGGTATTCATCGCCCTGTTTGCCAGTCTTGGCCTTAATCTTGGCCGAAGCTTGCTTAGCTCTAGACCCTGCGGTCTGGGCTACGCTGCCGCCAACGCTTTTCAGTTTTTGAAGCATATCCATTATTTTAGCACAATTACACCTGAAAAAGCCTTTAAAGACTACGTATATTTGACATGGTGGTGTGTTTATTCTTAAGATAGGCTCATGCCTTCTTATGAGTCGCTTGTGATAGTTGGGCCGCCCAAGAGCGGTATGTCAACAATCGTCAATGGATTGCGTGGCGCTGAGTTCGCCGATTCTCTTGTTATACCTAGGCTATATATTGCTCGTGAGCACAATGATGGGGTTGACGATCCAGTTGAGGTTGAGCCTCTTAGCCATGATGATTTTGCATTGTGCACAAGATCAGAACTAATCGACCCAACTTGGCATCGCGAACTTGAGTCAGGTATCTTGGAACACCGTGGGTTTGGAGCCTTGAACGATGACGAGAGTAGGCTTAGTGTCTACGCCGCGGACTCTGCTTTTCTTATAGATACGACCAATCCTGACATTAGAAGAATTATGGCTAACAGTCTGCTTATACTAGTCACAGCGTCCGAGGAAGTCAGACAAAGGCGAATGCTTGAGGCAGCTCCAGATATCGAGGAACTTGAGCTTGAGGAACAAATGTGTGAAGACAGCCGCTTCTATATAGAAATGTTACGTACCGCCAGAGAAGTTATAGACACGACCGAACTAAGCGACTATCAGGGGCAACTCATTCTACAGCGAACTGTTAATAGAGTTCTCGACAAGAGAATTAATCGTGGCCCCGAAGGCTATAACAGGGCTACAGAGTAATCTAACTGGCAGCATCGATAGCTGCGGACTTCTGCTCGACGACAACACGTAGTAATTGAGCGGCCTTACCACCGATATTATGATACTTAGCGATTGGGGGGTTTTGCCTTGGGTGGTGTGAGTCGGTATGAGTTAGTGCGTCTAGCTGAACATAGGAGAATACCCGACCAAGACCTTCAATTTGTCGTGATATTATTGGTTCTTTGGCGCCGATAAAAGGGCTGCCAGCACGATTAAACTCCAGCGCGTTATATAATCGTGATCTAACAGCCATGATGTATTCGCCTGTGCCTGTCATAATGTCACCGTGTGTAATCACGTATTCTTCTGGCCTATCAGCTTTGAGTTGTACCTTTAGCAATTCCTCGCCTGCCGTGGGAGCTGCCTTCATAACAATAAGGTTTGGTTTTGGCTGGTTCATTAGCTTGCTACTTCTGTCTCCCAAATCTTGAGGAATCTACTTAGACTGTCGATCTGGCTGTCGAGCTCGGGTGTTTTGGAAAACCGGTTGTAGTACCCGCCGTCTTCGGCAAATCCATGTCCATCTCTGCCTCTGCCGTGTTTCTCCAGTAAATCATCGAGTCTTTGTCTGTTCAAGGCTATTTGACGTTGACTCGGTGGACGCTGCTGTTGAAGATAATCGTTCTGCCCTACCTCATCGAAACTGCCACGCAGCTCTGGGAATCCGGCCATTGACTTAAGACCGTTGTACTCTATGGTTCTGACTTGCCCCTCTGACAAGCCGGTGTGGTCTGCGGCTTCTGAGCCTGTCATGGGGTGCTGCTGATTAATACCGTATCTTAGCGCTATAACCGCTGCTTGAGTTTTGTTAGTCATTCGGCTCTGAACACTCCCTATGTCTTCGACGGCCATATCTTGGGCAACCTCTTCGATAACTTCATAGGTTCCCGTGCCTTGAAGTTCATAGCCCAAATCATCTATGTTTTCCACGCCAGTAACGGCAACAGTGTTTGGATTAGCATGTCTGCCTTTGTACTCTTCTTGTAGTTCGGTTCCGCTTAAGGGCAAGGCTTGCATCTCTTCCCGCTGTCTTGGTGTTACATATTTAAAAAAGTTGATTGATACGTATTGCTGAAAGCTGATTTTTTTGCCGTTTTTAAGCCGTTTTTTGCCATCATAATTCGACAGTAGCCGTTTGGTTTCGATATAGGTGTTCTGAAAAGTATCTTCCAGTGTCAAATTGACAGCTGGCGATTGTCTTTCAAAACGCTGTCTGGCAACACTCATAATTTGGTGCAGACGGTGGAGCAGGTACTCATCCACAGCCGCCTTGTCACCTAAGATGATACGTCGACCATAAACCTCGGCTTGATGACTAGTAATGACTTGGTCGGGTAATTGCTCTAGTCCAAGCATCGTCTTCAGATACATATCATTCTCACGCTGATTATCCGTACGTTTCCCACGAATCTCACCCTCATGTATTCCTTCTAGGTTCAGATTGCTTGGGTCGATACCAATGGCGCGCTCAGAAGCCAAAGATTCAGCTACACTAAGCTGTTTTGGATAAGGTGTTGTGGGGTATACTTGCTCGGACATAAGGCTATATTATAACACACTCTGTCAATAATACAATGCCGTGCGGTCAGTTTACCGCTGCTTAGCGAGATGAATATTGATTACTAGCCATAAGAGGAATGGTATTATGTTGTCATAATGGTACCGAAGATATACGAGGCGATTGACCGTGCCGTCGCACAGGGCATACCACCAGAGGACGTGGCTAAACTTTTGATTGGTCAAGGTTTGCCGGCAGAACTAGTCAACGACGTAACCCACAATTGGATGGTGTCGCATGGTCGTGAGCGCCCTCAGACTAACTTCAAGCAGTGGCTGATACCTTATCAAGGAGCCGCCTTAGTCCCATTAATAACAGTGGTTATATTTGGAGCTGTCGGTAGTCTTGTGATGCTGCTTAGGCCATGGCCAACCAAGATTATGGTCGATTCAGCTTTTGGCAGTATACCCGCCCCTTGGATACTCGAGCCGTACACCCAAACCACTAAGCTGATTCTTATAACCTCCGTTATGACTGTTGGCATATTTGCAGTTAGTAGTCTTGTTAATTCATTGCGCGACTATATACAGGTTAAGCTTGGGTTGAAGATAAATCAGGCTCTCAAGGAAAAACTGTTTCTTCACGTTATGAACATTCCTGTTAATAAAGGCCACTTAACAAAGGGAGACTACATATACAGACAGAACACCCTTACTGATAGCTTGTCTGAATACTTAATAAACTCTCGTGCCGCCACTATTCAGGCCGTCTTTATGATTGCTAGCATTCTCGTTGTAATGTGCATGATCAACGCCAAGTTAACACTAATAACAGCGGTCTTGATACCTGCCATTTATGTATTGACACGACTTTTGAGCCCCAGAGTGACCGCTTTCTCCCGCCATATTGCGCAGAACACCAGCGCTGCGGCTTCGACAGTTAATGAATCTGTAGACAACACCGAAACCATACAATCTTTCGATATGGCACCTCGTCAACTCGCCAAGGCCAGTGCCTTATGGAACCAGAACTTCTCGCTCATAACCAAAAGTCTTATTGCAGGACGAACTTATCGCATAAGCAACAGTCTAGCGGTTATTATTGCGACTTCGACAGTTATGTATCTCGGTGGCGTAGCAGCTTTAAATGGAGAGGTAACTTTGGGTGAGCTACTTATATTCATGACCTATATGAACTACCTACAGAGTCCGGTGCAAAATATTGTTAATCAGGTCAATCAGCGCAGCCAAAAACGAATGGATCTCATGCGAATACATGAAGTCGTAGAGGAATACGAAGGCGTAGAGAACACTTGGGTTGATAGACACTTCCCACTGCGCGAAGGCAATATCACTCTGTCTGGCGTAAGCTACAGCTACGGATCACGTGAGATATTGAGCAATATCAATCTAGAGATACCTGCTAAGCAAAAGGTAGGCATAATTGGGCCTAGCGGCTCGGGTAAGACGACCTTCCTTAAGCTTCTGTCTCTGTTTAACGAGCCTACGAACGGCCAGATTGTCATTGATGGCATAGATATACAGAGCATTTCGTTGCAGGAATATAGGAGCAGTATTTCGATAGTTAATCAGAATCCACAACTCTTCAATACTTCGATTACAGAGAACATACTTGACGGCAACAAAGGCGGCCAGATAACTACTCAAGAGTTTGACGAAATAATTAACGCTACTGGTGTGGCCGAACTAGCTCAAACTCTGCCTTCACACCTAGACACAGTAGCAGGCGAAAACGGCGGCAACTTAAGTGGCGGCCAAAGACAAAAGATATCCCTAGCCAGAGCCTTGGCCAAGAAAACACCAATACTCTTCATGGATGAGCCTACTGCGTCTCTGGACAGCGACAGCGAAAACAAAATCAAGAATGCCTTACCGCAATTAATAAAAGATAAGACGGTTGTACTTGTGTCGCACCGCAAAGCTCTTCTGGCACTTATGGACGTAATCTACGTACTAGAGCAAGGTCAACTGTATAATATTGATCAATTTGGCGGACTAGATGCGTATCTAACCAGAATAAACGATGCCGATAATGAGCTGGCTGTGAGGCAAACCAAGCTGGAGGAAGCACGTCTATTAGAGCAAGTTCAGCATGACCGTGACCGCAAGCGTCTTGAAGAGCTAGAACAAGCTAACTCTGATCTGCAACAAAGAATTAGCACTAGCTCTCCAGAATCGTCCTCAACAGATGGTGTCACAATATCTATTAGCCACTAGTCCAGGTTAGTCGTCTATTAGATCAGCCAGGTCGTCAGGCGATGCTACGCTATCGCTATCCCCCATGGAAACATCGTAGGCGGCGTCTAAGCTAGCTGTGTCGATCTGTCCGCTATCGTCATACGCAATAGTAGAGTCAACAACGGCGTCAGTGGCGGCATCGGCTACATTGTCTGAGCCGACAACTATTTGTATTTGAGCATTGTCAGCTGCTTGGGCGGCGGCGTCAGTGGCGGCAGAATCACCAATTGTCACAGGATCGACTGCGGCGGCGGTTTCTTTGACAGCTTCTTCAGGCTTTATGGCTTCTTCAGCTTTGGTTGCTGAATCGCGCGTTGACTCAGCAACATCTCGCGCTTGTGGCTCAGCTGTCTCTCGGACAGCATCATTCATCTTGAGCGATTCAGCTGTGCGGGCAGCATCAACAACTTCGGCAGTTGCATAGTCTGCTGAGAAGGAGTTACCCTGCCCTTGTTGCTTGCCTGGCTCTTTGACTGGTTGTGGTTGAATGTTGTCTTGATCCATATGTAATGCCTGGGTTAGCGCAGGGTACCTGGGTCAGTGTAGATCGGTCCAGAACCGCGGTGTGTAGTGTCCTTGGGCGGATTGTGTCGGTGTGGCTTGGGCTTCAATGCGGATGGGGAAACTTTGGCAGCCTTAACGGCAGTTAGGTTGACTTTGGCTCCGGCAATCTCATTGAAGACTGCTTTGGATTGCTGAGATTGGGTAGCTATCGTCTTCTTGAGTGCTGTCAGTTTGGCATCTAGGCCAACGACGTCTTTGAAGGTAGGTGCGCTTGCTTCAGCGGCATAAGTATCTAGGGTAACAAAGTTATCTTGTGGGTCCGTTAAAGCCGATAGTTTTTGTCCAGTGGCGCCCTCAGCCTCGCTAGGCGCAGGGGCACCTCCAGTATCTTCGTCGTCAAAGTAAGGATCAGTTGATGTTAAAGCGTTATAGGCGTTAGTGGCTGAGTCATATAGCGCTTTGTTGACACTGTTGCTAAGACTTATATTGTCGATGCGAGCTAGGACATATTGCTTTCGAGCTTCAGGCAGAACGCCGCTAAAGACTCTCGCATTAACTATGGCGTCACAGACAGCGTTGGCTTTTTGGCCTTTGCTAGTACTGCTAGAATCAAGTGCTATCTTGGCAGTACCCTTAACACTACTCTGGTTGCCTACTATCTTTAGTGCATTGGCCTCAAGGGCAATAAGCTGAGTCAGATCCGCCTTACGTGGCTGAAGTTCAATCGGCAGCGCACCGGACATATCCCCGACAATAGCTTTTTTGTAAGATTCTGCATTGGCTATTTTGGTCAATGTGCTTTGTACGCTCGATGACTTAGTGTTGTAGGTCGATTGATTGGCACTGGCTACGCTTCTGAGTGCTGCCTCAACATGCATGCCGCGCTTACGACTTGCTACTCGGTCTAATCCGTAGGCTTTGACTTCTGCTTCAGTGTGACCCGTAGAAACACTCCTTGAACAAGCTGATGCACTACTTAAATCGACATTCGCGGTTCGAATTGCAGCCGCCGATACGCTACCTGATGAGACAAATGAGGCAACGACCAGAGCTGAAGCTATTGAATACAATGTTCTTTTGAGGTTGTTCATTACTGCGTCTCCTCTGTGCCGGTTGACTGCTCAAGTACAGATTTACTTGCAGCTTTGTCCTGTGATCCAGTGGATACATTGACGGTTTGTTGGGTAGATTGAGGAGTTGCCACTGTAGAATCTTTGCCCAGTACTCTGTAACCTGCAAAGCCGATGCCCCCAATGACTATCAGTAATAATAGAAAAAGACCGAGATGGGCAAATCCAGCCTGATCCCTGCTTGAATTATCAGTTTTCATGTATGTGATGCCTGTTTTGTTGTTTTTGTTTTTGAATTAACTAAGGTAATGGTACATCTACGCAATTATTGTGTCAATAACCTTAAGCGAGATTTAAAACTACTGTAAGGCGGCTTTGATTCGTCTAATTCCGGCTGAGCTAGATTCTTCCTTGAGGATTTTGAACTTCTTGCCATCTTCATTAAGTTGGCTAGTGCGGTCGACGTGAGGGCCGCCGCAGATTTCGAAGCTGAATGGCTTGTCAGCGCCATCAGCAATCATCTTATAGACCTTGACGGTGTCGCCATAGCGATCGCCAAACTGACCTAGTGCGCCCTTCTCTTCGATTGCAACCTTGGTTGGAAATTCTTCGAATGAGACCTTTAGGTCTTTGCCGATCTGTTCGTTGACGATTTTCTCGACTTCGTCTAGCTGCTCTCTTGTGACTTTCTCAGGGTGGCTGAAGTCGAATCGTAGGCGCTCCTCAGTGATATTGGAGCCACGTTGGATAACATGACCGCCGAGCACGTCTCTGAGAGCTTGGTACATCAGATGTGTTGCCGTGTGATATTTCTTGTGTTGCAGGGTTTGACCACCAAGTCCGCCCTTGAAGGTGCCTTTGCTGGCTGTCTGGGAACGTTGGCGCTGCTCTTGCATCTTGGCATCGAACTCTTCGCGCCAAGTATCAGATAGATCAATTCCCTGTTTAAAAGCTTCTTCGGCGCTCAGCTCAACAGGAAAACCATAGGTGTCGTATAGCCTAAAAAGCAAATCGCCACCGAGTTTTGACCCGCCGATAGGTGCAGGAAAAGTCATTGGCAAAGATTTGTCATTTAACATTTTGTCGAATTCTCTCAAGCCTTTGCGCAAAGTTTGGCGGAAAACTTTCTCCTCCTTGATCAGAATCTCAATGACCTTGTCGCGATTCTGGGCAACTTCTGGGAAATCGTCTTTGTATATGTCAGTGATTACGGGAACGACCTGCTCGAGGAAATTCTGCTCGACACCAAGATCAAAAGCGAAGCGAATTGCACGTCGCAACAAGCGGCGCATAACGTAACCTTGCTCCTTATTGCTAGGCGCAATGCCATCAACAGCTAAGAAAGTGGCGGCACGAAGGTGGTCAGCGATGACACGCATACTCTCAGTATGTGATTCATACTTCTTGCCAGAGATTGACTCTAGCTGAGTGATAATTGGCTGCAACAGGCTGATACGAAAAACATCGGGGCTATCGATGCTAGCTGCAGCGATTCGCTCCAGTCCGCCGCCGAAGTCGACGTTTTGCTTAGCTAGCGGTTTGAACCCGTCTTCGGTGCGCTGATATTGCATGAATACTTGATTACCAATCTCCATGAAGCGGCCCGAGTCACTGGCTGGGTGCGGAAGACCATAACCGTCGGCGTGATTCTGATCGCCAAAGTCATAGAATACTTCACTGTCTGGACCGCAGGGGTCGCCCATCGGTGTTTTGTCGAGACCACCGCCACGACTCCACCAGTTTTCGCCGTCATCGTAGAAGAAGATTCGGCCGCCTTGCATGCCCTTTTTGTCGCCATCAGCCTGGCTACCAATAGCTACGATCTCGTTATCAATTCCCTTTTCGGCGAATAGTTCTTGCCAGACTTTTGCCGAGACTTCGTCACGTTCGATGCCGTGTTCTTCACTGCCAATGAAACAAGTTACATAAATCTTATTAGGGTCCAGTCCGACCACATCTACCAAGAATTCGAAGAACCAACGGATCTGCTGCTCCTTAAAGTAGTCACCGAGGCTCCAGTTACCGAGCATTTCAAAAAAGGTCGTGTGGCGGTTGTCGCCAACATCCTCAATGTCCTGCGCGCGCAGACAAGTTTGACTATCGACGAGACGTACACCGTCCTGATGTGACTCACCTAACAGATAAGGAAGTAGCGGTTGCATGCCTGAACCAGTGAAAAGTGTAGTTGGATCGTTGTACGGCACTAACAGAGCTCGCGGGATAGCTTTGTGGCTACGTTCTACAAAGAACTCAATATATGCCTTACGAATTTCCTGAGCTGTCATCATTGTTGTTATTGTAACAGATTGACTTAGGCGCTTTACAATTTTTACTACAGCTTATATACTTCAGCCTAGTTTAAGCATGAACGTTATTATCAAGGAGATAATCGTGATAAAAATCAAAAGATTGAATCAAAAAGGCATAACACATCTTATAGCTCTCGTGGCTGTGGTAGTTATATTTGGGGTCGCCGGTACTGGCTACATCGTGGCTTCGCACGCCGCTACAACTAGAGCCGCCTACAACACTTATAACGTTAGAATTGCAGTTGTAGCAGCAACCAGTAAGGGTGGCGTTTGGAACGAGAACACACAGGTTTGGCAATCTCTTAAAACATCAAGAGCTAGTCTGTTCATGAAGGGCAATGGTAAATGTAATGAGAGCTCGGTTAATAATGGCGTGAACTTCGGTGCAGTACGCACCTTCACTTGCAAGTCCGGCTACTACAACATGTCTCTAAGTGGAGCAAAGAGTATACCCGGCAAGAACCACTACTACCACAAGGGTGCTGCGATTAATGCAAAAGACGGCAAGTCCTACACCTTCTACCTTGGAAGCAACCACTAGATAGCTTCAGCGTTAGATGAGTATGCCGCCGCCCAGAACGTGGTCTCCGTCGTAGATTACCGCTGATTGACCGGCCGCAAGGCCACGTTGTTGTTCGGACAGATTAATAGCACTATTCTTGACCGTACATTCGATCAGTGGGCCGCGGTAGCGCAGACGTGCCTGGTAAGTCTTGCCTAGCCTAGGCTCAGCATTGATCCAGTGCAGGTCTTGAAGCTTGACTTCGGATGTCCATAAGTTGGCATCGTCCAGGTTGGTGGTGACATAGATGGTGTTTGTCATAATGTCTTTGCGCGAAACGTAATATGGCAGCCCGCCACCGACGTCGAGACCATGGCGCTGGCCGATAGTATAGAAGATCGCGCCATCGTGATGGCCTATTTCCTTGCCTTGCTGATCAATTATTGGACCATGTGGCTGCTCCCCAAGTTCGTGCAGCAAGAATTCCTTAATGCCGACTTTGCCGACGAAGCAAATGCCTTGACTATCCTTTTTGTCGGCGGTGGCTAGGCCTAGCTCCTTAGCTAGGCGGCGAACTTCTGGTTTTTCTAGCTCGCCGATTGGCATCAAGCTCTGCCGCAGAGCCTCTTCTGTAACTCTATATAAGAAGTAAGATTGATCCTTTTTCTTGTCGAGCCCTGTCAATAATTGGCCGTCTTTGATACGCGCGTAGTGACCAGTGGCAATAAGATCCGCGCCATCCTGAATACAGACCTCTAAGAAAAGCTTGAACTTAACTTCTTGGTTACACATAACATCAGGGTTGGGTGTTCGACCTGCTTGATACTCGGCCACCATGTAGTCAACAACTTTTTGTCTATATTCTGTTTCGAAGTCGTACATCTTAAAGTCGATTCCAAGCTGTACAGCAACACGTTTGGCATCCTGATAGTCTTCTTTCCACGGACAAACAAAGCCCGGCAAATCCTGGCTCCAGTTCTTCATATAAACACCCGTGACGTCATAACCCTGCTGCTTGAGCAAAGCCGCAGTGACGGACGAATCAACTCCGCCGGACATACCGACATAAACTTTCTTAGCCATAGACTATCTATTCTAACAGATTAGGCGGTCGGACTCAGAGGCCAGTTATGCTAGTGCGTGGGCACTATCGTTTCCGTCGATTCAAGCGCGAACATCTTTGTGAGCGCTTGAGGTGACCACGCACTAGCAAAACTGGATCGAGTTAGACGTCTAAGAACACGACGAGCTTGTCGGCTTTGACGTGCATTATGCCGCCCGACACGCTGAATCTTTGCTCGCCTTCACTAACAGTACGTACGACGATATCGCAAGCATTGATGAGCGAAATAAAGTTGTGGTGCTGAGGCAATATGTCGAAGGGTCCAGTAGCATTCTCGGCGGTGACACTGAAGGCAGGGCCATTGTAATACTCACGGAAAGGCGAGTGGATCAATACTTCCATACTGAGCTTAGCGTTATCCTTGCTCAGCTGCTCTAAGACTTTTTTCTGCTCCCGCTCGGCCTTTGCGTTAGTGACGGGAGCTTGTTCTACTACGTGGTCATCTATCTTGTCTTTGTCGTTGGTGCTAGCGTCTTCGTCGGAGTTCATATAATGATTTCTTCGATACTCTTGAGCGTGTCCTCTCGAGTAAAGAAGTCGCCTTCGATGCCATTGTGCTTGGTCATAACGTTCATGTTCTGGGTGAAGTTAGCGATCAGCTTCTTGGCCTTGGCGTAGTCCGAACGGTCAACAGGGCTAAGCTCGTTCTCACCAATAATCGCAATGATACCGCGTAGTGACTCGTACTTCTGCAGCAATGCCTGAACTTGGACGCTCAGTGCATAGTGACGTTCGCCAACAATCTCTGGAGTCAATAGCGAGGAGGTAGTCATGTTGAGGTCAACGGCTGGACGAATGCCCTGCTCGGCAACTTTACGTGAGAGGACTATGATGGAGTCCATTTCGTGTTGAATGAACTGCACGGCAGGGTCACTGACGTCATCGGCTGGGACATAAATCGTTTGCACCGAGGTAATTGAACCGTTCTCGTTAGAACTCAAACGGTCTTGAAGAATCTTAACATCAGAGAAAATGGTCGGCTCATAACCACCTTCGTTTGGCACTTGGTCCATGATGGTAGCTAGCTCGTTACGAGCTTGCACGAAACGGAACATGTTGTCAGCGAAGAACAGGATATTCTTGTGCTGCTCGTCACGGAAATACTCAGCTGCTGCAGTAGCGGAAATACCTACAAGGGCACGTTGAACAGGGTTTTCATTCATCTGCCCGAAGTACATGCAGGTATTCTTGAGAAGGTCGTTTTCCTTCAAAGTCTGATAAAGTTCGTGGCCCTCACGAATACGCTCACCAATACCTGCGAAGAACGACAATCCACTGCCACTTTGGGCAATGTTGTTAATCAATTCCATGGTAAGTACGGTTTTACCAACACCGGCACCACCGATAATACCAATCTTACGACCCTTAACGAATGGTGTGAAGAAGTCGATAACTTTAATTCCGGTCTCTAGAATCTCAGGCTTAGCAACCGTGAAGTCAGTTGTTCGACCCGGCAAAGTGTTGATGTCCTTGCGTGGAACAACTGCGGGGTCAAGTGGACCACCATTATCTACCGGATCGCCTAGGGCATTTAGAACTCTTCCGATCGTCTCGTCGCCAACAGGTATTTCAATGCCCTTGCCCGTACGCTTAACACGCATGCCCTTGGTGATCCTCTGATCGGCTCTAACGTTAAGACAGTACGCAATTCCGCCTGGCTCGAAGTGATCAACTAGCAGTTGTGTGCCATAGTTATTCTCAACTTCAATTAGTTCATTAAGATTTGGTGGATCATCATCGAACTGAGCCCTGATAATAATGTCTTTGACAGTGGTTATAACGCCAGCCATTACGCTTTTACCCCGCCTTGAGCCTTCTTGAGGCCATTAATAATCTCCTTGAGCCGTTCGTCTTTGACGTTGCGCCTGGCGCGGTTGTAGGCCAGGTGCAGTTCGCCTTTGGTCTCGCCAGCTCGCTGATGCGATTGGCTCATAGCACGGAAACGAGAAGCATACTGCGCAAGCTTAGACTCTAGAATCAATTGACTGATAGAAATCTGCATCATCGAGCGCTCCAAGTGGTCAGCCACCGTGAAAGCGTTTGGCTCGAAGATATAGTTCGCTTCGTTAATGTCGTCATCGGCTGCTTCGCTAGCTTCACCACGTTCTTTGACGGCCGCTGATAGCTCTATACGCTTAACATCTTGGATTAATAGCGATACGTACTCTTGATAGAACAGCTTGGTCGAACGGTACTGGATAACTTCCTTAATGATTGGCGTGACGTTGATGTTCTGATCCTTAGTAGGCAGTTTGAAATACTTCTTATATTCGATTCCTCGTTGAGATAACTGCATGGCACCGTGGTGGCCGATGACAATGATTTCGTTCTTATTCTTATCGTAGGCTTGAAGCATCATTTCAACCAGCTTAAGGTCAATATCGCCGCTGAAGCCACCTTCGGCAGTGATAATAATATACAGTTCCTTGTCGATAACATCTTTGTCGTCCTTGCCACGACTGAAGCCAAAGTCCCCCTCAACATGGACTTGAGAATAAATATCCCAAAGCTGGTTGAAGAACTTGGTGGACTGCAGCACTTTGTTCTTGACCTCGGCAATGCGCATTCCAGCCACACCTTCGAACGCACTGGTCAGCTCGGTCAGAACAGCCATTGAGGCTTCTTCCTTAGCTATTTCACTTGGTCGCTTCATGACTTAGCCTCGGCTGGAACTTTCTCTTCCTTCTTGTCCTTGGCATCTTCCTTGTCCTTTGGTTGTTCCTTGTCATCTTTTTTGTCTTTTTTATCGTCCTTTTTGGCTTTGTCATCTTCCTTGGCAGGCGCCTTGGAGTCCTTATCAGCGGCGGGTGCTTCACCTTCCTTTTTGTCTTTGGACTCAGCTTCAGATACACCCTTGATTTCGACTATGCACTTAACTTTCAACTGGTCGCGAATAGCATCAAACTCTTCATCCTTGGTAATCTTGGCGGCAAACTCAGAAACGTTGAGCTTGAGATTGCTAAGATCCAGCTCTTCGCCATCGGCCATGTTGAGAACTAGGTCAAACATCAACTGTTGAGCCACTAGGGAGTATGTGTCGGAGGGGCCTTGAGTTAGGATCTCGAAGATGTTCTTACCAATAGCTAGGGCTCGCCTGGCTTCAATTGCCAGTTCCGAACCGAAGTGAGAGAACTCTTCTGCTTGGCGATAGTCTGCAAGAATCTTAAGTGTCTTAGCAGCTAGATCCTTCTGACGCTTATTGTGACCAACACCACCGGCACGGGTCACGCTTAGACCCATACTTACGGCTGGTCGAATACCACTACGGAAGATATCCATGTCTAGAATCCATTGACCGTCTGTTATCGACATGATGTTAGTTGGTAGATAGGCAGTGATGTCGCCGTTAGCAGCATGAACTACTGGCACACTAGTGAGACAACGACCGTTACTATCAAGACGGCCGGCCCGTTCGAGCAAACTTGAGTGAGCGTAGAACATGTCTCCGGGATATGAGTCACGTCCAGGGCTAACGCCTGACATAAGAGCTACTTCGCGATACGCGTGAGCATGAGAAGTTAGGTCATCATAGATGATAATTGTGTCTTGATCACACTTCTGCCAGAGATATTCAGCCATAGAGCAAGCTACATAAGGCGCTATATAGCTCATGATCAACGATTCAAACATCGTAGACACAACGACTATAGCTTTTTCCATGCCGCCGTTTTCTTGCAACCTAGTAAGCAGCGTATCGATATCACTACGTCGCTTAGCGATCAGGCAATAGACTACAACTTGGTCAGTATTCTTTTGATTGATTGTTAGCTGGGTAGCTAAAGTACTCTTGCCTGACTTACTGTCACCTAGTAGTGCCATACGCTGACCGCGCACAATTGGGAACAGCGAATCAATGGCTGTGACTCCGCTCTCCACCTGATCTTCGACTAGCTTTCGCTCGTAGAGAGATGGCGCTGTGTTGAAGACTGGCCAGCTAGCCTCGGCAGCGATTGGTCCTTTGCCGTCCAGCGGATCACCAGTAACCGAAACAACTCGTCCAATGTAATTCTTGCCGACCTTACAGACCAGTTCTTGGTGCTGAACAACTGCAATCGCACCAATTCTAATGTTGTCTGAGCCAAGATATAGAACCACTACATGATCAGTATGTACTTGGTGTACAAAACCCTTGGCGCCATTATCGAACATTATCAGAGCGTGCACGGCACAAGGCTGCAAGCCACGGAGCTTGATCAGGAACTTCTCTACGGCGATAACTTCGCCGATTGGATTACCAGCGTCTACAAGACTATCGAAGTGATTGTTACCCGAACTCATGCCTTAACTCCTTGAACCTGGGGCTGAGGCTGAATCTGGGACTGTGTCGGTTGAGCCATAAGCTGTTGCAGCAGAAGATCACGCTTATTGGCAAAGTCTTGGCGCAGCGACAGGTCAAACCGATGATTAATGCTGCGTACCATGCAGCCTGCACCGATGGTCGGCTGCAGTCCGACGCTAAGCAGCAAGAACGGGTGAATTTCTTTGCGCAACCAACCTACCAGCTTATCTACAAAGATTGGTGATGGGTCAGCGCTGAAACTGATATGCAGCCTCGGTGCTCGCTCTTTGGCTGCACTTAGCAGATTGAGTAAAGCCATACGGTCAGCTGCCTGTAGTAAGTTGAGCTTGTTCTGTTCGATGGTCTTATCCATCATCAGCGTGGTCTTGGGCACCTTCACAGCTTCTCCGCCAGATCGTAGACTGAGTTGCAGCAAAGCATCGTCGATTGCTTCGAGCTCGCGCAACAAACGGGCAACATCAACTGGCCCGACAACTTGAGTTGGCAAGAAGATGGACTTAGGCTGGTTGTCCCTAGGCGCCACTCTGAATGTCCTCGATAATTGCAGCCTTGTTGGTCTCCAAAGCTCCAAGTATATATTCCAACTGGTCGTTTAGATCAATCTGGTCACCAATAGCAGCTAAGACGTAGTGGTTAACAATCTCGGCCATATTGGCTTCGAAGTGCTGCAAGAGGTGCTGTTTCTCGGTAATAACATCCTTTTGAAGCTCTTCGCTGAGTATTCTTCGCTGCTCATCAATCGCCACGTTAGTCTTCTCGATAGCCTCAATTGCTAGCGTCTTGGCGTCTGTGATTGATTCTTCGTACTTCTTGAATTCTTCTTCTAGCTTCTTGGTGATCTCGGTCTTCATGTATTCATTAAGCTGGGAAGTCGTCAACCTCAAGTCTTGCTGAAGAAACATGGCGTTCTCGCCGATTATCTTCTCGAAGTGCAATCGTCCACGGTTACGTAACTCTTCTCGGAACTCATTGTTGAAGACGTGCTCAATATCTTCGTCAGCTGCAGCTTCTATGTCATCAATGGGGTTCTTGGAGGGCTTACCACCAGTAGCGTTGCCAATTCTAACAGCCAGCCAAATAAAGGCCAGTCCAGCACTGCCTAAGGCTGCCAGGATGAGACATAACCACCAAATTGTCATTTTTGTTGACCCACCATAGTTATAAATTAGCAATCCACCGAAGTGGCGACACCTCTAGGGTGAAAGCGCTAAAGCTTCAGGAGTAAGTATACCTTAAAAACCCTTAGTGCAAAAGGCCGTTTAACACCTGCGACGTGCGTCCAATCATGGGCTGAGTTGTGCCTCGTCCCATAGTGAAGCGCAAACTTGCCTGAGCGGCGGATTTACTGAGGCCGAGTGCCCCCAGAACATGAGATGGTTCTTGGCTACTGGCACTACAAGCTGAACCGGCGGCGGCCATTATGCCCGCTTCGTCTAGCTGGATCAGTAATCTTTCGTTATCCTGACCACCAAAAGTTACATGAATATTGTTGGGTAAGCGGTACTTCTGTGAACCGTTGATAGTTGTCTCTGGCAAACCTTCGACTGCTGACAAGAATTCTTGCTGCAACTTCTTAAGTCTATCGATCTCGTGATGTCTGTCGGTCTGAACCAAGTCTAGCGCCGTGGCGAGACCAACTGCTGCAGCCACATTCTCAGTACCAGCACGCAGTCCACGCTCTTGGCCGCCACCTTCAATGAGAGGTAGCAACTTGATGCCAGCCTTGACGTACAAGAATCCGGACTGCTTAGGCCCATAAATCTTACCACCATTGACGCTCATCATGTCGACTCCTAGCCGTGCAACGTGAAGATCAAGATAGTTGGCTGCCTGGCATGCATCAGTATGTAAATACAGTGGTAGCCCCTTGGTTCCACGGCCTTGCTTAATCTCAGAGACGAGCTTGGCGATCTCACGAATTGGCTGAATTGTGCCGACTTCGTTGTTGGCGTACATAATGCTTATTAGAACAGTTTTGTCGTCTATTTTGCTGCGCAAATCATCAATATCTAGTCGGCCATCAGGCTTAACAGCAACCTGACGACTATCATAGTTAGCTGCTGGATCTAGAACAGACTCATGCTCAATAGAGCTGACAACAATATTGGCCTCGGGGTATTGCCGCATTAGTCCATGGATCACCAAATTATTAGCCTCACTACCGCCAGCCGTGAAGGTAATCTCACTCGGCCGCGCACCCAGCCAATGAGCCACACCAGAGCGAGCTAACGCCAGAGACTTGGCTACACTGCGGGCAGCACCGTAAGTCGCCGACGGGTTATAAAAATCTTGGGCGAAGAAAGGCTTCATTGCCGCCATAACCTTATCGTCAACAGGTGTTGCTGCTGCATAATCCAGATAAATAGTTGCTTGCTTGGGCATGTCTAGATTCCGAACAGCTTTCTGGCATTGGCAGTTGTTGCATCCGCCAACTCTTGGCAACTTTCGCCACGTAATTCAGCCAAGAAGTCCGCTACGGCGCCGAGCATTTTGGGCTGGTTGATCTTGCCTCTATGTGGAGTAGGCGTCAGGAAAGGCGAGTCGGTTTCAAGCAATAATTTGTCGGACGGGATGGTTCGATAAATCTCTAACTGATCGGAATTCTTGGTAAATGTTGCGATGCCATTAACGCCAATGTACAGACCTCTTTCTAGAGCCTTGGTAGCATTCTCGGCCGTATCAGTGAAGCTATGCAGTACACCACGAATCCCCGAATAGCTATCGAACACTGGCCAGAAGTCATCAAGCGCCTCGCGAACATGAAATATAATTGGCAGCTCGTGCTCAAGCGCCAGTTCGATCTGAAACCTCAAGACCGTTTCCTGCTCGGCTTTGGGTGAATGATTATAGTAAAAGTCGAAGCCGCACTCCCCTATGGCTACGACCTTTTTGCTTGTAACCAGGCTTGCGAAGTCATCCAACTTGTCCTGCTGTCCAGCATAAAGTTTGGCCTCATGAGGATGGATACCGATAGACACCCAACAATTGTCTTGATCTTGGACAAACTCAACCGCCAGACGGCTATCCTCTAAGTCGCAGCCGACACACAAAAGCCTTGTTACGCCAGCGTCGGCGGCACCAGACACAGCCTCATCACGTGTCAGACCCTTGGCTTCCGACCATAGCTCCCGCGTAACTCTCTCGCCCTTTTTCAAGCCAATCGACTGAATATGACAGTGGGTATCTACTAATTCCATGCTTTTAGTCTACTATTTGGTACTAATATCTGTTTGCCTGTATCTATAACCTTGCGCACTCCGACATCGGCACCCGCATATTTAGCTTCAATACTGCGCAGTTCCAAGCGATCATATTTCCAACCTATAGTGGGTGCAAAAGCGTCTTGTCCACGATAACCCATAAGTTGCGGGAAGCAAGTTTCGGTAAACTCATCCAGAGGCGGCAAACCAGCTATTCGTCGCTTAGCCTGCAATAGTATGTATTGGCTAACGCTTATTAAATCTATCTTAACCCTGTCATGATTGGAAGCCAGATTTCTTTGTAAGTCAGGTGTTTTGCCCATGCCAGTCAGACCGATTTCTTCGTAGCCGTTGACCATATCATTGTAGTTACCTGCGGGGTCCTTGGTTTCGTTAATAACTATGCCTAGAACTGGACGTATCAAGCGGCCGTTGTAACTTCCCTTGTGATAGCCTTTCCATAGTTCTTCATCGACAACCGTGTTGTAACGTTGCCTCCTATTAAAGTGACCCACCAGATCATTAATTGTGTAGGTCTCGGTAAATGGTAAATGAATAGTCAGCTCGGGCTGAGGCTTATCTCTGCCCGCAATCTTGCCCAAATAGTTCTTGATAGGCGAGATAATGGCACTTTCTACACTTTCGGGGTTTCGAATTAGGTACTCGGCCGTGCTACGCAAACCCAAATCCTTGGCAGCGGCGACCGTTAGCTCGTATTCGTGCGAGTCAATTACAAAATTTGGTGGCTCGGTTTGTTCAGATGATGTCATAAAGCACACTCTAGGTATATAACACCTTTAATGTAGTATTATTTTGCAGTATTTTTACTAATTAGTCAAACCAGAACGCTTAAATGCACGTGGGCTTGGTAATGACTTAAGGTTTGTCGTCCGACTTCGGCGAATCGTCATGCTTAGGAAATAGTGTGCCTTCAATCGGCTTGACTTTGGCGCCTTTGAATACAGCCTGGATCCTGGCAGATGTGTCGGGCAAGAATGGCTCAAGTAATATAGCGATATTCAACAACGAACTGACTTGGTAGGCTAGAACCTCGCGCAAATGGTCAGCTTCACCCTTCTTGGCAATTTCCCAGGGCTTCTCTTCGTCGATGTATTGGTTGAGCCCGCGAACTTGCTCCCAGACATCATCGAGTGCTCGGTCGAAGTGACAGGTTGCCAAGGCTTCTTCGTACTGCGAAATGTCGTGTTCGGCTGGCGGCGTCACTCCCACCACACCTTCTTGATACTTGATAATCATGGCTGTGGTGCGCTGGACGGCGTTACCTAACTCATTAGCCAGTTCGCTGTTGTAGGCCTGCTCCATACGCTGCCAGTTGAAGTCACCATCTTCATAGCTAGGTACGTGACGCAAGAAGTAGTAGCGAAAGGCATCGACACCATACTTATCGACAATATCCGCCGGGCTTATTACATTGCCGAGCGTCTTGCTCATCTTCTTACCCTCGACGGTTATGAAGCCGTGGACATAAAGCTGCTTGGGCAGCGGCAAGCCAAGACTCATCAACATAGCTGGCCAAATCGCAGCGTGGAAACGAATGATATCCTTGCCAACTACCTGAGACTGAGCTGGCCAATATTGCTTGAAGTCTTCGTGCTCAGGATAACCCAGAACTGTAATGTAGTTCATGAGAGCTTCGAACCAGACATACATAACCTGTTTAGGATCGTCTGGAACAGCTATTCCCCAGCCGATTTTGTCCTTAGGACGAGAGACGCTTATATCCTCTAGGCCGCCCTTAATAAGACTTAATATCTCGTTACGGCGAGTTGGTGGCAGTATCTGATATTCGTTCTTCTCAATGGCTTCTAATATAGCTGGGGCGTACTTGGTAAGCTTGAAGAAATAGTTCTCTTCCTCAATTCGCTCATAAGGTCGGTTGTGGTTAGGGCAAATTCCATTGTTAGCCTTAACTTCAGTCTCAGTGAAAAAGGCTTCATCGCCCGTACAGTACCAGCCAACGTATTTGCTCTTATAAATATCCTTTTTGAGACTTTTCCAAATTAATTGCGCTCGCTGCTCATGACCTAAGTCAGTAGTTCGGATGAAACGGTTGCTGCTGATATTAAGCAATTCTGCCAAATCTTGAAAGCGCTGGCTGATCTGATCAGCAAAAGCCTTAGGTTCTATGCCCTGCTCGGCAGCCTTCTCGGCTATCTTACCGCCATGCTCGTCCGTTCCAGTACTAAAGACGACCTCGTGCCCCTGCTGCCTTGCCCGGCGAGCTAGAACGTCTGCATAGAGCAGCTCCATGGCAAACCCAATATGCGGATCCCCGTTTACATAAGGGATCGATGTCGTTACATAGTATTTACTCATTACTTATAGTTTACCTTATGCCGGTGGCTGATCTATATATTCCTGACAAAACCGCTCAAACACAGCATTCGTCCAGCCAAAGCCAGTTTGCGATGGATATAATCCCTTAACTGGAGGTTTCTCAGGAGAAACAACGTTGTATTTCTCCAAGAATACGTGCTCGTTGTTGAACCACTGCAAGTTAGCCTTGAGCCATTTGATAGCGATCCGCTTGGCATCTTCATGATAGCCATAACGCTCCAGAGCGCCCACAACAATGAAGTGCAGAGGCGCCCAACCATTTGGATATGCCCACTGGGTCGGCATATTACCGAGTACGAACTGGCCAAGCGGCAAAGCGTCGGTCGTAGTCAGGCCGCCTTTGTGCTCAAACCGTCTGAGCGCCTTAACCATGGCTGCTGCCTGCTTGTCGGTGACCATACCAGCCCACATTGGGTAATAAGCTGCCAGGCTGCTAATGCTGCCGCGTTTCTCCTTAACGTAGTTGTAATCGTAATAAAGCCCCTTCGCGCGATCCCACATCAGCTTATTCATCACTTCCTTGCGGGCTTCAGCTGCATCATCCCATTTCCTAGCTGCACGCTTGTCGCCCAATATCAGCGCTGCCCGAGAAAAGTCAGTCTCATACTTATACAGTAAAGCGTTCAGATCGACTGGCAAGAAGTTGAGAGCCCGCCTGTCGAAGCGTGGCGTCATGTCCCAGCCGCTCTCAGCCTCGGCCAAATCATGAAGATAATTGATGTCGTAGTGTCTGCTCAGACCACGATAGACTTGACGTTCGTTGGGCTTCTTAACGCCCATCCAGACCGTATTGTATTCTTGCTCGGCTAGTTTGATGGCTTCCTTAAGCCACTTCTTATCCAGGTCGTAGGCTTGATAGACATCGAAGATAAAACTTGTCAGTAGTGGCGGTTGAGATCGGCCAGTCAGGTAAGTTCGGGAGGCGTTGGGAATGACTTTGAAACGCTTGAACAACGCCATCAAGTTCTCCAGAATGCCCTTCACTAGCTCTTCGTGTTCCTTGTCCAGCAAACCTTGAACCATGAAGTAACTATCCCAATAATAGAGCTCGTTATAGTCGAAGCCAGTCTTAAGACGGTACGATGGTACTAGGTAAGGCTTAGGTAGTCCTAGCAAGCTTTCGTCGTCCTTGGGGTGATAACGCTCGACTTTGGTCCAATAATGCGCGATATAATCACGAGCTTCGCGAACGTCATCCGTTGTCAAAACGCCTTCCGAACGATTCGGTAATTGTAGGGTTTTAGCCAATAGTTCTTTTGCTTTATCAAACGGAGTCATCTTACAAGCCTAACGACCCTGCTGTTAATGGTCAAGAAAAACCCCAGTGTCATTACAACACTGGGGGTCTTCAAGCTTTGACTTAGAAGTCAGGGGCTATTAGTAGCGAGAACCGCCGCCACCGCCACCGTATCCGCCGCCGCCACCACCGCCACCGCGGGGTCGCTCTTCACGAGGACGAGCCTCGGAAACAACGATTGGACGACCATCAAGGTCCTTGCCATTGAGCTGTTCAACAGCTGCTTTGGCTTCTTCCTCTGATGACATCTCAACAAAGCCGAAGCCCTTGCTGCGATTAGTCTCGCGGTCCATGATCACACTTGCAGATACGACTGTACCTACGCCTGCGAAGAAGTCCTTAAGACTGTCGTCTGTGGTTGCCCATGCGAGCGAACCGATAAATAGTTTGGTTGCCATGTTTTATCTCTCCTGCACTACTTCCGAGGTAATCTGGCAAACCAGTTAGCTGCTCCTGCGAAACATGTACTTATTTCTTAATTGAACTCTAGAACCTAACAAACGTTATTAGCAGCTTTTCTAGCACCGTCAGTGTAACAGAGACCAGCTAGATGTACAAGGAGAAATCAGCCAGTTATAAATCTTGACCGACATGAGCATCAAGATATATACCTACCCTAGTAATAACTGCTCGATTGTTTGCTGTCATTTGTTTTGGAATGGGCAACGGTTTTTCTGGGTCATCATATTTGTCTGCAAACAGTATTACGTCACTAACAAGCATGCCGTTCTCATCGGCTATAGGTGCTCCTGATTTACTGATAACTGATGGTGCCGCGTCAAGACCAACTTCGTCACGATTTGCAATTGCTATACCTAGAGGACCTCTGGCTGGTGCATAGGCGTCTGTTCTTAAAATATACCTACCGTTGCTTTTATGATAACTAGAGTATTGAATTGAGGTAAGTTTTCCATAGGCATCACTAGCCATGCGAACTTGCTTCATAGGATCAAGTTGCTTATCAGGATTATCGACAGCGTAGCCATACGCTGCTGCCAAAAAGTGTTCACGACCTAGGAAGTCTTCTGGCTTCATAAGTCTTACTTTATCGTTAGTAGCCTCCAAAGCTTGTGGCCTCTTCTTTGCTCGTTCTTCTTTGCGGTTTTCATCTGCTTCTATTTCAGTTTTTGCAATTGATCGAGCCGCAAGAATAGCAGCCTTTCGCTCTGCTGTTACTTTTGGCAACACCTCGTCAATCCTATCTAGACGAGGAGCAACTTTTGAACTATCACCATTTAATCTTTCGCCTGTCATGACTATTATTTTAACATAACAGTCAAAGAATGTCCAGTGTTATTTGTGATTCTGAGATTTTTTTGACAGGGGCGGAGTCTGCGCCGCGACGCCGACAGCTAAGGCGACGATTGCGATGTTCTTGATAATGTACTGGCCTTCCAAGCTTGGCACGAAAGGCTTAGCAAAAACTAGGCTCGGCAGCATGATCAAAGGTGCGCAAACAATCAGCATATGTATCAATATCATAGGAATAACGACTCGTGTCGCCTTGGGAATCAAGAACAATATGCCAATCACGCATTCGAACACCGCCAGCACCATAAACAACGCATCAAAATGAGCCAAACCGACAGTTCTCTCGACTAGAGCACTCGCTAGCGGCGTCGCTGGGCTCTCGCCAATAAGCTTCAAAAAACCAAAGTAGAAGTAGATAACAAACACTGCTAACCGACCAAGCGGCACATACCACTTACGAAACCAAGCTATAACTACTAGGTCCAAGCTGCTTATGTTCATGCCTCAAGCTTAACATGCGAAGAAAAGCTTGGATGTATAATGTAGACCTATGCCAAATCCCGCGATAACCAGCATTTTCTTCGACATGGATGGCGTGATTGTCGACAGCGAGGAGCTGCACGTTGCAGCTGAGCAACAGACCTGCTTTGACCATGGCTTCGCTATAGACCCAAAGACCTGGGGAGGTTTCAAGGGACAGACCGCCACAGATATATTCGCTCATCTTATTGATAAATATGGCGACCCCAAGAAGCATGACGCCACACAGCTAATCGACTACAAGACAGACCTTTTCCTTAAGATGGCCGTGGAAATAGAGGCAATTGAAGGTGCTATAGAGTTCTTGGAGTGGTCGAGAAGAAAGTTTCAGCATGTCGTTCTGGTAACTTCTAGTAACCGACGCATTCAGCGGTTTGTAGTTAAGCAGCTCGGGATAAGCAATCTGTTTGATCACTTCATCAATGGTGACGATGTCAATAATGGCAAGCCGCATCCAGAACCGTATCTGAAGGCCATGGAACTATCCGATGCCAAGCCTGAAGAATCGTTAGTTATAGAGGACTCCAAGAGCGGCATTCAGTCAGGCAAAGCTGCAGGCTGCAAAGTCTTGGCTGTCACAACTTCGCATAGCCCTGAGGAACTCAAGTCCGCCAAGCCGACCTTCATTGCCCTGGACTACGCAGATGCACGGCACCAACTCGAACGATACTTAGCCTAGTTACTTAACGTCAACGAGCTGAACAAGGAACACCAGAACAGAGTTACCCGGTATTGGGCCTTGTCCGCTAGCACCGTAACCAACAGCTGGAGGCACTATAACCAGTCTCGCGCCACCAACTTTCATCCCTGTTAATCCTTGATCCCAACCAGCTATAACTTGCCCAGACCCAACCTTGAACTGGAACGGCTGCAACTTGCCATCAGAGCCAGTCTTGGACTGGTCAAACATCTGGCCATTGGTCAGCCAACCCTTATAAACAACGGTGGCTGTCTGACCATTACCGAGAGTTGCACCAGTACCAGCCTGAACCTCACCGAACAGCGCCTGATTACCTTCCTTATACTTATCGTATTCAGCGAATTTTGATGGATCAATCCCAGAAGAACTTGAACTTGACGATGAACTAGATTGGGAAGGGGTTGATCCGCCTAATGCTGTATTGGATACGCTTCCGGTCTGTGAAATCTGTCCTAGGTTTTGGGCTGAACTATTCTGGGGAGTCAGAGAAGATGCGCTACCTGCTTGAGCAGAGTTTGGATCGACACTGCTTATATTCTCGGTTCCGGCGCCGAAGCTAACTTTTTCACTATTCTTCGAATGATTCCAATAGACAAATCCGCCGACTAGCACTATGAGTGTTAAAGCTGCGACACCCGACCCTATCCAGTATTTGTTTTTCATAACTTAGCTACATTATATTTCATAATGCCCAAGTAAACAAAGTTTGGCTATAGACTAATCGGCGAGACGGGTCCTAGCGGTGTGGCTTTTGGGATATCATACTTTAGACGTTTTAGCATGGCTCGCTGCCCCATATCATCGAGACCCATTATTACCCCTAGCTTCAGACGCTGAATTGGGCGCGCTCGACTATTACTAACGAGGCCTAAGGCGTTTCGTAGGGCTAGTCTTTCACCTTCCATCAAATGTCCAGAGTCGTATTGATCATATTGGGTGTCTGGCAAGATTATCTGCAAGCGTCGCTGCTTTCTGCCTGGCTTTACATCAATTTCACTTAGTGCAACACTGATCTTTTCAGTAATAGTAGGCAGTGCGGGAGTTTCTGGGTTCATGGCAAGTGCAGCAAGAAATACTCTTGCTTGCTCGGTGTCGGTCTCTGCATTACCGGTTCCAAGTTTTGCTAATTCTTTAGGATTTACATATGTTACGGAGGGGTCTTGGCGTGGATGAAATTCTGCACCAGCCGGAAGATAACTGTTAACATAACCTACTGTGGCATCAAGCCACTCGCTATCAACAGGCCGGCCGATACCAACCAAGGGTTTGGCAAGTACTTCGGGGTTAAATCTATATGGATCTGACATTGAAGACTATACTAACATATAGATAGTAATATTGCAAGTCTAAGATGGTTGGCGATGAACTTAGATAGGAAACAAAAAAGCACCACTTAATGTGATGCGTTTTTGGAGGAGCTGGCGGGTACTGCCCCCGCGTCCGTCAGTTTAACTTGGTTAGTCGTCTACAGGCATAGGTCATTTAAAAATCTTGAGGTCTGGCCGATAAATGACCAAAAAACCATCCCTCAAAGTCCAAAATCTTAGCACGTTACTAGGACAATTCAACGTGAGCATCCAGATGATATGAAACGCTTTTCAACTATCTGAAGTCGTATCAAGCGTTCAAGTAGTTATTAAGCTACTTGTAGTGCGAGCTTAGGAGCTAGGCTGTCGCGAAAAGCTACAACCTTGTCCACTGCATCGCTAATAGAAGTTTTTGCATCTATTGGTTTGCCTATACGCTGACAAGCGACCTGCTGACATAACCGTTAAAGTCCAACGTCGAGCTTAAAATTCAGCCCCGTAACGTAGTTGTCACCTCTCTTGGTGATGGATATATTATACCACTTATGTCAATACAGATCTAGTCTTCGGGGTCTTTGGTGTCATCGGGACTACTAATACCCTTCATCTTGTTGTGGTAAGCGAAGAACGGCTTGTAGTCCCAAACTCTCTTGGTAACAATCGTCAGCAAGCCTATGAACTGGGCGAACATACCAGTCAATAACAAGTTGAGTGCACCCAGTGGAACTACTTCGAAGTCAGGATCGTGCCATCTAACTCTTAAGACAGCTTGCACACCTATCAACGCCAACACAAAAACCGTGAAGCCAATAGTGTAGACAATGTAGAAGTAGACGAGTAAGTTACGATGGTCGTAGGCCTGCTTGAAAATCCTGGGAATTTCGCCGTCGACGGTAGGATCCGGCTTGGCCAGCTTGCCCTTAGGCTTGAAGTCCCCGACGCTGTCGTTGAGGAATCTATATAGCTCTGTTTCGTTCGCCGCCATCAAGCCAAATCCTTCTTACTTGGACAGCTGATTCCGACACACCAAATCGTCTTGCCAATTGCTTATTATCTAAATACTTACTAAGGTGGCTAAACTTAGCCGTGGGCATCAGCAGTGAAGCTGCAAAGTACTGAGCTTCGGCTTCCTTCTGCATACGCTTGCTGTCATCGTATTTGGGACTGTCGATCATGAAGTTAGCTGAACCAGTGTGACCAAGGCAGTAGTGACCAAACTCGTGCGCTAGAGTAAATGTCTTGCCTTGCTTATCAAGCTTCTTCTGAATGGCTATGATGTTGTTCTTGAAGTCCTTGCTCTTCTTGAAGATAGCGCCGCGCGTTTTGCGGTCACCGTCGAAGTCATGTTCAACAATCGAGACATCGGGAATGAAGCTCTCGATGATTTCAACCAAGCCATCATCGGGATAGTTCTTGTTGGTGATCAATCGGATTTCGTCCAGTAGGTTGTCGATTTCCCATTGTCTTGCTCGGGGTATGTAGTTGGCCATTTTGTTCAGTCTTACTTCACTTAATTACTATTAATTGTACCAGGGTAAACGATTATATCACACCTGTATTAGAAGCCAAGTTGGTGGTCGCAGGCGCCGACTTTGCCTGCGCGGCAGACTATCTTGTGTAGTTGCTGCAAACCAGTAATGAGCTGGAGCAGCTGGTCTTCGCCAAGGCTGGCAAACTCTGGCCCGAAGCTACGTCTCAGAATCGATGTGGCGGCTTCGGTAACCTGCATGCCCAGTGGCGTGGGAGCAGTGATGTGTTTGCGACGATTGTTAGGATCGACCTTGGACACCAGCAGACCCTTGGTCTTGAGTAACTTGATCTGGCGACTTATGCCCGCTTCGCTCTGACCTAGACTGTCAGCAACGGCGCGCTGGCCAGTGCGCGGATTCCATTCTAGAACCATCAATATCTTGTACTGGCTGAGGCCGATGCCGAGTTGTTCTTGTAAGACCTGATCGGACTGCTTACTAATGACAGCCGCCAGATGTTCTACTAGATAGGCGAGGTTGTTGGTTGGTCCCATCCCTCTAGTCTAGTCCGAGACACTTAACACATCAAGTATGTAGGGCTTTGTAGAGATTGCTCCACTCGTCTAGGCTCAGGGTCTGAGGACGCCGCTTGGAGTCTATAGAAGCCCTCTCGCAGAGTGACTGCGTTTCGTCGCGGCTACGGCTTAGACCAGCACTGAGGCTGTTGAGGAGGGTTTTGCGACGCTGGCTGAAGCCTGCCTTGACTAGTCGGAAGAAATCTTTAGGCTCGACATCTGGGAACAACGGCTTGGGCGGTCTTTCTAATATCAGAATCTGAGAATCAACCTTAGGTGGTGGCGTGAATAATATTGCTGGCACTTCCATGGCCGCACTGGCCTGCCAGTAGAACTGAGCCGTGACACTGAGTAGCGACATATTGCCTGGCCGAGCAGTCACACGCTGCGCGACTTCCTTCTGAATTAATAAAACGGCAGTCGAGGGTTGGTTGGGCGTCTCGCTGATAACTCTTATCAGGTGGCTGGTAAGGTAATAAGGAATGTTTGCGACTACCTTGTAGTCCTTGGGTAGTGTGGTGAAGTCAAAGTCGAGGATGTCTTGCTGCTTGACCTCTAAGTTATCGGCGTTGATGCGACTCGGTAGACTGACAGCCAAGCTTGGGTCAAACTCCACGGCGATGACTTGCTTAGCCTTCTTGACGAGAAGCTTCGTTAGGCTACCCATGCCAGGGCCGATTTCTAGCACGACATCCCCGGCTTGAATGTCGGCCGCAACGCACATTGCCTCGAGGCTAACTTCGTCATTCAGCCAGTGTTGGCCTAAAGCTTTCTTGGCAAAGGGTGCATCGCTCATACGGTTACCAGTTATGATGACTTAGCCAGTATGCGTAGGCTCCTGCCCAACCACCATGGCGGCTCTTAGCGTATCCGCTCGCCCACTTAAGTTGTGTAACAGGATTAGTTGCCCAGTCAGCACCATAGGCTGACATCTTACTACCAGGAGTAGCCTGACCTAAGCCATAGCCTAAGCCAGCACTTGGTGTACCGTGATATGGTGGGCAAGCTCCGGGTTCTCCCTGCCACTTGGTTGGACACCAGCCAGATTCGCGACTGATAATGTAGTCAGCATACTGATAATCGCTTGGGGATATACCAGCTAGAGCCATGTCGCCTTTGATGCCACTTAGTGACGTGCCAATAACCACAACTGATGTGACGGCTTGCTTTGTGACAACCTTTTGGATAATTGTGCGGGACTTCTCGACGTTATTCACTATTTGAACTTGATAAGTGACAATTTGCTGACCGTCTGTACCTTGCTGACGAACGGCGCTCGTTCCATAAGCCAAGGACGGATCGTTGATAGTCTGTATTGGTGTAGCGATGGTTTCGGTGATGGTTTCGACCTTGGTGCCAGTGCGTATAAAGGCAACTTGCTGATTAGCTGCTATTGGTGTGGTCAGGGGCACACTGACTCTGTCGTCCTTAATTAGCTTGATGTGCTTTTCTTTGATTAGGCCGCCGACGGTTTTGGCGTGAGTACGTAGCACTACTGGCGTGCCGTAAAGGTCGACATTAACTGGCGTGGCACGATCGACAATCACTTGAGCGCCAATTGACCCACTGGTCAAAAAGTCACTAGTAGGCACAGTGGTCAGATTATCCTCTGGGAAAACTGAAGTACCCGCCTGTTGGGCAAGTGCTCGTGGCGTCTTAGAGGCACTGAATGTGTAAGTTCGACTAGTACCATCAACAATTTCGACAGGTACGGCACGGTAAATGTTGACACGGAACTGATCTTGCTTGATCGGCGTGGAAGCAGCAGGCTCAACTACGTCACCTTGGTTGAGCGGTATGTTCAGCTTCTTGAGCAAGCTGCCGACAGTCGCTTCCTTAGTTGGCACAGTTTGCTGCTGATGGTCGTGCGAAATAATCACAATCTTGGCATCATGCTGAGGCGGTAACTTGTTAGTCTGACTGGCTATCAAGTACACACCACCTGTTAAGATCACAAGGCAAGTAATAGTAATGAATGGCACTGCAAATGGATGTCGGCTTATTATCTTGAACTTTTGAGCACGTCCTTGCAATTCCACCTGCTGAGGTTGATCAAGTTTGCTATGTAGTTTCTCAAATATATTGCGCATAAATGTCACGATTCTGGGCAATTCTTCAGAAAAATTAATAATATTGCCTAGAACCGATCATTCTATTGTACCAAAAACCCCTTGAGCAGACCAATATGTCTACTGATGATCGCAGTCCATTTGGTCACCTTCAATCGATGGCCAACGAACACCCACCATTTTGGTAGGTTTGGTCGTTCTCCATGTGTGACAAACCCCTGCCGCAAAGAAGGCATAATCTCCTTCCTTGCTCAGGGTAATTGACTTACCCTCATGCGGGAAATCTACTACCATTTCTCCCTCAACCAATATCGTAAGTGTCGAGCTTTTTTTGTTGTAGGCTACTTTGCCTTTTGATGAGCCTTCTTTGATGTCAAAGTTCCATTGAAACTCAGCTAGATCTGTTGTGAAGTTCGGACGATCTTTAATGAAATGCCCGACTCTCCAGCCTCTGTTAGCCTCTTCTTCGTTAAAGTTACCTTCTTCTATTAGATCTTGCATAATGTCTCCTTACTCTCAGGTTCTACCAACATATAATGGCTGTCAAGAACTTGTCGCTAGATTTTTTCTATTGGCGCAAAGCTAATATTAAGCTTGCGCGTGCCCTTACCCTTGAAGTAAATCACTGCGTTGTCGCCATCGATTTCCATGACAGTGCCTTGACCGAAGACTTGATGCTTAACGCCGTCGCCTTCGTTCAGTTCAGGAACATAGCGTGGTTCAGCGTCTGCAAGTTGGGGCATTGGTCCGAGTAGACCGAAGCTCGAGGCTGTTGAGGGCGCTGGCTTATGCCCATAACCATCAAAACTTGTTGGCGACTGGAATTCACCGTCAATCTCGGACAGAAATCGACTAGGCGGATTGTGCTGAACGCCACCATATAGCATTCGGCTAGAAGCATATGACATATATAGCTCTTGTCGGGCACGGGTCATGCCAACGTAGCAGAGACGCCGCTCTTCTTCCATTTCGCTCTGGTCATACAGTGCGCGGGAATGAGGGAAGATCGACTCTTCCATACCTGTCATGAACACAACTGGGAATTCCAGACCCTTAGCTGCGTGCAAGGTCATTAGCGTCACGGCATCCCCGTTGAAGTCCGCAGTATCGAGATCGCTAACAAGTGCTACTTCTTCCAAGAATCCAGCCAGACCTTCGTCTTGATATTCGCGGGCGACACTTAATAATTCCTTAACATTCTCTTGCCTGGCTTCACCTTGAGCCGAACCGTCATCTAAATAGTGCAGATAATCGATCCGTCTTAGCAACGAGTCAATCAGACCCGAGACAGATGCGTCTTCGCTCACTTCTCGCAGGCTAGCCAGAATATCGCCAAGTTCACTCAGTGATTTGCGAGCCTTGGGCGTTAGGTCGCTGCAGGAGTCGGCTTGTTGCAAGGCCTGAAGGATTGATAGGCTCTCGGCTTCCTTCCAGGCGAAGAAATTCAATATGCTCTTAGCGCCAACACCACGTGCAGGCACATTAACCACTCGCTCGAAGCTGACTCGGTCTTCTGGCTGGAAAATCAGGCGCAGATAGGCAATAACATCCTTGATTTCCTTGCGATCGTAGAACCGCGTACCACCAACCACTCGGTAAGGTATGCCGTAGTGAACGAAGGCTTCTTCTACCGAACGGCTCTGGGCATTGGTACGATACAGAACGGCGTAATGACTATAGCGTCGCTGACCGCTATCTATACCCATGCGCACTCGCCGAATAATGGCCTCGCCTTCGCCACGCTCGCCGCTGACTTGCAGCATTTGGACAGGCAAGCCGTCGACATCGTCAGTCCAGAGCTTCTTATCACTGCGTTGGTCATTCTTAGTAATCACTGCGTGGGCGGCGGCTAGAATATTCTTAGTGCTGCGGTAATTCTGCTCGAGCTTAATGACGGTACAGTCCTTGAAATCCTTCTCGAACTTCAGAATGTTGCGGAAGTCTGCACCGCGCCAGCTATAGATGCTTTGCCAGTCATCACCAACCACAGCTATATTCTTATCGTCGTTAGTTAACATGTTAACTAATTGATATTGAGCGGCGTTGGTATCTTGGTACTCATCTATCATGATGTACTTGAACTGTTGCTGCCATTTCTTACGAATTTCTGGCTGTGTCTGGAACATTTCGACTGTACGGTTAATCAGATCGTCGAAGTCTAGTGCTGATGCGTCCTTGAGAGCCCGCTGATAACTGGGATAGACTTTGGCCGCAGCTTGTTGGGCAGGGCTGTTAGCCGTGCCAGAGTATTCGCTCGGCGATAACATTTCGTTCTTGGCGCTACTGATAAGTCCACTGAGAAGACGAGCTGGGAAGGCCTTTTCGTCAAGCATTAATTGCTTACTCGCTTGCTTCACGGCAGCTTGGCGATCTGATTCATCGAATATTACGAAGCTACGTGGGATGCCGATTGATTCCCCATCTTGTCTTAGTAATCTGACGCAAATCCCATGGAATGTTCCCATGTACGGCATGAAGCCGCGGTTCTCGGCATTCTCACCAAGTAGTTCAGCGACACGACCGCGCATTTCCTTGGCGGCCTTGTTGGTAAAAGTCACGGCGAGAATGTTATACGGCGTGGCCTTATGTGTTGCGATCAGGTAAGCAATGCGGCGAGTTAAGGTCATAGTCTTGCCCGACCCCGCCCCAGCCTGAATCAACAGCGGCCCCTCAGTAGTCTCGACGGCACGACGCTGTTCAGGATTAAGACCCTTCGTAAGCTCTTCTAACACCTTACTATTTTATCAGTAAAGTGTGTTCGGGGCTGTTGTAACTTAGTTCGAAAACAGATGAGTCACAGGCTTAATACCTGGGATCTTGATAAGTGAAGCATCCAGGGCAATGTCTACCCAAGCCAGTGTCAAGACGATACTCAGCACGATACCGAGAACAACGAACTGCTTGGAGCGACGTTTCTCGACAGCATTGATCGGCAGGTAGTACTTCTTGCTATCGCTTAGCTTTTGGACAGCGGCTTCGTGCTCAGCAGCCTTGGAATCTTCGATTTGTAACTGGTTCTCTGGCAAAGTATCTTTGTCTTCGGTTGGTTTGGTGTCTGGAGACTTCTCGTCATTAGCAGGCTCTGTCTTGTCAGCTTCGGGCTTTTTGTCATCGGGGTTGGGCGCGTCTTCTTTGCTATCTTTGTCAGCTTTATCTTCGGCATCAGACTTATCTGCTGCAGCAATAGCAGCTATCTCGGTTATTGTATTCTTGGAAGGTGCTTCGGGTTCGGCTTGTGGAGCATCTGGTTTTTCGTCGAGAGTTGGAGTTGGCGACTTATCTAGTCCCTCGGTTGCAGCTTCCAGTTCTGGCTTTTGGGCGTCTGTATCTTCATCAACCACCATAGGATCTTTGAGCATCGGCCGATTAGTAACAATTACTGACTTGGAGTTCTGAGCAGGAGCAGACTTGTTGGGATGAGCCACGTCGGCTATTGGCTTGCCTGTGGATTTGGGTTTTTCAGCCACTCTAGTCTTCTCCACCCCGCTTAACACGGTAAGCTGCTTCGACAATGTCTGGGAATTGGTGATAGTTAAGACTAGCTCCCCCCACAAGGGCACCGTCACAATCTTCAAGAGCTAAATAGCCTGACGCCGTATCAGCATTTACGCTACCACCATATAGTAGACGGACTGCTTCTGCAGCCTTAGAACCATATAGTTCACTTACCTGGTGGCGTATCGACTTCAAGACCTTTTCCATATCATCTGGCTTGGCGACTTCTCCGCCAAAGGTGCTAATTGCCCAAATAGGCTCATATGCTATTGCCACTTCTTCTACTTCCTCAGCGGTGAGGTTCGCTAAAGCAGTCGTGACTTGATCGTGTATGACGCGACTGGTCTCGCCGGCTGCTCTTTCGTTCTGGGTTTCACCAACACACAAGATAGGCGTTATGCCGTTACGGATTGCAGCTTGAACCTTATCTCGAATCATTTCCAGACTTTCGTCGAAGTAAATTCGTCGCTCAGAATGACCAATGATGACATAATTAACCAGGTCTCTCAGCATTGTGAAACTGACTTCGCCAGTAAAGGCACCTTCGTCTTTCAAGTAGGCATTCTGGGCGGCCAAACGGAACTTACGACGATCGATCTCAAGGCTAATCGGCTGTAGGGTTAACAAACTGGGGGCAATCACAACTTCAACGTCACGGTGAACCTGAATCTTGTCATTGAGTCGCTTAACTAGCAAGCTAGCCTCGTGTGTATTGAGGTTCATCTTCCAGTTACCGACTATTAGAGTGCGCTTCATACTGCTCATGTTCTCATTGTACCCTATTTACTCCTGAGGGCTTCCACCCCAGGCAGTTTGCGACCGCTCATCAGTTCCAAACTAGCGCCGCCGCCAGTCGAAACATGTCCAAATAGATCAACTAGATTTCGTGATTCGACATATCCAACCGTATCGCCACCGCCGACTACTGTGAAGGGTTTATGTCCATGCTCACCGAGCAAGGCTTCAACCACTGTTTGCGTGCCGTGAGCAAATGGCCCAATTGGACCTTGTAGCCCAGGCGTCTCAGTAACGCCCATGGTACCGTTCCAGATAACTGTCTCTGACAATTGAATAGCGCCAGAGATGAATGAGGCGCTGAAGGGGCCGATATCTAATATCTTCTCGTGGGCGTGTAGCTTGCTTGCTTTGACTGGCGGACGCTTGGGGTAGTTCTCGATGTCAGCCATGGTGTGAGACGTAAACTCTACGATTCTAGTCTCAGCGGTTTTGTCGATCTTCTCGGCAACCACGGCATCGTGAGGAATCGCGAATACGAAGTCGCGCTTCTTAGATTCTTGATCAGCGCGGTGCAAAATCTCCTTGGCTAGCTTGATATTGTCCTTGTCGTATAGACTATCGGCCACATCGACCCCCTCGGCCGCCAGAAACGTATTGGCCATAGCGCCACCAACAGCGACGAAGTCAGCCATTTCTATGAAACGGTTAAGAATGTCCATCTTATCGGCGATCTTGGCGCCACCGATGATGGCCATGAGGGGTTTCTTGGGGTTTTCCATGGCTTCGCTTATGGTGTTCACTTCTTTTTCTAATAATAGACCTGCCACGCTGTGCAAGTGATGAGTGACGGCATCAGTACTGGCATCCTTACGATGTATGACACCGAAGCCGTCTTGGACGAAGATATCAGCTAAGCTAGCTAATTGCTTAGCAAACTCATCATCGTTAGCTTTCTCCTCTTCGTGAAAACGCAGGTTCTCAAGCAGTAGAACCTGGCCTTGCTTGAGGTCTTTGGCAGCCTTAGTGGCTGATTCGCCCACGCAATCGGTAACAAACTCTACTGGCTTGTCGATTAGTTGTTGGAGGCGCTTGGCCACGGGAAAAAGACTGTTGGCAGAATCTTTGGGGCCTGTTGGTCGACCGAGGTGCGAACAAATTATTAACTTAACGTTATGCTCGAGAAGATATTTGACCGTTGGCAGTGATTGCTTGATGCGATAGTCGTCGGTGATCTTGCCGTCAGCGACGGGCACATTGTAGTCGGCTCTTAGAAGAACTGTTTTGCCGTCTAGGTCGATGTCACGAATTGTCTGCTTACTAAACATTCCACCCCTTATACGATTATTCTAGCACGCGGACTTTGATTGTGTCAGTGGTACCAACTACACCTGGGTGACGGCCTGACGCGGTAACCACGACATCACCTTTCTTAAGCAGCTTGTTCTTCTGTAACCAATCCGTTACCTTGACTGCCGAGTGATGCGAAACGGGTTGCACGTAACTCTTGACGTCATAGACTATGGTTAGTTGCTGCGCGACCCGCTCTTCGCTGGCAACCGCTATTAACGGTATCGACGTACGGCGCGCCGCAAGCTGTACAGCCGTAGCGCCTGACTTGGTCTCTACGACTATTGCCCGCGCCTTAACATCCTCGGCAAGATTAATCACTGCCTTACTGATTGATGTCTGCCGACTAGTAACTTCATCATTACCTAAGAAGCTGACTGTCAGCGGCATATGCGATTCTGTGTATAGAATTATCTGCTTCATTGTCTTGATGGCGTTGATTGGGTAGTGTCCGCTAGCTGTTTCGTCACTCAACATTACACAATCGGCACCGACGATTACGGCCGTAGCTACATCAGACACTTCGGCACGAGTAGCTTCGGGTGAATCACTCATACTAGCTAACATCTGGGTGGCTACGATGGTTGGCGTGGCGTGGCGCAAGCCCAGACCAACTATTTGACGCTGAACGATCGGAACGCTCTCGGATGCCGTCTCTACAGCCAGGTCACCGCGAGCAATCATCACGACATCGCTAGCTTGGACTATTTCTTCTATATTATCGACTGCTGCCTTGGTCTCAATCTTGGCAATGATCTTTACCGTGCTGTTCATGCTTCTGAGCAAAGTCCTGAGCCTTTCGATATCATCAGCTGTCTGGACGAAACTGAGCGCCACATAGTCAATGTCCTGAGCCGAACCGTAGACTAGGTCAGCTCGGTCCTTTGGAGTAATAATGTCACCTTCGAAGTTAGTGTCTGGCAAGTTCATGCCTTTGCGCTTAATAAGAATACCGTCATTCTCGGCTTCTACATGAACTACTCCCTTGCTGACGCTAGTTACGACTGTGCGAACCTTGCCATCGTATAAGTGGATGCGTTCGCCACGCTTAACCTTCTTGCTTAAGTCATACTGCGTCGGCAAGTGCCCGGTAACTGCGTAATCGGTCTGGTAGCCGAAGGTTAGACCCTTGCCCTTCTTAACATTTACTATGCCGTCGAAGTCCCCTAAGCGAATCTTAGGGCCTTGTAAGTCCTGAATAATGGCCACGGGCTTACCTGCCTCAGCGCTGGCCTTGCGAATCCACTTAATCTGCCTTGTTCGCTCTTCGTTAGTGCCATGACTGAAGTTAAGACGAATACCATTAGCCCCGGCCTTGATCATGCTAAGAACCAATTCATAGCTATCTGTCGATGGACCGACAGTGGCAACGATCTTAGTTCGTTTGAACTGCTTCAGCGGCACGCTTGGCGCTTTTATTGTTTGAGCCATTTCCCCACCTGAAAGTGTTAGTGCTTTGGCTTTAAGTATATATCACCGAAGTAATAATTGAAAGTGACCCCTAAATAAGCCATATCTAATAATATTGTTTATGGCAGACTAAATAGGTAGTCGACCAACGACCAATATGTAGTTTAGGTAATTACTTTGGCTGAGTTACCCGTCGCACTTGCGCAGTCGCTGCCACTAATGCAAGTCCCCCTACTGCACCAGTCACCCCAAACGCTAAAAAGGTGTCGCCTAGTTGATCAAGTTATTGATCGTGGCCGTCTTGTAATTCGATTGCGGCTGCCTGAGCAAGAAAAGCTACACCTGTTCCGCCAACAGCATGCGCAGCCTCCCAAAAACCCTTTACAATACCCGTTTCTCTACTCATCTGCTCTATATTGTCACGTACATAATCAAATGAATTTCTAAAGTGTTCTTGAATCTCAGCCATTTAACCTCCCTGTTAGGATAATTGGTGATCCCGCGGAGAATCGAACTCCGATTGCCAGGATGAAAACCTGGTGTCCTAACCATTAGACGACGGGACCATAATGCCTGCGATAAGGCGGTCAAATTATCTGATATAGCTTACCATAACAGATGAGAAATTAAAATCCCCCACTCCACCTGCGGGGGATTTTGACGTGATTTTTGTGTTGTAGAGCGGTCAGTCAGAGGGCTCTTGTAACTGTAGTTACCTTAGCACAAATATTGGATTTGCGCTAGTGGTTATCCACAAGTTACTTACTGGCGAGTCAAACGACGGGCTAGTACAGTTCGGTAAGCTACTGCGCCTGCTGCAGTTGCAGCAGCGAAGATGGCAGCTACGCTACCAGCACCGGTGTTAACCAAGGTGGTTGGAGGAGTAGCAGGAGGTGTTACCTTAGGTGGTTGACCAGTTGTGAAGGTTACCTGCTTGACACAGTTAGGGCCACCAGCAGAGACGTCTTTGCCATCCACAGTGAAGTGAGCGGTAGCAGTAATTGTGTAAGTACCGTCAGCACTGTACTGGTGAGTCTGGCCAACGATGTTGGCAGCTGTTAGGCCGATGGAGTTGTCGCCCCAGTTAACAGAAGCGTTCTTGAAGACTGCACCGTTAGTAGCAGTAGTCGAGAAAGTGCTGATCTTAACTGTACGGTTGATATCAGCAGTAATGTTGAAAGCGTCACAGCTGTAAGCAGGAGTCTCTGGAGTAGGACAATCGATATCAGCCTTGAACTGTACGTAACGTACTTCGTTGATAGAAACACCTACGGAACCAATAGTTACGCCGCCGCTAGTGATGCCGTCAGGCAAGCTACCGATTACTGCGTTCTGTGAGTTAAGTAGCTGGGTTGAGCCACTCTTGTAGCTAATCTTCTGAGCAGATGAGATGTTTACAGTTGCAGTATCACTGATGGTTGCTGGGAAAGCGTTGTCAGCGGTGATAGTAGCTGTAGATACATTGCTAGTAGAAGCACCTGCAGGTAGGTTAACGCTAATTCGAACGTTAGTTACTGTATCAGCGCCTGGGTTGTGCATACGAACCTTGTATTGAAGGCTCTGACACTTGTCAGCTGCTGTTGGGTCGCCGAAGCTACCACCAGTAGTTAGGTTCTTAGAGTAGTAAATGTCGCCTCTTTCGATCTGACCTTCACCGATAGCGCTGGCGTGTGAGCCTAGAACTATAAGTGGTGCGGCCAAAACTAGTGCAACCATTGATAGGGTCTTGGATTGGATTGATTTCTTCATGGGTATATTCCTTCTAAAATCTATTTACTGGTTAGTGTCGGGGTTTTCTACTACTGGGAATGGGTTGGTAGAATCGCTATCGTGTTGATTATCGTTATCGCGAATTTCTACACTTAGGACAACGTTATTGCCACTGGTCGCAGTTGTGCTACTTGGAGCGTGGTAATCCTTACAGAATTCGCCTGGGTCGTTACCTGGGTATACGTCACTGACGAAGGTACCGCCGCCACTTTCTACTTTGAAGTTTCGGACAACAATAGTGCCGTCAACGTCACTTTCTCTTTCACAGAAGGCAATAACCTTGTTGGCTGTGATGTGGTTAGGCTGGTCAACTTCTACATTAGGTGGGAACTTAACAGGTGTTTCGCCAGTAGGGCCACAGTTTACGTTGGCACCAGGTGAGTTAACTGCACTACATTCAATAATTGTGTTGTTACTACAGTTACCAGTCTGTATAACGTTACCGTTATTGTCGACGGTAGTGTTGGTAGTGTCGCCTTCACAAACACCTTCGGGCTTACCTGGAACAACAGGTGGCTTAGGTGTTGGCTTCTTTGGTGGAGTCTTAGGAGTCTTAGGGTAAGTAATGTACTCGAGGGAAAGGTTACCGCAGGCTTTAGGCATCTCAATGTGTAGAATTTCTTTGATCTTGCCATGTTTGCCGCCCTTAACAGGAACATCCATCTCGTATGAAGGAGCACCGTTCTTCTTGTAGCGAGGATCCTTAAACCTTACGTTTGTATCAACGTTAATACCGTTAACACCGTAACTCATTTTCTTGAATTTCTCACCGTACTCGAGCTTGCCATTCTTTTCTTTGCCTTGTCGGGCAGCTAGATCTGTAGCCTTGATCTCGGCGCTAGAGAAGCCCATAAGCTTCATGGCCTTGTGACCACGACGAGAGGTTACTGCACGAACGAAGTCATTACGGCTGTGTACACCGCCAGCTATAAGTGGGTCGCCACCAAGTACAGTCCAACTGGAAGTGGCTGCCCTAACTTCTGCTGCAGGCGCAGCTGTGGCCACAGCAGGAGCTACGACACCAGCGCCTGTGCCAGCCATTACTCCAGACATAACAGCACGGCCAGCTCGAGTGTTCGCAAGTCGGTCTATAATACTAAAGTCGTGTGCTTGAGCTTCTTCGGCTTCAACCGCAACAATACCAGCTTGATCAACAACTGACTGCTCACCAAGTACGAATTGGTCGCTAATAATCGGCTGCTCTTCACGTGATTCACCAAGAACTAATCCCTGATCATGTACTAATGAATTTGCTTGCAAGAACTCTTGTAGATGTTGGCCCATAATCTCTTATCTCCTTATAGTGTCGGTTGCCCGGCTTAACTACTTAACTTCCCACACCCCTGATCTTGACAGATCATTAAAAGTGTTATGACATCAATATATCACAAGTATCATGTTATGTCAAGATTATTGTGCTGTTAGTTTAACTTAAGCGGTTTGAAGAGTATTGTCAGCTCTTGGAAGCAGTCTTAGAAGGCTTGTCTGACAGGGGTGGTGTGGCATGTTTGGCCTTGCTGAATACGAATCCGAAGGTGCTACCCTTGTTCTCGTGGGTTTCGAATATAACAGATCCGCCTTGGGCAATAATGACCTTTTTGGCCATGAATAGGCCGAGGCCGGTGCCATCAGGACGGGTTTTGCGGGCATTGCCTGCTCGGTAGAACTTAGTGAATAGATGTGGCTGTTCGCTCTTGGGTACGCCAATGCCGTTGTCTTCGACGCGCATTTCGACTGTTAGTGGTTTTTCGATGAGTTTTACGGTGATTATGCCACCGGTGGGGGTGTAATGCAGGGCGTTATCGATCATATTCATAATAACTTGACGAGTTTTGACCTCATCGAGCATTAGTTCTGGGAACTTCTTAGGAACATCGTAGACCAGCGCTTGCTTGTGTATCCTGGCTATCTCTGTTAATTGGCCGATTTCTTCGTCAATAACCTGTGCCAAGTTAACAGGTGTGGCCTCTATAATGAACTTGCCTGTACGCAGCCTGGAGACATTTAACAGATCAGCGATCAGATAGACCATCCGTTGCGAACTGAAGAAAGCCTGATTGAGCATCTGCTTCTGCAAAGGGGTTACCTTACCGGCATCACCCTCCTTAATCATGCTGATATAGCCCTTTACGCTGGTGAGAGGCGTACGAAGCTGGTGAGAGGCCATACTGATGAAGTCGTCCTTTGCCTCATCCAGGGCTCTAAGCTTGGCATTTGACTCCTTGAGCTGCCGCAGGACATGTTGGTTCTCTTCGAACAGCAGTTTGTTGTCCAGAGCCACGCCTAGACCTTCGCTAAGGCGTTCTACTAACAGCGTGTCAGCAGGAGTCATAGTCTTAACAGGGTAGTTATAGCCAATGATTAGCAAGCCAACGATCCTCTGACGTGCAGTGAGCTTGGCTATGTACAGTGATTTGAGCGGTAAACGATGCTTGAAACGCTTAATGTCCTCTGTTGGCAAATTCAGGGCAGCAGCCACTTCCTGATTGGATGTCGTCTCGAAGTCTATGAGCTTAAACCCTTCAGGCTCGCTAAACAGCGGGCTGCCAAGGCTAAGGCGCACTGGCTTGCTGAAACCGAGATCGGCCATCGACTCATTGCCAACACCGCTAGTTGTGCTCCAACCATTTAATAACAAATCCCGCTTGCTGTTGGTTGACCTCGTCATAAGACCAACGAAAGAGAAGTCCGTGACTTGCGTAATTGCCTCTGCTACATGCATGCAGACAGTCCTAAGATTAGCCTGTGACTCTAGCACCAAGGCATCGATCGTTCCTAGTAGTGTCAGTGTCTTATTAGTGTCGGCCAACTCCTTATTACGGAGATACATTTCCTGCGAGACACGGTCCAGCATGCTCTGCAGCTTCTGCTTGCGAGCAAGCTTCGGGCTTTTGATCAGTTTCTTAACTACTTCTTCCACCGCTGAGCTCCTAGCCTAACTTGGCCTATTGAAGAGATTTGGGCTGCTGACTGGCGGGCAGTCCCAAAACCAACTTAGAGACTGCTTCTTTACAGGTTTCGACGGCAATCTGCCCAAAAAGCACCTTATATTGCGCCACCAAATCATCTAGCGCATCTTGGGGCTCACCAACTATCTCAATCTTTCGGTCGGCCCAGTCTATCTTAAGACTTTTGACTTGCTGTGCTTGTTCTACTGCGACAGGGCCAATGATAACTTCTTGTTGGGCAATGATTTTCTCAACCATTTGCGAGAATACGGTGTCGCTCATGACTCTTCCCCGTCTACTTGGTCTACGGGTGTAGGAGCTAGATTACCCTCTCTAAGTTTTCTAATAGGTGAAGCTATTAATATGATGCTCAGACCCATTAGGAAGTACGCGGACATATATATGAAGTCACCGTAACCAGCTGGACCCCACGTTCCGTGAATAGTCTGATACAAGAAGTTCCAGTCGGCGGCGTATTGTAGCAGGAAGGCACCGAGCAGCAACATGATTGGCTTCTTCATAAGACCACCGAGTAGACCAGTTACAGACAATAAGATAGTTATGGCCATCGAAACATAGATCGATTGCCCGAGCGGATAGGCGAAGTCGAAGAAGATAGCTGCCTTGGTCTTACCAGAAGTGTCATACCCCTTCAGGAACAGCCAGTAGGAGACACCGACTATAGCAACCGAGATCAGAACACTTAACGCCAACTTAAGAGGCGCTTTCTTGATTATGGCTTTGACACCTAGACCTGTCATCAGATAGTAAGCACCTGCAATGTAGAGCGGAATCGAGCCAAAGTACCCAATATCAGGCACGGCAGGATAAGGCAGTTCAACATGCTTAATGGAGTTCAGGTAGCTGTACGCCAGCTGACCAAACTCTTGGAATAACAGACCAATCGAGAGTAGAAGAATGGCTTTGCCGAAGTAACTCTTGAAGAAGCCGAGACCCCTAGCAATAAATATGCCGTTAATACCGCCTATCAAAGCAATCACTCCGTAAACTTCGCTCAATAAGACATAACTACTGTCTCGGAAACTGTGAGAAATGGACATGCCAATCCACCAAATCGTGAAAAATACATATAAGCCCGATAACACTAAGTAGATTGTCTTGGTTTTCTTGGCACTAAGCATTAGCTGAATTGTATCAAACACTTCGGTATGCTACAACTGTCACTAATGAATCATTTACCAGTCTTCCCCGACTTTGTTCAAATCGATGTCAGTCACAAGCAAAGCCTACGTGCTATAGCCGATAATTTACCCCCCTATTCTGACTTCAACTTCGTCAGTATGTTCACCTGGGATATCGACGACAGCCTGGAACTCACTACCCTTAACGAGAATATGGTAGTGCGGTTCGGTGATTACAGTAGTGGCGAAAGCTTCTTATCGCTGCTCGGCACTAATGACGTTGTCGATACTATAGACACGCTATTTGACTACTGTCGGCAACATGGCCTCAAACCCGAACTTAAGTTAGTCGGTGAGGCCGTGATTGATTCATTGTCAGATGAAGACCGCATGAGCTACATCATCGAGGAAGACCGTGACAATCACGATTACATCTTATCTGCTGTTAATATGTCGGATTTGGCCAAACTTCATCCTAAGAAGCGCACCAAGCACAATCGTTTCCTAACTGAGTACGGTGACAAATCCATGTCTAAGGAACTAGATCTGGGCTTAGAGTCAACGACTCAGGAGATTAGGCAATTGATGGCTGAGTGGAAACTAGCTCGTGGTCGTGATGATAGCGACACTGTTCGGGAGTTCACAGCCATTAACCGCTGCTTAGACTACGCCAGTGATCTGGACGTACTTGGTTATGGCATCTATGTTGATGACAAGTTGGTGGCCTTCACGCTGTTCGAGATTATCAATGGGGATTCTGCAATGCTGCACTTCGGCAAGGCCGATATCAGCCTTAAGGGCTCCAATGAATACCTCCAACATCATCTGGCCAAACACCTTAAAGGCCTAGGCGTAGAACATATGAATAACGAGCAAGATCTAGGCATTGAGGGACTCCGCAAGTCCAAGCAATCTTCACTGCCTGTACACTTTCTCAAGAAGTACACCATCACAGTCGCCTAACAGAGGCGTTGGTTCGGTCTTGAATCTGAAAAGTTTATGCTATGATGGGCTAAATAAGGAAACCAAAAATGAACATTCAAGTAACTATAGGGAAAGGCCTCGGGCCGACCGAGCTTGCCGCATTTGACCAGGCTCTAGTTAAGGCCGGTGTAGCCAACTTCAATCTTATCTATCTCAGCTCTGTGCTACCGCCCGATGCCAAAGTTATTGTCCGTTCCAAGCCCAAACCAATTGATGGTAACTGGGGCGACCGACTGTACGTAGTGATGGCTCAGAAGCGAACGTCAAGACCCAATCAAGAAGCATGGGCGGGCATTGGCTGGATCCAAGACCCCGAGACTAAGCAAGGTCTACTAGTTGAACACGAAGGCAACAGCGAGAACGAGGTGCGCGACGATATTAAGCATAGCCTGGACGCTCTTTGTCGTAACCGTAAGATGAAGTTCGGCGAGCAACACATGAAAGTCGTTGGCATCAAGTGTCAAGACCAGCCAGTCTGTGCCCTAGTCGTGGCGGTCTTCGAATCGACAAGCTGGCGAGCCAACAGACTGAGCCAAAAATTATCTAATCTAAAGCTCGAGCGCAAGAGCCGTCGCTAGAACCTCGACCAAAGTGTATAATATAGCTTAAGAATTATGCCAAAAATTGCAATCATCGAAGACGACCAGACAATAAGCCAGATGTATCGGTTCAAGTTCGAGGCCGAAGACTTCGATGTCGAAACAGCTGGCAACGGCCGCCTGGGACTAGAGCTCATCAAGAGCATGAAGCCCGACATCATCCTGCTAGACCTGATGATGCCCGAGATGACGGGCGAAGAAATGCTTATACAGCTCCGTAAGGAACCCTGGGGCAAGAAGATAAAAGTTATTATTCTGACCAATATGGGCGAGCAGGAGATTCCGCCAGGCCTTAAGGAACTTGATGTCAGTGGCGTTATCCTCAAGGCCGACATGACGCCTCGCCAAGTCGCCGACACTGTCAGGAAGCAACTCGCCAGTTAATACGCCCAAGCGTGTCATAATAGTCGTATGAAAATCGCTATCTTGGGCTATAACACAGAGGGACGGTCTTCTTATGATTACTTCGCGTCTCAAGGGCATGAGCTCACCATCTGCGACCAGAACACCGAAGTCGAAGTACCCAACGGCGCTAACAGCGTACTTGGCGCTAATTATCTAGATGACCTAGACCGATTTGACCTTCTGGTCAGGACGGCGGGGCTGAAGCCAAGCTTAATTCTCGACGCTAACCCTGATGTAGCCGACAAGATAACCACTCAACTCAATGAATTCCTCAAGATTTGCCCGACTAAGAACGTCATCGGCATCACCGGCACCAAGGGCAAAGGCACTACCAGCACCCTAACGACTATGATGCTGCAAGCAGCAGGCAAGCAAGTTGAGCTAGGCGGCAATATAGGCGTACCAGTATTATCTTTGCTTGACAAGCTAACCCCCGAGTCCTGGGTCGTGCTCGAACTTTCTAGCTTCCAGCTAATAGACATTAAGAGTTCGCCACACATTGCAGTGTGCGTAATGGTCGTGCCAGAACACCTTAATTGGCACCTTGATCTCGAAGAATATATCGAAGCTAAGACGAATCTCTTCAGGTATCAGGCGTCTGATGACCTAGCCATTTACTTCGGCGAGAATGCTAACTCCAAGCGTATAGCCTCTGCTGGGAAAGGCCAAAAACTCGCCTATTACGCCCCAGATGGCGCGACTATTGACAACGGGCGTATTAGCATCAGTGGTCAAGTCATCTGTCGAACAGATGAGCTTAAGCTACTAGGGCAACATAACTGGCAGAACGCTTGTGCGGCCGTAACTATTTGCTGGCAAATTGAGAAAAACCCAGATGCGCTGCGCTCAGTCCTAACTAGTTTTACAGGCCTGCCGCATCGCCTAGAGTTCGTCCGAGAACTTCATGGTCTAAGCTTCTTCAATGATTCATTTGCCAGTAGTTTGCACGCCACCGAGGCTGCTGTTGAGGCCATAAAAGGTAAGAAGGTGATGATACTGGGCGGCTTCGATCGGATGCTCAATATTGATTACTTTGGTGTTTTTGCTAAGTCCCACGAGTCAGAGTTTCGTAAGCTACTCTTAATTGGTGACTGTGCGAAAAGAGTTGCTGCTGCACTTGAAGAGGCTGGCTTTACTAACTACTCTGTGTCTGAGTCACAGAGTATGTCAGAAATTATCGGCGAGGCGGTGACTTTAGCCGAGACCGGTGACTCAGTAGTACTATCGCCGGGCTTTGCGAGTTTTGATATGTTCAAGAACTTCGAGGATCGCGGATTACAGTTCAAGGAAGCCGTTAATAACCTATGAGCCAGCATACACAATTTGTTTTTAAGCGATACGAGTTCGAGGCCAATAGTGGCGAGCTTAGGCTTTACTACGGCTATGATGACTCATTGGAATTTTGTGAGTATTTCAAGTTTGATTTTGAGTTTACCGATTATGATGAAGCAGCACTCGACCGTGCACTTCAACTATTATTCTTCATGGCTGGCGTGTCTTATTACAAGCTGTATTTGGCGCCAGAGATAGTCGTCCAAGCGGGGGATATAGATGAATCATTAGCTGCTTTTCTGTCCAAAACCTATCAAAGAGGTCTAGGCGAATTCTTTTATGTGAATCGACTCGATCCTGAAACCCCCATAACCTTCCCACCCAATACCGACCAGCTTGAACCTGTCAAACTAGTCGAACAAACAGGACAACTGATAGGTCTGGGGGGCGGCAAGGATTCTCTGTTGTCTGTTGAGCTTTTGCGTGATCAGACAAAAGTAGCAACGTGGAGCCTAAATCATCATTCGCAACTAGAGCCTCTGGTTGAGAAAGTTGGCCTGCCCCACTTCTCAGTTGAGCGTGAATGGGACAAGCAGCTGAAGAGTCTTAACGAACAAGGCGCACTCAACGGACACGTGCCAATATCAGCAATTTTTGCATGTGTTGGTGCTGTGGTTTCTATACTGACAGGCTACAAGGACAATGTTGTCTCCAACGAGAGTTCAGCCAGTGAGCCCACGCTTAATTATCGAGGTGTCGACATCAATCATCAGTATTCTAAGTCATTGGAATACGAACAAGACTTCCAAGCCATAATCAGTCAATTATTTGGCGATGGACTGCGTTACTATTCATTTTTACGACCCCTAAGTGAATTGCACATTGCCGAGCTTTTCGCACAAATTGGATTTACAAAATATAAAGATGTTTTCAGCTCATGCAACCGAGCCTTTCGGCATAATGAGAATCATCTGTTTTGGTGTGGTGAATGTGCCAAATGTGCTTTTGTATTCTTGATATTGACGCCTTTTATTGAACGCAACCAGCTAGAAAGTCTTTGGGGCGGCAAGAATTTATTGTTAGATGCTTCGCTACAAAAAACATATAAACAACTGCTTGGCCTTCAAGGCGACAAGCCTCTGGACTGTGTCGGCGAAGTCAAAGAATCAAGGGCTGCTATGCGCTTGGCACAAGAGATCTACCCTGAACTATCACATTACAAGTTTGATCTATCTGCCGACTATGACTTCAGATCTTGGTCTGCTCAAGCTCTGCCATCAGAGACTTATGATATTTTGCGATCAAAACTGACGAATCAGCAATCAGAACATAGCTAGGATATAGCAGAAGACTAAAGTTAAGTTCGCCAACGGATATTAGGGCTACGATTGCGCTGCTCGCATATATTAACCAAGGCAAGGCTGCTTCCGAAACTGGGCTACGATAAGTCTTTATTATAGTTGCTACTACGCCTATCGAGCGAATTGCTACTACCATGATTAGAGACAGTAGTGCGTTGTCCGTTATTAACCATAGTCCAATTCCCAAAGCAGCCAGGGCAATCAAAAGTAAATCGCTCCTGGATAAGCCACCGACTCCGTACTTAATCGACAGCAAGAATACTAGCAAAACACCTACGGTTTGCAAACCCGTGAACCACAATGAGTTATGAGCGCCTAAAGATTTCTGACTCATAAAGGCTATAATGCCTAGAAGAGACCAAATAAACCATGTAGCCCTTTCAGGTCGGGATCTTTTATTAAGAATCTCGAAGACATAAGTAAGTGTGCCTGTCAGATTGAGCAAGCCGCTGACAAGTCCCAAGGTTAGCATGACTACTCTGTTTGACCAGCAATGCGCTGAGCCGCACGAATGACATTCTCAAACAGGGCGCAAACAGTCAGGGGGCCAACACCGCCCTTAAGCGGAGTAATCGTCAGGTCATCGCGTTCATACAGTTCTGGGTCGGCATCACCGACGGTCTTGCCGCCTTCACTAGCAACTCCGGCGTCAACAACTACTGCCTTCTGCTTGATCATGTCAGACTTGAGAAGACCATGTACGCCAGTAGCAGTGATGATAATGTCAGCTTCTAGGGTTTCAGCCTTTAGGTCCTTGGTCTGCTTGTCAGCTACTTTTGGTTCTAAACCTTGAGCGATCAACATCCTCTCAAGCGGTGCACCGACCAACTTTCCACGTCCAACCAATAGTATATTCTTACCTTTTAATTCAATGTTATAGCCAGCTAGTAACCAAAGTATGGCCAAGGGTGTGGCTGGCTCGAACTTAGGATCTGCACCAAGACCGTCGACGTCTTTCTGCGAAGCTACTAGATTCACTATTTCTTCGGTTTCGGATATATCTTCCAGTGGCAGTTGGACAATTATGGCATGGACTGTTTGGTCATTACTTAACTTGTTAAGCAATTCTTTTACTTCCGATTGTTTGACGCGATGGATGTCTACATCAACTTGGATGTCTTCGCCGTAGCGCTTCTTAAGACGAATATACGTGTCGGTAACTGGGTTTTCGATGGTGACGACAATAGCTAGCTTAGGCTCAATGCCATGTGCCTGCCGAAGCCCGCGCACTTGCTGCGCCTGCCGTTCCTTAATATAAACGGCTAATTCTCTGCCATTGAGCATTTTCATTACTTCAATTGTAACAGATAGTTTCGGTTTGCATTCGATGATGAATGTGAATATTATTAGCTTAAGGATACTTTTAAGAAATCGAGGGAGAAACGCTATGGACGAACAACCAGCTACACCAGCTAGCAACCCAGAGACAAACAGTGCACCACCAAAAGAAGCATTAGCAAGTGTTCCGACAAGCTGGCCTGGAGCCTTTGGTCTATACAAGTACTCCCGCGATGCGGTTAGGTTCAACTTCTGGGTCGTAGTCAGTATTTGGCTGGCAGAAGTAGTAGTGAACGCTATCCTGCGCACTCTGTTGAAAGATGCGGGTGATGCAATAGGCTATCTAGTAAGCGCCCTGGCAAGTGTCGGATACACTCTGGTATTTGTCGCTAGCGTGCGACGGCAAAAGGTTTCGTTTGGTGACATACTGAGCAAGAGTCTATCGTTCTGGATGAAGATGATTGGGCTGTTAATATTATTGACTGTTACGATAATTCTTAGCCTTATTCCGTTGCTGATACCTTTCTTCATTATCGCGCCACGTCTAGTCTTGGCTATGTATTTCTTGATAGATCAAGATATGGGCGTCATTGAGTCATTCAAGGCCAGCTGGAATACCACGCATGGTTATACCTTAAGAATCTTAGGCATCTTCGGCGCTGCGCTAGCCATGGGCTTGATCGCCGTATCAATTATTGGCATACCTTTTGCTATCTACTTCTTGATAATGTACTCTGGCGTGTTTGCTGTAGTTTACGAATTACTCGGCAAGGGCCAGCCCAAAGTTGCCGCAGCTCCCGAAGCGGCGACGCCTGCAGCTCCAGCCGTCTAGGCACTTGTCAAAACAGAGGTAATTTGCTAAAGTTCTTGAGAGTCGCAGGCTTTTGCCTGCCCTAGGGCCAGTAGCTCAGCTGGTTAGAGCACCTGCCTCTTAAGCAGGGTGTCGAGGGTTCGAGTCCCTCCTGGCCCTCCAAAACAAAACACTCACCTCGCCGTGGGTGTTTTGTTATTAGTTGACGTTACTTAACCTGTGCTTTGGGATGAAGCGACCTAGTGATACATCGTATTGTTCATGTCGTCGTCCATCTTTTGATTGGTCACAGGAGCGTTTTTCTTGAAGATGTCTGGGCTGGGAGTACCCTTTACTTCTAGTGTCGCCCAAGCGCCTTTATTCATACGCGCCAAGGCATGATCAACCAATAAGTATTTACCGGGGACGTCGGCCTTAAACTCTACAATCGTAGCTCCACCTGGCAAAACTACAGTAGTCTGAACGTTTTTGAAAATAGCGGAGCCTTGGCCGATAGCAGCTTCTGGGTACACCGTATCGAAGATCTCGCCTATTACGTGGAAGGACGATATCAAGTTCACGCCACCGTTTCCTACATAGATGCGGACTGTCTCACCTTTTTTGACTTGCATGGGAGAAGCACCTGCAATTTTACCATTAAAGGTAACATATGTTGGATTACCGTCAAGCAATGCCTGTGGATCAAAGAGCACTAGACCTCTTTTGCCAATACCACCTTGTGTGTAAAGCTCACCCTGAACAACATAAAATTCCTTGTCTACTTTTGGCAATCCATCCTTGGGCTGCACAAGAATCATGCCGTACTGTCCATGCGAATTATGAACACTGACATTAGATGTCGCGCAGTGATATATGTACAAGCCAGGCTGCAGGGCCTTCCAAGTAAATGACTTACTCTCTCCAGGCTTGACCTTGGTGACAGATGCGCCACCGCCCGGACCAGTTACGGAATGTAAATCAATATTATGTTCGTGAAGGCTCGACTTATCATTCCTGAGAGTCATGTCTACGGTATCGCCTTCCCTTACCCTGAACATAGGACCCGGAACCTGACCATTATATGTCCAAAAGTTATTGTAAATACCAGGAGCAACTTCGCTAATCACCTCTTTGGTGGTTATGGTGTACTTAACAGTCGTGCTTGTTTGTCGAGTAATTAGAGCAGGCACACTGTTCGGATTGGCTGCAATATTATTCACACGTTCAAATTTTCGAGAATTCATTACAAAATCAAGAGCATTTAACACCGGTAGGCTAGGAGGGTTATGGTCTGGGGCTTGAGAATGCAGGTTAGCGGGCATAGCGAAGTGTACTTTGTATTTTTGGTCGCCAAATACCACGAAGACCAAGCCAAGACACAGCAGAGTTACTCCAATAATCGTGTTTATTCTGAGCCTTTTAGCATTGCTATAGAGCCATCGCCATAAACCTGCCTTCGTTGCTAGAAATAATATGCCGATAGCAATGAACAATGTCCCAATAAATTGCATTAATAGATAGCTGTACATCCATTCTCCTAATAATTATTAATAACCATGGGCGCACATTAACACATTTTTTGTGGAACAGCTGTGATCTGATACATACTAACTTTAACAACTCAATACCATATCCACTGCTGAAAAAGATTATTGAGACCTGTGCTGAAACTACAGCTAGACGCTAATTAAGCTCAGGACTTGAAGCTGATCCGTTGAGTATGTTTTCTCTTGCTAGCATCTTGAGGCCCGTATCAAACAAACCTACAAATAGGCTGGCGACGGCTTCTCTGTCTCGTACAGATAGAACCTGATTCTGTTCATGAGCGGTTGTTAGTTCTTGTACGATTTGTAAGACATACATAGCTTGAAGTTTTATAGTGTCTTCGTCTGCTCTATCTAGGGCAACCTCAACATCATCCAGAATGTTATGAGCAAGTTCTTCTACTGTGCCCTGCTCGATGCCGACTTGTTTGTGCTCTAAGGCTTTATTAAGAACCCCTAGCTCTTCCAGCATGACAAAAAGTTTTGGGTGATCTTCTTCGGGAGCAGCAGATAAATCTACATGAACGAGTCTTTCATCAAGAACTTGAATTGTTGAGCCAGCATCCGTTAAGACATTTATAACCAAGTCTCTTTGGGTATCTAGGTGATCCTGAGTGTACCTCAATGCGTAGAGGATGCCTCCTCCAGGGTCGGGATCGGCAGCTCCCATATGATAGTTATGCCACAAGGGCGATTGGTTTTGTTCTGATCCAGCCATAATTTGGATTATTATACTACTTTTGTCAAGGATTGCAACTACGGCTTGCTTCTGCTGTACTTTGCGTAGGTGAAGTTGTAGCCGTTCTGGCTGCGCGGTTCTGATTCTTCAACCTTAGTGAACTTGTCTGCGAAAGTCGGGAAGAATTGGTCACAATTAAGGTCGGCGTCAATGTGCGTTATATATAGCTCATCGGCTTTGCCGGCATCAATAACCTGCTTGAAGACATCCGCACCACCAGCCACCCAAAGATCCTTGCCTTGCAGGTCATCTAGAAACTTGTCTAGATCATGTATCAATGTCACACCTTCAATTATCACTTGGCTATGAGTCAGGACGAAGTTGCGCCTATCAACAAGTGGTTGTCTGTAGGTTTTGAAGGTTGTGCTGCCGGATAGGACATTGCCACCATACAGCTTGGTCTGATCTGTGAAATACTGCTCATCTTCGGGAATCTTCCATGGTTGACCGCCATCCTTAGCAAGTCCAAGCTTATTGTCTAGGGCGACTATTAAGCGAATCACTTGAGCTGCTCCTTGCCCCTAACTTGGCTGAGCAAGTAGAACGATCCAGTAATTATGCAGACTTCGCTCGGTGATGATAATAGTGTCTCCACTGCCTGGTCTTGGTCAGGAATACTCTGAACATTTGTAGCGCCCTTGTCGCTAAAGGCACGAGCTAAAACTGCTGAATCCATAGACACAATTGGCAAGTCTTGCGAGGTGTTAAAGGTGGTCGTAATGATTGTGTCAGTCAGTGCTGTAAGTATTGGCGTCAGTGCTTCATACTCCTTATCATCCTTGAGAGCGATCATTATCGCTGGCCTAGTGTTCGGATACAAGTGCTTGAAGCTATTGATGAAGGCGGTCATTTTTTGGACGTTGTGAGCACCGTCCATTACGATAGTTTTACCGTTTAGTAGTCTAATGTCCATTCGGGCTGGTATCTGTAATTCTTGTGTTTTTGCTAATACTTCACTTGTTAAGGGTTGAAGTGAGTCTTGGGTAGCCACGTAGTCAAAAACATGCTTAGCCAGTATCCAGTTGTGGAGCTGATAGTCTGGCATGCTGGCAAGATGTTCGATGTCGTCGGGCTCATCGACTACCTGAAGTTGTGCTTTGTGGTCACTGGCAGATTGCTTGATTACGTCCAGTATTTCATCGGCCTGACGGTAAGTGAATACTGCATTCCTGTCATGGATTATTCCAGCCTTTTGGGTCGCAATATCAGTTAAGTTCTTACCCAATAAATGAGTATGGTCGAAGCCAATATCGGTTATCACGCAAATCTTATCAGCTCGCGTAACAACGTTGGTAGCGTCATACAATCCGCCTACACCAGTCTCAACAACCGCGTAATCAACTTCGTATTTGGCAAACACCCAGATGGCAAATGCGTATAGTAACTCGAAGTAAGAGGGCTGCTGCTCAGCAGCCTGAATAATATCTAGGAATTCACTGAGTTCATTGCAAAACGTTATGTCATCCAAGGCTAGCCCGTTAATTTGAACGCGTTCGCTCACACTGTCAACATGCGGCGATATGGTCAGTCCAGTTTTCTGTCCTGCCGCAGTCAACATTGCAGACATGTAGTAGGCTGTTGAGGTTTTGCCGCTTGTGCCTGCAATGTGGATCACCTTTATTTGATCCTGCGGATTGCCTAATAGTTCCATTAAAGGCTTGATGCGTTCTAGCGTCGTATCCTTGCCTGTCAGTTGTGCCACTAATGGCACATAAGGCAATAAGGCGGCGTTGGCTTCTTCGATACTATTGATGGTCAAGTTACGGACTCCTCTACTTCTCTGTTAAAATAGTATACGTTATCTAGCGCCCGTAGCTCAGTGGATTAGAGCATCTGTCTTCGGAACAGAGGGTCGGCGGTTCGAATCCGTCCGGGCGTACCATTATAGCTATCCTTCGAACACGGCCTGATGAGCAACATTTACCGCATCATTGACGTTAGCTTGGTCAGGATTCACAAAGAATGTTAACGATGCACAATTAGGGGCATCGGTCATACCGAAAACCTCTATGTCACTGTCACTGAACGCAGTAGCCACGCGTCCAAGTAATCGGCTCCTAGTATTACCCGAATTAGCTAGGCCTTCGCCAACAATTCGTACAGCACCGATTGGACGCACTACCGCCTTTCTGGACATTTGCTCTAGACCGTGCATTTTGTAGGGCAGATTCTTGGCATACTTTTCTTCGAATATTATCGACAAATCGTCAGTAGATGTAGCGGCATGTTCGTAAGGAATTCCGTTCTCACTTAACAGCTGAAAAACATCAGTTGTGCCACCGACTTGTTCGTTCATGCCGAAATCGTGTAAAGCCAGTTCGACCAAATCAGACTTGCCCACGACGCCTACAATCGGACTGGCTCGCCAATCTCGCTCGCGGGTCACTATAGTGCCTTGGGCTGTAGGCACATCAAAGGTGTTGCGCATATGTATCGGTATACCCGTAGCACCGACGTAACGGAGAACGTCACGATGTAACAGCTCGCAACCCATGTACATTTCTCTAGCTTCACGCTGAGTTATTTCAGGTAACAGCTGCGCGTGCTCAACCAGTGCTGGGTTAGCCGTCATGAAGCCCGATACATCAGACCAATTGTGATAGCTACCGGCACTAAGCGATGTTGCGATCAGAGCACCAGTTATGTCTGAACCACCCCGTCCCAGCAAATGGATTCTGCCTTGACTATCTGCGCCGTAAAATCCTGGCACAACGTACTCAAAACCGTCACTCAGCTCTCTTCGGATAGATACATAAGTTGCGCCATGGTCAACTTCGCCATTACGATTGAACCGTATGACATGACTGGCATCTACAAACTCTCTGTCTGTGTGAGCGGCAAAAATCTGAGCACTCCACTTCTCGCCCAAGGCCATAATCGGCGCCCCGTTCTGTCGCCAATATTCCAAATCTTTTGGCACATTCTCAACAACACGCTGAATCGTATCGTCAGCGCCTACTGGATCAAGTACCTTGGCAATGTCAGCCATATGCGACTGAATCGACAAGCCACCTTGCCGAGTCGGGTAAAGCCTCTGACTGTAGCTGTCCAACAGGTCAGTTAACTTAGTGTCATGCCCTAATGTCTCATTTATGCCAGGAGCGGAGACCACTACTATTTCGGCTTGATTACCGGGACTAGCTAATTGTTCGGCAAAAAGTAATGGGTTAGCCATTGTAGTGCCGCCACCTTTTGCCACTCTTTCAATTTCGTGACTGTTTGCGTTCATATTATTTCCTCTCAAATTAGTAAGTTAGTCGTCCTAACTGCCCTAAATGAGATGTTTTTGCGGAAATAAAACAGCTCCGTGGTCGGAGCTGCTGTAGTTTGTTTTTACATGCTTGGAAGCTCTGACCAACTAGGGCAAGAGCTTTGTCTTATCAGAATCGATATTCGGCATGAAATTTATCATTTTTATACTTTACCATAAACGATTTTGTAGAGCAAACGTTTAGCCCTATACGAACGCAGTTCTTAGTAAGCCCTCCGGCAGGGTATAATAAATATTAATAGAGTTTATTATACCGCCGAGAGGTAGGGTAAGTTTCGGGGCAAAGACACAAACAATGACACAAACATACATTATTGATTTCGACAGTACGCTTATTACCATGGAGTCTCTTGATGAGCTGGCACGAATAGCGCTTGCGCAGAGAGGCGATGCAGCAGAAGTCATGGCAAAGCTAGAAGACATTACCCAAAAAGGAATGTTAGGCGAAATTGGGTTTGATGAGTCACTAAGGCTAAGATTATCTCTGTTTAGTCCCGATCGTGAACATGTTAAGCAAGCCGTTGAACTGTTCAAGACCAATATAAGCCCCTCGGCTTTAGCCCATATTGATTGGTTCCAGGAGAATGCTGAACATATATACATTGTTTCTGGCGGCTTCGAAGATTACATATTGCCGATTGCTACAGAACTTGGCCTAAGGGAAGATCATATCTTTGCTAATCGCTTCACTTACGATGAGTCTGGTGAGATTACCGGGTTCGACGAGAGCAACTTACTTAGTCAGCGTCAGGGCAAAGTCGCACAGATCAAAAGTCTTGGATTCGACGAGCCAATAATCATGATCGGTGATGGTTACACCGATTATGAAACTAGGGAGCATGACGCAGTCAATGAGTTCTGGGCATTCACAGAGACAGTCAACCGACCCAAAATAGCGGGGCTAGCTGACAAAGTAATAAATGACTTCGCTCAAGTCGTCTGATAAAGTTTAACCATGGGTCTTATTAGTTCGGTCGGTGTTATCTGGCTAGCGCTCAACTGGTTAATTATAGTAATGGCACTGTTCGTGGTGCCGCGTAACCGCAAGCCAACAGCTGGAACGGCATGGTTGTTGTTGATCTTCTTCTTCCCTATCTTTGGTATTATTTTGTATCTAATACTCGGTAACCCGAAGCTACCTAAGGCAAGACGAGATGCCCAGAAGACACTTAACGGCCTGATCGATTCAGCCATCAAAGACTTGAAGAAGCATCGCGACAGTAGCGGCTTGCTTGAAGCTGAGGTGCCACAAAAGTACGAATCTCTGGCCAAGCTAAGCACGGCGCTTAGTCATTTACCGGTCTTTGAAGGCAACCATGTTGAACTGATCCCCGAATACAACAATGTTATAGATCAAATCGTAAACGATATTGATAATGCAGAGCACTATGTGCACTTGGAATACTTCATTATTGCTATAGACGACATTACTTTACCGATCTTTGACGCCTTGGCGAGCGCTGTTAAGAGAGGAGTGATCGCACGTGTAATGTACGATTCATTCGCTACTCACCGCTACCCAAGATGGAAAGAAATGATCAAACGCCTAGAGTCGGACGGGGTGATCGTGCAGGCTATGCTGCCCTTCAAGCTACCAACTCGTGGCTATGTACGTCCTGATCTGCGCAATCACCGCAAGTTAGTTGTCATCGATGGACATACCGGTTATACGGGTTCTCTCAATCTGGTACAGCGCGATTATCATCGCAAAGATGAAATATACTACGACGAAATGGTTGTCCGCATGCAAGGTCCAATAGTCTTACAACTGGCGGCTGTGTTTGTGACGGACTGGTACTCAGAAACTGGTGAGCTACTGGATTACCGCACAATGGGGGTTTTGTCATCGAATATCAAAAGTTATGGTGATTCATTGGCGCAGGTCCTTCCGAGTGGTCCTGGTTATGAGAATGAGAATAATCTTAAGTTATTCACGGCTCTTATCCACCGGGCTCAAAAGAAGATCATTATAACCAATCCCTATTTCGTTCCCGATGATGCCCTAACTACTGCCATAACCAGCGCAGCCATTCGTGGCGTAGAAGTCATAATGATTAACTCAGAAGTCATGGATCAGAAGCTAGTAGGACATGCTCAGAGATCATTCTATGAATCGTTACTCAAAGTCGGTGTCAAAATATACTGGTACAACTCACCCGTCCTACTACACTCCAAGTTCATGACTATTGACGGTGAGGTCGCTACGATTGGCTCAAGTAATCTGGACATTCGTTCGTTCATTCTCAATCTCGAAGTTACTCTTATATCTTACGATGCAAAAGTAGTCAGAAACCTCAACAAAATCGAAGCCAAATACATCAAGAATTCTAAGCAAGTCACACTTGAGCAGTGGCGTCAGCGACCCAAGCGCCAACAATTATTCGACAATATCGCACGCTTAACATCGGCTCTTCAGTAAGAACATGTATAATACAAAGTCATGAACGTGACTATTGTCGGAACAGGGTATGTTGGCCTAGTAACTGGTTGTTGCTTAGCCGAAAGCGGGCACCGAGTTGTCTGTGTCGACAACAACGAGGCCAAAGTCGCTGAACTCAAGAGTGGCAAATCACCAATCTACGAACCTGGCCTCGAAGAAATGATGACTCGCAATATCAAGGCAGATCGATTGTCGTTTACGACAGATCTGGCAGGGGGCATTTCTGACGCGAAGGCCATCTTCCTGGCTCTACCAACTCCACCAATGGAAGACGGCTCAGCGGATTTGTCAGCCGTCCTTGCCGTCGCTAAGCAATTGGGCACTTGTCTGCCTAAGGATTACTGCGTTGTAATCGACAAGAGCACTGTGCCAGTTGGCACGGCCGAGGCGGTAGAGGCAGCCATAGCCGAAAACGCTTCGAGCGAGTTCGAGGTCGTATCAAATCCCGAATTCCTGCGCGAAGGTCATGCCGTCGAGGACTTCATGAAGCCTGAACGCGTAGTGGTAGGCGTCACCAGCAAGCAAGCTGAGGACGTTATGCGAGAATTATATGCTTCTTTTGTGACTGATGAACGACCGATTTATGTAACCGATCCTCGAACAGCCGAGCTTACTAAGTATGCGGCTAATACTTTCCTGGTGACCAAGATCAGCTTCATGAATGAAATAGCCCAGCTCTGCGAGCGAATGGATGCTGATGTCGATATGATTCGACAAGCAATTGGTGCTGACAGCAGGATTGGACATAAGTTCCTATACCCCGGCATTGGCTGTGGTGGTAGCTGCTTCCCTAAAGACGTTAGGGCGCTTAAGCGGATGTCCGAGGAGCAGGATTATGACTTCAAGCTACTAGCTGCGGCAATGTCGATCAATGACCAGCAGCAGCGCGTTTTGGTTACTAAGATTATGGATCACTTCAATAGTGATGTTAAAGGCCTGACCTTCGCATTATGGGGACTAGCTTTCAAGCCAAATACCGATGATATCCGTGAAGCCCCTGCCTTAGTTATTATTGACGCCCTCCTAGAAGCTGGTGCGTCAGTGGTGGCTTACGATCCAGAAGCTGCAGATAACGTACGGGCTCTCTATGGCGACAACGATAAAGTAAAGATAGTCGACGACAAGTACGACACACTGGCAAGCGCTTCAGCACTATTAGTTGCTACCGAATGGCCAGAATTCGTCGACAGCGATCTCGATACTATCAAGAAGGGTCTTGGGCGGCCACTAGTGTTCGACGGTCGCAACATCTTCCGTCCAGAGACGATGGAAGCTGCCGGCTTCACGTACTACAGTATCGGTCGTCGACCAGTAATTATTGTCAATTAATTTGTCCTCTTGGCTTAGTGCGTAGTATTATTAATTTACTAACAACTTAATTCCTGTGGGTGGCGTGAAATTCGCCAATCGGACGTATAGCCGTCGACCATTGCCCCGCGGCAGTGGATGATCATGTGAAACTCATGAGCCGACCGTATAGTCGGGACTTGCTTCGGCAAGAGTCAACGTGAGGACGTTGGCAGAAAAGGAAAGTACAGATGAAATATATTAAATATGGTTCCGTGGCCGTTGTGGTCTCAGCATTACTTTGGAGTGTTGATGGTTTGCTTAGGCGACACCTATACACTCTCCCAGCACCAGTAATCGTGTTCTATGAACATGCCTTCGGGTTCTTGCTGTTGTTGCCGTTCATTATTTATTCATGGAAGGCCTTCAAGGTTCTGACTCGTAAGCAGTGGCTGGCCATTATCGGTGTGTCGTTCTTATCAGGTGCGGTCGGAACTATTCTGTACACCGCAGCTTTGGGACGAATTCAATATATTCCATTCTCAGTGGTTGTTCTATTGCAGCAACTTAATCCGATCTTCGCTATTGGTGCGGCGGCCGTTTTGCTTAAGGAGCCTCTCGGTAAGAAGTTCTTCGGCTTGTCAGCTATTGCCCTAATAGCAGCTTACTTCGTAACTTTCCCTGATATTAAGGTCAACTTCGCTACTGGCACAGGTACAGCTATTGCGGCTTTGTTTGCAGTTGGCGCAGCAGCTGCTTGGGGCGTGTCTACAGCCTTCTCCAAGTACGCTCTCAAAGATACGTCTTCACTCCACGTTACCGCCCTAAGATTCGGTATTACGCCGATCTTTGCGATGATTTTTGTTCTGCTATCAGGTAGCACTAGCTCGTTGGGATCAATAACATTTGACCAGTTCAAATATCTGGTGGCAATTACCTTCTCGACTGGCCTAGTGGCACTAGCTATCTATTACTTCGGCCTTAAGCGTGTTCTAGCGTCCCGAGCAGCAATCCTAGAGCTAGCATGGCCAGCATCAGCTGTAGTTGTTGGCTATATCTGGCTTAATCAGGGGCTAACGGTCTCTCAAGGTATAGCGGCGCTTGTCTTAACAGGTACGATTTACCTTACAGCCAAAGACAACACAGGCCAAAAGGCCCCGAGGAACAAAAAAGCCTCTAGTTGATCCTAGAGGTTACTTCTTAATTTTTGGAGTTTGCTTTGGGGTGGCTGTATGTTGAGCCATCGTGTGCAAATTGTTGAGCATTTGTTCAATCGTCATCATAGATCCTGTTTTGTATTGATGCTTTGGCGTAACCATGGAAGGATAGACCCCTGTCGTCTTGGGGTCAGTAAGAAATCTTACAAGTTTGGGGGCAATAGCTTGGTGGTGTTGAGATATTTGGAGCGTAGTAGCGCTTGCTGCATGGCGTTAATCACCTGCTCAGCCTGTTGGTGACTCATGCCGACACGGGCAACTGGTGCAGTTTGGGTTGGATTAACAGCTTGTGTGAAATTAAGCGTAACCCCTGCTTGATTGACAGTAACGTCCATACCGTCGCTATACATAGTTCGAACATCAACAGCGAGCAGCATAACCATTGGCTTGACGCCTATTTGGTCTGGTCTGATATCATCAGGCATGTCTGAGTCGTACTCTGCCAGCTCCCACAATTGGACAGCTTCGCGATCTTGGACTCCAAAATGGCTTATAAGAAGAAGTAGGATATCTTCGGCTGGACGTTCAAGACCAGCTTCGATACGAGCTAGCTGGTTTTCTTCGATCTCAACCGCCCCAGATACTTCGGAGAGGCTCTGCTTAGACTGCTCACGAACGTACTTAAGGTGACTACCTAGAGTCGTAAAAGGTTTATTGGACTCACTCATAGTGTATACATGATAATCCTTTTGGGGCGCGTTGCGCAAGCCAGCCAACTCTTGCTATATAATTAACTTATGAATATTCAGCAGAACGTACCTCTTGGCAGCTATTCGACCATGGGTCTCGGCGGTGCCGCTGCAAATCTTGTAGAGGTAACCAGCAGAATGGAGGTCTTAGAGGCGCTTAGCTGGGCTAACTCCAAGCAACTGCCAGCAATCATGATCGGAGGTGGTAGCAACATCATTTGGGGCGATGCGGGCTACGCTGGCCTAGTAATTGTTAACAAGATTCGCCATTACGAGATATTCGAAGAGGATGACACGAATGTATATCTGACACTCGGCAGCGGCGAACCTTGGGACGAAACGGTAGCCAAGACAGTTGAAGCTGGATTAACGGGCATAGAGGCGTTGAGCCTGATACCGGGCACAGCTGGCGCTACACCAATTCAGAACGTCGGTGCTTACGGTCAAGAAATATCGCAGACACTTACAACTGTTGAAGCCTTTGACACACAAGTTGGAGACTTCGTGACTCTTGCTGGCAGCGACTGTGGCTTTTCGTATCGTGATAGCCGTTTCAAGACAGCTGATAAGGGCCGGTTCTTTATTACTGGGCTGACTCTGCATTTAGCCAAGGCTAACCCGCAACCACCGTTCTACGGACAAGTTCAGACCTACTTCGACGAGCACGGGATTACGGATTACACCCCTGACAAATTGCGTGAAGCTGTCGTCTGGATCCGCAGCAATAAATTGCCTGATCCAGCTTTGATTAAGAACACTGGGTCGTTCTTCGGTAATCCGATCGTCAGCGATACTCAGTTGTTTGAACTTAAGCAGCGCTTCCAAGATATTCCGAACTGGCCTCAAGACAACGGCACGGCAAAACTATCGGCAGCGTGGCTAATTGATCAGGCTGGTTTCAAAGACCATCACGATACAGTAACCGGTATGGCGACCTGGCCCAAGCAATCTCTAGTACTAATTAACGAAACAGCCAGTAGTACGGCCGACCTGTTAACATTCAAGCAGAAGATTGTCGACGCAGTTCAAGCCCAGTTCAACATCACGCTCGTACAAGAACCAGAGCTAATTGCTTAACTGTCGCTTGGTAGCGGGAACTTAAGTGCAAACTTCTTAACTTCATCCCTTAACTTGTTAAGCTTCGTCTCGTCTTCTCTGTTATCAATAGCTTGTTTCATCCATGCAGCAATCTTAGCCATGTCTTTTTCCTTAAGTCCGCGAGTCGTGATGGCTGGCGTCCCGAGGCGGATACCACTTGGTCGGAATGGTGGCAATGGATCATCAGCTACAGAGTTCTTGTTAAGTGTCAGACCTATCTTGTCCAAGGCTTCCTCGACAACCTTGCCGTCTAGGCCAAAGCTTTTGTTAACGTCAGCCAGTATAAGGTGATTGCTCGTGCCGCCAGTGACGAGTGAGAATCCTTCGGCGATCAGTGCGTCAGCCAGGGCAGCAGCATTCTTAACAATTTGGGCGGCGTAGCTCTTGAATTCTGGCTTGAGTGCCTCGCCGAAGGCAACGGCCTTGGCGGCAATAATATGCTCGTGAGGGCCACCCTGCATGCCTGGGAAGACTGCACGATCAATTAGAGTTGGAATGTTCTCGAGGGTCTTCTCTGGAGCCTTGAGGGGCGTACTAACGGTGCCCCGGCTCAATATCAAACCGCCACGTGGTCCCCTGAGAGTCTTGTGCGTAGTGGTGGTGATGACGTGGAAGCCATAATCAAACGGATTCTTGGCAACACCGCCGACTATCAAGCCAGCTATATGTGCCATGTCAGCCATCAATAGTGCGCCGACCTCGTTGCCGATCTCTGCAAACTTCTCGTAGTCTAACTCGCGTGGGTAGGCGCTGAAGCCGGCTAGGACGATCTTGGGCTTGTGCTTAAGGGCTAGCTCGCGAAGTTCATCATAGTCAATTTCGCCGGTAGCAGGGTCTTTCATCTTGTAGCGGACGAAGTTATACAGCTTAGCAGAACGCGTCACTGGCGCTCCGTGAGTCAGGTGTCCACCATGGCTTAAGTCCATTGCCAGTACGGTATCGCCTGGTTCTAGCCATGCGAAGTAAACCGCCTCATTAGCTGGCGCACCAGAGTGCGGCTGAACGTTGGCGTGGTCGGCCTTGAAGAGCTTCTTCGCGCGATCAATCGCTAACTGCTCAACTTGGTCGGTATTCTCTTGCCCGCCGTAGTAACGGCGACCAGGGTAGCCCTCAGAGTACTTATTGGTGAAGATACTGCCCATAGCGTCCAAGACATCTGAAGTTACGTAGTTCTCTGATGGAATAAGCTCTAGGCCTTCGCGCTGACGTTGTTCTTCAGCCTTGATTAGAGCAGCTATCACAGTATCTTTCATTGCTAGTCCCCTCGGTTCTTTATTAGGCGCTGTCGTAGATCACCCAACCAATCTTATTACTATTGTAACAGATTAGGTTCGCTAAATACGAGGTTGCGATTCTAACACCACGCATGATATTATTTATGAACTAATGTTATCTACAAACGCCAAGATCGGGCAACTTATTGCTCAGGTAAGACAAGAAAAAGGTCTGACTCAGGCTGAGTTTGCTCGGCGCCTTAACACCTCTCAATCGGCCGTCAACCGCATGGAACATGGTCGCCAGAATCTTAGCCTAGAGACGCTAGGTCGAATCAGCGACGTACTCAACAAGCAACTCATAAGCCTCAATCAAGGTGCTATCAACCTACACATTGAGGGTGGTCACGAACTAGCGGGCGAAATTACGCTCAAGACTAGCAAGAACGCAGCCGTTGCTCTAATCTGCGCCAGCCTACTTAACAAAGGCACGACCAGACTTAAGAACGTAGCCCGTATCGAAGAAGTGAACCGTCTGATCGAAGTCCTGACAAGCATTGGTGTTCATGTTAAATGGTTTCCCAACAATGACCTTGAGATAAAGCCACCCAAGACTATAGATCTGTCTAAGATGCGTAAGGAAGCAGCTCGTAAGACACGTAGCGTAATTATGTTCATTGGGCCATTAATGCACCACTTCAGCGAGTTCAGCATTCCTTATGCTGGCGGCTGTGAACTGGGTGAGCGTACGGTTCTGCCCCACCTTTACGCTCTGGAGGAGCTAGGCGTGGACGTCGTGACCAAGGCAGGCCATTATCACGTTACTTCTAAGCCAAAGCCTGCCAAACGTTCGATTGTACTCTATGAATCTGGTGATACAACAACCGAAAACATATTGATGGCAGCAGCGCTGACACCTGGTGAAACTGTTATCAAGATGGCTAGTGCCAACTACATGGTTCAGGATGTCTGCTTCTTCTTGCAGAGACTGGGCGTTAAGATTGAGGGCATTGGTACGAGTACATTACGAGTACAAGGCGTCAAAGAGATTAAGAAGAATATTTCTTACGCCCCGAGCGAAGATCCAGTTGAGGCAATGACATTCATAGCGGCTGCCATAACTACCAATTCGACTATTTCTATTAAGCGAGCACCGATTGAATTCTTGGAGCTTGAACTTCTAAAGCTTGAGAAGATGGGCTTAAAGTATGATCTCAGTGAATCTTATAGAGCCGATAACGGCCGCACCGAACTTGTCGATCTGAAGATTCACAAACACAACGGCAGCCTCAAGGCACCCGCCGAAAAGATCCACCCCAATGTCTTCCCAGGACTCAACATAGATCACCTGCCTTATTTCGTGCCAATAGCCGCAGTTGCTCATGGTCGGACTATGATTCATGACTGGATCTATGAAGACCGCGCACTGATGTACACCGAAATGAAGAAGATAGGTGTCAACCTAACTCTAGCCGACCCGCATCGTATCTTTGTAGAGGGGCCGACTCGCTTCAAGGCAGCTGATCTAGTTGCACCAAGTGGTATTCGACCAGCCGTAATGCTGCTGATCGGAATGCTGGCCGCTGACGGCAACTCAGTCCTGCGCAACGTATACACTATTAATCGTGGTTATGAAGATCTCGCCGAGCGTCTCAACAGTCTGGGCGCCAAAATAACCGTCCTCCACGACCTCTAAGATTAACTAGACAAAATCTTCATGTACTTTTCCTGATGGCCGTTTTGTGCCTGAATGAAAACGTACATGAAGATTTTGTGCTATACTCTGATCTGTTAGCGGGTGTCGTATAGCGGTTATTATCCTAGTTTTCCAAACTAGTGATCGGAGTTCGACTCTCCGCACCCGCACCAAGTATTATCGAAACATGAGTGTTATCTGAGCGCTCCGACCAGCTTGCGAGACGTTGCCCTCCAGACTTGAACCTGCTTTTGGCTGAGGTTGGTGATCATTTAGGCTAATGTCGGCCAGCCCGTTGGGCTTCGGCTTAACATTTATGACACTTGTGATTAGGCTATTGGCTACTGCCGCCCCTGTTCCCTCTCCAGACACAGTGTATTTGTAAGTAGACACCAGAGATAACGCTAACAAACCCGTGACAACCATCACGATTGGCAAGACGTGCCTGTGTAGTCGCTTGGGCACAAACTCTACTTCCACTGCCATTGTGACTCCAAAGTATTCATGTCAGGGCTACCGTTAGCTGCATGGACTAGGACGAAAATATTTTGTCCGCTGCTCACCTCATGGAATACTGCCTCTTCAATCACGGTGACACCCTGTGCCTTATTAACGGCCTTAACGTAATAAGCTGGGCTGCCTGCGAACTGAGTGACTTTCTGGTTACTTATAGTGAAACCCGGCAGGCTGTCTTTGACGTCTTTTTCGAGAGCTTGCTTGGCGATATTCATGAACTCCTTGGCGTTCATGATCTGAGCTTGATTGGCATAGACCTTATAGGCATCGGTTGATTCGTCCATAGTTGGCCCATTGAAGGCAATGGCGTCACAGCTACCTGAGTTATTCTTAACGTTAAACTTATCAACAAAACCAGCCGAGTAACATGGTGTTGATACGTTCGCACTATGAACGGCTGCGCTATTACTCACAGCTTCGTGACTTATCTTGGGATTATGCTTAATGTTGTACACCCAAGCACCAATGCTGAACAAGACGGCGAGAATGGATATAACAAGTCCTATGGTGCTCAGCTTGCGCCAATGGCTAGAGTGGGAAATAGTGCCCATAATTATACCTGTCCCGCCAAGACCTAGACCAACCAGAGGAATAAACAGTGCTGCAACAATGGCAATTACGCCAAACAATAGCGACAACAGAGCCTTCGTCTCGCCGATATGCTGACTGGGCTTGGTGAATGCATAACTTGGCATACTTGCCATTAGCTTGCCATGTCCTGCAATTGCTAACCGACCGTGATGAGCATGCTCAATATCGGACTGGTTGCGCAGGATTTGAGCTATCTCGGCAACCGTTTTGGTTGAAGCAGCAGCCAGCTGAATAGGTTGGCCGCAATTACCGCAGAAGGCAGCTCCGGCTTCAATATCTTGATGGCAATTCTGGCAGTTCATTTGTTTTAGGGTTTTGGTTCGCTTTTGCTCCCCTATTTAAGCATTTTTGCCACAGTGTACGCAATAGAGGTAGTGGCGTGGGTTAGCATAGCCACAAGATCGGCAAAAGGCATTATGACCCACGGCACTTAAGCCCACGTCTTGATCGCGCTCATTAGCACGATAGAACGCAACAAATAAGCCAGCACTCATGCCAAGGGTAATCAATAGTGCTATAGCTGTATGGATTAGGCCGCCTGCAATTAAGCCATAGTCATACAGGCCGTGCAGGATCATTACAGCGAGTAACGGCAGAGCAACGCCCCAAGGTGACTTGCCAGCTATTTTGCGCTTGATCAGGAAGTAGCCGATGACGCCAGTGGTAGCTGCATGAAAGATTGGCGTTAGCAGGACTCGGATAAGGCCTGCCTTGGTGCCAAACTGGATCGTATAAAGTATGTTCTCGGGTACACCGAATCCAAGGCCAGCCAGCGCAAAATAAATAACGCCGTCAGTGTGTTCATTGAAGTACGATCGCTTATAAATAACAAAAGCTAGGGGTATAAACTTGCAGGCCTCCTCGATAATACCGACCGACAATGCCGTAATTAGAATGGTCGTCTGAGGAGCGCCAGCGGTCAGATTATCGACAGATAATAGCTGATTCTCAAGAAAAGCAGCCATCAAGCCACCTAAGACTCCGAAGCCAGTTGCCATCCAAAGAGCAGCAATCGGCTCTTTTTGTCCACGATCGTGAGCTATCAAGAACCAGGCGAGCCCAGCAGCAACGGCTATAAAAATCGTAATTAAGGCGAAGAGTAACATCGGTAGTTTTGTTTTTTGCTTACAGATTGTAGTATACACTATGTGTATAGGGTATTTACCCTGTTAGTGATTGGTGTGCCCTGGTAGCTCAGCTGGATAGAGCAGAGGACTTCTAAGCCTAAGGTCGCTGGTTCGAATCCAGCCCGGGGCACCATAATACAATATTGACATTTTGATAATTTATTTTTATAATTTGACCCAACCATGACTACTGAGACTACTGAGAGATTAGAGACCCCAGAACAAACAGCGATGCAAACATTTGGTCGCCGCCTAAAATGGCTAGGTGGAATAGTTACGGTGGCAGCGGGCGCCACCGAATTTGCCAATCTATTTGTTATCCAAAGTACTGAAATTATAGAGGTTGCTAGTCCGGCCCTGTTACTAGGAGCCGCAGCGTTTGCTGGCGGATCAGCTATTGAGGCGCACAGACAGCCCCAAAATCGGCAGACTTAAACTAGTCACTGTTGTCTAAAGCCAATTTTTGAAGTATAATCACCTCTGTTTATGGCGGGTGTAGCTCAGCTGGTTAGAGCGTCGGGTTGTGGTTCCGAAGGCCGTGGGTTCAAGTCCCATCACTCGCCCCAAATGTAAGAATTCTGAAAAGACCTTTGCTAAGGTCTTTTTTGATATCATGTGGGCAATGAAAGAACTACTAGCCGCCATAGCGGTGCTTATTACTTTCGTGGCATATGTGCCATATATTCGCGATACACTTAAGGGCAAAACTCAGCCTCATGCTTACAGTTGGTTGGTATGGGGGTTGGTGACAATTGTTATTTTTGCGTTGCAGATAAGCCACGACGCAGGTGCAGGTGCTTATGTAACCTTGGCGTCTGCTATCGCATTATCTATAGTCTTTCTGCTTAGCCTTAAGTATGGCAAGCAACATATAACTCAGATGGATACAGCCCTGCTTGTTCTGGCCTTATTGGCTATCGGCATATGGCTAGTTGCAGACCAGCCAGTTTTGTCTATTTGCCTGCTGGTATCAATAGAGATGTTGGGGTTTGCGCCAACAGTTCGTAAATCTTGGAATCGACCAAACTCTGAGACACTGATTATGTATCAGGCTGGAGCTTGGCGGCAGTTTCTTAGCATAATGGCTTTGCAGTCATACACATTTATCACGCTCGTAGCGCCCACGACCTGGTTTGTGGCCAATTCGCTCTTCACTGTGATGCTGATTGTGAGACGGCGTCAGGTACGATCTCAGTAGACTGCTCTACTACTTGGTAGGACCTTGTATAACTTGGATGTAGGACCAAGGTATCGGATCTAGTCTTAGGCTGCTGCCTGTGCCGTATGATGAAGGCCAGTCGTTCGAGACGACCCCAATGATACCAAACGTGCCACCATTATCACGCAAATACGCACCGTGCGTTTTCATGGCTTGCGCAATAGTCTTGTATGGCTCGGCAAGGGCATTAATGGTTGCTTGTGGCGCGCTTAGATAGATCTTGGAACCTTCTACCAAGGTCGTGTTTGGACCGCTTACATAAACGTTTTCCCACGCTGGGAACAGAGCCGATCCGGACTTAATACCAGGTACTGAAAAAGCTAGTGCGTGATCAATATGCTTGGAAGCTAGTTCTTGGGGTGTAATTATGCCAGCTAGCAGTGATAGTCCGGCAGCATTAGATGGAGCATCGGTAGTGTTTGTCTGACCATTACCCTTAAGATTAGCTCTTGCTACTGCTTTGGCGTTAGTGATCGTACCATCTGCAGAAATAGTTGCTTTGTATATCTCATAGACTGTGTCACCAACAATAACAGCTAGGTGGCCGTCTGTTCCGCCTGCAGCCTTTGTTCCTGGAGGAACTTTTGGTACTAGCATCTTGCCTGCAGAGCCAATGTACTGATTACCTTCGCTGGGTGGTGGTGCCGGGTATGCTGTAAACGCACCAGTACCATAAACCAGTGACACGCCGTAGTCGCGGAGGGTCAAGTTAGGCGTCCAGAACTTACCACTAGTGAACTGTGTCATGAACGCTGCAGAATCAGAACGGACTACAGGGTTGGATACGGGAGCTGTGAAGGCGGTGGCATTCGGGAAGAAGCCAATATTTGAGCCTGTGGTGGTAGTCGAGGTTGGAGTGGTGGTTGGAGCTGGCGTTCCTAATACCGTAACGGTGGATTGTGCGATACCGACATTACCAGCTGGGTCGTAGGCACGAACTTCTATGCTGTGTGCTCCGGCCACTAGAGTTGCGCTGTCGATTGAAGCCGCGTAAGGACTACTCAACTTAGTAGTCAGTAGTTTGCCGTCGGCGTAGAATTCGACTTTACTTACGCTGACATTATCAGTCGCTGTTGCCGTTATAGCAGTTACTCCAGAAATAGTAGTGCCATTAGCGGGAGCACTTATTAGCACCGCGGGCTTAGTGGCGTCAGACGGTAGTGGCTGGTTCGCGAATAAAGATACTTTGTCTAGGAACAAGTTGCGGTCACAACGTCCGCCCCGCTTGTAGTAATCGTTGGGGAAACTAATTCTGACGTTGTGCCGACCAGCAGATAACTTAACGTTGGTGTCGTAAGTTGTCCAACTTGTGGAACCGACACTATACGTAGAGCCCTGTTGAATACCGTCAACTTTGACGATCATCTTTGGTTGACCGTTACAAGCAGTTCCTTTGGCTATAGTCTGTATCTTAACTGTAGTGTCAGTAGTAGTAAAGGTTGCCGATTGAGCCGTCCCTTCACTGAATAGCTCGAGCGATTTGCCTGCGCTAGCCTTATAGTCTGACAAGATTCTGCCAACATTAGAAGAGGCCGAAAACGTTTCAGTCTCGATAGCTGCTTGTAGCGAATAACCTGTGGCTGCCCGACCATATAGTGTCAGCGCCGTACCCAGAACGGCAACCAGAATAACCAGTACAATAATGCGAAGTCTTGATATTTGGTGCTTTTTTGATAGATTCATTTTTAACTTTAACTGTTATAAATTTCAAAATATTAGTAAATACTCCTCTTATTTATACTCAAAGCACCGAAAAACACAAGGGGTTTGTCAGATCGTCTTGATCTCTATAACGACTTTTCCTTTTGGGTGGCCTGTCTTGAGATACACCAAGGCCTCGGCGGCTTCTGCTAGGGAAAAGGCTTTATCGATATTAACTTTTAGGGTTCCATTGTCGACTAGTTCAGCTACTTTTTGCAGACGCATCGTGTTCACTTGAGTGAATTGGTAGGTATAAATAACTTTGTGCTCGCCTATCAAGGCCTCGTCTGGCTGTGCCGCCAGAGACACTAAGGCGCCGCCCTGCTTCAAGACCAGATATGACTTTTGGTTGGTTTCGCCTCCGACAGTATCGAGTACGGCATCATAGTCTTCCAGAATAGTTGAGAAATCTTGGGTCTTATAGTCAATTACCTCATCAGCACCTAGTCCCTTCACAAAGTCTGATTCGGTTCCATTAACGGTTGTGGAAACGTAGGCGCCGAGGTGCTTAGCTAGTTGAATAGCGATCGAACCAATGCCGCCACTTCCGCCGTGAATCAATATTTTTTGGCCTGCCTGAAGACCAATATGATCAACCAGGGCTTGGTAGGCACTTACGGCAACCAGTGGCAAAGCTGCAGCAGTCGTGAAATCGACTGATGCGGGCACGGAGGCTAGTTGACTAGCCTTAGCAGGCGCAAACTCGGCAAATGAGCCGTGACTACTAAGAGCGCCGGCTTGGCCATAAACCTTATCGCCAACTTTCAGAGACGTAACGCCGCTACCAACTTCACTAACGACCCCTGCCAGATCACCGCCCAGAACAGCTGGGAAGCTAAGCTCGGCCATTTGCCTGGCAAAGCCTTCACGAACTGCAATATCAAAGGGGTTCACACCCGCAGAATAAACTTCCACTAATACCTGGTCGTCACCAAATTCAGGCTTGCTTGCGTCGTCCACCGTCTTAATAACTTCTTGTCCACCATATTCACTAATCTGAGCTGCTTTCATAATCTATCCTCTGCTATTTCAATACTATACATAATATAGTAAGGATTTGTAGTTGTCAAAGTTTCCAAGTCGACTGACGATTTATGTTGCTATACTTATAGGTAAGTGACTCATTAATTGGAGATGTTATGAAGCGACTAGTGCGGTTTTTGCGTGAATATAAGTTGTTCAGTCTGGCTATTATAACGGTAATAACTGGTCTTGTATTAGAGTTGGCTGGTCAGCGAACAGCTGCAGGGTGGCTACTCGGCATCGTGGCAATTGTGGAAGTTTGCCCGCTGCTTTGGTCAATGTGGCAAGACATCAGACTAGGCAAATACGGAATTGACATACTAGCCGCTACGGCAATTATCACATCAGTTATCTTGCAACAGTATTGGGCAGCCATAGTGGTCGTGTTGATGCTAACTGGTGGCGAGGCTCTGGAGGACTTTGCCGAGCACCGCGCCAAGAGCGAGCTAGACCAATTGCTTAAGCACGCACCCCGCAAAGCTCATGTTATCCGCAAGGGCAAAACAATCGACGTAGGCGTAAATGATATTCATGTCGGGGACAAAATTCTTATTAGGGCTGGCGAGCTGGTTCCAGTTGACGCCGTAGTCATTGATGGCACGGCCAGCTTCGACGAGTCATCATTAACCGGCGAAAGCTTGCCGCAAACCAAGCAAGTTAAGGATCAGCTACTAAGCGGTTCTATTAACTTAGATGGCGTCATAACCGCCAAGGCTCTGGCTACGGCGGCTGACAGTCAGTATCAACAGATCGTGAAGCTCGTTCGAGGCGCATCTGCCAGTCAAGCACCCTTCGTACGGCTGGCTGACAGGTATAGCTTGCCTTTCACAATTGCAGCCTATGCATTGGCCGGAGGCGTCTGGGTTATTAGCGGTGAGGCAATCCGCTTCTTGGAAGTCATTATTGTAGCGACGCCCTGCCCTCTCTTGCTGGCAGCACCAATTGCTCTAATTAGTGGCATGGCGCGCGCTAGCAAATACGGCATTATCATTAAGACCGGTAAAGCCATGGAGCGGCTTGCTGAAGCCCAGACAATCGCTTTCGACAAGACTGGCACACTAACTCAAGGTCGTTTGGTAGTCGAAAAGATTAAGACCTACGGTGACTTCAAAGCCGACGAAGTACTGGCCTTGGCAGCCAGCTTAGAGCAAAACTCCAATCACGTAGTAGCCCAAGCCATAGTTAACGAAGCCAAGACTCAGAAGATCAAACTAACCAAGGCTAAGCATATAACGGAGATCTCAGGTCGAGGGCTTAAGGCTGCCACGCGAGGTCAGGAGATAATAGTTGGTCGTTTAAGCCTACTAGAAGAGCATGGCGTTGTTATGCCCTCTAAGTCCAAGCTTGGCGTAATCAATCAAACTGCTGTCTATGTTGCGCTGGGCGGAGAACTGGCTGGCGTTGTGACCTTCCAAGATCAAGAACGTCCCGAGACACAAGCCACCCTCGAACGATTACGAGACCTGGGTCTGAAGGAAATGCTGATGATCACTGGGGACAATCAAGCCACAGCGGGGGCCATCGCCCAGAAGCTAGGCATCAATCATGTTCATGCCGAAATGCTGCCAGCCGACAAGCTACATGTCTTCGATGAAGTCACAAAGCGTCCACTCGTCTTCGTCGGCGACGGCGTGAATGATGCGCCAGCACTAACTGCTGCTGACGTAGGCATAGCGCTTGGTGCGCGTGGCTCTACAGCCGCTAGTGAGTCAGCCGACATGGTCATTATGCTTGACGATCTAGGTCGTGTTGCGACGGCTTTGACAATTGCTAAGCAAACATTTAGGATTGCCAAGCAAAGCATACTAATTGGTATCGGACTAAGTCTCGTATTGATGCTTATATTTGCTACGGGCAAGATGTCACCCTTATCAGGTGCCATCTTACAAGAGTTAGTAGACGTATTCGTGATCTTTAATGCTCTGCGAGCTCACCTAATAACTGTTAATAATTAGCTAGTAACAAAGCCACCAGAACTGGTACAAGCAGGTTATCTAAGCCTCGTGTAGCAAGATTCTCTATAAGACTAGCCAGGATACCAATCATGACCATACTATTAACTGGCAGGTCAGTTCCGCTGAGACGGCTATAGGCCAAAAGGATAGCAAATGATACGGCGAAGAACGTTAGTGTACCTATGACCGTCTTAGGATGACCGGTCACTTGATATCGGCGGCGATTACCGAACTGAACGCCAATGATAGCCGCCAAGCCATCAGCTAGAGCCATTTGCAGTAAGGCGGCGGCGTATATCCATTTATCTTGAGTGATAAGCGTAATTAGACCAACTGACGCAGCAAAAAATATTTCACCCCAAGTCGGTCGTTGTACACTATGTATAGCCTGAAATAGTTTGAAATACTTGGAGAGACAGACAATTATAAGGAACGCGATACTCAAGAACTGTATTTGACGCCACGATAAGAAGAACGGCCAAGTAGCCACAAAACAGCCAACCGAAATATGAATGAACTTACGACTCATCTCCCCGTGAACCGTACGCCAACGCCACCAAAATTCATTAATTACAAGAAGAGCCAGAACAACAAGTGCGGTGAGGATGAGTAGCATGGCTTGTATTGTACTCCAAACTTAAGCATATAGTAGCTATTGGTGACTTTACATGGCGGTACATCTGTTATATCATTCGAGGTAAGTATTAAAGGCTACTAGCTTTATGCAAGACAAAAACAAGAAACCAATCAAGCACGAAAAGCGTCATCACAAGTGGCTACTGGCGTCTCTGAAGTCCCCTCGTTCTGTATTGTTAATGGTAGTCTTACTAACTGCATTTGGTGGTGGTATATATTCCATAATTGGCTCTAAGGCAGCAACCAGAACATATGGAAACTTCCATGTTTATGTTTATAACTCTCAAAACCCGGCTCAAACCCTGAATGGTGCCTACATAAATGTGGAGAGTTACGATCCTGCCACAGGGCAAGGCCGAGGTAATACCTGCTCTGGGCAGCAAACGACAGTCATAAATGGGAGCGCCTACTTCAGCGACTGTATTGTTCACTCGGCTGATGGCGTAGTTCTTCAGTACCGCATAACTGCAGCCAGCTACTCCAATTGGAGAGCAACGCCAGCAGGAGGTTTTTGCGCAACCGGGGTTGGAAACCAAATTATTGTCTATAGTAATACGACTTATGCCCTATCAAATACTGATGTTCACTTCTGCATGACACCACCGTCTCCACCAGGCCCGCCCGCAATCACCACCGCAGACAGAACACAAACCTCCTTAACCCTACGTTGGAATGCAGGCAGCGGAGCTGAAGGCTATTCGACATTCAAAAATAGCGCAACATATGGATCAACATCTTATCCATACTACACATTTGCTAATCTAGCCTGTGGTACTACCTATACTCTTGGTGTCCAGTCCTACGCCAGTGGCTTAGCTTCTGGAACAGTGTCGCAAGCGTTTACGACAACGGCCTGTACCGTTAATACTCCAGCTCCTCCTCCACAATCACCTATTGTAGGTGGTTCTGGTGGAGGCACAACAACGACCAAGAATACTAGCACCGCAAGTAGAACGGTTGCCAGAGCACCCTCAAGTAGCACAACACCAGCCGTGACAGCAAACACCGATAAACAGGCCCCGACGGCACCAACAGATCTATCGGCCGTTGAAGGCACTTCAGGTGGCATAGATCTTTCATGGGCTGTATCAACTGACGACACTGCGGTTACGGGCTATGTTATCGAGCGCTCTGATGACGACGGTACTACATGGACTACACTGAGCGATAGCGCCACTGACACAACTTACAACGACAACACAACAGAATTCTCTGCCAAATACACTTATCGAGTTTCTGCTACGGACGCAGCAGGCAATGCATCAGATTACTCTGTAGCTGACATCACTACATCAAGCTTTAGCGCAAACGCTTTTGCAGACAAAGAGTCTACTATCGAAAGTGACGATGGTGTTGTGAGTGTTAAGATCCCAGCCGGTGCCTTGAACGAGGACGCAGCCTGTGAAATCGATCAGACCAACGACAAGACTCTTTCTAAGTCCAACAATGTACTAGCTGGAACATACGAACTAGTATGTAAGAGTTCGGACGGAAGCCAAGTCGATAAATTCAACAAGCCCGTACAGTTCAAGGTTGCTGTTAATAAGAAGTTGCTCAAGGACAAGCCTCAGCTATACGCATACAATGGCAGCAAGTGGACAAACTCCAAGCTCAAGCTAGATAGCGACCACAACTTCAACTTCAGCACAGATAGTCCTAAGCCATTCGCTGTCGTTGGCGCTAGCAGTGGCATGGTCTGGTGGAAGATATTGCTAGGTCTCTTCCTGCTGATAGGCGCTATCTACGGGGTGTTCACTTGGATACGTAGACGCAAGCAACTTACTAGCTATTACGACAGCCTAAACGCACAATACGCAGCACCGACACCGATTGGCGTGGCGACACCTGTGGTGGGAAATGTAGAACCTGTTTACCCATTGGGGCAACAGCCCGTTCAATCAGTGCAGCCTGTAGCAGACCAGCAGATCGGTCACCGAACTCTATTCTCACCAGCTATAGGATCAGCCGCTCAGCAACCTGTACCTAACCCGAATGATCCTTTTGCGCAGCCACAACAGCAGCCACCAAACGGTCAACAACCGCCTCAATACCCACCTCAGCAACAATAAAATTCAAATTGGTCGGGGAGACAGGATTTGAACCTGCGACCTCACGGTCCCAAACCGCGCGCGCTACCAAGCTGCGCCACTCCCCGATGACCTATCGATATTACAGAGGTTGATTATATAGGTTTTGGCCGATAAAACCTAGTCTAAAACGTCTTTTGGATCTGCTCCATCGATTCAGCCAGTCCCTGTGCGTTGATGTTGGCTAGAACGGCGTTAAACTGCTTCCGACCATCTGATGCCAGTATATTACGTGTTGAGCGTCCATCACGCCAACGCGGAATCACGCTTTCAAACTCAACCCCCAGAGAGGCATCTAAGGCTCCGCACATGCCGACATCTGAGATGTGAGCTGTACCCTTTGCCAAAACGCGTGCATCGGCAGTAGGCACATGCCAATGATCGCCAACAACCAATGACGCACGGCCATCTAAGTAGTGGCCAATGACGACTTTTTCACTACTGTAATCACCGTGGAAATTAATTACTGTGGCCGCTCTATCGACATCTTGCTGCTGAGCCAAAATCTTATCAATAACTTGTAGCGGATTGTCCGTAGGCTTGTCTGCATCCTTGCCAACTATATGACCGAGCAGACTAACAACCAGAACCTTGCCTTGGACGGTATCGATATACTTATAGCCCAGCCCCTCAGTGCCCTCTGGATAGTTAGCCGGACGAATCACTGGCTGATTAGGATCGTTAAGTGCTTGAATAATGTCCTTCTTGTGCAAACTCCAGTTGCCGCCGGTACAGAAATCTACACCGGCCCTCTTGAGTCTCTGGAAGTCTTCAATAGTAAGCCCCTTGCCATCACTTACATTCTCGGCTTGAGCAACGACTAGATCTATTTGCTTCTCCTGTCGGAGTGATGGCAGAATTTGCTCCACGACCTGCAAACCCATTTCGCCCATTACATCGCCAACATAGAGAATGTTCATATCTCCAGCTCCTTAATTTCGCCATTCTCTAGTCCTTGAATCCGCATAAAGTCCTCCGGCGGTAATTCGTCGACCACACACTTAAGCATACGATAGGTACCGTTGTGAGTGACGAGTAGTCCGTTACCTGCAAGGGATCTAAGTTCTTGTAGGCCGCGTTCTACACGACTAAACATTTCTTCGGGAGGTTCAGCGCCTTCAATGACAGCACCAGACTTTTCTAGGGCGTAGTAATCCTCGAGCTTCATGCCTGAAGCTTCGCCGACATTTCTTTCACTAAAGTCGGAATTAACTTGTATTTCTATGTTAGGGAAAGCTAGTTGCTGGATCTGTTTGGCAGTATCAATAGCACGAGTCTTCGGTGAAGACACGATCCAATCAATCTTTTTGCCGATCAGTTGCTCAGCAACAGCCATATTATCTAGAATGCCTTGTTCACTAAGTGGCGAATCAATTTGGCTACCAGCGACAACGCCCGAAGAATTGGCTTGGCTTTGACCATGACGTATCACCAAAAGCTTCATGCAAATCTACTTAGCGAATTCTATAGCGCGAGTTTCGCGGATGACGTTGACCTTGATAGTACCAGGGTACTGCATCGAAGATTCAATCTTGGTGGCGATGTCACGAGCCAGCTTGATGGCGCTTAGATCATCAATCTGCTGTGGCTTAACAAAGACTCGGACTTCACGGCCGGCACTGATAGCGTAAGACTTCTCGATGCCTGGGAAGCCGTTAGCTACGTTCTCTAGGTCACGCATGCGATCACCGAAGTTCTCGGCGCTAATGTTGCGTGCACCTGGTCGTGACGCACTGATAGCGTCCACAGTTCGAACAATTAAGGCTTCGACGGTCGTGGCTTCGACATCATCGTGGTGTTGTTCGGCAGCCAGAGCGACAGCTTCTGGTGCACCATACTTGCGAAGCATTTCACCAGAAATGTGGTGGTGCTTGCCTTCCATCTTGTGCGTCAGTGCCTTACCAAGGTCATGCACTAGGGCAGCATACTTAGAGATCTTAACGTCAGCACCGACCTCTTCGGCGATTACGCCTGCAATGTGAGCCATCTCGGTAGAATGCTTGAGCACGTTCTGGCCATAGCTAGTTCGGTACTTAAGTTCACCTAGTAGTTGCAAGACTTCCTTAGGAATACCGACAACGCCGACTTCACGAGCAGCGTCTTCACCAGCTTTGATGACGTCTTTTTCGACGGCGTTCTGGGCCTTGGCGACAATTTCTTCAATACGACCTGGGTGAATTCGACCATCCTTCATTAGCATCACCATTGTCTGGCGTGCAACTTCACGGCGAATTGGGTCAAAGCTACTTAGAACTACGTAGCCAGGGGTGTCATCAACCATAATGTCGACGCCTGTGGCACGTTGAAGCGCTTGGATGTTACGACCTTCCTTACCAATGATGCGGCCCTTCATGTCTTCATCTTCTAGCTTGACGCTAGTGATGGTGCGTTCAGCAGTAACTTCGCTGGACATACGTTCCATAGCTGTAGTTATGATCAGAGCGGCCTTCTCTTCGGCATTGTCCTTGGCTTCATTCTGAAGCTTAACAACTAGTCCGACTAGATCTTGCTTGATATCACGCTCGGTCATTTGCATCAGCTTATCGGCAGCATCGGCCTTGGTCAGCTTAGCGATCTTCTCTAGCTTGTCTTGCTGCTTAGTTCGGATCGTACGGATCTCATTCTTAAGCTGTTCGACTTCGTCTTCGTTCTTACGTAGATTCTCGTTGCGCTTGTCTAGCTCGTCGAGCTTCTTGTCTAGATTCTCTTCACGAGTCACTAGTCGCTTCTCAAGATCTTTAACTTCATGGCGTCGAGATTGCTCTTCCTTTCGTGTAGCTTCGACTTCTTTCTTGGATTCTTCGCGCGCTTGGTCAATTAACTTAGCGGCTTCCTTCTTGGCCTTGTCTAGTTCCTTCTGAGCTTTTTGCTCGGCAGAGCCCATTCTTTGTTTGGTGATAACAGTTGTGGCGCCAAAGCCAACAACTAGTCCTGCAATAGCAAATAGCACTGCAATCATGGCTGTCCTTTCTGTCGGCAGATAACCGTGCTAACAATCGCTGTTCACTTCTCTAGTTAGCCTGAGGTACAGTTATCTGAAAATCGAATTAAATTTAGAATTTGGTCTAGTTAGAATGTGAACGTCTCTCAAACGATACAATTCCTGCCTAAAATATAACCCGCCAAGGCCACTGCGGTCAATGCTTAGGTGTCGTGGTTTTGGGCAAAGCGCCGTATTCTGGCAAAGCTACGACTTCATTTTCACCCTTTTGAAGTCGTATGATACCCGACTTCTGCCAAGGCTCTTGGGATTCGGAGACTATCGGTATGCCTAGGCTATCTGCGAATGTATTGGCGACCGTAATGCCGATTCTAAGCCCGGTGAAACTGCCTGGGCCTTTGTAAATAACTATAGCTTGTAGATCATTTAAGCCTTTGTGCTGACCACTCAAGGCTTCTTGGATTTTGCTGTGAATGGTTTCAGCTAATTCACGATGGGCTTGCCAAATGGTGTAGGCAAGTTCCGTCTCGTCATCGAAAATACCTACCTCGGCATCTGATTTGTCAGTTCTTAGAGTCAGTATTAACATATACTTAACATGTTAAGTATCTCGGGGGAGTAGGTAATCTAATTCATCTGGGTAGGCGAACTCGAATGTGCGGCTTGTCTCGCTAGTGGGAGTAATACGTATTCTTAATCGCTCATTGGGCAGGACATTCTTAATGATTCCGGCCCACTCGACTACTACTATATTGCTGGGCTCAGACAATATCTCAGTTAGAACTTCCTTCATGGTGCCGGTTTCGTTAAGGCGATAGAAGTCTAGGTGATGAAGTGTGAATATATCTGACTTGTATTGATTACTAATCGTGAAGCTGGGGCTATGTACAGTATCTTCACTGCGTAAGCCTATGGCCAGGCCACGGACAAACGATGTCTTGCCACCGCCCAGATCACTGATTAACTCTATGACTTCGCCACCCCTAAGGTTCTGTCCGACCTGCTCGCCTAGACGCAAAGTAGCTTCTAAGCTGGAAGACTCGGTTTGCCAGATCTGCACGGTACTCATATGCTCCGTATATTAGCGCGGCGGCGGCCACTAGGGCAAGTGCCATTGGGTGGATTGGTGTAGTGCTGGCTTCATCTGGTTGGCCGTTTACGTAAGTCTTGTTGGTAGATTTAGAGAGTTTGGCGCTGGTAGCCTTTGAGCTTTTGGACTTAGAACTAGCCTTCTTAGATGACAACTTCTTAGCAACTATTGGTTGATTGATCACATTGGCTAGTGATGGAGTTAGCTTGGTGGTCCAATACCACTTACCGTTGGCAAGTGCCCAGGCTTGGCCGTCTTTGGCAGTTGTGTACATGTCAGCTGCTGAGATCGAGTTGCCTAGAGGGTCTAGCAACTTGACTTGTCCGCCACTATTACTCAGGCTAAGTCCTGTTGTTGAGGAGTAGAAAGCGGTGAAACTCTGAGGTGCCAAGCTTGAGCCACTGGGAAAAATATAAGTATGTAGCGATGTTGTGCCGACTTGTAAGATGAAGCCGCTTAGATCAAAGCTAGCCGTGTTAGGATTGTACAGTTCTATAAATTCATTGGTAGAGTCGTTGCCAGTTCCATCTGGATTAGGTAAAAGCTCAGTGATCCTGGGAGCCATAAGGCCTATATCGGCGGCGGGTAATGAGGCGCTCGACATCAAAGGCGTATCAATTGTGTCTGCCGATAGAATCGTTGCCGGTGGCTCGCCGGACGGCAAGAGCTGCGATAGCCCAGTCTGGACAACACCAGAACCTCCAACAAGACTGCAAGCATTGGAAGGGTCAGGCTGGACTGTCTGCCAACTACCTACACCAGGCGAACTAATAGCGGGATTGTGGCTAGAATCGATTGGCTGCCTCTGCAAGAAAGCGTTGGTATTGGTCGGCAAAGTCTGAGCGCCACTAGCGGCCGTCTTAGACCAACCAACATAATCTTGAAGTAGTGGCACAGCCGATCCACCTGCACTAGATTGATTAAAAGCTAGTAACTCAAGCATGCCAGCGGTAGTCGAAAGCCCAAGCGATACCGAATCAACCGTAAGCTGATAACAGAGTAGAAGCGTCCCGTCATTGACCATATAATAACCATGCGGCGGCACGATACCAGATAGGCTTATAACCTTACTACTGGTAGCCTTGCTTAGATCGTAGTTATTGAAATACTCCAGCTGATATTTGCTCATGTCGATGGCGACTTGGCCGGCATTATAGAGCGTTATGAACTGACCATTGCTGCTTGTCAGCTTAAGCTGACTAATGACGAGGGAGGGGGCACTAGCAGTGTCCGCCACGACATTCATCGGCAATCCGACCGCAAGCAAGCTTGCTACTACGATTGCGCTGCAACTACGCTGGAGTGTTTCATTGATCCGCCGCATGGTAAGTCGGATTGTACGCAGCTAGGTTGAGAACCGCCAAGCATCAGCGCTTTGGAAGTGTAATAGATATTAATTAAGTTAATATTTGGGGTGCAGTTTTTGGTTAGCTGCTAGTTGCACGCGCTATACTATAAGCATGTTACAGCTAAGCAACAGCCTTCTTAATAAGTCCATTCTATCTTTGAGAACCGGTTCTCCTATTGCCACTATCACTGGTGCAATTATTAATCCTGACAGTCTCAAAATCGAAGGCTTTTACTGCCAAGACCGTTTCGACAAGAGTACCTTGGTGCTGCTTTATCAAGACATACGTGACATGTTACCTCAGGGTTATGTAGTTAACGATCACGACGTATTAGTTGAACCAGACGACTTGATAAGACTCAAGGAGGTGATGGAGCTAGAGTTTGATCTGATTGGTAAGCCAGTCGTAACTGTTAGCAAGGACAAGGTTGGCAAAGTCAGTGATTTCGCCACAGAGACAGAGACAATGTTCATCCAGAAAATCTATGTCGCACAATCAATGCTCAAGAGTTTGACCGGCGGTTCGTTAAGTATCGACAGGGGTCAGATTAATGAGATTACCCCGCGGAGAATTATAATCAACGATCTACTCAAGAACGCTCCAGTGGCAGCTCCAGCGACTGCGGCCTAGGCTTGGCTGAAGTCAGTAGCACTCTGCACAAAGGCTTTGAACCACTTAGCCCAGAGCGGAACAGTACCTGCCTCCAGTGCCTCGGGGTGACCTTGAGCGGCACTTACGAAGCGCTTGGTAGGTAACTCTATAGCTTCAATGACATCGTCACCAGCATGGGCTGTAGCTATCAGCCCCTTGCCAAGATCTTTGATGGCTTGATGGTGTAAGCCATTGGTAGGCACATTGGTTGTTCCAAAAATACGTGCCAGTTGTGAGCTTGGCTCAATCTGCAGCTCATGTACGAGATGGTTAAAGTCCTCGAGCTTAGCTGACTTATCGTGTTCGTGAGCTTCTGGTAGATCTTCACTAATGTGCTGGTAGAGAGTACCGCCGAGGCAAACGTTAATTATCTGCATACCACGGCATATACCTAGCACAGGCTTATCGTCTTCGAGCGCCCATTGCAGCAACTGGATTTCTTGCTTGTCGCGCAGGGGTTTGGTGTTGGAGGTATGTTGCGATGGTTCAGCGCCGTAAGTTGCAGGGTCAAGGTCATTACCGCCAGTCAGCATCAAGCCGTCTAACAATTCATAAACGACCCTTAGTGCATCAGTGTCGGCATACAGCGGAATGATGATCGGGATGCCGCCAGCGTGCTCTATAGAGTCTGTGTAGGTATGCGCTTTACCGTGAGACACAGGTGCCCATGGATAGTCATTATCAGTAATTTCTCCAGAGGTCACTCCGATAATGGGCCGATTCATGCCTCTACTTTAACATGGGTGGGGCTATTCTTCCTGCAGGGCAGACTTGATGTCACCGTAGCCGAAGCCTTGTCTGGAAAGATACTGCATTAACTTGAGATCATCTTGGTATCGAGTTTGGGTTCTTTTGCGCTCTATTATTCCCCTTAGGGCATTCTTTTCCTCGTCTGGTTCATCACCCACCACTGACTTAATCACCTCGTCTGCAATATGCTTGCGTCGAAGCTCCAAAATCATTTTGCGACGCGAGGTGGGGCGGAGCAAACGGCGATCATTTACGTAGGCCTGGGCGAATTTCTGATCATCGATTAGAGCGATAATACTTAACTTGTTAAGTAATTGATCTGACAGGGTGGGGGAGGGCTTTTTGCGCTCTAGATACTGCTTAATTTCCCATTTTGACCGCGGCCTTATAGCAATATATCGCAAAGTTAACGCATAAAGTTTGTCATCATCAGACAGCTGCTTATATTCCCTGACTTGTTGGTCGGTTAATTCTTGTCCGTTGACTAGTTTGCTGTCTATTAAGGCGTCGGCGCTGAGTGAAAAGGCGTACTTCCCTTCCACATATACTGAATAACGTCCGGTCTGCTTGATTTGCTGCTTGATGCTTGTGATTTTCACTTATAGAACCGTTTCATTACTTCTGCTAGTCCGTCAGTTACTAGGTCTGGATGATCGACTATTAACTGCCTGGCTTCAGCAACTGTAAACCACTGCACGTGGGCGACCTCTTTGGCTTCAAGCTTGAACTTGATGTTCGGACTGACGACCAGACGATAGACGCGATTGAAACGATTAAGCAGACGCCAGTCAAACTTGGAGCGCGATTCGTAGTAACCTAATGTGCGTAACTTAACGTCCTTGATGCCAATTTCTTCGTTTAGCTCACGTAGTGCAGCTGTTATATAGTCTTCGCCTACATCAACGTATCCAGCGGCTGAATTATCCCATCTACCTGGATACATCTCCATATGTTCGGCGCGCTTCTGTAGCAAGACGCGACCATCGGCATCCTCTAACATGACGCGAGCCATACGGTGAAACCAGCCATTGGTATAAGCGTCTTTCTTATCCGCCGCTTTAAGCGGTTCATCGTTCTCGGTCACGATCTGGATTTGAGGCTCGCTCATGGTGGGTTTTGTTAGGCTCTACTCCTTGGCGGCTTCGGCAGCACGGACTTTGGCAGCTATCTCAGCTAGAACTTTGGGGTTCTCTTGCAGATAAGTCTTGGTGGCTTCACGGCCTTGGCCGATCTTGGCGTCATTGTAAGCGTACCAGGCACCTGATTTCTCAACGATATCAGCGGCGGCGGCTAAATCAAGTACGTCTCCAGCCACACTAATACCCTCGTTGTACATGATGTCAAATTCAGCTTGACGGAATGGTGGCGCAATCTTGTTCTTGACGACCTTAACTCGGGTACGGTTGCCAATAATCTCTTCGCCCTGCTTAATCTGTCCAATTCGACGAATATCCATTCTAACTGAGGCATAAAACTTGAGAGCGTTACCGCCAGTAGTTGTCTCGGGGTTGCCGAACATTACACCGATCTTCATGCGAATCTGGTTGATGAATATAACACTGGACTTGCTGCGGCTTATGACACTAGTCAGCTTACGCAGAGCTTGGCTCATGAGTCTTGCCTGAAGACCCATGTGACTGTCTCCCATCTCGCCTTCGATTTCAGCTCTTGGGACTAGGGCTGCAACAGAGTCAACAACAATTAGGTCAACAGCATTGGATCGGACTAGGGTCTCGACAATCTCCAGAGCTTGTTCGCCGTTGTCTGGCTGGCTTAGCAGTAGGTTCTCAACATCAACGCCGATTCGTTTGGCATAGACGGGATCGAGAGCGTGCTCGGCGTCGATGAAAGCCGCTGTGCCACCTGATTTTTGAACTTGAGCAATAGCATGAAGAGTCAGAGTTGTCTTTCCTGAGGATTCGGGACCATAAATTTCGATTACGCGACCTCTGGGAATACCACCACCTAGAGCTATATCTAGGCTAAGCGAGCCAGTTGACGTGGTCTCTACGGCAGCGCCGTGCGAGGACTCACCAAGCTTCATTATTGCACCTTTGCCGAACTGCTTCTCAATGCTCTCTAACGCTAAGCCTAAAGCCTTTGCCTTACCGTCCGTGGCTTCTGTCTTGGATTCTTTTGGTTCCTTAGTCGCTTTGGTTGATTTTTTGGTGTCTGTCATTGCTGTAACCTCCTATGGTCGCTTACCACCCGTTATTAATATTTTAGCACTATAACCACCTGCAGCAGGTGGTGGAAATTGCTACAGCTTATTAATTTAGGTTATTTAACTAATACTTAATAATTGACCCCTTTGAAGATGCTTACGTTTTTGATCGTATCCTGTTAAAATAAGCGACAGTATGGGTGTGGACATAAAAACAAATTGGACAGGGCTAGAGTTATGCGTATAGCCGACTCATTGGTTGAAACGCTGCTCGAAAAAAGCAAGCATCCTACCAAGGAACAGCTTGCGACCTTGCAAGAACAGAAGAAGACCGAGAAGCGTCCTCTGCAAGATCTCGTTATCAAGAACAATTTGATTAGTGAGCAAGAGTTGACGAAACTTTATGCCGAAGAGATCGAAATCCCTTTCATTGAGCTCAATGCCAAGGATATTAAGCAAGAAGTGCTCAAGCTTCTGCCAGAGCGAATTGCTCGCCAGTATAACGCTGTTGTTTTTGGCGTAGACGAAGATGGCAACAAACTGCTGGCTATGGAAGATCCTGATGATATCCAAGGCTTGAACTTCCTTCAGAAGCAACTGGGCAACGACGTTAGAGTTCACATAACGACTACAAGTCTGCTGCAGTCAGCACTGGATCAATACCGTGGCAACATCACCAGTGAGTTGACGAAGGTTATTGCCAAGGATGATGAGGACGCCAAGGATGAAGAGATCAACGAAGATGACTTGGCAGAGGATTCACCAGTTGCCCAGACTGTGAACATTCTGATCGAGTACGGGGTCAAAGCCGGGGCCAGTGATATTCACATTGAGCCGCGTGAAGACTTCGTCGTTATCCGCTATCGCATCGACGGCATGCTACGCGAAGCCAACAAGTTGCCTCGTAAGCTGCTTGGCGCCCTAGTCAGCCGCATCAAGATCTTGTCTAATCTGAAGATTGATGAGCATCGCGCGCCGCAGGACGGCCGATTCAAGGTAGAAATTGGTGGCGCTATCTATGCCCTACGCGTCTCAACCTTGCCGATTCTAGACGGCGAAAAAGTCGTTATGCGTATTCTTAACGAATCGAGCAAGCCAGCCGACTTCACTCAACTTGGCTTCTGGGGCACTGCGCTAGAGGATCTGAAGCATGCCATAGTCCAACCCCACGGCATGGTACTGGTTACCGGTCCGACCGGTTCCGGTAAGTCCACTACTCTATTCAGCACACTGAGTTCGCTTAATACGCCGAGTGTTAATATTTCGACCGTTGAAGATCCGATTGAATATCACGTAATTGGCGCTAATCAGACTCAAGTTAATCCAGTTGCTGGTATGACATTTACCAGTGGTCTTAGAGCTCTACTTAGACAAGATCCGAATATTATCATGGTTGGTGAGGTTCGTGACGTCGAGACGGCCGACTTGGCTGTTCAAGCCGCTCTAACAGGCCACCTCGTCTTCAGCACGCTGCACACCAACAATGCCGCCACTTGTCTGCCAAGGTTGCTAGAGATGGGCGTAGAACCTTTCTTGATTGCTAGTACGGTTCGAGTCGTGATTGGCCAACGACTGGTCAGACGCTTATGCGTTAAATGCCGTGAATCGTTTGAACCAGACGCCACTACTCTCAAGCAGCTTGATAAGTCATTCAAGTTAAGTGAAAACGGTGGTATTAAGAAAATTAGCGAATTGGAAGCAGTCGCCCTCAAGGATACAATCGGAACTTCTACCACTGACAAAGATTCGTTGACTAATGAGCTTAGCACTACGGCCACATCTATAAAGCGTCTTTGGAAAGCCCATGATGAAGGCTGTGATAACTGCAATCATTCTGGCTACAAGGGTAGACTTGGTATTTACGAAGTATTGAATAATTCCGTGCCGATTCAGAAGATGATTGTAGCCAACGGCACCAGTGATAGTATTGAGAAAACCGCCGTCGAGGACGGAATGTTGACCATGCAACTAGACGGATTAATTAAGTGTCTGCGTGGCGAGACAACCATAGAAGAGGTATTGCGCGTTACGTCGCAGGAATAAGCCATGCTATTTACTTACAAAGCCACCACAGCCAACGGCAAGACTATTACTGGCAACACTGAAGCCGCCAACAAGGCTGCCTTGCTCGACTTGCTGCACAAGCAAGGCTTGAAGCCAGTTCTGATCAAAGCAGCTGGTAAGTCAAGTATCGGCGACAAGTCCAAGTCGCTCTTCGGCCCTAAGAAGAAGATCAAATTAAGCGATCTAGTAATCTTTACGAGGCAACTGTCTACGATGATTACGGCCGGTGTGCCGCTCGCCCGGTCGTTGTCGGCGCTGCAAAATGACTCGGCAAATCCCTACATGCGCACTGTGCTTGCCAGCATCACCAAGGATGTGGAGAGCGGATTGTCCTTGGGCGACGCCTTTGGTAAGTTCCCTGACGTCTTCTCGGAAGTTTACGTCAACATGGTTCGTGCAGGAGAAGAAGGCGGTATTCTTGACGAAATCTTGAAGCGACTGGCTACACAGGTTGAGCAAGATGCTAGTATCCGCAAGAAGATCAAGAGCGCCATGATGTACCCTATGGTCATCTTGGGCATAACTGTATTAGCCTTCTTCGGCATGATGTTGTTCGTCATTCCTAAGTTGGGCAGCATTCTGACTAGTCTAGGTGGACCAAATGCTCAGCTCCCTATATACACCAAGATGCTACTCGGCTTCAGCGATTTCTGCACCAAGCCAACCATACTGAGTCACCTACCTATACCGATATTCAATAGGCTGCCTAATATGATCCTATTTATGATAGTTGGTGGTATCGCCGGCGTCTATCTGTTACGTTACATTAAGACACCCAAGGGTAAGTACAAATACCACGCCTTACTGCTTAGGATTCCTGTCGTCAAAGTCGTAATACTTAAGATTGCCATAGCTCGCTTCTCGCGGACATTTGCGTCACTAATGGGTGCTGGGGTGAGCGTTCTGGACGCCCTAGAAGTCACCGGTGCGGCTCTCGGTAACAAGGTGATTGAGGAAGAGTTGGCGGCTGCGGCACAAGAAGTTAAGAACGGCAAACAACTATCAGAACCAATTAGTCAGAGTAAGCATTTCCCGCCAATCGTAGCCCAGATGTTGATGGTCGGTGAAGAGACAGGTCAGATAGATACCGTCCTGACTAAGATAGCCGACTTCTACGAAGAAGAAGTTACAGTACTGATTGATGGTCTAGCCGCCATTATTGAGCCGATTATGATTGTGTTCCTTGGGGCGGGCGTCGGACTGATCGCCGCCTCTGTTATGGGCCCTATTGCTAACCTGTCCAAAAATATCGGCACCTAAAAAGCTTGACCTTATACTGCTTATGGTTATAATCATACCCAGATACTTGCAGCTTGCGCCTACGGTGTTAGCAATCAAGATCAAACAAAGTTAACAAAATAATAATCAGGAGGGTGGGTCCTAATGATCTCTCTTAAGAAGCAAAACCAAGGTTTTACAATCGTAGAACTATTGATTGTCATCGTCGTCATCGGTATTTTGGCGCTGTTGGTAATCACAACCTATAGTGGCATCCAAGCCAAAGCACGTAATAGTAAGCGACAGACTGATGTTCAGTCTATCCAGACTCAACTAGAAGCATGGTTTAGTCAGAACGGGTACTACCCATCTTTGACTGACATGACTACTGGAACTGCAACATCTCCATTTACAGCTACATGGGTAGCTACTAACATGAAGAGTCTAGACCAGACGGCATTGACTGATCCTTCTAACCCTACATCAAGCAAAGCGCTTGTTGCTGCGGCAGTTGCTAAGTCATACTCATATGACGTTAAGACTAGCACTGACACTAGCTGTGAAGCCGATCACACTACCTGTGCTAAGTACACTTTGACTGCGACCTACGAAGGTCAAGTTAACGGACAGAGTACATACACTAAGAGTAACTTAGACTGATAGTTCTCTAACTCATCAAAGCCCTCGCAATTCGCGAGGGCTTTTTTGTTTGCCTTATGGGGTCAAAAAGCGCTTATGTTTGGTATACTTAAGTGAACCCTTATGCCTTGAGGTGGGCAGGACTATGAAAACCGCAAAAACACCATACTTTTTCCACGACAAACCGCTATTCGGACTCGACATAGGCCATGGCTCGCTTAAGGCCATGCAGCTCAGCGAGTCTTCCTTAGAGGCCGGCAAACAACCTCGTATCGTCGGCTATGGCTTCACGACCTTCGATAGAGCAGCTCAAGAAGACGGTGTTATCGTCCAGCCAGAGATAATTGCCAAGGCAGCCTACGACTTATTCAAGAATCATCTGATTGGCGACATAACGACTAACCGTGTATCGTTAGCCATCCCAGCCTACCGCACATACACGCGCTCGCTGCAGCTACCTAAGCTCAAGCCCAAGGAAATGGCAGAAGCAGTCCGCTTAGAAGCTGAGCAGTACATCTCCCTGCCCCTAGAAGAACTGTATCTTGATTACGAAGTCATCCGTGAAACCGAAGAAAACATCGAACTGTTCGTAGTCGCCGTACCGCGTACAATAGTCGACTCGTACCTTGAGCTGGCTCAGATCATAGGTCTCGAGACCGTATTGATTGAGCCAACACTTAGTTCATCAGGCAGATTGTTCAGTATTGGTGAGCTCAGCGACGTCCCAACCGTGATAATTGACTTCGGCTCTCTGTCTTCAGACATCAGTATCTTCGATCGACACGTATTAGTAACCGGTACAGTACAAAGTGGTGGGTTCATATTTACCGAATCTATCAAGAAATCGCTAGGCGTAAGCATCGAGGAAGCCGCCTTGATCAAAACTCGCTACGGCCTGGGTGTAAGCAAGAAACAAGCCGACATTAAGCAAGCCCTCGAGCCAAAACTTCAAGATATCGTTAAAGAAATCCGAAGGATGCTGCGTTACTACGAAGAGCGCTACGGGCGTGATCGTCCGGTTGGTCAGATCATTAGTCTTGGTGGCGGCGCTAACATGCCAGGTTTGAGCGACTATCTGACAGCCGCCCTAAGAGTACCTGCTCGTCACACAGATCCATGGCAGTATCTTAGCTACAAAGGCCTGCAGCCGCCGACAAATGCCGACAGACCGATGTATGCCACAGTTGTTGGGCTTAGCTTAGCCAGACCTAAGAAGGTGTTCCTGTCATGATTAACTTATTGCCGCCAGAGGTTAAGAGCAACTACCAGTACGCTCGTCGCGCAGTTGGGTTACGACGCTGGGTAATTATGTTTAGCGTTGCTCTGCTAGGGCTCGGCGTATTATCAACTTACGGATTAGTTTCTCTGCAACGATCGACTGTTCAATACAAGAAGCAAATAGCAGCTGCGGATGCTGTGTTCCAGAAAGAGAATTTCACAGGCACGCAAAAACAAGTTGAAGACATTAGCAATAGCTTCAAGCTAGTGGTCAAAGTACTTAGCCAAGAGGTGTTATTCTCAGAGTTATTGAAGCAAATAGCAGCCACAATCCCCGATAAGGCAAACTTGACCAGCCTAAACATCAGCCAAACCCAGGGAGCAATCGATATTTCGGCGATGGCGACTGACTACAATACTGCGACTCAGGTTCAGGTCAACTTAGCTGACCCCGACAATAAGATATTCAGTAAGGCTGACATCGTTAATATAAGCTGTGGATCTACTAACTCTACTAACCCTAACTACCCTTGTACTGTGACAATTAGGGCATTATTCGCTAAGAACAATCCTTTCTTGTTTATTAACAGCAAGGGCACTACACCATGACCAATAAGCGACTCTACTTCTTGTTGCTTGGGGCTGTGCTGCTGCTGTTCGTTGGGCTAGTCGGCGGCACCTATGGGACTAACAAGCTACTAACTACGCAAGCTGCAAAGTTAACCGACCTAAAGGCTAAGGCTAAGGCATCCAAGCAAGAACAAGCTAGCCTGACCAAAGCTAAGCAGGAGGTCAAGACCTACGCTGACCTACAAAAGGTCACTCAGGCGATCGTACCCGAGGACAAGGATCAGGCCGCTGCGGTACGTGAGATTGTTAATATTGCCGCCAGTAAGGGTATTAGTCTGGCCTCGATTAGCTTCCCTAGTTCAACTTTGGGCTCTGGTGTTACTGGTGCTGCAGCCGCTAGCAGTGCGGCCGCTGCCACGCCAACCTCTACGGCAGCGGCCGCAACTACTGCCATACCTTCACAGCTTCAGTCAGTTAAGAACATTCCTGGTGTGTATCAACTATTGATTACGGTCCAGGGTGATTCGGCGAGACCAGTTAGATATAGCCAGTTTGTTAGCTTCTTAAGCGCCCTAGAGCACAATCGCCGCACAGCTCAAGTTGGCAGCATTACTATCGCCCCTAAGGCCGATGACCCGGGCAGTCTAACTTTCACTCTAACCCTAAGTGAGTACATTAAGCCATGAGCAAAAAGGAATTAGATATCAAATCAATGCTTGATCCGACCAAGCTACTAGAAATACTCGACAAGCTTCGTGGCTACAGCCTTATAGCTTTCATAGCCTTAGTTGTAGTGTTATACGGCTTCATAGTCTTAAGAATCGGCACCTTGAGCTCAGCTGAACCATCAGAAACAGCCATCAGTAGCCATGTTCAGGCAGCTAAGGTTCTACATATCGACCAGACGGTTGTCGACCAGCTTCAGTCACTACAAGACAATAGTGTCAGCGTTAAGAGCCTATTCAACGAGGCTCGCGGCAACCCATTCCAAGAATAATAGCTAGCTGAGCGGGTACTGCGGTGGTGGCTGGAATTCAGGTTGAGGTTGGGCAGGTTGGGCTTGCACGGGCTGCTGCGGCAAAGCGTGTTGTTGTGGCGGCTGCGCTTCAGCACTGCGCTTTAGCTCAAACTGTTCTCTAGTAGCCACTATCATTCGTGCGTAATAATTAGGGTTTGGGCAATAGTTGAGAGTGAACGTATCTGTCGCACCGGCTGACTCAGCAGTAATAGCTCCGTAGTTAAAGATATGTGTCAGAATGCCATTTTGTTGGGCGCCGACATCTTCCAAATGATCCAATGATAACTGACTTGATCGCTTATTGAATAGGCTTGTTTGGGTAACTTGGATTAGGCTGTCGCTTGTTAGAATCCAACTATTACCCCAGTAGACTTTGTTGGATATGAAGAGGAAGCCACTGATAATAAGTGATGCGATTAGTATAAACACCACGCTGATTGATAATGCGGCAGATTTATTTGAATCCGAAAATACAGTCGGAACTACACCAAAGGCTATAACCGCCAATACTACTAGCAGTAACCCGGCTGCGCCATACATGCCTATCATGCCTATTGGGTGCCGTTTGGCTTCGAAGATTAGCTCTTCGCCAGGCTGCATAACAGACAGCGGATTATTAATTGGGGGTTCGACGGCTGATTTGTAAGGGTTCTGGGGGTTCATATAGGGCTAATTATATCAGAGGAGTGACGGCTGCTTATCATCACCTTTAGGTTTCTTGCCGAGGTGTTTATACGCCTTGTGGGTGACCTTACGGCCACGTGGTGTGCGCTCTAGGAGTCCGATCTGCATCAGATATGGTTCGTAGAAGTCTTCTATGGTGTTACGCTCCTCGGCTGTCAGTGCAGCCAGCGTTTCGACTCCGACGGGGCCACCGTTATAGTTCTCGATTATGGCCGTCAGGAGCATGCGATCAGCTCCATCTAGCCCAAGTTCATCAATATCAAGTAAGTCCAGTGCCTTATGGCTAAGCTCTGTGTCGATTATACCGTCACCGTTAACATCGGCGTAGTCACGAACACGCTTGAGCAACCTGTTGGATATGCGTGGCGTGAGTCGAGAACGCTTGGCTAGTTCGGCGGCGGCTGGCTTGTCGATTTTGACCTTGAGAATCTTGGCTGAACGACTAATGATCTTCTCTATTTCTTCTGGTGTATAGAACTCATGCCGGTTAATTAGGCCGAATCGGTCTCTTAGCGGAGCAGCGAGAGCACCGGTACGAGTAGTGGCACCGATTATTGTGAACTTCGGCAGATCTAGACGTAGGCTTCGTGCTGATGGTCCTTTGCCCAGCATAATATCAAGCTTGAAGTCTTCCATGGCGCTATACAGCACTTCTTCAACCGTACGGTTCAAGCGGTGGATTTCGTCAATGAATAGAATGTCGCCATCTTGTAAGTTAGTCAGTAGGCTTGCTAGATCACCGGCGCGTTCAATGGCTGGGCCGCTGGTAACACGAATCTGGGCTCCCATCTCATGAGCAATCACGCTAGCCATAGTGGTTTTGCCAAGGCCGGGTGGGCCGTGCAGCAATACGTGATCAAGCGGCTCGCCACGCTTAGTGGCAGCATCGATCGCTAGTTGCAAGTTTTGCTTGAGGCGTTCTTGGCCGATGAAGCTAGCGAAGTCTTTGGGTCGCAGAGTAACTTCTAACTCAACTTCTTGTTGGTCATCTGGTTCGTCTACTGCATTTACGATTCGGTCGATCATTTCGCGCCTTTCAGGGCTTGCTTAATGCGCTCAGTGGTAGATAGCTCGGGATCAACGTGCTGCAAAGCCTTGGCTGCATCAGCAGCCGTATAGCCAAGTGCCATAAGACCTTCAACGGCTTCGTCAGACGATAGGCTAGCTTCACTCTGGAGTAGGCCAGTCGACTCAAGATCAACGCCAATCAGACCAACCTTATCCTTGAGCTCAACGACAACACGCTCAGCAACACGCTTACCAACACCATTAGCTTGCTGGATAAACTTCACGTCTCCAGAGGCTATGGCTTGCCTCACTGCCCCGCCTGAGCCAATACTTAACATGTTAAGTGCCATTTTGGGACCTACACCATTTACATCCAGAAGTTGCTCGAAAAGACTCTTGCTGTCGAGTGTCACGAAACCAAAGAGATCGTGTGATTGCTCCCTGATATGCTCGTGGACATACAGCTTGGCTGTCTCGCCTGTGTTGAGGCGGCCGTAATCTTCAGCTGATACAAGTAGCCCGTAGCCAACGCCAGCTACATCAAGTACAACTAGCTCTGCCAGCTTTTCGCTCACCACCCCATTAAGTGTTGCAATCATTAGATGTATTATCTCACAGTCATGCTGTGCGTAATAGCTGCTGCCAAGGCGTCAGCGCAATCGTCAGGCTTCGGAATTTCCTTGAGCTGCAAGATAACTCGAACCATTTCTTGAATTTGCCTCTTCTCTGCCCTGCCGTAACCTGTTAGAGCCTGCTTTATTTGCAGTGGTGTGTATTCGTGGATGTTGAGGCCTGCTTGTTTGCCTGCTAACAAAACTACGCCTCGAGCCTGCGAAACAGTCATTGCCGTTGTGACGTTCTGGGCGAAGAATAACTTCTCAACGGACATTTCAGTCGGCTTGGTCTCAGCGATAATGCTGGTTAATTCTTCGAATATCGTCTGTAGACGCTCTGCATCGCCCTCCTTGGAGGAAGTCCTGATTACGCCCGCATCAACGAGGCTGGGCTTGCCTTTGATAACGTCAATTACGCCGAACCCGAGAATACCTGTGCCGGGATCAATGCCCAGAATTCTCATGGAGCAGATTTGCTAACAATTTCGATAAGCTTTGAGAGTACTTCCTGATTAGGCGCGTGTATTGAGCCGGCTGCAAATTGATCATAACGGCGAGGGTTGCCATAAAGATCAGTAACTATACCGCCAGCTTCTTGAACCATCAAAGATGTAGCAGCGACATCCCATGGCGCGCCATATCCAAAGATCGAGCCAACTAACTCTCCGGAAGCAACTCTAACTCCACAATACGCCTGAGACTGCAAAGATAAGGCTGTTGCTCCTTGAGCACGAACCAAGTCCACACAAGTACCTTGCTTAAGATATTGTGTTTCGTCCGTTGTGTTACCACTTAAAACCGAAACGCAACCTCTTATCAAGGTCGTGTTTGTTGTAACTTTAAGTGGCTTATCATTCAAGAAAGCTCCGCCATCCTTAACAACTGAATACAGACTATCGAGCTGGGGATCATACAAAACCCCCACAACTGGTTGGCCATCTTTTTTGTTGACCAGACCTAGGGAGAAGGTGCTAAAGGGCATGCCTAGAGCAAACGGTACTGTGCCGTCTATTGGATCGACGACCCATACAAAATCACCATCGTTTTCGAAGCTGCTTTCCTCTCCTAGCACTGCGTGGCTTGGAAATTCAGCCTTTACTCTATCGATTACTAGATCGTTGATGGCTATGTCAGCCACCGTTAGAGGGGTGTTGTCTTCTTTCCACTCTGTACCGATATCTTCAGACTTGAAATAACGGTGCATTATCTCGCCAGCTTCTTGGGCAAGTTCTTTGGCAAAGATTAGCTCTTTGTCGTAGCTCATCCGAGCAGTCCCTCGGCAATGTCGAAGTTAACGTGAGTTGTTGTAACATCATCGGATTCTTCCAGGGCGTCCATTAGGCGCATGATTTTGCCTGCGGTTTTCTCGTCGGTGACTTCGACTGTGACATTGGGAACGTAAGTTAGCTCGGCTTCGGAGACTTCAACGCCTGCAGCAGCCAGAGCATCACGGACTTTAGCTAATTCCTTCGGGTCTGTGTAGATAAGTGATTCATCACCATCTTCTTGAACATCTTCGGCACCAGCCTCAAGAGCTTGCATTAACAGATCATCACCAGTCGCCTTAACGCGAATCATGCCCTTGTGGTCGAACTGAAATGCCACAGCACCCTTCTCGGCAATGTTTCCACCGTGCTTGGAGAAAGCTAGCTTGACCTGAGGATAGGTACGATTAATGTTGTCAGTTGCGCACTCTACAAGAATAGCTACACCCTGAGGTCCATAACCCTCATACATGACTTCTTGAAGCTGAGCAGCATCCTTGTCCTTCACACGATCGATCGAACGCTGGATGTTGGCCAGCGGCATGTTGGAAGCCTTAGCGCGGTCAATTGCTAGACGTAGTGCGAAGTTGGTGTCAGGATCGGTGCCGCCGCGAGCAGCGATTGCAATGGCATTACCGAGCTTGGTGAAGACGGCGCCACGAGCAGCGTCTTTGGCACCCTTTTCTCTTTTGATTGTTGACCATTTACTATGTCCGCTCAAGCCGAAAATCCTCTCAATTTAGGTTCTTCTATATCTGTTATTATATCAGGCTTAATGTCTTTTGTCTTGCGTCGTAGTGATACGCAGAACAGTATGATGAGCAAATACAGACTCAGTGTCACGGCCAATGACATGCTCTTGTTCTCAACGAATATATGCGGCAAATGCGCCATAAGATGTGCAATATCCAGCATGTAATTAAGCAGTAAGGCAGCAGGCCATGCAAACCATCCAGATACTGCGCTTATGAACATACCCGCCAGACCAGCTATCAATCCTAGCAACATGGCTAGCGGTATAAGAGCCACGACAAGCATGTTGGCGGGCAGGCCTATGAACGACATTTGCCCGAAGATATGCAGCACGAATGGCAAGCTCATAACCTCGGCGCAAATACTCTCTAACGCCACGCCGCCAATCAGCGTCTTGTGCCAGCGGGCAGGCCAACGCTTCTGCACCAGTGGCGACAAGACCATCACACCGTAAAAAGCCAAGAAGCTAAGATACCAGCTTAGATCACTCCATAGGTAAAACGGATTAGCCCAAGCAGTAATCGCCGCAGCAAACGATATCAAAGTAAGTGGCCTGAAGTTACGCCCATAGTAATCCGTAACAATACTTAACATGCTAACTATTGCTGCTCTAACGATTGATGCACTAGCACCAGCCAGCATCAAGAATACGAATATCAGACCGACCGACAGGAATGTCGACAAACGCTTAGACTGCTTACCAAGCAGCTTCTTGCTAGCATGAAGAATAATTGTAAGGTTATAGCCCGAGACAGCAATAATATGAGTCAAACCAACCATTAAGAAATCTTCTTTAACCTGTTCTGATAAAGTCGCCCGCTGACCAACTAATATTCCCATCGAGAAAGAGGCCAACGGCTCAGGTAAGGCTGTCCTCATACCTGCCGCAAACCTGCGTCTAACTTCAGCCACTATTGACGGACGGTGCTCAAAAACCGTAATCTGGGCGAAGCTCATGCGCCCTTGATAAGCACTAAAGCCCCGTCGTAGCTTACCGGTTGCAACCACCACGTCACCATCGAAGACCGCATTCGCTCCGAAGCCGCTTAGTTGAACCTTGCCATCTAGCCGTTCGCCATTATCCAGAACAATATCGTTGGCCGCAAAGGCGAGCTGTTTGGTCTTACCGTATGTGGCGTCTTCCATAGCCCGAGCCGTGATTGTGACCTTTTGGTCCAACACTTGATCATAGGCTGCTAGCTTCTCCATGTACAGAGAGCCCCTCCACCAGCCGAGACAAACGCCAAAAAGCACGACGAGTACAAGTGCTACGATGTTCTGCCGGCGCAAAACAGGCAATAAGACTAGTAGGACTAAGCCAGCCCAAAACCAACTAAATAATTGGCCAACATGAGCTACACCCACCCCAACCAAAAAGCTCAAACACAATAACAGGATCACCGTACTGCGCCGAAACCGATACGCAAAGATCCAGCCCATGGACTAGTATTCTACCGACCCCTGCGGCTAACCCAGAAGCAACTTAATCTTTATTTAACTAGTAAGGGCATTGTGAATGCGACGCACACCGTTAACTGCAAGTGCACAGACAACAGCACCACCCACCATTAAGCCAGCTTCCCAACCGACGAATTCTGCAGTCGGAAAAATATTAGCTTCATTATGCTCAGTTGGTTGCTCTGATCTCTCATAGTTTGCTGCCGACGAACTTTCTGATTCGATTTGCCCTTTCGCAACTAGCAAAGCAGCACCGGCAAGAGCACCGGCCTGCATTGCGCCAGACTCTTTATAAATTCTAGTAAGTCGTACTGGTCGTGACTGCTCGACGGTGTTATTCATAAGTAAGATACTAGCACAAAATCAACTTTTCTTAGCGATTAGGCGGCTTGCAACATTTGTTCGGATTGTAGCGAGATAGGTCTGGCTATTGCCGCAGCCACCATATAATCTGTCATTTCTATAGGCATAAGTTTGCCTTGCTCATAAATCAAAGCCGCCTCATACGCTCCCTTAACTAATTCACGGGCGTGGTGCATTCGTCGCATATCCTCAAGGCTATAAACATCAACGTTAGGGTGCTTCTTACTGTCGGTTGTTAGTTCGCCCTCTACGTGTTCTGCGGCAAGAGTTACCTTAACATGGTCGCGTTCCTCTGAGTAAGACACGCTGATCAAGCCCATGTGGGCTACGACCAAGCCGCTCTCTTCTTCGGTTTCTCGTCGGCCACCTTCGTCATAGGTTTCTAATCTATCCTGCTTAGGTAGCCAGTCCAATCTGCCACCTGGATTATTCATAAGACCGGCCTTGTGTCCTTTGGTTTCTTGAACCAGGACAAACAGACCGTTTTTCTTCACCACACTTCTCGCTGTTGATTTTTGCGGCACGTAGGCCATACCCGAATAGTACTACTTTTTGGCGGCAAAGCAAGCCTCTTGTGTTTAATTATTTGCAGCTAGGGTACACTTGTCATTATGATTCGTCGTCACTTCAGGGCTAAGCAGAATAAAGTCTTACTTGGCATCACGATACTGGGTTTAATAATTATCAGTTTTGCCTTCCTGTATTATGCTGTGCCTAATTTTCATATAAAGCCGTGCTCTACAGATTCGGCACAACAAAAGTTTGACGCAGCTAACTGCGGCGACGCTGATATTGGTGGAGTAGGTTTTGTGCTCTTAGGCGTGCCTATATTCTTATTTGGGCTTGTGGCTCTATGCATCTCAATTGCTCAGGATAAGTTCAGCAAGAATCAGCAGACTGGGTTTAGTTTCTGGCGTTTGCTAAAAACGATTGGTCTGACTATTGTGGCCTTATTCGCATTGCTTTTTACAGTAGGCGCAATGTTGGGGCCATAGTGAAATTTTACGAACCCAGGTACTCACCACCATCAACAACTAACTATTATTTAACCTTGCCGGCCAAAACAGATTATTCAAGGTGATGACTACTAGCTTGCGAGTATCATCCAAGTGCAAACAACTAAAGCTGGAATAGTGTACCCAATAACTGCGGGGTAGTTTGGGGTATTACGCTTCAGAAAACTAATAATTAATCCGCGGGCAGCAATAATTGGTATTCCGAGCACTGCCCCTATAACAACAATTAGACCATTCAGACTTGCAATAAGCCCAAACAGCAACGGGCTAATGATGGCAACTGTTATTAATATGTTCTGGGTCGTTTTACTCATGAAAGTAATTATTCTAAGGGTTTGTTAATTGTAATTGGAGGGCCCAGTGGGACTCGAACCCACGACACCCTGCTTAAAAGGCAGGTGCTCTAACCGGCTGAGCTATGGGCCCTCGTGTGGCTGATTCGCGCCAAACGCTGAGGCTTAACTGGCGAATTAACTCCTTACATTATCCGTAAATCGGCCAAAAAGTCAATCAACTGACTAGTGTTTGCTGTGCTTGGAATGGCCAGTTTTGGGCCGCTGCATCCAGAGCACCAGCAGACAGACTAGGGCACTAATGCCAACTATTAAATCTTGGGCTCGAACGGTTTCAGTCCAAACTGAAGAGTTCACTATGTTGTAACTCAACCCAGGTGACAACAGAGGTACTATTAGTAGCCCGCCGAGTAGACCTACACCTATAGCTGGCAGAAGATTGAGCGCAAGGCGACCCTTACCCTGCACCGTTCTAATCATGAAGATAGCCGTCAGGATCACTGGCAGTAAGAGCAGAGCAATCTTGACGTTATCGCTACCGGCATCAACACCTTTGGGAGCATGAGCCGAGAAGAGCTCCAAAAAGGAGGTGGCGTCTGGAGCAATGAACTGAACCAGAACTGAGCCAAGGCACAGACTTAAGAAAACCAGAGCCGCGTTAATGCGTAGCACCATCAACAATACGACTGGTATTACAACGATTAAAGCTAGAGTAACTACAGGTGTCATACCACCGAATTATAGCATGAGCGGCATAAAACTAAGGTGTTATCTAGGCGCCGACTTTGTCTTTGCGACGGCCAGCTTTGGCGGCTTGTTCAGCATAATCGATGATCTTCTCGGCGACTTTGCGGCCTGTGATCTTCTCGATGTTGAAGCCTGGGCTGGAGTTTACTTCTAGTACTAGCGGTCCGCGTTCGCTGCGCATCATGTCGACACCGGCAACTGATAAACCCATGGCTTTGGCGGCCTTCTGAGCCGTACGACGCTCAACAGGAGTTAATGTGACAGTTACGCCTTCCCCGCCTTGGTGAATATTGGAGCGGAAGTCGTCATCAAGACTGTGGCGCTGCATGCTAGCAACGACTTTGCCGTTAACTACGAAGGCACGAATATCGACGCCGGCACTTTCCTTGATAAATTCCTGCACCAAGAAGTTCACTTCCTCAACATAGAAAGCCTGCATTACAGCTAAGGCCGCCTTGCGAGTTTCGGCCAACACTACTCCGTTGCCGTGGGTACCACGAGCTACTTTGATGATAACCGGCGCACCGCCAACTTGCTCGAGGACGTCATCGAAGTCAGCTGTTTCACGCACGAACACCGTCTTAGGAATACCAACGCCTGTCTTTGCCAACAATTGCATGCTGCGAAGCTTGTCGCGAGATCGCACTATTGATATAGAGCTCGTTGTCACTGGAACGTTCTGCATTTCGAACTGACGCACAATCGATGAGCCGTACTTAGTCAGACTGGAAGCAATGCGCGGAATGACCACATCGACGTTTCGAACCTCTTCACCCTGATAACGCACAACTGGATTGCTGCTCTCTAGCGTCACATAGCACTTGCTGTAATTGATAACTCTAACGTTATGTCCGCGGGCTTCAGCGGTAGCCACCAACCGCTTAGTCGAGTAGTTGCCTGAGCCCTTGGAGAGAATAACTATATTCATGACTGAACCTTACTTCTCCCGCCTCTTCACGTCAACCAAAAACCCATGAAGCCTTAGGAAATTCCGCCCGATCAGCATTTGATACTTCATAGCTGCCCTGTTGGTCAGAGTCAACGTAATCGGATAGCTCTGCCCCAGTATTTCGACTTCAGTATCAATGGCATAGCGTGTAGATACTAGACCATTAGAGCTTTTGACCTTGCGCTTGTGATAAGTATCGACTTCGATTGTATGGTCTTTGCTCCCCATTGGCTGGAATCGAAGGTGTTTGCCGCCTTGCTTATCGCTGACCTCGCGCACCCTAGTAGCATGCAAAGCACCCGAGAAAGCACCAGTATCCACCTTAGCCGTCAGACCCTCAATACCGAGCAATGGCAGGTCAGTTACTAGCACTGAGCCAACCGTTTTGACGGTCTCGGCGCGCTTGAATGATGTCCATGTAAATTTCATATTCGAAGAGTAATCATACAATATATGATCGTGTTTTTCAATACTTTTCTACTGTTGGGCGTGTAAAACTCGACTATAGACCACATAAATACCAGCTGCCACAATAAACAGCACGGTCAATAACAGAGGTATAAAACCAGATTCATCAAGTTTTGTTCGTTTCACTAGCTACATTATTAAGGCATAAGCGTAATTTGGCAACTTTGGTCTTTTATCATAATCATTCCGGTATTGCTTTTCTTGACTCGATATGCTATAATTACACTTATGAATACAGCTCAAGCACAGATTGAAGCAGGTCAACGTAATATTGCTGAATTTAACTTGCATAGCCTTACCGGTCTACCAGGTCGACAGAGATTCCTTACCTCACTGGAGGCAAAAGTACATGATCAAGCGGGTGGCTTTTCTGTTCACATTCTCGATGTTGACGGCTTAAAAGATAAAAACGATGCTGAAGGTCACGCCAGTGGCAATGATCTTATTCTAAGTATTGCTAATACCGTCATGGAGACAGCCAAGACCGGTAAGCTTTATCACTTGCACGGCGATGAATTCGCTCTAATCGCCGACGAGACCGACGACGACGAAGTTAAGACTGTTACCAAAACGCTTGAAGAAGCGCTAGAGGCCAACGGCACTCCAGCTTCAATAGCTGGCCGAGCCCATGTAGCTGGTGAGACCGACATAGAGTTACTTCACGACGTCGACCTATCGATGTTCGAACGTAAGGCTGAACGCAAAGCCGCTAAGTACGCCAAGGAATTGTCTGCCCTACCGTTACGCCAAAGAATACAACACATAGCCGGTCGAAAACTTCTTAATCGTTCAGGCCTCATCCCGCCAAATCGATAGTCTTAGAAGTCTTCGAGCAACTGCTTCTGATGCTTGCTGAGCTTCGTCGGAGTATCAACTAGAATTGTAACAATGTGGGCGCCGCGGCTGTTGCCTTTGAGGTGAGTTACGCCGTGATTGCTCAGCTTGAAGTCCGAGCCCGATTGAGTGCCCGCAGGTATCTTCATAGTGACTGGACCATCGACAGTATCAACCTCGATTTCGGTGCCCAGAGCAGCTCCGACCATGTCAACATGCTCTTCGCTCAAGATTAGGTCACCTTCGCGGGTAAAGTGCTTGTGCGGCTTAACACGGATGTTAACGTAGAGATCACCTTTGGGGCCGTTGGCGATAGCTTCGCCATGTTCACGTAGTCTTATCGTTGCCCCATCATCAATACCGGCGGGAATCTTGAGTTCAATCTTCTGCTTCTTGGACTGGGTGCCTTTGCCGTGACAGACTGTGCACTGCTTCTCGGGGATTTTGCCCCTGCCGCGACATTTAGGGCAAATAGCGGCTTGTTGAATGTTGCCAAAGACTGTTCGCGTCATGGTAACAACCTGGCCAGAACCCTTACATTGATCACAGGTCTTAAGCTCGTAACCAGGCTCGACTGTGCTGCCCTTACAGTGTTCGCAGTTATCATCTAGGTGAAGACTAAGTTCGACTTCCGTGCCGAAGACGGCTTGCTCAAAGCTAATCTCCACACCGGCTTCAACATCACGGCCACGAGCTTGGCGTTGCTGCCCTTGTGGCTGACCGCCGCCGAAGAAGCTGCTGAATATATCGCCCAGACCCATGTCACCGAAGTCAAAGTTAACGTTCTGGCCTTGGCCGTAGCCACCGCCAAAAGGATTACCGCCGCCGTTGCCACCCACACCAGCGTGACCGAATTGGTCATAGCGTTTGCGTTTGTCGCCGTCCTTGAGGACTTCGTAAGCTTCGTTGAGCTCCTTGAACTTGGCTTCGTCACCGCCCCGATCAGGATGATGTTCTACGGCTTGCCTTCGGAAGGCCTTCTTAACCTCGTCAGCACTAGCGTCCTTCTTAACACCTAGGATGTCGTAATAATCACGCTTCGACACTGGTTGGCTCCTGTCCGCTCAAAGCAATCTCACCGATTTTTGTCTCGGGAGTGTCTGCTCCTTGTTGGGCAGCTCTATCCGTCTCAGGCTTGTGATAAATCAAGTCTAGCTGAGGTTGGTAATAGCTGGCGCCGGCATGGGGATCGTACGTACTAATGATTTGGGTATTGCCCCGAGAATCTACGGGGACTTCTGACGTTTTGATCATCATTATATTCTATCAATCTTTGGGTTAAGTTGCTGCTTAAAGGTGGGCATTGACGGCCTCCATAGTTGGCATGAGAACCTTGTTCATTGGTATTTCAATGCGGTTCTTGGAATAAACTACAGGCGGTCCTTGTCTTTGATAACCAAGCTTCTCATAAAAGCCTGCGGCTTGACTGGTAGCATCTACGCCCACGCTAGGTGCACCTAAGTCAGCAGCTATGTCTTCGAGAAAATCTAAAATCTTGCTACCTACTTGGTTCTTTTTGTACTTGGGCCTGACGGCAACATTAGCAATTTTGAAGTCGTGGATATCGTCCACGGTTTCTGACAAAGGCAACAACAAGCCCGAACCGACTAATACGTCTCCACTAAAGGCGACTGCATGAACAGTTTCAGGGTTACGGTCAACTTCTATTTCGTCCCTGAAGACGAACCTGTCTGGTTGATTGGGGAAGAATACCTGAGTTCGGAGATTAACAATCTCGGCTATTTCGCCCTTGTGTGGTTGTCTGATTCGCACATTATTACGCTCAACTGGCGTTAATTGCAGGGGATAGTGATCCCAACCTAAGCGATTACTGGTTTGTGCTTGCGCCTCTGTTGTCATGGATATATTTTACCAGTTATTGGTTGATTTGTCGACAGCAGCTCGGTAAGGCTATTTGTCGGCTTTTTTGGAGTCTTTGTCGTCGACTACTTCGCCTTCGATGGCTTCGTCTTTGTCATCAGTCTTTGCGTCATCCTCGGGGGCATCATCTGCGCCTGCTTCGCCTTCGGCGGCTTCGTACATTTTGGCACCGATTGGCATTAGCTTGTCGTTGAGTTCCTTGGCAGCTGTTTCTAGAGTATCTTTGCTAGCCTCGGTGTCGCCAACAACCTTCTTAGCGACTTCGACGGCTTCATCTAGAGTCTTCTTGTCATCGTCGCTGATCTTCTCGGCGTTATCCTTGCTCATCTTCTCGGCTTGGTAGATTGCGCCGTCTAGAACGTTACGAGACTCGACTAGCTCTTTCTTGGCTTTGTCTTCGTCGGCATGAGTTTCGGCTTCTTTGGCCATCTTCTCGACTTCGGTTTTGTCCAAGTTGCCAGAGCCACTGATGGTAATGCTCTGCTCTTTGCCAGAACCTTTGTCCTTGGCAGTTACGTTAAGAATACCGTTGGCGTCGATGTTAAAGGTAACTTCGATCTGGGGAACACCACGAGGCGCCGATGGGATGCCATCAAGGACAAAACGACCGAGGGACTTGTTGCCTTCGATGATCTCACGCTCGCCTTGTCCGACGTGGATTTCAACTTGTGGTTGGTTGTCAGCCGCGGTCGAGAAAACTTCGCTCTTGCTAGTAGGAATGGTGGTGTTACGCTCGATCAGCTTAGTCATGACGCCGCCCATAGTCTCGATACCAAGGCTTAGAGGCGTTACGTCAAGTAGTAGAACGTCCTTAACGTCACCTTGAAGCACGCCACCTTGGATAGCGGCACCGATAGCAACAACTTCGTCAGGGTTTACGCCCTTCATTGGATCTTTGCCGAAGATCTTGTTGACCTTCTCTTGAACGGCTGGCATGCGGGTCATACCGCCGACTAGAACTACAGCGTCAATCTCTGAAGCTTTAAGGCCAGCATCTTTAAGAGCCTTCTCGCAAGGAGCGGCAGTCTTGGTAATTAGGTCACCGACTAGGTCTTCTAGCTTGGCACGGGTAAGCTTATGTTCGAAGTGCTTAGGACCGTCAGCATCAGCGGTTAGGAATGGCAGGTTAATGTTAACTTCTTGGGCGGAGCTTAGCTCGATCTTGGCCTTCTCAGCTTCGTCGCGAAGACGTTGCATAGCGGCCTTATCGTCAGCAATACTGATTCCGTGTTCTTTCTTAAACTCGTCAGCAAAGTAGTTAACAATCACGCGGTCAAAGTCAGCACCACCAAGGTGAGTGTCACCGTTGGTACTCTTAACTTCAAACACACCGTCACCAAGTTCTAGAATCGAAACGTCAAATGTACCACCACCAAGGTCGTAGACAGCGATCTTCTCGTCCTTCTTGTCAGCCTTGTCTAAGCCGTAAGCCAGAGCTGCGGCGGTTGGTTCGTTGATGATTCGCTTAACTTCTAGGCCAGCGATCTTACCGGCGTCCTTAGTAGCTTGACGCTGTGAGTCATCGAAATAGGCTGGAACTGTAATGACGGCTTCAGTGACTTTGTCACCAGTGAAAGCTTCGGCGTCAGCCTTGAGCTTGCCAAGAATCATAGCGCTGACTTCTTCTGGGCTGTATTCTTTGTCAGCCATCTTGACCTTAACGCCGTTACCACTCTTAACGATCTCATAGCCCATGAGCTTGAGGTCACGCTGGACTTCCTTATCGTTAAAGTTGCGACCAATTAGACGCTTAACTTCATAAATCGTGTTCTTGCTGTTGGTAACTTGCTGACGTCTTGCAACTTGCCCAACAAGGCGTTCGTCGTTCTTATTAACAGCCACGACAGATGGTGTCGTGCGGTTGCCTTCACTGTTAGCAATGATTTCTGGCTTGCCAGATTGCATAACAGCCATAGCTGAGTTAGTTGTTCCTAGATCGATTCCGATTATTTTGCCCATAGAGAATTATTTACCCTTTCATTAATTAGCAGTAGTTATCTACGTAATATTTTAGAGTAATTGGCACTCGAGTGTCAAGAGTGCTAGTTGTTGTAATTTTAGCTTTTTACTCTTACCATGGCGTGACGGATAACGTCATCGCCTAGTCGGTAGCCAGATTGGAGTTCTTCGGAGACGATTTCTTCCTTGCCTTCGCCTTCTTCAACGCTTACAGCTTCGTGCAAGTGAGGGTCGAAGGGTTCGCCAACGGTCTTAATACGCTCCACACCCATATCAGCTAGAGTGTCTTCGAACTGCTTGACGACACCTTGGACGCCTTTGACATAATCATTGCCAGCCAAATCTTCAGGAACGTGCTTAAGGGCTCGTTCGAAGTTATCTATAACTGGAAGCAAGTCGCCAACGACATTGGCCTTGAGCCTAGTACGTAGACTGGAAATCTCTTCTTCGTGGCGACGGCGAATATTGGTAGCATCGGCTCGTTCACGCTGCAAAGCTTCCGTTATATCAGCAACTTGCTGTTCTAGTTTTTCGGCTTTGGTTGGCTTAGCCTTGGTCATAAATATCCTCGGGTAATATGATACTTACCTCGGTACGCATTAATGGTACGTCAAACAGAGCTGCAGCAGCCAATACCTTAAGATTTTGCTTGGGATGGCCTGCTTGCACTAGGCTGTCATATATTGGGTTTATGACTTTGGCGGCATCTTGTAGATTAACAGTACCAGTTAAGGGACAAACAAAGTCCGCCCAACCATCAAGCATCTTGCCGTAAGCTTGTATGTCACCTACGCCTGCCATTGTCTTAATCTTGTTAGACATACAACACCTCTTCAAGTTCCTGACCAGCTCGAGACACTAAGGTCATAACGTCACGGTAACTCTGGCGAGTTGGGCCAAGTGTGCCTATGTAGCTGCGGTCGCTGAACGGGCTGCGGAAGCGGCTAATGATAAGTGTGCAGCCAGCTGCGCGACCAATTGGATTCTCTGCACCTATATAAACACTAAGTGGTTCGTTGGGTGCGGCTTCGCGGAGCCATGGCTCTAGATTATCTAGAAGTTGGGCAACCTGTTGGACTTGCACACCGTTGATGAATTCGGGTTGTCCGAACAAGTTACTTAGGCCACTCATGTACAACTGTGGACCAATAGTAGCCAGTCCAAGGTTATGGGTAAGCTCTACCAGCGTGTCTGCGGCGTTGCGAATCATGCGCTCTGGTGCGCCTGCGCTCTGGACACGAGCAGCCAAGGCACGTTCGCCACGGCCTTCTGGCAAAGCCAGCTCTGAGCTGTTGTTGATGTTGTTAACGTAGAAACGGTAGCCTTTGTCAGTTGGGATACGACCGGCACTAGTATGTGGCTGGGTAATATACCCGTGGCGTTCCAGCTCGGCCATGTCAGCACGAATAGTTGCCGAACTTACCTTGAAGGCCTTAGCCAGCAAGCTACTGCCAACTGGGCTAGCCACTTCGGCAAACTGTTCGACTATAGCACTCAAGATACTTTGCTGACGTTCTGTCATTATTACTTATCCAAACTCGCTTTATTGGGGTCAATTATACCGCTTCTGGCACTCAATAGTCAAGAGTGCTAGGCAACGCTCAGTACTACAGCGTTCTCGGCGGCTGCTGCAGATTGTGCCTTATAGACCTCTAGCAGTACGCCGTCTATCGCCCCTTGTTCGCCAGAATTATTAGCAACGTCGAATTGCCTAACTAGTGGTTCATGTAGTTTGGTGCCGTATGTTTGGTGTAAATGCACGACGTCTTCTGTTGCTGGATCTCGCAATATCTTAGTTGTAGTCAATGTATCGAAGCCGAAAATATCGGTAGCCCCGTGTTTTATTTCGGTGTACTTAACTGCTGGTCGGTCATCTTGTTCAGCTACAGCCACATGCTTGACTTGGAAACGCTCTGAGCCTAGACGTCTAAAGGTTCCTTCCTGTAGAACTGATGACTTAGTGCCGACTTCTACTATTCTTTGCTCGCGCTGGCGTGTTTTGCGTTCTTGCTTAGATATGTTGATTGCGCTTAGAACGCCCTTGGTTAGGCCAATTGTACGGCCAGCCAATGATTCTGGGCTAGGTGATAAGTATCTGTTTTGCTTCACGATTTTTATACTTTAGACCTAGAAACGGATTTTTGCAAACTTAGTCAGTTTGGTCAAGATGTTCCTGAATGTCGTGAGCAAGTTGCGTTGCGACAGCGCGTGCAGTGGATTCGTCTCCCCCTGAGTGATTGTTGGAGCTTGTGATTTTGTGAACGGTTTGTACCGCTGCTTCTAGGTCTTCATTGATAATTGCTACGTAGTAGTTGGTGTTGAGAAGCTGTTCTATTTCTTCTAGAGCGGTCTGAAGTCTGAGTCGAAAATCCTTAACGTCAACAACGTCACCGTAACGATTCATGAGGCGTTCCTGCCATGTTGCGAAGTCGGGCGGCAGCAGGAATACGGCCATAACATTCGGATCAAGAGTCTTGTACTCAGCCACGCCTTGTACTTCTATATCGGTCATAGCGATCTTGCCTTCATCGTGTGCGGCTTGAATTTCGGCAACGCTTGTACCGTAGAGATTGCCACTGTATATCTTAGCTTCGATGAAGTCGTGATCGTCCAGCATTTGCTCGGCTATGATCTTGTCAATAAAGTGATATTCACGGCCATTCTGCTCAATGATGCCGTGATTGATACGTGGCGGACGAGTAGTGTGCGAAATAATGTGATGGTAGTCGCCCGTTTCTAGCAGTCGATCTTTGAGAGAGTCTTTGCCAGCACCAGTTGGTCCAACTAGTAGCAGAATTGGCGTGTCATTGATAATTTTGGCCGTGCTGGAAGAGGGTTGGTAAGTAGCAAGTTTGTTAGCTAAGGAATTCCCCATTGCTTGATTATACCAAACTTACAGGGGTAAATATACTCTTGCGTTTGGTTAGTCGCGCTTGAGCATGACCGTGAAGGCTTCGGACGGAATGTCGACTTTGCCGAAGCGCTTCATACGTTTCTTACCCTTAGCCTGCTTAGCGAGGACTTTCTTCTTGCGAGAAACGTCACCGCCATACAGGCCAGTTGTGACGTCTTTGCGATAAGCGCTTAGGTCTTCACGGGCAATGAACCTACCACCGATTGCAGCCTGCAGCGCAACTTGGAAGTTCTGGCGTGGGATGACTTCCTTGAGCTTGGTCACGGTTTCACGGCCTAGTCTTTCGGCCTCACTGCGATGAACCATAACTGATAGGGCATCGACACATTCGTTTGCAACATAGAAGTCGAGCTTCACTAAGTCTTCGGCTCGGTAATTATCAAGTTCGTAGTTGAATGAGCCGTAGCCGCTGGTTAGACTCTTAAGCTGGTCGTAGAAGTCTGTTAACAGATTGGCCAGTGGCGCTTCAAAGCTCACAAGAGCTCGTTGATCGACGTAACTAAGGTTGGTCTGGAGGCCACGGCGACCAGATATTAACTGAATTACTGCGCCGACATATTCCTTGGGCACAACGATTTCTCCCTTGATCCATGGTTCGCGGATTTGTTCGATTTTGGCTGGATCGGGTAGGTCAGCGGCGCTCTTGATGTCGACTTCTTCGCCGCTTAGTAGGCTGACTTGATAGTCGGTGGATGGGTTCGTGACAACAAGTTCTAAGTCATACTCTCGCTCAAGTCGTTCGCGGACAATGTCCATATGTAGCAGTCCCAGGAAACCGATTCGAACACCAAATCCAAGGACGGGTGAATTCTCGGGCACGAACTGGAGAGCTGAGTCACTCAGACTGAGCTTCTCTATCGCGTCCTTAAGCTCCTGATAGAACTCATTACTCTCAGGGAAGAATCCTGCATAGACGAATGGCTGGACGTCCTTGTAACCCGGTAACTGCTTGGTGGCAGGCTTGGCTGTGAGGGTTACTGTGTCACCTACTTTTGCGTCACGAGTAGTCTTGAGGTTAGTGACAATGTAACCGATTTCACCAGCTTGAAGAATCTTACCTGCTGTCATTTCTGGTCGTAGAGCGCCAACTTCCAAGGCGATGCCAGAAACGCCAGTGGCCATCATCTTGATCTGATCGTTCTGGCCAATCTTGTTATCAAAGACTCGGATGTAGAGAATAACACCTCTGTAATCATCATAATAACTGTCGAATATTAAGGCGCGGGTCTCTGGTAGTTCTGAACTCTTTGGTGCCGGGACAAGTTCGACGATACTCTCCAGAACTTCGGGAACACCTTGGCCAGTTTTGGCTGAAATGTGAAGAATATCTTCCTTCTCGCAACCCAGCAAACTTATAATTTCAGCGCTGACCCGTTCAACATCAGCTGCTGGCAGGTCAATCTTGTTAAGTACAGGAATTATCGTCAGTTCAGCAGCCATAGCCAGATAAACGTTAGCGAGAGTCTGAGCCTGAATACCTTGGCTAGCATCAACGACTAACAGCGCACCTTCGCAAGCTTCTAGACTGCGCGAGACTTCATAGCTGAAGTCTACATGACCTGGTGTGTCGATTAGATTTAGCTCATATTCCTTGTACTTCATCCGCACTGGGGCCAGCTTGATCGTTATGCCCTTCTCGCGCTCTAGATCCATACGATCGAGAAGTTGAGCTTTCATGTCGCGCTTCTGAACGGTGCCTGTTAGTTCCAATAAGCGATCGGCAAGCGTCGACTTGCCGTGGTCAATGTGCGCGATAATACAGAAATTACGAATGTGGTCTTGTTGCATGTCCAACTAGTATAGCAGATCTAACAGAGGTGGGGAGATTTAGCGCTTGGGGTACTTACGAACTGGCTTATAGAAACGCTGCATGTAGAGCAAAGTCCTAACTATCTGTTCGATCTGAGGCCTAACGACTTCTGGCTCAGTCTCCATGAGTTCTGAGATCTCATCAAGTTGGCTAGCAAGCGTAACGAAGCAATCCCCAGAGGCTACAAGAGCGTCCATGTCCAGATTGGTAGAGTCGTCGATGTAGTCATGCAGCAATTGGGTGACATCTAAGTCATGGTCGGTTGTAATATCGGTAGATTGAAATCTATAAGTTGCGCTAGCTATCATGTTCTGTGGCCTCCATTATGCTTAGATATTTGGTGCGAGCGATTATTAGATGGTCGAGCAGCTCAATGCCTAGAACCTGGCCTGCCCTAAGAAGCTGCTCGGTGATGCTAATGTCCGCTCGGCTTGGTTCTAGACGACCAGATGGATGGTTGTGAGCCAGAATAACGGCCACAGCTGAATGCTCAATCGCCGGCTGAAACACTTCTCGTGGATGCACTATATTGGAGGTTAGGCTACCGACAGAAATTATCTCGTCATGGACAACTTGGTAACGACTGTTAAGATACAATCCTCTGAGCTGTTCCTTCTGGCTGAAGCCAATGTCCTTCATGATTACGTGGGCTTGCTTGGCATTGCGAACATGGGCTGATCGACCATCGCGCTTGGCATAGAAGCGTCGGCCAAGTTCAAGACTGGCAACAATCTGACAAGCCTTGGTAAGTGGAATATCAGCCGTCTGACTCAGTCGCTCGGGGTTTAGCTCACTGCCGATTGTCTTCTCGCCGTATTCCTGGAGTGTACGCCTCGCCATTGCCAGGACGTCTTCTTTGCGGCTGCCGACACCCCAGACGATAGATATCAGTTCTGCGACGGTCAAACTGGTGGCACCGGCTTGCAACATCTTCTCTCGTGGACGATCGCTGTTAGGCATGTCTCTGACACGCAACACATACTGACTGGCCTCAGCAAAAACCAGATCATGGTCTTCTATCTTATAAGATTGCGGTCTCTCCGTTAAAGTCTGCAACATAACCGTAATTATACTCCGCAAGCTCGGAAATAATATTAAGTATTTATTAAATACGTAAAAATTACATTTCGGCTAAAGCTAGAGGCCTAAACGAATTGGCTTGAAGATAATCTTCCTCAGACGAGCAAAGATCGGCTTAACTTCTTCGAGACCGAACAGCGCTGAGACGCCAATATGAACCGCGAAAGTTACAGAAGTTATGAATACGACTTTACTGCCCAAGGTTAAGATACCGCGGTCATTAAAGCCCAGTGGATAGAGTGAAATCATAATGAAACAAGCCGTAACACTGAAACCTGTAACGGCGAAGATTCGCCACACTCCGCCCCAGAACTGGGCATCGAATAAGCGGTGATCGCGTTTCAACATGATCGCAGATAGTATGAAGACCTCTACCATTGCCACAATTGATTGAGCTAAGGCCAGGCCGGCTACGCCGTACGCCTCAGGACGAGCCAAAGTAATGGCTAGGGTAACATTAAGTGCGATCGTAAACAGTGACACCAATAGCGGCGTAACTGTGTCCTTCTGGGCATAGAACCAGCGTGAAATAAGTGAATACTGAATCCTGAAGAAGATAGCTAAAGTCAGAAAGCCGAAGATAGTAGCAATCTGGGGGCTGCCATTAGAGTAAATCATGCGAGCTAAGTAGCCACGAGCGAAGTAAGCAATAATCACGAGCGGCGCGCTGATCCAAATCATTGCCCTAAGCACCATTAAGAAGTCCTTACGGAAGAGATCTGGTCGGCCTTGGCTAAGTCGAGCATTCAAACGCGGGAAGGCAGCCGTTGAGATTGCAGTGCCGATCAGAAGAATTGGTGCCGTGCTAAGGATGAAAGCATTGTTGAAATAAGTAACGTTACCGGTTCCTAGTTTGCTGGCGATGTGGGTTTCAACGATGTTGCCAACTTGATCCATGCCTTGGTCGAGCGATCGTGGTGGCAAGTTATAAAGTACAGTTTGGAAGTCTTTGTTCTTCCACTTAATGTGCGGGTGCCATTTGAAGCCAGTTCTCCACATGCCAAAAGTTACTACGATCAGCTGGACGATCGCCCCAATTAATGCGCCGACGCCGAGTCCAACTAAGCCGATATTATCCTTAAAGGCATAAATACTAATAATGATCGTAGCGTTATAGAACAGTGGCGCAATAGCGAAGAAGAAGAAACGACCCATGGTTTGCTGAACACTGGTAAGGACACCCGAAAGGCTGAACAATAACGGGTTGAAAGCCAGTAATTGCATAATCCTAGTTGCTATATTGAGTTGCTCGTCGTTAAGTCCAGGTGCCACTATGTAATGAATTAGCGGCTTGGCGAAGATAATCATGATCAGACCAACCACGAACATCACTATCGCTAACAGGTTCATTAGTGAGGCTGATAGCTCCCACATACCCTTTCGATCACCTTTGTACATCCGATCAGACAACACTGGCATGAAGGCCACGCCAAGCGCACCAGCCGCTAGAGTAAAGAAGAACAGATCGGGTAAGTTAAAGGCCGCGAAGTAGGCATCTGTACTGTGTGGGCCAGTGGTCGGGAAGTTACTGTTGACCAGTTTGGTGCGCAGAAACCCCAGCAATTGGCCAACGAAGGCAGTAGCAACCAGCAAAGCAGCAGTATTGCTGATGCTAATTCGTTTGGGTCTTTTGACGGTCGGTGCGGGGTTCATTCAACCACTAGTATAAAGCAGCAGCGGACGGAAGTTTAGAGCCTTTTAGAACTTCTAGGACTTCTTCGGCGTCAACGGTTTCTTTTTCTAGTAGATGATCCTTGAGTTCCTCTAGTTTGTGCATGTTAGCCTTAATAACAAAGCGGGCACGGTTGGCGGCTTCGGTGATCAGGCTTTCGACTTCTTGGTCAATGACTTTGGCAGTATCTTCAGAGTAATCGCGCTCGTGAACCATACGGTCAATCATCATGCCGTCCTCGACGTGGAAGACTTGGTCACGGAGCTTTTGACCCATGCCCTGATTGATTATCATGTCACGGGCTAGTTCAGCCGCATGCTGCAAGTCGTTACCAGCACCTGTAGTAATGCGATCTCGGCCAAGAACTACCTCTTCGGCGATACGACCACCAAGACCACGAGCTAACATGTCCTTGAACTGAATCAGCGATACAAAGGTACGATCCTCTGGTGGAATGAACCACGTAACACCGCCAGTACCGCCACGAGGGATAATTGTAACCTTGTGTACTGGGTCGCTGTCAGGCAGAACGTGTCCGACTAGGGCGTGTCCAGCCTCGTGATAAGCAGTTGTTACTTTGTCCTTATCGGTCATGATCTTACTCTTGCGTTCTGGGCCAATAGCTACCCGCTCGAAGGCTTCGGTAACATCTTCTTGGGTTATCTGGTTATGTGAGTTGCGAGCCGCTATGATGGCTGACTCGTTGGCTATATTAGCTAAGTCCGCACCTGACGAACCAGCTGCCTTGGCGGCTAGTGCATCAAGGTCAACTTGCTTAGCGAGTGGCTTCTTCTCGAAGTGAACCTTGAGAATTGCTTCGCGGTCCTTGCGGTCAGGCAGACCAATGTTGACGCGACGGTCGAAACGTCCTGGGCGCAGTAAGGCTGGGTCAAGTACGTCGGCACGGTTAGTAGCAGCTAGAACAATGACGTTCTCGCCCTGCTCGAAGCCGTCCATTTCAACTAGGATCTGGTTGAGGGTTTGCTCGCGTTCGTCATGTCCACCACCCATGCCAGAACCGCGACGACGGCCAACAGCATCGATTTCGTCAACGAAGATAATGCATGGAGCGTTCTTCTTAGCCTTAGCGAAGAGATCACGGACACGAGAAGCACCGACACCAACGAACATTTCGACGAATTCTGAACCAGAAATACTAAAGAATGGTACGTTGGCTTCGCCCGCGACAGCACGAGACAAGAGTGTCTTACCAGTTCCTGGAGGACCAACTAACAACACGCCCTTAGGAATGCGGGCGCCCATACTGGCAAATTTCTTAGGGAACTTGAGGAACTCTACGACTTCTTCTAGATCTTGCTTGGCTTCTTCGCTGCCAGCGATTTCCTTGAAGGTCACCTTCTCCTTCTCGTTACCATACAGGCGAGCCCGGCTCTTGCCAAAACTCATTGCCTGGTTGCCTTGGCCTTGGGCGCTCTTGAGCATGAAATACAGCACACCAGCAATTATAAGAATCGGAAGAACTGATCCTGCCAGTCCAATAAGCGCCGAGTTGCTGCTGGCCTCGGACTTGTAACTTACAGTGACCTTATCAGTATCGAAGCCTTGCTCCTTAAGACTGGAGTTAGGATCAACAACTGTCTTAAGAGTGGCGTGGTCTTGGCCGTCTTGAGTAATCATTAGCTGGTCTTTGTCGACGACAATCTTGCTGTACTTGCCTGCATTGGTGTCGGCGATAGCCGTTGTAGAAGGAATTTCCTTAAGAGTGCTGGGCTGGTTATAGGCAGCAAAGATAATCAAGCCGAACAGAACCATCAAGGCAACGAAGCCTATATTCTTCATGTTACGACGCTTGCTCGGGGGCTGCTTGCGGTTAGGCAAACGAGTCTTCTTGTTATCCATTGGCATCAATTATAACTCCGACGACGTATTTTGGCTAGCGCTCCGATCTGGCGAGTGCCAAATGATCTCCAAAAACTTCCATCCTAGTGCCAGCCAAAACTGGGTGAGACTTGCCTGGCGACGAGACTTTGGCTGCCACAACTAGTCTTTCCAGTCCTTTGCTGTCGAATCCTGCAATATCATTAGCTCGTAGCCATGAAGCCATGACCTCACGCGCAACAGCATGCGGCAAATTATTGAACCATGCCCGATCCAGATCACCTTCATAAGATTGAGAAGCCAGTTGGTTAACAAGTAAAGTATCCAGCTCGGCATTGGTATAACGAGCGTCATTAATGTGGCCAAGCAGCTCGGCGCGAGTTTCCTCGTTGAACCTTGGTAACAATCTTAGACGTACGTAATTACGCAGATACGTATCATCACTGTTAGTACTGTCTTCTCTCCAATCAAGGTTGCGTGACATAGCATATTCGACTAGTTCGCTCTTTGGAACGTTCAAGAGCGGACGCACAACATCAGGACGACTACTGAGCGAGGTCAAACCTTTGCGGCCGCTGCCTCGCAACATATTGATGATGGCTGTCTCCAGCACATCATCCTGGTGGTGAGCTGTGATAACGCCCTGGGCACCGCTAGCAACAACCACGCTGTTGAGGAAATCATAGCGAGCCTTGCGAGCCGAGGCTTCACTAGCACCTGCTCCCAAACTTACGGAATGAGCTACAAACGGCAGTCCATGACCACGAGCTACCGACTCAACCAAGCGGAGATCCTCCTCCGAATCAGATCGAATTCCATGATCTAGGTGCGCTACAACTAGCTTCCAGTTGCGGTTCTGCAGAGACTCTTGATGCAACATATCGAGCAAAGCCATCGAGTCGACTCCGCCACTAACTGCCACAACGTAGCTATCTGGGGTTGGTAATACTAGTTCCATATCTTATTATTGTAACAATGGCACAAGAACAAACACTAGAAGAACGAGTCGCCAAACTAGAAGCACGTAACCAGCGAGTCGAAGCTGACAAAGGTTGGGAGCTAAGTTGGACGCGGCGCTTAGCCATAATGATTCTCACCTACTTAACGGTTGTCTTCTACTTGAACTTCGTGATCCATATCGATCCTTGGATTAACGCATTAGTGCCAGTTATTGGCTATTTCATGTCGACACTTACGATTAGGTTTCTTAAGCAACAGTGGATTGCCCGCAAACAGCGGTAACTGCAATGCATGATTTAATACTTTTTGGGGCGGGCATCATTGTAGGTGCTATGAACTCCATTGCTGGCGGTGGTATGTTGGTTGGCTTCCCCGTGATGTTAGCCTTGGGCTTACCTGCATTATCGGCCAATGTAACAGCCAATATTGTCATCATGCCGGGTTCGCTGAGCTCGGCGTTCGGCTACCGTGATTATATTCGCAAGGTGCCCAAACGGTATCTGTTACTTGTCGTCCCTTGTGTGCTAGGTGCGGCCATTGGTGCGCTGTTGTTGCGCAATACTTCCACCGAGCAATTTGATAAATTTATACCCGCACTTGTGTTGTTCGCTGTCTTGCTATTCGCCTTCCAGCCATACCTGCACTTCCACCTGCACAAACACATGAAGCGCAAAAGCAAAGCCTTCAAACCCTTGGTACTTATAGCGCTCGCCTTATTGCCGGTCGCTGTGTATGGTGGTTACTTTGGTGCTGGGTTTGGATTCATCATGCTGGCCTTCCTAGGCTTCACCAAGCTTCACGAAATACACAAAATGAACGGTCTCAAGAACCTTGCCAGCGTTACCATCGCCTCCACATCACTTATTTGCCTGTTGAGCACTGGCCTTATAAACTGGCATTTCGGTCTAGTTATGGCAGCTGGCGGCATAATTGGCGGCTACTACGGCTCAGTTCTAACTCAAAGGTTCTCCACTCACGCCATCCGCGTAGTAGTTATTGCCATTGGTCTGACGACAGTTACTTGGCTCGGCCTGCGCACCTACTAAGCCAGCCTTAGCCGCCGATTAGACCTAGCCAACAGATGTAAATCGTGCTATATTACCCCGACGTGGCGGCGTAGCTCAGTGGTTAGAGCACAGGACTCATAAGCCTGGGGTCAGTGGTTCAAATCCACTCGCCGCTACCAAAAGAATCTTATTAATTAGTTTGACTGTTCGACGCTTCAGATGCTCTCTGCATGGCGTGGCGGGCATCAGTGTTGAATATCAAGAATGAGAGTGCGCCAACTATTAAAGCGATCATTGCTCCGAGAGTTATGATGGTGCGTCTGTCCATAATACTATTGTAAACCATCTGTTTTGGGCTGATGGGCAGTTTGATATAGTAAAGGCAAAGGAGTCCTAGATGGCATTCAAAAAAGCACTACTTATCGGTATAAGCCAAGGTTCGCTTGATCAAGAATATTGGGATCGACTAGACGCACTAGCAGACCGAATCGTCCATGTTGCTGTTGATGATCCTTCTATAGCACAAGAACTCAAGGATACTGATTGCTTATTGCTTGGGTTCAACGCAAATGCCGACCAAGCGGTTATCGATGCCGCACCAGACCTCAAATACATTGGCGTACAGGCAACGGCCTTCAACAGGATCGATATCGAGCACGCCAAGACCAAGAACATCCCCGTCTGTAATCTTGGTGGCTATAGCACCGAGTCAGTTGCCGAGTTCGTAATTGCCTCGTTACTCGAAGTAATTCGTGGGCTTGAAGAAGGCAAACAGCGTGGCAGAAGTGGTAACTACTCCGAGGACGGTATGAGCGCTCGTGAACTTAAAGGTTCGGAGTTTGGCGTTATTGGACTAGGTAACATTGGCAGTCGAGTTGCGGAACTAGCTGCTGGCTTTGGTGCTAATGTCAGCTATTGGTCTCACAGTGCCAAGAATGTACCATTCACCTGCAAAGATCTTGACGAGCTAATTACCAGCTCGGACTTCTTGTCACTCAACCCTGCTCTAAGCCCAGATACAGAGAACCTTCTCAACGCAGCCCGAATCAATAGCCTGAAAGCCGGTGCAGTAGTCATAAACACTTGCCCGATGGAACTAGTAGATATCGAAGCGCTTGCCGAGCGCCTTGCCAAGAATGATATTACCTTTGTCCTTGATCACTCCGATGATATGTCAGAAGAAGATCTAGCAACTCTAGGCCAATACAAGAACTGTATTATTTACCCTCCGATTGCTTACATCAGTGATGGTGCTCGCCGCAACAAAGGTGAAATATTCACCGGCAACATCGCCGCCGCACTCCAAGGCAAACCTACTAACCAAGTTAATAAGTAACTAGATCTCTTCTTCAATTGGTTGCTGCCGTGCGTTGTAGCGCTTAGCGTGGGACACTCTTGCTCTGACCAGAACAGACTTCACCGCAGGAATTGTTCTACCTATAGTATTGGCGATTTCTTCGTAACTAAAGCCTTCAGCTGCCATACGAATAGCCAATTGGTAGTGCGGTATCATTTCTTGCATGGTCTGCACTTTTTCTTTTAGAGTCTCCCTGTCTTCAGCAGTCTTAGAGGGGTCACCTGATGGTGCTGGGCTCGTGATCGAGCGAACATCAATAATTGCATCGACGTCTTGTTCGCCATTTGTTTCGCGTATTGCTCTGATGTAATTAAGAGCAGTGTTATGAGTCACTCTATAAATCCATGCCTTGAATGATGAACCCTCTCCAGACTTAAACTGATCAATGTTTTTCCAAACTTTTATGTAGGTCTCCTGCATGACTTCTTCAGCTAACACATCTGAGCCAGTAATTCTTCTAGCGAACCTTAACAGTTGTAGGTCAAACTCTTCGACTAGTTCATTGAAAGCCATATTTTTTTCGTCTGGGCTGGCCAGTTCAGATTTGAGTAAAGCCACGCTTCTATCTACTTCAGAATTGTTGGTTGTCGAGTTAGCTGAAGCTTGTTTTTGCTCGTCTTCGGATGACTTATCGTCGGCAGTTTTTGATTCACGGAATGCTTCGATGTCTATTACCTTGGCAAGATCAACATCGATTATGTCAGGCTCTGATTCTACGGTGGCTTCGACTTGATTAGTGGAACCTGTTTCGTCATGAGCAAGATTGTCGCTTGGTGCTATGTAAGTTGACAGCCCATGTTCGCGAAGCTTAGCCAAGGCATTTGCGGCCAACGCTAGTGGGTCGGCAATTCCTTCAAAGACTTGCTCAAACTGTTCACGCTCCAGTGGAGGAGTCGTTTCCGCTCTTAGACTCATTCGCCTCCTCATGTGGTAAATTCTCTACCTCGTTAAGAATAGCCTTGAGCTCAGGAGTGGGAGTACGTTGTCCCAGAAGAACTGCCGAATCATGCAGATCAGTCTTGATGATTCCTAGTGGTCGATCCAAAGCAGCTGCGATTTCGTCCGCAGGCTTGCCCATGACGAACATTGTCAGTGCAGTTGTTCGACGCTCGGTTTTAACTTCACCCTGACTCTTAATGAGATAGTCTTCCAGAAGAGTCGATAGATTATCTGCAATGTACTGTTGTTGAGCGGTGGTCAATTCTTCTGTTACGTACCTGTGTGATTTATCTGGGTAGATCTTGTCATACCATTTAGTCTGCTCGTGCGATCTTTCGGTAGTCACATCAGTTAACTCTTCGGTGTCTGTTGCCCACTCAATCGGTTCATATGTTGGCGGGTCGGCAATGATTGCTTGAATATCGTCTAGTTCGGCCCTTTCCTGAATATTCTTCGACATGTTGCTGAGAGTAGCTCTGACAGCATCAGGATTGGAATTACTTAAGTCACCTATTTCGTTGGCAGACTTACCCTCGAATAAGGCAATCATCTGTTTTGATCTAAGGTTTTTGGTATCAGCAGAGCCTCTAATCTTTAAGTCCTTATACATGCTAGCTAACCCGCTTATGAACCCAAGCCGTTGGCCATATGTCATGGCTTCGACCTGTTCCATAGATTCATCGGGTAAGAATCGACCTAGCCATGTCTTCTGAGTTCTTGTTAGTGGTTCGATTGGTGCTGAGTCTTGCTCGTTACTCGCGTCTGTGTCATCTTCTGGCTCGTCAGGTTCAGACTCAGCTGGGTCAGGCCTAATTGCACTCAGCGACTTGGCGGCGACCAATATATCGCCTATTTCGACTGTGGTTTTTAGTGTCTGCTCGCCGACAAGTGATGTGACCTCCCTAAGCCCCTTAGCTAGTCCGCATCGTTGTTCAAAGTCTAGCCCGTCAAGACTGAGCGCTATCCCGCCTATAAACTGATCTCTAGCCTCCTCTTGGAGCCCTATGGCCTCGGCAAGTTCTGCTGCAGCAGTTTTGGCCTCTGCTCCATATAGATCTTGAACGACCTGAACAACAGCAATCTCACTTGAGCTGAGGACGCCTTCTAGGTGGTGAGGTTGAGTTGTAGCCATAAACTAATTTTGACATAGTATAAGTTTCTTGGCATTTATGCAAATAAGGATGTTACTATTACGACAATATCGTGTGATCTGGGTATCTCAAAGGTCTAACTTAGCAGCGACTGCACGTAGAACTGAATATTCGAGTAGTCGTCTACCCCGCTAGCAGGTATCAGCGCTGATTGTCCGCTGCGAGTAGTATAGCTGCTCAGGTAGTTAGTGCCGTCTACATTGTTGAGATTGACGGTCTTGATCTTGGTGTTGCTCATGCCTTTGGTCTTGAAGTAGAGAGTTTCTAACTCGCTGATCTTCATGTCGGTTTTTACATTGTTACTTATGGCGGTGGCTAGTTTGCCTAGCTTGAGTGGGTTTGCGATGACTTTGGTGCTGCTGGCTTTGTCCTTGAGGGCAAGCAACAATAGTTGTTGGTCAGCGGTTCGACTAAAGTCACCGTTCGGGAAACCGTAGGCGCTATAACTATCTCCTCGGGCTCGAGCCAAGTCGAGAGCCTGTTGTCCTGTTAGGCTGACTTTGCCGTTAGCTAAACGGAGGTTGGTATTGGGATCGTATAGACCACGAGCGTCGGAGCTATTGATGTTGACTGTGACTCCGCTGACAGCATCCACCGTGTCCTTGAAAGCCGTGTAGTTGATCAAGGCGTAGTAGTTGAAGCCGATACCAAAGTCCTGGGTGATAGTCTGCTCCAGTAAGGTCATGCCGCCATATTCATAGGCTACGTTGATCTTGGAGTAGCCATAGTTGGGAATGTTTACGTAGAGATCGCGGGGCACGCTAATTATGACTGCGCTCTTGTTGGTTGGGTTCATACTCAGAATCATGATTGAGTCGGTGAGTTCCGCTCCAGCATGCCCAGTATCATCAGCCGAGTAGCCAGCCAATAAGATATTCACACGTCCATTGGTAGTCTTAAGCGTAGTTGGCTTGAAAGCATCAAGGAGCTGCAGCGGGTTGCCATTACCTGTTAACTTGCTGGCGTCAGCATAGACCTTCCAGCCGGCGAACGTACCGGATATTAGGAGAATTAGGGCGCACAGAGCAAGGCCCCGCTTAAGGGCAGCCTTGATGGAATAGTTGATAGGGTTTACCTCATTAAACTAATAATGCTCAGTCTAACTCTGAGCATTATTAGTCTATACGGCTAACTTTAAAATTGGATTAAAGCTATTGGGAGACCGTTGTTGCACCACCGCTTTCGCCGCTCATACTCTGCGGATTGATGCTGATGCGATCAGCGACAGTAGCGTCATTTTGGTTCGCAATTACCAATACTTTGTCGCCTGCTTTTATCGTACTTGCTGCTGCTTTTTGGTTGTTGGAGTCCATGATTGACGTAGTCGAGGCTACAGTCAGCGTCTTGGATTCGTTGGTGTCGGTCGTGGTATACGTAATGCTCGTGTCGCTTATAGCCGTGACTGTACCGATGCTTGGGGCAGCACCCATCATTCTGTTACCGCCACCTGGGAAGCTCATACCCTGGGGACCACCATTCGTACTAAACTGGCCGTTGGAAGCTGCAATTTTTGGCTGCTTGGTTTTTTGGTAGGCTATGCCACCGTAGAAACTTGCGGCAATCACCAAAACTCCGACGACCGCTATGAGTATTGGCTTGGTCAAATTGTTCTTAGCGTGGTTGGTTAGTTCTTTGTGTCTCTCGCCTGATATGTATTCTTCCATTATTTCTTCCCTCCTTGTAATTTTCCATCCTTTAGATTAAACGTCTTGTCGGTTTTGCCAGCGATCTCCAGATCGTGCGTTACAGTAATGATCGTGGTGTTCTCACTCTTAGCTAACCCATGCAACAGATCAAATATGAGTTTGCCGGTTTGCGAGTCAAGGTTACCAGTTGGCTCATCAGCCAGAATTAGCTTGGGCTTGTTGGAGAGAGCACGGGCAATTGCGACGCGCTGCTGTTCGCCCCCAGAAAGCTTGCCCGGCTTACGTTGTTGCTTGTCGTCCTTGAGTCCCACTTGGTCAAGCAGCTTTTTGGCACGCTCTTGGCGTTCGGCCTTGGGCACTTTGGCGAACTCCATTGGCAACACGACATTCTCAATAGCCGTTAGGTTGGGCACCAGGTTATAGCCTTGGAATACAAAACCAATCTTCTCGCACCGATAGTGAATCAGCGAATGGTCGCTAAGCTTGGTAATATCGTGGCCATCGATTTCGATGCTGCCAGTTGTAGGTTTGTCGAGTGCACCTAGCAGGCTTAGTAGCGTGCTCTTGCCACTACCGCTGCGGCCGACTATGGAGACGAATTGACCTTCTGGAACTTTGAAACTTACATCCTTGACCGCCTCTACAAGCATGTCGCCGGACTTAAATATTCGCTTGAGATTCTTAACTTCAATCATATTAATCTGCCCTCATGACTTCTGCTGGTCTTACTTTGCTAATTAAGAGTGCTGGGAATGCGCTGCCTACTATGGCAATCAATATTGCAGCCCCGACGCCTTCTAGGATTACAGCGCTACCGACTGAGGCTTGGACATCACGAACATTTCGGAGCCCCAGTCCGCCACCGCCTGAGCGAGCGACTCTTGGCCCTGCTCCACTTGGCCCGCCCTGAATCGAGATACTCCCGCTGCTGGTGCTGTTAGAGCTATTGCTAACCAAAGCGTTAGTAATAGGTCCTCCGACAGTAATCCCAATTATGGTTCCGACGATTAAGCCGAGTACGGTCAGTGTGACTGCTTCGCAGACGAACTGTAGGACGATTGTCACGTTAGAGGCGCCGATGGCTTTCATGACACCAATCTCACGGCGACGTTCACGGACTATCATGACCATGGTCAACAGTATAATGACCGAGCCAGCAATCAACGCTGCGATCAAGCTGTAGACCGAGATAGTTTTCACACTCTCAAGGGGTGCTACAGCTTGTTTGGCCGTGTCTTGGTCATTGACAACGTCAGCCGCACTACCCATAGACTTCTTAATGTTTGCTAAGGCGGTGCTGACGTTGTCGATTGAATCAATGGTGGCCGTGGCGCTTGTTACGCTACCTGATTGGCTGGAAATACGCTGCAGGCTTGGTAGTGACATGACGATGCCGGCATTCGAAAAAACTGTGCCTGTGTCATAGATACCTACGACTTTTATGGTTTGACCGTAGGCCGTAAATGTCGAGCCTACTTTCAAGTTGTTCTTCTCAGCGAGCGCCTTACCGATAGTGGCTTCGTTGACATCCTTAGTGGCGTCGACGGCTTTGCCACTAGTGAAGTTGGCCTTGTCCCCACCGTAGGTCGAAGCTGACGTTGTGTCAGTTGTGCCTGTTATTCCGACTGGTGGCGTGAATGTTCGAACCGTTGTGGTGCCAGAACCACTCGTACTTGAGGATGACGCCCCACCATCGCTAGGCGGTGGCCCCATAACACTGATATTAACGCCCGAATTGCCAGCTTGGCGATTACCAAACGAGCCAGCATCAATGGCCGAAACAAGATTAGTGTTGTCGGTGGTAAGGCGGTCACTCAGTGATTCAGTCACCTTGGTAACGTGTGCGACTGAGGACACTTTACTGAGCTGAGTCGTGGTTAGATCTTCTCCGCCCCCTTGGAAACCCTGAACACCTGCTGGCGAAATGGTTATTGTATTGCCAATTGAACTTTTGACAGACTGGATTTTGGTTTCGACGGCCGTACGAGCGACTAGCATTGAGATCGCTAGGCCGATACTAAGTCCCAGTATGATAACGATTGAGAACGTTCGTATCTTGTTACGAAAGGCGTTCCTTATCCCCCGTGTTACTACATTCATACTTTTCCTTGTTTTAGTTAATGTCTGAACTAACTGTAAAACTCGATGATTAAAGAATGCTTAAAGCCTAAGCAAGTGGCAGCTCAATAACAAAAACTGAACCTTTGCCAAGCGTGCTGTCGGCTTCGATACGACCGTGATGCTGGTCGATTATCTTCTGGGCAATAGCTAGCCCAATGCCATAACCATCGGCCATAGAGTTGGTTCGTGACTTATCGGCGCGATAGAAACGATCAAAGATGTGCGGCAAATCGACTGGGCTGATACCGACGCCCTCGTCACGCACCGCCAAAAAGCCACGGCCGTCCTTCTTATGACCTTCAAGGTGAATTGTCGTCTTGTTGTCACTGTACTTAATAGCATTATCTAGTAGTATCACGACAGCTTGGACCAAGGCTTCTTTGTCGCCTTCGACTTTTATATTAGGGACATTGTCATCAACCGATATCTTCTTGGCTTGGGCAGAAGCTATGACGCTGTTCATGGCCTCACCTACAACTTGCTGCAGTGAGACGGGCTTAATAAGCAGACCGCTACCGTTCTGCTTGGCTAAGTTGAGCAAGCCATCGGTCAGGTCTTTGAGCTTCTTAACTTCTTCGACGTTGCTCTTGATTAGATCTTTGGCCTCTGGCAACTTAAGGTCGGCGCTCCTTAAGGCTACTTCGTTAGTGGTTAAGATTGCGGTGAGTGGAGTACGTAATTCGTGTGAAGCATCAGTAACGAATCTGTGTTGAGTTTCCATAGCTGTCTCGATTGGTCGCAGAGTGCGCCGAGCGAGATAGTAGCTAAGTCCTGAGCCTAGGATTAAGGCTAACAGGTTAAGAAGGACAAGCTTGCCTAGCAGTTCGTCTCGAGCTTCATCGATACGATTCTGGAAAAACTTATTGTAGCGGGAGTCAGTTCTAATCTCACCGACACTTACGACATCGTCAGTTGGCGCCGTGACTGTAGATCCCGCAACGCCTGCTCCACTACCAGAACCTGCCGTGGCAGAGCCAGACAATGTGATCGTACTGTCGCCCGAATCCGTTCGTTTCACAAAAACTGATGGCGGCGGTAACTGTCGCCCGAGTTCGTGTGATGAAGTCTGATAGAACACGAAGCTGAAGCCAATACTCATCGCCATAATAATCAATAGGTACGAAGCGGCTAGCCGAGCAGTAGTAGTCCTGATAAAACGTGTCACGGACTGCATGTTCACTTGGCCACCCCTAGCTTATAGCCAAAACCTCGGACAGTCTGGATTAATTCAGGGCCGTCGAATGGCTTATCGACTTTGGCACGTAGGTAAGCGATGAATACTTCGACAGTATTAGGCAGAATATCAGCATCAAAGTCCCAAACGTGCGTGATAATATTGTTCTTGCTCAACACTCGGTTCTCGTTTCGCAGCAGATATTCAAGCAGGGCGTATTCCTTCGATGACAAGGATATAGTCTTACCGTCCCGCTTCACTTCTTTCTTCAATGTGTCTAGTGACAGATCCTCGGACTTAAGAATTTCTCCTAACTTATCATGAGGACGGCGCAGCAGAGCCTTAACTCTCGCCAGCAACACTTCGAAGCTAAATGGCTTAGCTAAGTAATCGTCAGCGCCCGTATTAAGTCCCTGGACGATGTCTCGATTCTGATCCTTGGCCGTTAGCATCAGAATCGGCGTGTGGTTGTCGGCATCTCGCAGTTGGCGACAAACATCGAAGCCATTCAACTTCGGCAGCATCACATCTAATAAGATCAAATCGTACTCGTCATTAAGCGCGGTGTTGAGCCCATCCTCGCCATCGTAGGCAACATCAACAGCATAAGACTCCTGCTCTAGACCCTGCTTGAGAGCACTAGCTATCTTGTGTTCGTCTTCTACAACCAGTATTCGCATACCTACTATTATATGCCCAAACCTTAAGGCTGGCTTAAAGCCAACCATCACTGCGCAACTTGTCATCTTGTGCTACGCTTGTTATATGAACAAGAAAGTGCACGACTTCCTTAAGCACCACCCAATGGCTGTATTGTCGACCACTTCTGACGATAATAAGCCGTGGGGGGCAGCTATTTATTACGTTGTCGACGACGACTTTAACTTCTTCTTTGCGACTCGTGCCCATACCCTTAAGTATGAGAACATTAGCCAAAACCCAGCCGCAGCCATAACCATAGCTGATGAGGCAAGCCAAACAACTGTCCAAGCTGCAGGCGAATTGTCACGTGTGCCTGCCGAGGACTATATGGACATAGTCTTCGACAAGCTAGCTAGCATTAAGCCTAAGGGCGATCATCACTGGGTGCCGCCAACTACTAAGATTCACGAAGGTGACTACATGGTGCTGAAGCTAACGCCAAGCAGTCTCCAGTATGCTGACTACGGCACGCCGAATCCTGACATGCGCCATGATTACATAGAAACAATCATACCTAAGGAGTCTTGAGCCATGCTTAAGTTTGCTCTATACATTGCAGCGATCATACTCATCAGCGTTGCTGGTGCACTACTATACCAATGGGCTCACCGACCACCAAAAGATTAGTCCCTAGATTGAAATATCTCTTCGATTGAAGATAATTGCTCCGGCTACAACGCCAATCACAGCTGTCAGACCAAACACAAGTAGACTGACTATGTTAATGGAGCCGCCGCTCAGTAATACATCAGAGTTGTAGTAGTAGAACAAGGTCACATACTTAAAGTTGGAGAACGTATCACTAAGTGAAGCCAACAAGTTAAGAGCGTACATTATCACTAGACCACCGCCAACGACTGCATATACCCTGCTCTTCTCGGAGAATATACTAGAGACCAAGAACGTTACACCAATAATTGCTAGCGCAAATAGTCCGCCAACCAAACTGAGCAGCAAGATATGCTTGCTACTAACATCAATGTTGTAAGCGCCAGCCATTGGCAACACAGCCAAAACCGTCAGGAACATGAACAATGTCAGAGCCACTAGGACCGCAATATACTTTGACCAGTAGACTTTGAGTCGTGAAACGGGCGCCGACAGCCAAAGACCCATAGTAGTCTTCTCTATTTCACCGGCAATCGACGTACAGCTGAACGATATGGTCAAGAACAACATGATCAGAGGCCAGATGAAACCAAATAACTTTGTGCCTATTATGCCTTCGAAGTTGTTGGTAACTATCTCGGCTCCAAAGGCCTTCATCAAGCCTTTTGGCAACGAGTTGATCAGCTTGGTGTAGTCACCAATTTGAGCCTGCATCGAAGGATAAATCGAAACATAAAGCCAGATCATTGCGAAACCGCCCAAGCAATAAGCAATTAATGCTACACGCTTCTGCTTGAGAGTTATCCCGACTAGATTGAACATTACTTATATATCTCCAAAAATATTTCTTCTAGACTGGCATGAGCAACCGACAAATCCTTGATTGGCTGCTTAGCTATGAGGTGTAGGGTTTTGTTGAGATCGCCTTTGACTCGCAAACTTAAGGTACTCCTGGCAGAACGCACAATAGTCACACCTTCTGTTTCGAACTGCTTGTGATCGACATGTTTCTCGAAGCTAACGTCGACGTGGTGAACACTCTTGTTGCGCAAGCTTTCGATTGTCTCTTCGGCCACGATTGCACCAGCTCGAATTACAGCCACACTATCGCAAATCTTAGATACTTCTGGAAGATTATGTGACGACATGAAGACAGTACCGCCTTGCTTGCGATGTTCAGATAGTATTTCGTAGACTTGGTTCTGAAGAATCGGGTCAAGGCCACGGGTTGGTTCATCCATAATTAACAGCTCTGGGTCACCCAGTAGAGCCATGATAATCCCAAGCTTTTGGCGGTTGCCTGTTGATAGGTGCTTAACCTTAGTTCTTGGATTAAATCCAAGTTGCTCAATAAGTATCGACTCAGCATTTACTCCCTTAAGCTTGGCAACGAAATCAATGTGTTGCTGCCCTGTCCAGTTCTCGTAATACTGCTCGGCCGCTGGAAGATAACCAATCTTGCGCTTCAACGCGACACTATCTCGACTCGAATCAAGCCCCAGAACAGTAGCAGCCCCACTGTCCGCATGAATAAAGTCCATCAAGCAACGTATTGTGGTCGTCTTGCCCGCACCGTTCGGCCCCAAGAAGCCAAATATGCCTCCCTTAGGAACTGTAAATGTGGTGTCGTTAAGTGCCGCAAAAGAACCAAAGTTCTTCCTAAGACTCTTGACCTCTACGGCGTTAGACATACTTTCATAATAACAACTAACTGGCGGATTCGACTACGAGAGCGCATAATTAAGGTGTTATGGCGTCTGATATCGAGCATAAGATAGCTAAGCACTTCTCCAAGTATCCGCTTCGCACCTACCCCAAAGGGCAAATACTTATTTTTGCCGACGAAGATCCGGAGCATGTTTTCTATATAATTAAGGGCAAGGTTAGGCAATACGACGTTAGCTACCGTGGCGACGAAGTGATTGTTAACGTTTTTATGCCACCGGCGTTCTTCCCCATGTCATGGGCTATCAACCACGGCAATAATAAGTACTTCTTCAAGACCGAGGAAAATACTGAGCTGCGCATTATCCCACCTAAAGATGCGTTGGAGTTTATCAAGTCTAATCCTGATATAATGCTTGACTTGCTCAGCCGCCTGTATCGCGGTGTAGATGGACTCATGGGTCGGATGGTGCACTTGATGTCAGGCACAGCCAACAGCCGATTGTTGTACGAATTAATAATTGAGTGCCGTCGACTCAAGCAAGCAGACGCAAGTAGCGGCTATACCCTAACCATTAACGAAGGTGGTTTAGCAGCTCGGTCGGGCTTATCTAGAGAGACTATAAGCCGTGAAATACACAAACTAAAAGCAGTCGGTCTTGTAAAAGTCACAGGCAAAGGCATCACCGTCAATGACCTCAAAAAACTCGAAGCGAAGCTAGGCACCGAGCTATAACTAAGGCCTAATGCGCCGCATCACCAAAGTGTTGTGACTCTAATCAATGTGCATCAATTCCAAAAGTTGTTAAATACAACTAAGGAGGAATTATGATTAGACTAAAGGGCCACGGCTCTTACCGCTTAATTGAGACGACGCACCACGCAAAGATTCTCTACTTAGGTAGCAAGGTTTACGCTTGGGTTGAGCCCCCTAGTATTGGCGAAATGTTGGTTGTTTCACACAATCCGCACAAGACAGATTGTGTTCTTAGTATTGGCGAATATCGACTTTATGATGTAGATGATGAGCCACAGCTGTCGGATTTGCAGCATCTCGAACTGGAAGTCGGTGGCACTACTTGGCAGAGCTATCTACTACTGACTGGGCTGCCCACTGACAGCAAGAAGCGGGCACGAATTGTACCTACCTCTGAGAGCATTACTAACAATCCGCAATTTGCCGACCGCAAAAAGTTAACCAAAGTTTAGGGAGATGTTATGAAGAAAGAATTCACAATGGACGAGGCTGAAGCACTGGGTATACTGGTTGGAATCGACTTCGATGTTGTCGACTTGGATCAGTTCCGTCAAGGACTAGCGATTGAGCTAGAACATGGCACAAATGATCCAGAGACTAATGTCACCGACGACGATGCCGTCATTACCGCTAAGATAGCTTGGGCTCATCTTAAGGAAATTCCAGATTACTATACTCGATTAAGCGCCATGGAAGCCGAGGCTGAAGCAGAGGTCAAGGCATAGCAAAAAGCCCAGCATTACAGCTGAGCTTTTTAACTTAGTTAGTTGTTAGAGCTTCTTCAGCAATCTATCAATCTTGAGAATACCAAGATTGGCAGTTGAAGACAGCTCAAAGCTTAAGCCATTGTTGGCTTTCATTTGCGCCCCTTTGTGTTTGTTTGTAAAAGTTTTTGTTTGTGATCACTAACACTACGTATTATACATCAATTTGTTATTTTGTCAAATGTGTATGCTTGTTAGACGCGTGCTTCGCTTGATCTCAGACGTATCATACTGCTTATGTAACTGGTCCTGCAATAGGTTTAATCAAGATTATGTTGTGTTTTTTGCGGATCGATTAATGGCTATGAACGAACCGATGGCAATCAGCGCCAAAATACCTACAAAGATAAGAGAAACGGAGTTAATCTGGTGCTGCCTAGGCACGGAGGTTGCAACGGTTGAAGTGGCAGTCGCTGAAGCCGAACCTCCAAGGTTAACGGTGGTCAGGGGCGTAGCCGAAAGCTGTACACCACCCTGAGCAGTCAATACGGAGGCGGCTGTTCCCTGTTGTACTGCACTGGCTTTGGCCGCCGCAGAAGATGGCTTGCCTGCAGTCTGGGGGCTCTGGGTTGATGTTTGGGTGCCAGTATTAGTACTGGCAGTTAACAAGTTCGTATCCATTGACACTATTGTAAAGCAATCTCAGCAATTCTCCGACCGCAATTTGCTACTTATTATTGCTTAGTACTCTTGGGGGTAGTAACCATCAAATAGATAATCGGAAATATGCCAACACTGTTGATTACTAGTATGGCCACGAACCAACCCTTTTCGTTTCTTTGGCTAGCTCGCCAAAGTCCTAAGGCTTTCCACACAAAATCCCAAACAACTATTAGTGTGATTAGCCATAACTGAGCTGTCGTAATGTGATAATCCATATATCCTCCTTACGTTAGTAAAGCACCACCATCGACTACTATCTGACTACCCGTCATATAGGACGACATATCGGATGCAAGGAAGAGTGTTACCATGCCAATTTCGTCCGGCTCGCCCATACGGTGCATCGGAATCTTGGCCATGAAGGCCTCGGTTTGCTTGCGCAAGGTTTCAGCGTCCGCGGCCGGTGCAGCTTGTTGCATAGCCGCGACCCCTGGCGTGGCGACACCGCCGGGCGCAATGGCGTTAACTTGTATGTTGTACTGAGCTAGTTCGAGCGCGGCATTCTTGGTTAAGCCCCACAGACCATGCTTTGAAGCATCATAATGCGCCAGACCGACCATTGAAGGATGAAGCGCATCGATGGAAGTTATGTTGATTATTTTGCCGCTTTTGTTCTTCTTCATAAATTCGGAGGCGTGCTTGATAGCTAAGAACACACCTTCAAGATTAATGCGCAGAACTTTATCGAAGTCGTCTAGTGACATGTCTGCAATTGGCTCCGCTGGATAAATGCCTGCATTGTTTACGAAGATGTCCAAGCCGCCGAGCTCGTTAACGCAAGTGTCAACGACCACCTTTATATTTGCTTCATCGGAGACGTCGGCCGCAAGTGCCTGGGCTTTCCAACCTTTTGCGACAAGTTCGTCGGCGAGCTTTTGGGCTCCATCTATATCTATATCGGTAACTAGAACGGTTGCTCCAGCCTCAGCCAAGCGATAAGCTATGGCTGCTCCAATGCCCTTTGCTGCTCCTGTGACTACAGCAACTTTGCCTTGAAGGCTTAACAGTTCATTAATTGATTTCATAAATAGATTATACCTTCTGCTTAAAGATGACCGACTCAATCGCTTCAACGAATCTTCGAGCGCTATTGTGATTAAAGGTACGTATGTGAACATCGCCCTCTCGGGTGCGCAAAACAACGGTACCAGCTATGGCTACCCTAGCATAGGTTATGCCACTGACGATCTCGTAGGCAATCTCATCCCACCTAACAAATAGTGGCTTCTTATCTAGGAAGAGAATGCGGTGATCGGTTGCAATTAAAGCTCCACGACCTACAGAAGCAACGCCTACGCCCATACCCTTACTGTACCTACCATAAACGACGCCAGTAATGTGCTCGTCTTGGTGAACTATTCGTGGCAGCTCATGTGTCTCGGGTAACCACATATTAAACTTCACTGCACCAACGTTGCGCAGTTCTCGTTTGATTCTCTCTTCGTGGGCTTTCCCTGAGCCCTGAAGTGGAAGTTGCCTAGTATCGTCCGTCACGAATGGCCTGCTTCATAGCTCGGTTGCGGCGAATCTGTAACTTTTTGGCCTTGTCTTGCCAACCGTGGCTGATTTCATCGTAGAGCTCATCAAAAGTCAGATCCTTAACCGCGTTATGTGTTAGTTCTGCTTGCGATTGTTTCATATTATCCCCCTTCCGTAAACTTATAGTGCGCCATGTGAGCTTAAAGTTCAGTGAGAAGTCTCACTAGAGCAGAGTGATATTAATCAAGATCGTTTATAGTAATGCTTATGATTAGCTCGAAAAAAGGCAGGGCTGCCCTTGTTCTAGGCGCTTTGGGTGTTGTGTTTGGTGACATTGGCACCAGCCCTTTGTATGCCTTACAAGCTGTTTTTGGCCCGCTCGGGCAACACTTAGCCATTAATGAGGCCAACGTTTACGGCATTCTTTCGTTGATTATATGGTCGGTGTTTTTGGTTGTTGCGGTGAAATATATAGGTTTCGTGATGCGTGCCGACAACCAAGGCGAGGGCGGAATTATGGCCTTGGTGGCACTGATCAAGAGCAGTAAGCTGGGTTCTCGCTACAAAGGCGTATCTATACTGCTTGGGATAATAGGTGTTGCGCTGTTCTATGGTGATAGCGCCATCACACCAGCTATTTCTGTACTATCAGCCGTTGAGGGGCTTAAGGTGGTTGCTCCAGATCTGAATCCGTTTATTGTACCTCTGACTCTGTTGATTCTAACTACTCTGTTCTGGGTGCAGAAGTACGGCACGGCGTTCATAGGACGATTATTCGGACCTGTGATGCTGGTTTGGTTCACGGCTATTGCCTTGGGTGGTGGTTGGCGGGTCTGGCAAAACCCTGACATATTGCAGGCTCTTTCGCCCGCTCCAGCTATCCAATTCTTTGCGGCTCAGCCTTTGGTGGCATTCATCGCTATGGGTGCGGTAGTGCTGGCTGTTACCGGTGCTGAGGCCTTGTACGCAGATATGGGTCACTTCGGGCGCAAGCCAATTGCTAGAGCTTGGTTCTTGTTGGTCTTCCCAGCTCTAATACTGTGTTACGCAGGACAAGGTGCTCTAATTCTGAACAATCCGACGTCGGCTTCAAGTTCGTTCATTTTGCTTTTCCCTGATGGTCTGCGAGTAACCATGATAATTCTTGCCACATTAGCGACATTGATCGCTTCCCAATCTGTTATTTCCGGTGCTTTCTCGTTAACACGCCAGGCCATACAGCTGAACTTCTTGCCTAAGATGCTAGTTCACCACACTTCAACTCGAGAGATCGGGCAAGTTTATTTGCCGTTCGTTAACCTTGCCTTGTACACCATGGTCGCTATCCTGGTTGTGATGTTTGGATCTTCGGCTAAGCTAGCCAACGCCTATGGTTTGGCTGTTAGTGGCACTCTTGCTGTCGACACGATTCTGTTCATTGTCGTTGCCCGCGCACTGTGGCAAAAGTCTAGGCTTTACGTTTTGCTAATGCTACTTGTGTTCTCCTCGATTGATATATTGTTCTTAACGTCCAACTTATCTAAGCTTTTCAGAGGCGCATGGATACCGATTGTTATTGCTTTTGTGGTATTCGTACTCATTAACAGTTGGCAACGTGGTCAACGCATCGTCAGTCGAGAGCGTCGACAGCTTGAAGGTCCTCTTAAGACATTTATTGATACTGTCCGCGCGAAGAAGCCACCAATTACGAGAGCACCGGGCTACGCCGTCTATATTAGCCATCATCCGGGCTTTGCGCCTCTCGCCCTACATGCCACTGTTGAAGAGCTGCATGAACTACACGAGAAGATTGTCATCGTATCGGTCAACATAACCAACGAGTCTCATGTCCCCGAGAAGAACCGTGCTGTCTTCGACAAGCTGGAGTACAACGATGGTATTAGCCATCTTACCCTGTCGTATGGCTTCCATGATTCTATTAACATCCCTAGGACTCTGCGACTAGTACGTCATTTGGATCCCGAGCTCAGCTTCGATCCTGACGATGCCTCATACTTCGTATCACTAAGCAAAATAGCCATAACCAATCGACGAAATATGTACACATGGCGCAAGCACTTGTATGCCCTAATGGCTCGCAATGCACTCAGCCCCAGTGACTACTACAAGTTACCAACTGACCGAACTATTGAGATGCGATCGCTGATTGAACTCTAGATGTGATGCGGTCGAAAGTAATCTGGATCTCGTGACTTATTCATGATGGCCTCGCCGATCTTGGCAACAAACCTAGAGAGTCCAACTCTGGTTGCTGGGTCAGCTAGACTATCTTTGGCCATCCAGCCATCTCCGTGATTCAAAAGCAACAAGAAGTCCACTGGCTCGGCCAGAACTAGCTGTGGCTCTTCCCTGCGCAGTAAGGTTTTGGCGCCTATTTGAATTGGGTCGCCGCTTTCTCTGTGTATTTCTATAATGTTTGGTTCAACAGCAACCGCTAGTCTGTCGAAGTCATCCGGAGGCTGCAAGAAACCAACTGGAATATGGTCACCACTGATTGGTACGCCAAGTGAGTATATGGCTGGGGGCAGCTTATCGAGTATAGGTAGTGCTAGCTTAGTTCTGGTTACAGTTTTCATTGCCAATACTACTCGCGCGCAGAGTCTGGCATACCAGCAAGCGCTTGGGTTGCTACACGCAGCGCAGGCTTTACCATACTAGCTTCGTAAGAGCCCTCGTCTTTTTGTGTAATTGGGCGTATTTGGAATACTGTTTTTTTGTTATTACCGAAGTCATCGAACGGCTTTATTCGTACCTTCATCTCAAGTCCGAAATCGCGCAATAACTGTAGAGGTCGTGAAATTAGTGCGTCGTATCGCATGCTTACTCCCGGCACCCACAACACACCGCCTTCTGACGACCCATCATCTTCGGGAGACCGTACTCCGGAGGCATCAAGTATCAAATAGCTCGCATGGTATTCTCCCCTGTCACTTACGGGTACTTCTCTACTAATTTCGATTCTACGGGAGACTCGCAGATCATCATCAAGTCCCTTTAGGTGACTTAGGTTATTCGGGTTTCTATGCAGTAGGCCTGCAGACTGGCCTTCTCCAATGCGTGCAGAGCCGTTTGTCACAGGACTGACTCTATCAAATTCAGCTATAAAACTACTATACAGATCGTTAAACGGCGTCTCAGTAGCTTGACGCACTTCTTCGACATTTGGCTTAGATATTTCAAAACTCATTGCTTGAGATTATACAATATACTTCTATGATAAACAAGTATATTGAACTTTAGCCTGCTACTTTGTTTTGGTGAAGTGTCTCCTGTTCGCCAGCAGAATTATCAGGCCGTCGAACGATGCAAAATAGATTGGAAACACGGTGGCTTTCAGGCTAGTGCCATCACTTGCAACGATACTGAGGATACTTGCTGAAAAGAAGAAATACCAATGATAGGCTTGTTCGCTGTGAGGCCGCTTGGCTACTCGCCAGATTGTTGGAATGCCTCCTATGAAGTGAGCCACAAGGCTCATGACAAGACCCAAGAATGGCGCATCTAATAATAGCCAGGTTACTGTGCTGGCAACCAGCAGTGCTAGGCTGATCTTCTCGGCAAGCCCAAACTCTCTCGAACCTTTCTTGTAGCTAACAGCAAACACTACAGCGTTACCTAAGAACAGTGCGCCTGCCAAGATAGTCGACGCCTTGCTGCCACCTCCAAGCAACACACCCGCAAAACTGTTGATACCCAACAAGAACCAAACCCCTCTGCTGAAGAAGCTAGGTGAATAACTGCCACTCAGCATCTGCCAAACAGCCGAAATATAAGTCGCGGCACCTAGTAACAGAATTAGCAAATAAAGCAGATTATTCATCTTCGGTAATACAAATTCTTGAGAAGTTCTTGCCTGTGAGGTTTTCTATGTCGACAGGCTCAGTGTGCAATATCGTCTTCTCAAGTTGGCTTGGCGATAGGATAATTTGTCTAAAGCTAGCCTCTCTGGGTCTTAACAGTCCTGCACCAACCCAGAATTTCATCGTTGAATCCTTGGTTGAACCAACTGTGAGCATGCCCCACAAAGGCGTCGTTACTACCATAATCTTATGCATTTCCAGAGGTCGATAATACGGGCGGCGACCGCTGACTGAGGCGTAACTGTCATGTATCAACTTGACCTTTTCACGCCATTTGGGATCCTTAAGCTGCTCTGGCTCGGCCTTAACATTGAGCTCTATCATTGCCTTTTCGGCATCGTCAAGGATAGGCAACCCACCTTCAAGTGATGCTTTCAGCTTCGTTGTCTGCTCTTCATAGTCCTTCTCAAAGTCCTCTTGACTAGCATACTGATCTATAACCCGCGACAGTGTCATGCTCATGTTCTCAGGCTGATAAGATTTGATAAAACCAAGAACTGCTTCAAAGCTAGCTCTGTAAGCCACCATGTCCTCGAGTGGTATGTTGTTCATCCGAGGAATGATCACATCGTCAGAGTAGAAATCGAACCATACGCCTGGCTCATAAATCTCACAGATCGGCTTCAGCCACTTGGTGAAGTACATCATGGCAAACAGCTCTGCCCAGTCTGCCTCAGGCGTCTCCTCTAAGCGCCATAGCTTATACGCTCCAAAAGGAAGCGTAAACTTAATTGGCTCATTGTCCTGCACGCTAGCCTCAATCGAAACCTTTATGTGATTCAGCGGATCTGGGCCAACGCTATATTTACGAAACTTCTTAGATAGTACAAGTCTGGTGATTTCCTCTATCAACTGCGCTTCATCACTTGGCTTATCCAGGCCGATTGGATTGGATAGTTCCTTGAGCTTCGACAGAATGTAGTCTTGAGGTTTCATAATAATTGGAGATGTGGGGCAGACATTAACCTACCGTATGTAGCTTTGCAAGCTACCACCTATTCTCGGTCACCACATCAGGAACATTGTATCAAAAAAGAGGTCTGCTAGTATGCAAACCTCAATCTGTTATTTCAAAATGGTTGCGGGGGCAGGACTCGAACCTGCGACCTCGTGGTTATGAGCCACGCGAGCTGCCGCTGCTCCACCCCGCGACGAATGGTCTAAAGATTGTATCAAACAGAGGTCACAATGTCAATCACGGCGTCGATATTACCGTCTTGCCCGCCTTACGCCCCACGACCCCCCAACACAAACCCAACAATTCTTGTTGGGTGCGGCCAGGCTTGGATGCTCCGAGCAAGAATTACAAAACCCCTAGACAGCCTAACTAGTCATTCTGGCGATGCAGGAAGAAGTCGACCCAAGACTCGAAGTTGCGTTGCGAGGCTGACTGCTTAGCCTTGGCTGTCTCGGTGTTGGGCGTATTAGGTAGGTCAACGGTATATGATAACGCAACGCTAGCAGGCACACTGACTTCCTTCTCGCCAGCCGCCGCTAGACCGAAGTTCTGGCGAGCCGATAACTCTAGATATTGATTGCTTTTGTAATACTGGTTCTGCAGCGCTAGGTTATCATTCTGAAGCTTCTGTAAGGTGTTCGCGTGATCGAGAGCTGTGATCTGCTTCTGTAACCCGTAGTTAGTCTGAATGGTCTTGATACCACTCCAGCTTATCATCAGCACTATCACGACAAATATCAACTGCCCCACGAATCGGGCGTCGCCTAATCGCCGCACGAACAAGGTAGCTTGTTGTTTGTATTGACTTTTTATTTGCATATATTCGCCCTACTATTGTATAACTCTCGTCCAGAATCTGCTATACTCTCATCTGTTAGTTAGCCAAAAGCAGACTACGCGGGGGTGTAGCTCAGTGGTTAGAGCAGTCGGCTCATAACCGATTGGTCGAAAGTTCAATTCTTTCCACCCCCACCATTATCTTTTGTTATTGTTAGTACATGGACACTTCGCTTAATAGAACTGCTGCCAGTGCCACTCTGCATTGCCTGACCGGCTGTGCTATTGGTGAGATTGCGGGCATGGTTATCTCTACGGCTCTAGGTTGGTCAGCTGGTCCCAGTGTTGCTATCTCTGTTATTCTGGCTTTCGGATTCGGATACGCATTGAGCATGCTGCCACTACTCAGGCATGGCATGGGACTTAAGCGGTCCATGAAATTGGCGCTGGCTGCTGACACAGCCTCAATTGCCACAATGGAAGTAGCAGATAATGCTTTTATCTTGGCTGTACCAAATGCGATTCACGCTGGATTGACTACGTTTTTGTTCTGGGCAAGTCTGTCTGTATCATTAGTGGTCGCATTTGCCGTAGCCTTCCCGCTCAACCGTTTCTTGATTGCCCGCGGCAAAGGCCATGCTGTGATGCACGAACACCACTGAGCCAGACCATAATTTTGTGATATTTCGTACTTTAGTGTTGCATTGTCGTCGTTGAGGCGTATAACTGAAGGTAGCGACGGGAGAACAAACACATGGGAGAGCCAACAAGAGAGCTAGAGCTATTTGATCCAGACCTGGGTTATTACTCTGCTGGAGATATACAAATTTTGCCCGAGCAAGATGCTGACGTTATCTGCATCTTTACCGGCATGAAGCTAGGATCGGACACTTTGGATAGAGGTATGCTGCGTGAACGCTGCATGGCTGAAGTCAGGGATTTGATTGAGCAGAAACAGTTACTTGGTAACGATCCGGGGAAGGCTGCAGAGCTTTCTGGCGCCATGAATGAGGCAGTGGCCGAATACTATCACAATTCCTAGAATGCCCAGATAAGTCATCATAGATTGAATTAACACTTATGCTTATCTATACTCAGTAGTATATGAAACGGCAAGAGGGTGGCTACACGCTAGTCGAGCTAATGCTCAGCATGCTTATCTTAAGCATTATAGCTTTGGCTTTCTTCGATTTAATGACTTCCTTGCTTCATAGTGCCATTATTGCCAAGCGGCAGGCTGTCGGTCTGACTTTGGCAACAAATCAGATGGAGTATCTCAAGTCTCTTCCCTACGATAACTTAGCCATTGCTGGCGGCTCGATTGTCGCCAACTACACAATTCCTGGAACGTCGGTCAAGATCATAAACGGCGAGAAATATACGATCAAGTCACAGATTGAATACGCTGATGATGCCTACGATGGCTGTGGCTCATATCCAACATTGGCGCTTAAGCAACTTTATTGCCGCAACTACCCGGCACCAACTGGCGCTCCAGCGACTGACACCAATGCGGCCGACAGCAAGGCTGTTAGCGTAACTGTTACAGATAAGTCAGGCTTAAGGCTAGCTTTTGTTGATACAAATATATCGGCCCGCGTCGCAGAAACAGCCAGCAATACTGGTGCAATGTTCGTAACAGTTACTAGCGAAGGCGGCGATCCTTTGACAAATGCAACCGTTAACGTCACCAACAGCACTTCTAGCCCAGCAGTAAATGTAAGCGGCACGACCGACCAAAACGGCATTATGATATTCTATGGTCTACCTCCAGATACCACCAATTATGATTACTATGTTTCCGCATCGTTGGCTGGCTATTCTTCACTTATTACTCTTGTGCCTTCTGGAAGTTTGCAGCCGATTTACGCTAATCAGCACCTTCTTGCGCAGAATTCGTCAATAGTCACATTGCATCTCAAGCCCATGGGGACGAATAGTTTGGTAGTCGAAACAACCGACACTAACGGCACGGCGCTGTCCAATGCCAAGACATATATCAAAGGTGGGTACAAACGTTATACGGATGATACTGATACTTCGTACTACTACGACAATATGCGTGGCGGCGATACGCGACCAACGACTGACAGCAACGGACTGACTGCCCTGACCAATCTTGTGCCGGGTGACTACATATTCTGTGGCGATGCTGGAACTACAAGCTGTACAGTTGGTGGCACGACATATTACCTTGCAGCTGCCGTGCCATATGGTGGCGACAATACTCTTAATCCAATTACAGTTCCGACTTACTTGTCTAGTAGTCCGCCGGCGACAACATTTACCTACGGCAGCAACCAATACTTGCAGAGGGTACGGTTAATGTTAACGACTAGCTCTAGCTTCCCAAGAGTCAGTGATATTACACCTTCCGATGGATCTATAGTCAGCGGAACGCTATCTAACCTAGCCTTCACTATCAATGGCGCCAACCTGCCTTGTAGTAGCAATGCCGCTAGTTGTACTACTCAAGTCAAGTTCGTTCAAGATGGAACCAACTACACGGCTTCGTGTACGGGCAGTATAGCTGGGCTTCAACTTAACTGTACTATCAACCTGTCGGCTGCCCTTGCCGGCCAAACTCAGTTAGTCATTACTGTCGGTGCGAATACCCTAACATTGCCTACTACACCGTTGATCGGAGGCTTCATTGTTAAGCCGTAAGAAGCCCACGACCAAAGATTCCAAAGGCTTCACCTTGGTTGAATTATTGGTGGTGTTCTCGCTGGTGGCGATCTTGTTCGTTAGCTTCGGCTCGTTCTTCACTAATTATCTATACCTGTACTTCGGTTACCAGAAAGATGCTAATAGTTTCTCCGAGATTGCCAACCAAGCCACCAGAATCAGTGACGTGATGCGCGGCATAACTGACATTACGTCAGAAACATCGACCGATCTCAATGCCTACGCCTATTTCGCACCGACCGACACTTATGTATCGGTTGTGCGTTACTATCTGAGCGCCGACGGCAAATCAGTCATGGTCGACGTGACGCCCATGACATCCAATCCGCCAAACGGAACAGTTATAACAGCCGCCAAGAAAACCTACACGATTATATCCAGCTACAAGCCACAAACAGGTGTCAACCTTTTCACCTACTACGATATTTCTGGAACCGCTCTAACGCCACCGGTAGCCAACCAGCACACTATTACTTCAATCGGGGTTAACCTATCTACGCCTGCCGAGCATAATAGCCAAGGCCAGCAACTAGCTGTTACTGTAAGTCTACGCAATAGGAAGACAAATCTATGATCCCAGCTCTGTTATCGGTCATAATAGCGTTCTCAATCGTTGCCGTTTCGGTGTCGCAGATAACGTTTAGCAATTTCTTCGTTGTTGGCAATACGATTAAGGGTCAGCAAGCCTTCAATGTCGCCGAAGCTGGGCTAAACTATTACTTATGGCACCTCAACCACAACAACCTTGACTACAAGGACGGCAAAACCACACCAACCACGCCAGATGCAACATTGGGATACGGCCCATACACTCACGACTATATTGACTCCGAAGGCGTAAAAGAAGGTAGCTATACATTATGGATAAAGCCTGGTGCTGTCGGCTCGACGGCGGTAACCGTACGTTCAATTGGTGTTACAGCTGATGGCGGTGTCAAGCGTACCGTTGAAGCCCAGATTGGATCGCCTTCCTTCGCAAGCTACGGTGTAGTGTCAGACAACTATTTATGGTTTGGCAATACGGAGACTGCCGATGGACCAGTTCACTCCAATAAAGGTGTCCGAATGGATGGGCCTAATACGTCTACAGTAAGTAGCGCTAACGCCACTTACGTACCACCCGGTACTTATGGGGGTAACGGCTCTACTAGTCACCCAGGCGTGTGGTGTAATACTAGCATTACCGCTCCAGTGAACTGCAACACCAGATCAAAAAGTGATTGGATATACCCAGTCACATCAGTAGATTTCAATCAGGTTTCTACTAGCCTCTGCACCATTAAGAAGGCGGCTTTTGCAGCCAACGCGGCAACAGCCTCGTTAGTCAGCCCATCAAACATAGCGACCGCCTGCAGCCAACAAGCGCCCGCCACTAGAACCTCATCATATCTACCTCAGCTTAGTGCCACTTATACTCTGACCAAGGGCTATTTAATCCAACTAAATACTAACGGTACTTATGACCTGTCCTACGTCAATGCCGAAAATGACAGCATTACACCCTACACTTCAGCGCTTACACTTCAGTCAATAGCAAATGGCATTACAATTCCTTCGTCTGGAGTTATCTTCGCCGAGGATAACGTCTGGGTGCGAAGCAATCCAACCTATCATGGTCGCGTCACAATAGCTGCAGGCAAACTGGTTAACCCAAGCAGCACTAGGTATGCCAACATAGTTGTGGCTGATGATGTAGTCTACACCACCAAGAACGGTAACGACTCAATTGGTATGATTGCTCAGGGATCGATAATTATTGCACCTTACGCCCCTCCCGCAACCGGTGCGTTCAACTTCGAGGTCGATGCTGCCATGATCGCTCAATCAGGCAAAGTCTGGTATCCGGCTAGTTACAGGAGGAACGGCGCAAACACCAGAGGCTGGGTGAACTCCAACCAGACCTTTACGTTCTACGGATCAGTGGCCGCTCGCCAAGATTGGACATGGACATGGCTGACTGGCAGTAGTGGTGATTCTGAATACGACCCGATCAACGGCTGGATTTCTGGCATCGAGCACAACTCAACACAATACGACTACAACTTAGAGTACACGCCGCCGCCTAGCTATCCGCTGACTTCAGGCTACAACTTCTTGTCTTGGCGCGAAGTCCTGACCCACCCTTAGTAATTCCAGTAATTCGTCCGAGTTAGTAGCCTGCATCAGCTTTTCGCGCATCTCCTTGGCACCATCAAAGCCGTTGATATAAATTTTGCAAAACTTGTTAAGTGTCTGTATCGGTCGTGCATTATTCGGCCACATCTCTTTGAAGAGTTCTACGTGTCGCCTATATAGATCAAACTTCTGCTCAACGCTGAACTCAGCCCACGGACTATTCTCAGTAAATGCGAACGGATCATGGAACACCCCCCGCCCGATCATCACGCCGTCCAACTTATATTCCTCGGTCAGTTCAAGCGCCTGCTGTCTATTCATTACATCGCCGTTACCAATAATCAGTGTCTCAGGGGCTTGTTGGTCCCGCAATTCCCGCGCTTGGCCGATCAAGTCCCAATTAGCTGGAACCTTACTCATCTCCTTACGCGTTCGCCCGTGAATTATCAGAGCTTTTAGGTTCTGGCTGAGTAAGAATTCAATCCATGTCATATCAGGTGCATTGAACCCGACCCGTGTCTTAACACTGAGCGGCAAACGGCCATCCAGACCGTCCTTCGTGGCCTTGATAATAGCTTCTGCAAGCGCTCGATCATTGATGAGCGCCGCACAGCTACCGTTATTGACTATGGTCTTGTCGGGACAGCCCATATTGATATCTACACCTGCGAAGTTTACGCCCTCAGGCAGGCCAAGTTCGCGTGCGAATGTGCCATCGGCAATTTGTTGAGCCGTCTTGAAGTAATTCTCGGGGGTTTTGCCCCAGATTTGTGCAATTAGTGGCTGTTCAGTCTCGGTGAACTGAAGCTTCTTGAGAAGCCTTGGTCGGCCAACACTCTGCAGCCCATCGACGTTGACGAACTCCGTGAAGTACAAATCAGGCGCTGCACAACTACCGACAACCCGACGGAAGACAGTATCCGTCACGTCGTCCATTGGCGCTAACACCAAGAAAGGCTTGGGTAGATTCTGATATAAGTCCATTTGATCAATTATAAGCGATTACTGTCTTGGGTCGGGCTTTTTGATGGGCGGCAAGTTAGTTCTGGCTTCCCTAGCCTTAGCGACTTGGGTTCGGAATCTTTCTCTAGACTCATTTGACGTTTCCCCAGACGGAGCTCGGGTATCATCTGTAGCGCCCTCTGGTCGCTCAGAATCAACCTGCACTTCGGGTTCATCTGGTGCGGGTACCTCTGATCTAGATCCAGATTCTCGACTAAAAAACATATTATCCCTGTCAAAACACTAATAGACCGTTATTATAACAGTCTTACTAAGAATAACTTTATCTCTGGTAAGCACAAGTTAATAATCTCACTAGGCCGCATCGGCTAGGTCGTGATCATCCGCTACTTGAGTCGCCTTAGCTTGCTCTTTAGCTAGCTTCTTTTCGGCGGCCTTTTGCCTGCGAGTAATCGCTGCCTTTATGCGTGTAGCTCGCTGCTTATCTCGCTTCGGCGAAGATGGCCAACCACCAGTGTTAGTATCAAGGGAGACATCTCTAAATTTATTGAGCTGCTTGCGCTCTTTAGCTCGAGCATTAGCTGCTTGCGTCATATTAATCTTGGGCTGGTCGACTTGGAAGAATTGCTCCATGAATACGTCTTTGTCCTCATTGAACATCGCCATGACTTCTTCCTTGGACTTCATGTCAGACTTCAGAGCCGCACCAAGACCCCATATATCTTTGAATAAATTGTCAACTTGGGCCATGTCTCTGTCGTAAGACTCAGAGTTTTCTTGAATCTTCGCATCAGCATCTTCGCCGTGTAAGCGAATCATTGTTTCGACGTAGACTGGTCGCTCTCGTTCCTCGGCATAGACATTTTTCGCAGGTCGATTCTTCGTGGCAGTGCCAAGCTTACCAAGAGCTGACCAGAGGTCTTGGTTGCGCTGAAGCAGGTTAACTGGGGGGTTTGCCTCAACCACTTTCGGACCAGCTGGAACTTCTGGCTCTACGAGCGGCTCTGTTGCTGCCTCTACAGGTTCTGTTAGCGGCACTACACGGAACTGACGCCCTTCTGGCAGAATGCTTTCGCCGCCATAGTGATTCTGAACTGTAAAAGCGCCTTGGTCTGGATTTTTGTTTTTAATAGGACGTGACATGCTGTTATTCTATCACGTTTATGCTAATTTTGCAAGAGGTGGTGACGACTTCCGATGTGAGCAAGGAATTTAGTCCAAATAAAATACCCAGCCTCCTAAGAAACTGGGTATTCCCTAAGTAGAGTTAACTTACTTAGTGCGCTTAACGGTTAGGAAACCGTTGCGTGGGTTCTCGTTAACTTCGAAACCGGCTGGTAGGTCGGTTGCTTCTGGACGCTGGTCCTTGCTGAAGTAATAGATAGTCTGTTCTTTGCCGCCACGTAGTACTACTGCCTTTGAGTTAAGGTAGTATGTTACGCCCTTAGAGTTAGTGTGCTTGTAAGCCATTGCTGGATCTCCCTCTCTTACCATTAGTAATGTACTACCTAACATACTCTGGTGCGTTTCTTGTTGTCAACCCCTTAGACCAAATAGTACCTATCTGTAGGCTCACCATAAGCATTTCTACACAGGCAAGTTTGTCTATCTGTACTCCTGTTAACAAATCACAAGCATTTTGGTGTTGCACTAGGCCAGCTGGTTGTATTACACTATGTCGGTAACCATAAAAGTAATAAAGATTAAGGTGGGAGTGAGGGAAGAATGGATTTTTCTAATCGCAACGTACAATCGCAGCCTGCGAGCGCAGGTGCACCAGCCGCAGCAAGTGCTGCTGGCGGTGGCAAAAAGAAGAAGTCTGACTCAGGCAAACTGGGTCGTATAGTAACCGTAGTTCTAGTCGCCGCAGTTGTAATACTGCTTGGCGCAGTGATCGCCACAGCCGCTAGTAGCGGTGGCAAGAGCGAAAGCAAGTATGTTGACAGCACTAAGCTGCAAGCAGTTTTCTTGAACACTGGACAAGTCTACTTCGGTAACATCAAGACTATGAACAACAAGTACTTTGTACTGACTAACATCTACTACCTACAGACAGCTAGCACCGGTACTACTGGTACTACTAGCGCTGGTAGCAGTGTTTCTCTAGTCAAGCTAGGTTGTGAACTTCACGAACCATATGACCAGATGGTCATTAACCGTGACCAAGTTACCTTCTGGGAGAACCTACAAAGTAACGGTCAAGTTGCAACCGCGGTCTCTACTTTCAAGAAGCAGAACCCCAACGGTCAAAAGTGTGCTGACCAGAGCAGTAGCTCTAGCACCAACAGCAGCAACAGCGTCCAAAAAGCTACTACCAACAACGGTGGCAGCAGCACTACTTCCGGCAACTAGCCAGATTTAGTCCAAGACGTTAGGCGTCCCTCTTCGGAGGGACGTTTTGCTATCTATGGCCAAGTAGCTGAGATATAATGGCGACATATGGACAAACGAAAAGCTCACCACTACTACGCCAAGGTCAGATTCATCAAGCCGTGGTACTTCTTGGCTCTAGCCCTTCTGAGCGGCATAGTCTGTGTCTTCGCCCTGCGAGCTAACAACCAGCACATGATTGAGCTACGTGACGCTGTCTACACTGCTGATAAGGACGGCTCTGACGTCAATAAACCCCTTCGCGAGCTTCAGGCCTATGTCACGACCCATATGAATACCGATCTCAACAGCAGTGGCAGTACTGTTTATCCGCCAATTCAGCTCAAGTACACTTACGAACGGCTGCAAAAGGCCCAAAAAGATCAGGCAGGTCTGACTGGCGAACAAATCTACACTGCCGCCCAAGCCTACTGTGAACAACAGAACTCCCACGATGTTTCGGGTCGTAATCGTATTCCTTGCATCGAGCAATATGTGCAAACCCACACCGTTCCCAAAGGGGCAACAATACCCGACGCTTTGTATAAGTTCGCCTTTGTGGCACCTAGTTGGTCGCCCGATCTGGCTGGCTGGAGTATGATTATTGGCATCTTGGGTACTCTGTTGTTTGTTGTTAGCTTTGTCTTGAGCCGCTTGCTCCGGCACTAGTGTCTGGTTGTCCGCTGGTTGCCTCGATGTTGATCTTCGGGTACGGCCATGCAAGTGTGCACCCAACAATAATTAACCCTTTCTTGTTGGGTGCAGCAACCTACGACCATATAAATTCCCTATAAGATCCATATAAAATTTATAGGGAATCGCTAGCGATCTTATATGGTCGTCCGTTATAGAAACAAAACTTACGCCCAGCTGGACGCTAATCACCGAAGGCTGTACCCTAGTAACATGCATATTTACTTCTCAGGCATCGGTGGTGCAGGCATCGGCCCTTTAGCCCAGATCGCTCACCAAGCGGGCTATAAGGTGTCAGGATCTGACAAGCAGAACTCCAGCTACATCGATTATCTCAAGAAGCACGGCATTACAGACATACACATCGGTCAATCTAGGGATGCCATCCAGACCGTCCACGAGCGCAACCCGATCGATTGGCTGGTCTACACGTCCGCTTTACCTCTAGAGAATCCAAACGCCCCAGAGCTCGCCTACTGCGCCCAGGAGGGCATTAAGACCAGTAAGCGCGACGAACTACTGAACCTCATCCTGCAGGACAAAGGTCTCAATCTGATAGCGATAGCAGGCACTCATGGCAAAACCACTACTACAGCCCTTACAACATGGCTTTTCAAGCAGGCTGGGGAGCCAATTAGCTATCTGTTACCTGCCAAGACTAGCTTCGGTGAAATGGGCGAATTCGACGCTTCGAGTAAGTATTTTGTTTACGAGGCTGATGAGTTTGATCGTAACTTCTTAGCTTATGAGCCTGCTATCAGTCTAATAACAGGGGTAAGCTGGGATCATCACGAGATATTTCCGACACGAGAGGACTATCAGTCGGCCTTTCGTGAGTTTATAGATCAGTCTAAGCACACTTTCATCTGGGGCGAGGATAACGACTACCTGGAACTGGGCGAATCATCTAGGTTGACCGTGCTTGATAGTGGTAATCAACAGATTGACGAGATAACTCTTTTGGGCAAATATAACCGATTAGATGCGTGGCTGGCTGTTCAAGCCGTTCACCATGCAACCAAGAAGCCTTTCAAGGATTTGATAGAGGCCGTTAATCGCTTCCCTGGCCTGTCACGGCGCATGGAACAGATCATTCCTAATCTCTACAGTGACTACGCCCATACCCCAGAGAAAATCCGCGGCGCTATGAGTGTGGCCAGCGAAATGGCCGCGGAGTCTGGCCAGAAGCTTGTGGTTGTCTACGAACCACTGACCAACCGCCGGCAGCACTACATGCTTGATGATTATAAGGATTGTTTCGCAGGTGCTGAGAAGTTGTATTGGATTCCGAGCTACCTCGCCCGCGAAGACTCAGCTCAACGCATAATCCCGCCTGCCGAGTTGATCACGCACCTTGATGATCCATCAATCGCCACAGCCATGGAACGCGATGACGAGCTTAAGAAAGTCATTCAACAACACTTGGACAACGGTGATATGGTGGTAGGCATGGCCGGAGGCGGTGGCGACTCCCTGGACGACTGGTTACATGTAACCTTCGCCGTATAAATCCAAACATAAGCCGCCACCGGCAAAAAACATAATAATCCAAGCCGCCCAAATTAATGCTGGTGTGAGTACGATTAGGAGTATGGATAGTTTTAGACTTCTATACTTTATTGCTATGACAAGTGCCACTAGTATCGACAGGATACTTAGGCAAAGAAACACAAACGTCGCGAAGTACAACGATCTATCGGCATACCTATCTGGACAAAAACCTAGTTTGTGTGATGAAGCTATGCTTAGCATGACGGCCACTATTAGGGATGTAACCGTCGCTGTTACTGGCATTAAGACTGGTGGTCGTTTTTGCTTCTTTGTGGTGGTCGTTTTGGACATTTACACTCCTAGGCTTTGTCGGTAGCTATTTCCCAGTTGGTGCCATGCTTGTCTTGAACATAGGCGTAGCGTAGTATTTTGCCTTCGGTGATCGGGATTGTTACTTTGTAGCCTAGATCCACGAAGATCGCTATGTCTTCTTCTAGTGAATCCGAATAGAATGCTGTGTGGTTGCGAATCAGATCCACCGTCGGTAGACTCATATCTTCGAACTCGAACAGTTCATAAGAAGACTCTCCCTTGGTCATCAAGGCAACCTTAGCTTTGATGTCTTCCTTCTCAAACTCCTCAACCAACTCATAGCCTAAGGTTTCCCAGAAACTCTTGGCTTGTTCGAGACTTATGACGGCTAAGCCAGTGTGTAAGATTCTCTTAAGCATCAGGGCTCCATTCTTGACGAGGGCTGTCAGGAAAGTCTTTGTTATCAAACAAGACTATCTTCGATGGCTTGATACGGTATAGGCCGCTGGGCTTGCGGTCAAGCTTGGCCTCAAAGTCGCTGACCAGCTCTGGGTCTGGTTCGCCAATATAGTCCGCAACACCCTCGTAGGTTACACCGATAACGTACTTCTCCTCGGGGCTGTCTTCATGGATCATGATGACAGCGGCAACTTTGGCGTTTTGGGTTATCTCCTGAGAATGGCGCGCTTGCGGGCTGCTGCCCCAGTAAAGGTTTAGCTCGCTGTCAGAATAATAATGCAGGTTGCAGGCCCACGGCTGACCATTTACTGACGTAGCCAATTGCATGATTCTGGCCTTAGGTAAATATTCTAGGAGTAGCGTCTTGACGTCCATTAGCGATTGTCTCCTGCGCCGCCCAACACACCACGAGCTTTGCGGCTCTTGAGTTTGTCGAGGTTCTGCTGAGCGATATCTTCTAGGTCAAAGCCCAGATCATGGGCGAAGACGGCTAAGTACCAGAGCACGTCGCCGATTTCTTTGGCTAGTTCCTTTTTGTCGTCTTCGGAGATTACGCCCTTTTTGTCGCGTATTATCTTCTTGATCTTCTCAGCGATCTCGCCCGCTTCGCCATTGATGCCAAGTACCCAGTGTAGAGAGTCTTTGAACTGATCATCACTAGTAATTACAGTGGTTAGGGCTCGTTTCTGGTACTCCTCAAATGTCATGACTATATTGTAGCATCGCCAGCGATGTCAAAGGGCGGCGTTGTCGATTTTGACCGCGCCTTTGCGCAGAACTTCGATAGCGTCATCAATTATGCGAATAACCGTGGACGGCTCACGGCCTGATAGGTCGCCACCATCTATGTAGAAGTCGATGGTGTCGCCGAAATAGGCTCGGGCTTCTTCGATAGTGCTAGCTGGTGGTTGGTCGGGTTGGTTGGCGCTGCTGGTTAGCAAAGGGCCGGTCGTTTCAAGTAAGTCACGGAACTTTTTGTCCCCTGGTACACGAACTGCTAGACTCATTTTGCCTTGGTGAAGGTACTTCAGGTCGGATTCAACAGTTGGGATAACAACACTCACGGCACCAGGCCAGAACTGCTCTACAGCCTTGATATAACGATGCTTAATGCCAAGATCTTCGAGCTGTTGCATACTGGCAGCAACTATTGTGCCAGGCTTAGTGTCGCGGCTTTTTATCGTGTAAAGCCGCTCGACAGCCGTTTGGTCGACAGCCCTTGCTACGATTCCATAGACAGTGTCAGTTGGAATAATACCGACTGCGCCAGGGTTTTGGAGCTTAGTGGCGTCTGGCATTACTTAGGTTGGTTAAGATAGGCCAAGACTGCTAAGGCAGCAAGTCCGAAGACAATAAATACCGTGGCCACAATTGCTAGAGTTACTCCGTTGCCAGGGGCTTTGGCTGGCTTGGTAGGTGCAGGTTTCTTGGTATCTGCTTCTTTGGGCGTTTCTTCTGGGGATACTTCTTCCTGGGGCGGTTCAACAGGCGTAGAATCGGCACTGGCAGCAGGCGGCGCTACCACGTCCATAACTGGAGCTGGAGTAACTGCTGGTGCAGATTCAGGTGGCGTAGAAGTTGGTGCGGCTGTCGGTTCCATAATCGTAAATATTGTAGCATAAGCCGTTTAGCCAATGGAGTTCTGGTAATCGTCAATTATGTCTCCTTAAGCGTATGATTAACTAGTTGATGATTCAGAGCTTGTTAAGATTTGTTAAACGTTTTGCCGTTCTTATACCTGGTATTATAATCGCCTACTTTTCGGTCAGTGACATATTTCCCTACTTCGATCGGCAACTGCCGCTAGGCCTAGCTATACTGGCTACGTATGCCTTGGGGGCTTATGTTCTGGTGCCTGCTCTAATACGTTTGATTAGAATCATTAAGCCAGCTGAGCATTTGCCACTGTATTGCGTGACGCCTGATGGTTTTGCGTCTGATCCACTTAATATTGGCGTCATCTCGACTCGACGTGAACTGATTGGTGCTATGGAGCGAGCCGGTTGGTACATGGCTGATCCGCATCGAGGTAAATACTTGATCAAGCATGCTCTGAGTATAATCTTTGGCTCAGACTATCACACTGCACCTGTCAGTAGTCTGTACTTGTTCGGGCGCAGGCAGGATTTGGCCTTTGAGATACCAATTAGTGGTGGCTTCGGTAGTCGACACCATGTACGCTTCTGGGCTACTACTTATAAGGACACTAAGAAGCTAACTGTTCGTAGTATTCACTGGCACCATCGTCGTAGTCACTTGCAGGGGGATAATTTGCTCTGGGTTGGCGCTGCTTCACTGGATACAGGGCTAGCGCCAATTAGACATAATATGCAGATAACTCACATGATCCATCCTGACACGGACCAAGAGCGTGAATTGATAGTGGGCCAACTTCGAGCTGCCAACATTGTAGACAGGACTCAAGATGTCAAACTAGGTAAGCCTTACAGATTGGCCAACCGTGCACTGCGGGGGCATCTGCAGACTGACGGTACAATGACGGTGGTACACCTTAGTAGTAGTCAGTAATCTTCAGCGGGGAGCGTCCAGCAGGTAACCCGCCAGTCGGCATTATGTAGAGCTCGCTTTTGCCCTTGGACACCAGAACATAGTTATCGCCGAACCAGCCGTAAGGTGTGTAGTCACTAAGGCTGGCGATTTGTTTTTTGCCCTTAGCTTCGTCGTCACCTATGAAGAGACTGTTCTTGCCGTCCCTGAGCTCAGCCCAGAAGGTTTTGCTGCCAGATGGTGAAATGAGGAATGTCGGATAGTCGGCCGCAAATGTACCACCATCAATCGAGACAGTCTTAACTGATTGATTAGCATATTCATAATAGGTCGTCTTATCGTCACTATTATTGTGAGTTGAGTAGTAGATCGCTTGCGGGCTATAAAGCTTAGCTTGAATATAGTCGTTGGTGCTGCTTGTAAACGACTGATAATCCTTCTTACTCTGGCCAGAGGGCTGAACTCCTCGAATCGTGTCGTTCTTGCTAGTCATATCAATAGTACCTGAGCTGTACCATTGCGTGTCGTACATAAGAGCACCGTTAACAATGTAGAAATTATAGAATTCCTGATGTGCATTGTTGGCAGCATCGCCTTCGGCAAGGTTTTGGTCTAGCTGATTAAGCTGTAGGTTGTCGGCGTCATAACTCTTGATCGTCTCTCGTCCCGCTTGCCAGAATGGGGTGTTCCTACGCGATAGGTCATACATGAAGGCGTGTCCGTACCAACCAATGAGTTCTATGTCTGAGTCGCTATTCTCGAACTGAGTGACCTTATCGGTATTGGCATCAATTAGGTAGAGTGATGGCGAGGCTGTATCACGGCGAGATTGTAGTGTCACATAGCGCCAATCACGTGAAGGCATCAACTTAGTAGTGCTCGCGTCCTCGCGACCGGTTCCAGCTAACACAGTCTTTCGATTGGCGCCGTCGAGATCGGATTTCACTAGATCAATTTTGCCACTCGCATTAGATAAGAAATATATGTGGCCAGTAGGTGTCAGCTCAAAACTATTGGCCTTCACAAACTTGTCAGTTATCTGAACAGTAACTTTTGCCTTGTTGTAGCCTATGTGAGACACCTCGGCACTGTTAGTTGCTGTAGTCGTTGGCAAGGCAACTATCGCTTCGCCTTGGGTGTTTGTCTTGGCGGTCGTTCCGAGCACACTTATAACTGCACCGCTCAGCGGTTTGCCAGTAACCTTGTTAACGACCAGTATTGGCACAAGTCGGCCAGTTGCTTCAAGTCTGAGGTTTGTCAGCGACGGGGCGGCTTTGAAGCCAACAAAGTATGAGGTCGTGAGGGTTTTGTAGTAATGCTTGCTGGCCACTAGATTGTGCCGACCGACCGAAGCTTTGAGTCGTGCTTTGCCGTAGGCGTCGGTCTTGACGGTCTTGCCGCCGAGCTTGATATCTGCACTACTGACTGGACTGTTGGTCTTGCTATCAACTACTACTATCGTCACTGACTTCTTAATAACCAAGCCTGCTAACTTGTAGCGGGTGGTTGGGACGGCTGCAAGGATTATAATGAGGGCGACTATTATTGCCCAGGTGCGTTTGCTCTTGAAGACGGCTGCTAGCTTATCTTTCCAGCCTGTGGCGGTTTTGACTGGTTGCTTGCTGGCTGCCTTGGCATCATCTAGTGCCAGTAGAGTGTCCCCCTCTCTGGCAACGATTTCATCTACAGCCTTGTCTGTTGCACCGTCTTGCAGGGGATCATCAGGAATGGTAGCTTCTGGCACTGCGGGCGTTACGGGCTTGGTGTCTGTTGGCGTTACGGGCTCCGTGATTGCCTCTGTAGTTGGCGTATCGGCTAAAGCGATTACAATTGGTGGTTTGTCTGGAGTCTTAAGTTTGTAGGCTTTGTTTGGGGCTTCGGCTTCAGTCGTTATTTTTGCGGCGCTGGGCAGCTTGGGTGCTGTCTTGAACTCTCTCGAGTCTTGAGTCTCTGGTTTAGGCTTGGATATCGGTTCCACGGACTTGGGTTTTGGCGGTAGAGCGGCGACAGGTTTAACACTCATCATTGAGTCAACCTTATGTTCCAGCTCTTGCTGCTTAGCCGATTTCTCGGGTTCGTCAGTTCCCTTATTGTGCATATGCTTATCCTTTACTGTCATTTTAGCAAAGTTTTGGCCCAGTAACTATCTGTTATTGGTGTGGTGGTAGCGGAATAAGTGGACTGGTCTTGCGCTGGTATTCCCGATACTGATGATCTTCTTGGCGCCGCCGTTCAATCGGTGGTATTCCCGAAACATAGACAATAAGAATAGTGAGCGCGATCGGCCCAATTAAGCCAACCCAGCCATAGCTAGCCTGAAGAGCAATAACTCCAATTCCCCACCACTGGGTCAATTCACCGAAGTAATTGGGGTGTCGACTATAATGCCATAGGCCTGTTTGTAAAACCTTGGGGTGATCCTTGTCGCTTAAGAATTCTCTTAATTGACGGTCGGCGGCAACTTCGATTAAGTACCCTTTGAGCCAGATAATGCCACCCAGCCACGTCAGCCATGACCAGCCACTTAACTGTTCGCCGCTAGCCATGACTATTGGCAAACTTATTATCCAGACCAGTGCGCCCTGCAGAAGAAAAATAGAAATGTAAGCCCTGCGCCAGACATCACCTTTCCACTTCTTAGTAAGCTCGGTGTAGCGTGGATCATCAGACTTTTTCTTGGCACGCAGTCCAATATGAAACGCCAGGCGTAGACCCCAGATAGTTACTAGAATTGCTATCACAAAACTCTGCGGTGTCACTTCGATAACAGCCGTTAGCCAAGCAACCATCAGGAAAGCTGGCCCCCAAGCAATATCGACTGTATCGAGACGGCCCCGTCGCTCAGCTAACACAAAAACCACAGTCATGTACACGAACAAGAACAAGGCATTGATAAGCAGAATCAGGGCGATCATATTACAATGCTAGCATGCATCAGGTCATAACACCCACCCTGGCTGAGGCAGCCGCGAAGCACTTAAGCTCTAGTAACTCTAAGCTTTCTCCAGTAATCAAGCAGGTGGGGCTATGCACCATTGAGCCACACAAGAATTACTACTGGGAACTAATCGACAGCATCATCAGTCAACAGCTCAGCGTCAAGGCCGCTAGGACTATTGAAGGTCGCTTCCAAGCTTTGTTCGAAGAAGAATTCCCTGCACCGCAAGCAATCCTAGCTAAGTCAGTTGAAGAGTTACGGACGGCTGGCTTGAGTAATGCCAAGGCTCTCTACATCCGTGATTTGGCTCAGCACATTCTCGACGGCAAGTTGGAGTTCGACAAGTTCGACGACTTAGATAACGTCACCATCATAACTGAGCTAACGGCTGTCAAAGGCATTGGTGAATGGACAGCACATATGTTCCTAATGTTCTGTATGGGTCGATTGGATATCTTGCCTACTGGTGACTTGGGAATTCGCAATGGAATCAAGAAGCTTTATGGACTACCCGAAGTCCCAACACCCTCGCAAGTTACTGAGATAGCTGCCAAGAACAACTGGCACCCCTACGAATCAGTCGCCAGTTGGTACATCTGGCAAAGCCTCGACAATGAACCCAAGTAGCAGCCTAATCGGGCTGCGCTATTGGCTGTAAGGAGTTTTTGGGCTTATCAAATATGCCGCTACCAATGACCGACGCTAGCAAGATAAACGCACCGCCAGCCAGCTCGTGTGCTTGGGGTACTTCGTTAAACAAAAAGTAGGCCATGACGGCCGCAAACACCAGCTCAGTCGACATAATTACGCTGCCAATATTGACATCAAAGTGCTGAAATCCGTAGAGAGTTAGATATGCGCCAACCACAATTACCAACGCAAAGACTATCGTCAGAAGCGACAAGTGCAAACTTGCGCTGCGGAGAATCTGGTCACCTGATAGCAGCAACCAGCCGGAAGATAACATAGTTACTAGCCCAAACCATAGCGCCAAGACAGCCGTGCGATCAACACCAGTGAGCTGCTTGTTGATGAGGTTGATAGTGCCGCCGGCAATCCCTGCAACGATGGATAGAATAATGCCTTGATTGCCGCTAGCAATTGAGCCTGAATAGACGGCTAATCCCAAGATTGCTAACGCGAGGGCAATCAGCTTTGTGCGTGAAACCTGTTCTTTTAGGCTCAGCGTACCGAGCAAAAATGACGTAATCATATTGGCCGCATAGAAGACAAAGAGCACGTTGGCGATCGTAGTCTTACCGATGGCAATGGTGAAGCTGAGGATCATAATGGTTGAGAGCAAACCGCCAAATAAAATTGGCGCCAACTGCTTACTGGGCACCCAGGCCCGGTTCTTGCGCACCAATTGATAGATGGCCAAGAAGAAGAATACAAGACTAAAACGGACAGCAACCTGAGCCTTGTCAGTCCACATCGGCGACACTGCACGGACAAAAATACCCGTCAGTGCATAAGCCATAGCAGCGCCGAATAAGGCTTCGGCGCCTCTGGCTGATGACTGCTTTTTCATATTAGTTTATGGTGCCAAGCGGTTGATATCACGCGGGAATAGCGTAGCTTCCTTAACGTTTTTCAGCCCTATCGTCTTCTGCACTAGGCGGTCGATGCCATAGCCGCAGCCGCCGTGTTGGGGAAGACCAAACTTAAAGGCCTGTAAGTAATACTTGTAGCCAGGGTGTTCGACGTCTACTCCAGCAGCCTTCATCTGTTCGACAAGCTTGTCATAACGATATTCACGTAATGGAACGGTGGCTATCTCAAGACCACGGAACAGCAAATCTCCCCATAAGACTGTAGTCGGGTCCTCAGGGTTAACTTGGTGGTAGAATTTCATTGCTTCGATAGGGAATTTCACGGCATAGACTAACTCTGAGCCAGATTGCTTCTTGGTGTACTCACAGATCCACTTCTCTTCGTCTGGAATAAGGTCTTTCTCCTCCGTAGTGTCATTGCCTGTAGCCTTGGTGTATAGCTCGTGGATTTCGGCAACGCTGAACTTGGGGACTTTGTCTGTGACAACTAGCTCTGGTGCGTTGAGTGACTTAAGATCATCAGCGTGGTCCTTGTAGGTTCTCCTGAGAGCATCGATCGTCAAGTCACCGACCATATCCAATACTTCGTCGTGGTCTTTTACAAAGCCCATTTCGATATCCAGCATCATGACTTCACTCATGTGCCTCGTGGTGGCACTAAGTTCAGCGCGGAAGGCTGGAGCTATCTCGAAGACTCGCTCAAAAGCACCGACCATCATCTGCTTATAGAGCTGCGGGCTCTGTGCAAGTGTGGCTTCTTGACCAAAGTAATCTAGCTTGAAAACTTCAGCTCCACCTTCTGTGGCGCCCGCTAGCAACTTAGGTGTTTGTATCTCTACGAACTCATGCTTGCCCAAAAACTCTCGGATATAGCGCAGTAAGCTGGCGCGTATCTTAAAGATTTTTTGCTCCTGAAGGTTGCGCAAGTTAAGTGCGCGGTGCTCAAACAGAGTGTCAAGGTTTTCGGGCTTGTGGCCGATTGGCTTATCAATCTCGATTGGGGGTTCGTCGGTAACCGGCACGAGAACAGTCACAACAGCGTCATGCAGCTCAGCCCCGCCTGGCGCACGTGGCTCTTCAACAACTTTCCCGTCAACCGTCAGAACGGTACCGATCTGAAGACCACGAAGCTTTTCGACTTCAGCCTTATCTTTGATAACAACCTGAACAAGTCCACGACGATCACGGACGTTGATGAAGGTCAGGCCGCCAAGAAGACGCTTCTTGTGAAGCCAGCCCTGCACATGAACTGTCTTACCGACATGGTCTTTGACGTCACTACTAAGAATTCTCATAAGGTGTTATTCTATCACTTCTTCATCTGTTTTAACAGGGGTTTCGTCTGATTCTTTGTGGGGGGCGTGGCGAGCTGCCACATAGGCAGGGTCAGAGTATTGATCGAAGTCGTCGCCAGGCACATGACCAAGCAGTTGATGAAGAACGTTTTCGATGGACAGAACACCTATGTACTCTTCGAGGCTGTTGACCACCACGAAGAGTGAGGAGTTGGTAACGAAGAAGGCATGCAAGGCTTGGCTCAAGGCATCATCTTCATGGAGATAATAAACGCCACTGCGCATTATGTCGTTAACTTTGCCTTGGCTGTGCAGATCAAGCTGACGGAAGCCCAGGCTACCTACGAAGTCGCCTTTGCGTGTTTCCTTAACCAGAGCGTAATTGTGGCCGCTCTTGTGAAGTTCATCAATCAGGATCGGACCGATTGTATCGTCAGCCAGTATTATCTTGATGCCCTTGCGTGGTGTCATGATGTCACCGACTATATGATCATCGAAGCTCAGTGCGCGCTTGGCGATATCAAGCTGTTCATCACTAATACGACTGTCAGGCTGTTGTTGCTGTTGCTTAATTAACTCGATTAGGTCAGCCGTTTCGAATAGACCGGTATGGGTTGAGGCTATGTAGCGTTTTTCGACTACGTCAGCGCTGCGACTAAGGACTGGGTGAAGGTAGTTCAGTAACCAGGCTACTAAGGGCGTAACTGAGGCGGTTAGCTTGGCTCCGAGCTTGGTTGTCCTGGTGGCAGGAATCAGCGAAAAAGCCACCCAGAGTAATGGACCGACCATCAACAGACTAACCCAGATCGGCAGTTCACGCGCTAAGAGTATGAGGCTAGCCGCACTAGTGAAGCCAATGTAGAGCCAGAGTAAACTTCGTAGACTATTGCCGTAGGCTGCTGCTCTATAAAGCTGCATCGACAGTGGATCGTGTTTCTCGGCTTTGCGCTTCAATTCTTTGATCGGTAGATAATAGTAGGTCTTACGCACAACTACGCCAGCCAGAGCTAACAAGAGTAAGAGTAGGGCAAATATCAGGTTGGTCATTACCCCTTTAGCTTATAACGTCTAGGGCCGATTCCCAAGTCAGCCAGTTGTTGCTGTATACTTTATCTAAGTAATTAGGAGTTATGAATGTCTAAGCAGTTTTTGGGAGTTTTGATAGCTATTATTCTAGCCTTCGTTGGTATCTTTGTAGTGACCAGTAGCAACAGCGACTCTAAGTCTGGCAGCAGTAAGGCAAGTGGCGCTAGTGTCAGCCAAAACGTTATTGGCGCAGGAACTACAGGGGTAACACTCGTGGAATACGGTGATTACCAATGTCCTTACTGCCAGCAATACTACCCGACTGTAAAGCAAGTCCAAGCTGAGTTTGGTGATAAGATCAAGTTCCAATTCAGCAACTTCCCTCTATCAAACATCCACAAGAACGCCTTTGCCGCATCCCGAGCTGCCCAAGCAGCCGCCCTTCAAGGCAAGTTCTGGGAAATGCATGACGCCCTCTATGAATCCAACGATCCAAACGGCCAAAGTGGCTGGGTAGCCGCTAACGATCCAAATACCTTCTTCGACCAGTTTGCTAAGCAGATTGGACTAAATGTCGCCAAGTACAAGACTGACTTTGCAAGTAGCGCAGTTAACGACACAATTAATGCCGATATCGCCGCTGGCACAAAACTCAATGTTACCGGTACCCCTGCCTTCTTCATAAATGGCAAAAAGACCGAGATTGCCAACAGTGTAGATGCCTTCAATAAGGTTATCAACGAAGCTATTGCTAAGCAGGCTGCTTCAGCCAAGCAAAACTAGTAATACAAGAACTCTCGCCACTCTGGGCGATCAACATGCACTTTTACCCGAACTTCGGGCGTCTTAACTATCTTTATTTTTACGGACACGTCACTCTCACCTCTCACCGCGAACCCGCGCCCTTAGAATAATGGACGCATTCACACTTTTTTAGTTGTAGTTTTTGTCTCCCATGACTCTATATTTGAGAGTCGATGAAGTGCATTTATACTATCAAGCCGCTTAAGCTCTGTCAACTTTGACGCTGCTTTTACTGCTGCTGCCATGCAGTCGCGAGGCTTGGTTTTTGTGTTACCTTTTGGGCACCATATAAATTCCATACCTAATCAATATAAAAAGTGTATAGAAAACATATCGAATCGATATAGATTCTATATTGTGCCCAGATTAGAGTTGAAAGAACCACCAACTAGCGACTCAGAGGGAGACGTATAGCCAATTCTTATTGCTGTAGCGTTCAACGCTTTTCAAGATACCTTGGGTAGATTGCTGGCTGCGTAGAGCCTCACGCACGCGGCCTGAGGATACTTCTGGCGCATAGCTAGGAAACATCGTCAGAACTTTAGGCTTCAATGGCCAGGCCTCAATAATTTTGTGCATTGCTTCTCGATTATCCTGATGGCGAAGACCGATAACTAGTTCGGTTTCGGCCAATAGCTTTTCTGCCTTAGGCCAGTCTTGCAACCCGGCCAGGATATCTGATCCGAACAAGAAAACCAATTGATCACCCTCAAACTGCTTCTGTAGTTTGGGTAAAGTTCGTTCAACACTGAAGTTAACATCTACCAGCTCCAGTACGTCGAATTGAGGATGAGGCTTGATTGCTCGCAGTAGCATAGCTACGCGATGACCGAAGTGTTCGGCGTTACGCTTGTTGCGAGGCTGCCGTTCTGGCAAGAAGTAAACCTTGTCCAGCTTGGTTGCTTGCAAAGCTTGCAATGCAAATGTCACGTGGCCCGAATGCACAGGATCAAACGTTCCGGCGTAGATTCCTATTCGTCTTAGCTGCTTCGTCTTGTTAGTCATTATCAATATAGTCTCAGAACTAGGCAGCCATTGCTAGCTCAGGCTTTTGCTCTTTGGTTGGTAGATCGTCTTTGGGTTTTTCTGGTTGATTAATGTTAATGACGTTCGCCGTGGCTGACTTGCCTGAAGCCTTGGAAGCGGCGCTCATCTTTGTAGGGTCTCGGCCTTTATCAAATAGCTTCTGGCAGCGCTCCAAGCATACGCCACAGCCGCCTACCTTAACTTCGCGTGGACTGGTTGGGCAACCTTCGACGACGCAGCGACGACGACGAGTCCTGCCGACTCTCTTCTCTTTGCTACTAGTTAGCTCTAGGTTGGTGCCTTCGAGAATATCGCTCTTGAAGTTAGCTTTGCTCTCGCCAGGGCAACCACCACCGACATCAACGTTTTGGTTGGCGATTTGTCGATCCATTTGAGCGTTCTGAATATGCATCTGTTCCGTATTGCCATGCTCTTGATAGATTTCTTGGGTCGACATTTCTGTTTCATAGATTTTGTCGGCCGTTGCTTCGTCGAGTTGCTCTAGAACCTTCTCGTTGCCAGTGATTACGCCAGCCCTAACCCAAAGCATGTTTTGCTTAGCCTTCTCAATTATTGCGGCCAGTTGTCGGGACATTTTATAATTAGCACTCGGTTGAGCATGCTCATTAATTACCGCGAGGTCATCATCATTCCACTTATCTTGCATACTATTGATGAAGGAACGTACCTCCAAGGTCGCTTCACCGTCATGTAAGCTGTCTGCTAGTTCCATCTCAAAGTCTCGCCAACGTTTAGCGATGTTGACTGCTTTGTCGTCTATTTCTTCTTGCGATTCGTGGAAACGTTCTAGTTGAGCCTCGAGACTGCTTCGGGCAGCTCTATCTTCAACATAAGGAGCGACAGCTTCGATGATGCTTATCACGCCTTTGGGAAGCTTATCGCTTGGTATCTCTAGCTCGCGGTGGGTTTTCATGACCGAAAGAGCCGAGTCAGGGTTGTCTACCTGAATTGATTTGCCGAATATGTTATTGGGGTCTTCGAGCATAGCAACCCATGCTTCGAGAGGTATATCACGAACGAGTAGGGATTGCATCTCGCGTCTTAGTATTTTGCCTCCATCGTCGGCCACTGCGTCACTGATGCGAACTGAGTCGTCGTCAGCCAAATGTTCAGCTTGGGCAACTTCGAGCGTAGCATCAGACCGACTCATTCTTGGCGATATGAATACCTTGGTCGTGCCTGGTCTTAGGTTCTGCTGAGCGTCCTGAGCTTCATCGACTTCTACCTTAACTCGCTCCAATGCCGCTGGGTGTTTGTGATATCTAAGTCCTGACTGGGCGTTTTCGACGGCTGTTTTGCCAAGCCAAACAAAACTTCCGATAAGTCGTCCTTTTTCGTCTCGATCTCTTGAAGCTTCATAAACATGCTCAGTTTTGCTGACAGCATAGGGCATCGCCGCTTCTTTTGTGGCGGTGATTAGATTTGTTAATACTTCGTCCTGTGCCCAATAACTATGGGAGCCGTCTTCTTGGCGATAATAGTTAAAGTTATCTACCTCTGTTAAGCAGCGTTCATCCACGGGCAATGCTGGTTGCTCTGCTTGTTCGAAATTAGGAATGGCTTTTGTTCGTTCAGCGGCTGCAACAGCCATAAAAATACCCTCTGCTCATTGAGCGAGGGCTAGAAAGACCAACTAGGTCTTGTTACGCTCTTGCTCGAGAGACTTTTTGTCAGCTGTATCGGACTTTCCTGACTGGTTGACCAGTGGATTTACCGTTGCGGCACAGTTCCCGAATTACACGGGATTCCAGCATCTATTTGTTAACTCACTTGTACTATCTAGTAGTTTAGCAGGCCATCGCTACGCTAGATATAGTATTAATTACTGCAAATCTTAACTTGTTTGGGTCTGCTTGAGTGCTGTTAGTCTCGGCATGAAGCTCTGGGCTGCACCCTCCATACCCAAGACCTTAAGCGCACCAATAAGTACGTACAAATGATCGAATGCAGCCTCTGTTAATTCGCCGCCAAGACTCTCGACTTGAACGAAGGCGTGTTCGACCTTCTCAACTAACCACTTCTCTTCATTCGGGGCAATCTGGTTGGATACAATCTTAGCTGGTTCGGCGGCAGCATTAACGACTTCTAGCGATCTTGCTGAGCGGTCGCGCTTGCGCAAGTGGCCACGCTTGATGAGACTATTGACGTGTAAGGATACTGTGGCGACAGCATTGTAGTTAAGGCCGCTCATTATTTCACGGTAGCTAGGGCTATAGCCGTGCTCAGCGATAAAGGTTTCGATGAACTCTAGTATTTCCTTCTGCTTCTTGGTTGGGCGAACTGGTTTTTGTGCGGATGTTTGCTTTTCGTTCATGTTTTTATTATGCCACATCCTTTTGCGGAAAAACCCAATACTTGTACCAGAGGTAGCTCCAGACCGTGAAGAACCCCGCCGAGATGAAGAACCCGATGTATGGCGTAATGCCAAGAGCGTTCAGGCCACCAATAATCAGATAGTCGAGGATGAAGCCAATTGTCTCGATGGTAATGTAGCGACCGACGTGCTGCATTTCACTGAGGCGTGGATGTGTATCAGCGAAGGCCCAGTAGCGCTGAGCGAGGTAGTTGAGAGTCCAGCCCACTACGTCTGCCGCAACCTTTGCCCATAGCCACCACCAATCTAGCACCGAGTAACACAGTGCGAAGATTGCGTAGCCGCTCCAGAAGTAGATGCTGCCACCTGCTAGGTATTTGCTGAACTGGACGACAGATTTTTTGCTAGGACTAGGCATCTTTTCGGATCTTAGTGGCACTCACCATGGCAATTCCAGCTAGTCCCCACCAGACATAAGCCAAAGTATCGTCAGCCCAAGCGTGAGATAACAGATTGATGAAGGTCAGTCCGATTAGGCTAGCGAACAATCCAAGCGCCAAAGGATCAGACCGCCTTAGCCACAATAGATAGCAAACACCGGCATTAATAAGCAGGAACATGGCCAGGCCAAGCCAGCCGGTTTCTTGACCGATTTGGATGAAGTAATTCTCGGCGATCCGAGGCTTGTTGTTATATACGCTGGCTGGACCAGCAGTTCCCGGTCCGCTACCTAGCGGGTCATGCTTAAGGTCGTGAAGCCCACTGCGTAGTGCCGAAGCGTGAGCTTCGTTAGAAGTGATTGGCACGTTGCTGCCTGTTTCGGTGTGCAGTACGACATTCTCAAGCTGTGAATTCTGTCTTAGACCAACACCCATACATACGACAAGTATAAGAGCGACAGTGGCTATCCAATAGATGTGCCTAATAATGAAGCTCCTGCGCTGGACACAAAGCACAGCCAGAACGCTTAGAACAAGACCTATCCATGCTCCACGCGAAAAGGTGAAGAACAAAGCCAGCAAAGACGCCACATAGAAGACGACATGCTTCCATTGACGAGCCTTGCTAAGCAGCAACACCGTCATAGCCGTTATAGGAATAATCAGGTAAGCGCCCAGAGGATTAGCGCCTCTAAGCGTAGATTGAGCTCGCAAGAAAGAACTGTTGTTGTTGACGTATTGGAACGGCAGAATCGTATACATCGAGTAACCGAAGTGCTCTAAGAAGCGTGGGGTCAAGAACAGAACTTGGATAATAGCAAACGCCACTACTATCGCAGCTGGACCATATAGAAGCCGCTGCCAATTTGATCTGAGCCGACCTAGGCGAAGAGCAATCGCCCACGTCACCAAGAAGAAAGCCAAGAACCGCAGATTAACTATAAGACCGTAGCCTAAGGCCTTAGCCGTTATCTGGTGCTCATTGTAGGCCAGAAATCCCCAAACAATATTGAGCAGCATGTAGGCCAGAATCAGCCAGACTAGGCGCCGTGACATCGTATGACTGCGTATCTTATGATCGGTCGCTATAAGGTACATGACGCCTACAATGCAGAGCATTAATAAGGCCTCTTTCCAGAGGCGCAAAGCAGTGTAATGGCCGACCAAGGTTGAGCCCCAGACAGTCAGGAAGGCGTGGAACGGCATCAACAACAAAATGACCATGGTTAGTCCACTGGTCCACGACAGAACCGTGTATTTCAGCGCCGATAGTTTCATAATGCTACAATTTATTATAGCTCAAGTATGAAAAACAACGCTTCGCTCATCTACAACTTATGTCTTATTATTGGCGACGCTTTGGCTATTATCGTGGCCTTCAGCGTGGCTTACGTTCTGCGAGTGACCTTAAGTCATCAGCCATTAAGCGCCGATGTCCATGCCCACACCTATCTGAGCATCCTAATTAGCTTGCTGCCATTCTGGATCCTGATCTTCGGCTTACTAGGTCTATATAACCTGAGAATCTACGAAAAGCGCTTCGCCGAGCTGGGTCGTCTACTAGTCGGAACGTTCATCGGCATCCTGTTCGTTATTAGTTATAGCTACTTCACCGATACGGCTATCTTCCCTGCCCGTTTGGTGACTGTTTATGGCTTCGCCTTGGCCTTCTTCTTCGTATTATTGTTCCGAACTATTGCTCGTGGTCTAAGGCGTCAACTCTTCAGCTATGGTATCGGCATTAATAACGTCCTCCTAGTGGGCGACACCAAGACCACTCAACGCCTAATCGATGCTTTGGAGCGTACCTCAGTAACTGGATACAAAATACTGGGCGTTGTTGGTGGGGTGAAGCACCCATTCAAAGCAGATGCCCCCTATCATCAGTACAAAAGCTTCGCCGAAGCTGTCAGCCACCGTCACGGACACCCCCTACACACAATTATTCAAACCGAGCTATATGCCGACAACGACCGCAACGACGAAATCCTAACTTACGCCCAAGAGAACCACTCAGCTTACCGCTTCGTACCTGGCAATAGTGAGCTGTTCGTCGGCAAGATAGAAGTCGACTTATTCCACGCCGTGCCAATTATTGCCGTTCACCAGACCGCCTTGATTGGCTGGGGACGAGTTGTGAAGCGCCTGAGTGATCTAGTGCTAGGCTCACTGATGCTAATTATTGCCTCGCCTGTAATGCTTGTAGCGGCTCTAGCTATCAAGCTTAGTGACGGTGGCAAAGTATTCTTCCGACAGGAGCGACTCAGCCGATTCGATACCAAGGTGCGGATCTTCAAATTCCGTTCACATAGCCCCAAGTACAGCGGTATGGCGCCCGAAGAAGCCTTCGAGAAGATGGGACGCCCAGAACTTATAGAGAAGTACCGCAGCAACGGCGACAGTCTAGCCAACGATCCGCGTGTCACCGCAGTCGGACGCTTCCTCAGAAGAACTTCCCTAGACGAATTGCCACAGCTTATCAACGTTGTCCGTGGCGACTTGAGTCTCGTCGGTCCACGCGCGCTAGTAGCTTACGAACTCGACAAATATGATCAGAAGAACCTTATATTGAGTGTTAAGTCAGGTGTCACCGGTCTGGCTCAAATATCAGGTGTAAGCGACCTGAGCTTCGCCGAACGTCGCAAACTCGACCTCTACTACGTCCAGAACTGGAGCTTCTGGGGTGACATCGTAATCCTCGTTAAGACCTTCTGGGTCGTACTATTCCACAAGGGTACACGCGGATGAAAGTTGCCATTGTCTGCGATTGGCTGACAGGTGTTGGTGGGGCTGAACGAGTCGTGCTAGAACTGCACAAGCTATATCCTGAAGCACCGATTTATACCTCTCAGTACGATCCCAGCAAGATCAACTGGTTCGATGACGCAGATATTCGTACAACTTGGTTACAGAAGCTACCGACTAGCCTTAAGAAATTCCTACCGCTACTGCGAGCCTGGACTTTTAGCCGTCTAGATCTAAGTGAATATGACCTGGTCATATCATCTAGCGGCGCCGAGGCCAAGGGCGTGAAGACCGGTCCCAACACCACTCACATCTGTTACTGCCACTCGCCAACTCACTATTACTGGATACGCCATGACGAATACCTGGAGAATCCTGGCTTCCCTCTCGGCCTCAATTGGCTGGCACGACTAGGCCTCAGGTTGCTAGTTGGCCCGTTGAAGCGTTGGGATCGCCGTGCGGCCAAGCAACCAGACTTCTTCATTGCCAACTCAACTCACACTCAAGCTATGATCAAGCGCTTCTACAAACGTGACTCGACAGTTATATTCCCCCCAGTCGAGATCGATCGATTCAAGCCAAGCAGCAAGGTAGAGCTACGCCACGGCTTCGTAGTAGCTGGCCGTCAGACACCCTACAAGCGGTTTGATCTTGCCATAGAGGCCTGTGAAGAGCTCAAGGTGCCCTTGGTGGTGATTGGAGACGGCCCAGACCACAAACGGCTCGAGAAGCTGGCAGGTCGCAACACAACCTTCCTAACTAACGTTAATGACGGCGAGTTGGTCAGCCACTTCCAGTCGGCTCTGGGCTTCATCATGCCCAATATGGATGACTTCGGCATCGTGGCGATTGAGGCCATGGCCGCCAGCACTCCCGTAATCGCCTACAATAAGGGTGGCGCCTTGGATTATGTGGTTCAGGGTAAGACGGGGCTGTTCTTCGAGAAGCAAACCATTAAGGAATTGAAGTCAGTACTAGAGGTGGCGATGACCAAATCCTTCGACTACGAGGCTATCTCCGACCACGCAAAACAGTTCTCAGTATTGACATTTAATAGAAATGTGCTAGACTATATAAAAGCATGTACATCAGAAAGGTCAAATAGCTAGCATGTGCGGAATCGTCGGTTATATCGGTAACAAATCAGGTACAGACATCGTCCTCCAAGGCTTGGAAGCGTTAGAGTACCGTGGCTACGACTCAGCTGGCATTGCCCTAGCCACCAAGGATGGTACGAACAATGTTATCAAGCAAGCTGGCCGTGTCAGTGGCTTGGTCAAGACCGTCGAGGCCCAGAAGGCTGATTCTAATCTAGTAATTGGCCACACTCGTTGGGCTACTCACGGTTCGCCGACTAGCATCAACGCTCACCCACAGACCAACGCCTCCCAGACTATATCAGTGGTTCACAACGGTATTATCGAAAACTTCGCCGAACTGCGCGAGAAGCTGCAGGGTGAAGGCTACAAGTTCATATCCGAGACGGACACTGAGGTCATGCCTAATCTTATCGATTTCTATCTTAAGCAATTGCCTACTTTTGAAGCCGCTTTCCAGGCCGCACTCAACGACGTAAGGGGCGCCTACGCCATCGCAGCCATTCACGGCTCCGAGCCAGAAACCCTATACGCAGCCCGTCTTTCTAGCCCGCTAGTAATTGGCGTTGGTGACAAGGAGAACATCCTTGCTTCTGATCCGACCGCCATCATGGAACACACCAAGAAGGTTATTTATCTAGAGGATTACGACGTCGCAGTTATTACCAAAGATAAGGTTACTATTCACAACCTCAAGGATGACAAGCGCGTCACGCCTGAAGCTGAACTGCTAGATTACGACAACCAGCAAGCTGTATTGGGCGATTATCCTAACTTCATGCTTAAGGAAATCTTCGAAGCACCGATCACTATCCGTTCGGCCACACTCGGACGCTCCCTACCTGATCAGAACATCGTGAAGCTTGGTGGTCTAGAGAATGTTCTCGGTCAACTTAAGTACATCGACCGTATCGTCATCGTCGCTTGTGGTACTTCTTATTACGCCGGTCTAGTTGGTGAATACTTGATCGAGGAGTTGGCTGGTATACCAGTTGAAGTTCATCTTGCCAGCGAGTTCAAGTACCGTGACGAACCATTCTCGCGTAGCACCGCCCTAATTGCCATTTCGCAATCAGGCGAAACTGCTGATACCATTGCGGCTCTTAAGAAAGTTGAAGATTATGGCGTCCTTCGTCTAGGTGTAGTGAACGCTATCGGTAGCACGATCGCTCGCATGACTGACGCTGGTGTGTATTGTCACGCTGGTCCAGAACGAGCCGTTGCTAGCACTAAGGCTTTCATCGCTCAAGTTACTGTTCTAACTCAGATCGCCCTTCACCTTAACAATGGTAAGAGTAAGCGCTACAAGCCAATTCTAGAGGAATTAGAGAAGCTACCTGCCAAGGCACAATACATCCTTGACCACGCTGAAGACATCAAGAAAGTTGCCGAGAAGTACGCCGATTACCGCGACTTCCTCTACATCGGTCGCCACAACGCCTTCCCTTCAGCCCTAGAAGGCGCCCTGAAGCTTAAGGAAATCTCCTACATGCACGCCGAAGGCTACGCCGCTGGCGAAATGAAACACGGCCCTCTTGCCATGATCGATGAGAACTTCCCGACTTTTGCGATTGCTACCGACTCACCGCTACTAGAGAAGACTTACTCCAACATTCAAGAAATCCGTGCTCGCAAGGGTCCAGTCGTAGCCTTGGCCACTGAAGGCAACAAGGATATTCATAAGTTCTGTAGCGACGTGATCTATATTCCAGACACATTGCCAGAGACTCAGCCAATCTTGCAGGCTATCGCGACCCAGTTGTTTGCCTACTACATAGCTATGAAGCGCGGTTATAATGTTGACCGTCCACGTAACCTTGCTAAGTCGGTTACTGTAGAATAGAAGTATGAACACCATACTTGTCACTGGCGGCGCGGGCTTCATTGGCTCTCATACCGTCGTAGAACTCGTGAAGGCAGGCTATCGGCCAATCATTGTTGATGACTTCAGCAACTCAGAACACTTTGTAATTGACCGCTTGGAGCAAATCCTAGGCACACCAGTAACTTACTACGAGCAAGACTACCGCGACACAGCCAAGCTCAAGGAAGTTATCGTCAAGGAAGGCGTCACGGGCATCATCCATTTCGCCGCCCACAAAGCAGTTGGCGAATCCGTCGAACAACCTCTCAAATATTATGAAAACAACGTCGTCGGGCTAATTGAGCTACTGGAGCTTTGCACCGATTCGGGCGTTAAGCACTTCGTCTTCTCCTCGTCTTGTACCGTTTATGGCGAGCCTGACACTCTTCCAGTAACTGAGGCCAGTGCGCTTAAGCCGGCGTCTTCGCCATATGGTTCGACCAAGCAAATGGGCGAAACGATTCTCAACGACTTCGCTAGCGTAACTAAGGACTTCAACGCTCTTTCGCTACGTTACTTCAACCCGATTGGTGCTCATGAATCGGCTCTAATTGGTGAACTGCCTAAGGGCGTGCCGGCCAATCTTATTCCGCTAGTTACTCAGGCTGCCGCTGGCATTCGCGACAAGTTAACTGTTCATGGTGATGACTACGACACACCCGACGGCACCTGTATTCGCGACTATATTCATGTTGTCGATCTGGCTGATGCCCACGTTAAGGCACTATCGTATCTCGAGAAGCAACCAGCTACCTTCCATGACTTCATCAACGTCGGTACGGGCAAAGGTTCTAGCGTTCTAGAAGTTATTAAGACCTTCGAGGAAGTTACTGGTGAGAAACTGACTTACGAGATTGGCCCCCGCCGTGCAGGTGATATTGTCAGCACTTATGCAGCCGTTGATAAGTCTGCTGAGGACCTAGGTTGGAAGACCGAGAAAACTCTAGCTGATGGCCTGCGTGATGCGTGGCGCTGGCAGCAAACCCTCGACAAGCCCTCCTAATATTTAGACTACATGCAGAATGGCTTCTAGCGCTAGAGCTGTGTCTTGCCAGTGCGACACTTCGATACTATCAATACCCATGGCTTTGACCGGATAATCATTGCCGCCTTCTTGAAGACGGTCACCCATGAACAAAATGTCATCCTGACTGATCTCGAGTAGTTCTGTTAGCTTCTTCATGCCGTAAGCCTTGTCGATGCCGAGCTTGGTGATGTCGATTGAGGTAACGCCGCCGACTCGGACTTCAAAATCGGGGATTAGCGGTGCGATGTAATCACGCAATTCGTTCTTCTTCTTGTTATCAGGATCCCAGGCGTGCTTGAGCTTGAGGCCTTCGGCGCCTAGTTCATCAACAATGTCCTGACCCAGAACTGAGAAAGTAATCTGACTGCCACGATCTTCTAGGCATTCACCATATACGGTCTTCTCACGGTAGTTTAGGTCATCAAAGCCTTTGTTAAGAGCATCGATGATCTTCTTCTTCTCGGCTTCAGTGAAATCTTCGGCGTAGACCTTATCCCAAGCCTTGTCGGCCAGGGAGTATGTGTAGTAGCGAGTGCCGCAAGTTGGCATAAGGTGAAGCTTCTCCAGCTTGCTAGGTTCGATCTTGAGGTTGCTAAGCAGCTGCTTCTCGAACTGACCAAACTTACCTCCAGAGATCACGCAAACCTGGAACTTATCTAGTAACCTGCCGAGCAGCTCTATAATGCGGTCGTCAGCAGCCGATTTACTTTCGGCTAGAGTGCCGTCTAGGTCAAATGCTATTAACTTCTTCATAATTTACCTCCAATTCGTTTACTGACGTCGCCGACTTTTTGCGAGAGATCTTTGCGAGAGATTAACAGACCTTGTGGGGTGTTTACGACCACTACGTTGTCTAGGCCAATGACGGCGACTGGCTTATCTTCTTCGTTCTGCACTAAGGAGTTACTGACTGCCTCGAGCTCAACGTTGCCTGTGGTGCTGTTGCCTTGCTCATCGCCACCAACGGCCTTGTGTAGATCACTGAAAGATCCAAGATCCATCCAATCAAACGATGCTGGAACTACTAGTAAGTCCTGGACTTTTTCGATTAATGCATAGTCGATGGCTTCGCTGGTTAGGCCGAGGTAGGTGTCTTGGTATTGGTCTTCTGAGGCAGCAACAAGACTCTCGTAGTTAGCTAGTAGCTCAGGGGCAAAGGCTTCCATCTTCTGCTTGAAGGTGTTGACCGAGCCGACGAAAAAGCCTGAGTTCCACAGGTAGTTGCCGCTAGTGTAATACTCTTGGGCAACGTCAGCGTCTGGCTTCTCCTTGAACGACTTCACTTCGTAGACAAGGTTGGAGTCGTCAGCTGGGGTGCCCTTCTGAATGTAACCAAAACCAATAGCTGGGTGATCAGGCTCAATACCGACAAGAACGATTTTGCCCTCTTGTTCAGAGACTTGGTTGGCTACCTTGAAGCTATGCTTGAAGCCTTCTAGGTCCCTAATATAGTGGTCGGCGTGTATTGAGGCTATCGGCTCGTCGTTGTCGTGCTTCTTGCTGATGTAGCCCAGGGCGGCAACGATACAGTTGGCGGTACCACGTCGGGCTGGCTCGACAATGAAGGCGTCCTCAGGTAGCTCTGACAGCTGCTCCTTAACGTGCTCGATGTGGCTATTGTCTGAGACTATGTAGATCTTGTCAGTTAGACTACGCGCACGATCATAAGCCTGCTGCAGGAGTGATCGGTCGTCGCCATTAATCTTAAGCAGATGCTTAGGATAGTCAGGGGTAGACAACGGCCATAGACGTGAACCCGAGCCGCCCGCAATAATAACGATAATCATTCCGAATATTATACCAAATAGTTTTTACTTCGGTGCTACTTCTTTGCGAAAGTAGGCTATTGTCTTCTGTAGACCTTCCTCTAGAGCTATCTTGGGCTCCCATGACAGTTCTTGCTTGGCTAGATCAATGTTGGGTTGGCGCTGCTTAGGGTCGTCCTCTGGTAGATCCTTGTAGATAATCTTGCTTGTGCTCTCCGGTATTAGCTTGAGAACGGTTTCGGCCAGTTCTTTCACGCTGAACTCTACTGGGTTGCCGAGGTTGACGGGGCCAATGAAGCCGTTTTCGTTATTCATCATTAGAATCATGCCTTCTATTAGGTCGTCGACATATTGGAAGCTGCGGGTTTGCGAGCCGTCACCATAGATAGTGATGTCTTCGTTGCCTAGAGCTTGAACGATGAAGTTGGACACTACTCGGCCATCGCTGGAGTTCATGTCGGTGCCGTAGGTGTTGAAGATGCGAATCACTCTAATGTCGACTTGGGCTTGGCGGTGATAATCGAAGAATAACGTCTCGGCGCAGCGCTTGCCTTCGTCGTAGCAAGAACGGATACCGATCGGGTTGACCTTACCCCAATAGCTCTCTGGCTGAGGGTGAACGTCAGGATCGCCGTAGACTTCACTGGTTGAAGCCTGTAGGATGCGGATCTTGAGTCGCTTGGCCAGGCCTAGCATGTTAATTGCGCCGTGAACGCTAGTTTTGGTCGTCTGGATTGGATCAAACTGATAATGCACCGGTGAGGCTGGGCAGGCTAGGTTGTAGATCTGGTCGACTTCGACAACGAGAGGCACGGTGACGTCGTGACGTAGTAGCTCGAAGTTCTTGTTGTCTAGAAGATCGTGTATGTTCTGTCGACGTCCGGTGAAGAAGTTGTCGACACACAGGACTTCGTGCCCTTCGTCCAGTAGACGGCGGCAAAGATGTGAGCCTATGAAGCCCGCACCGCCAGTAACCATTATTCTCATGCCCATAATTGCTAGCATTATCGCACAGTCTGGGGCGTAGCACCATTAACAGGTTAAAACTGCAAAATAACTCCTTACGGCAACATTGATTAGCTTGCAACAATATGGTAAATTGTAAGCAGTGATAATCAAACAAACAGCATGAAATACCAATACAAAAAAGGCTCAGCAAAATCTAATCAAACCAAGTTAATAATACTAGGCGTGGCGGTACTTATAATCGGCGGCTTCTTCGCCGTTAAACATTTCAATCAGACTAAGGACATAATTCCTGCCAGTACCCCCAAGGAATCCAAGACTAAGACCGTAGCTAAAGGCACATCAGACAAGCAGAACAATGCTAGCTCTAGCGTGACAGCCTCTGGTAGCGACAAGACTACGGCTTCGTCAGATGCCACGTTGTTAATGCCATCAGGAACCTTCGTCAGCAATCATCACCCTTCGCTGAGTTCCAGCGAAACAGCTCAGGAACAATCTGTGTGTAATACAACTGTCGGTGCTACTTGTGAGATCCGCTTCACTCGAGGCAGCGAGACTAAGAAGCTAGAAGCCAAAACAACCGACTCTAACGGCAGCGTCTATTGGAGCTGGGAAGTTGGCACTGCTGGTCTCGGTACTGGATCATGGCAGATAACAGCCTACGCGACACTTAATGGCAAGACACTTAGCAGTAGTGATTCTATAAATCTCGAGGTTTCGCCATGAGGCTGTTCAAGCGATATCAGTTAGTTTGCGCCGCGTTTGCCCTTCTGACGGGTTTGGCATTCTTCAGCTCCAGTGCTTCGGCAGCTTTCAGTGCCAACAATATTATGGACGAAGGTGTATTCAACAACTACACCTCCATGAACGCTGGTCAAATCGACTCTTTCTTAAACGGCTTCGCCTATAGCTGTATCAGCCCGAACACCGGTTTTGCAGCTCGTGTACCAACTGGTTACAGCCCAGGTGGTGGCTACACTTATGGTGGTTACGGTAGTGCTGGTGCAGTGATTGCTGCCTCGGCTCAAGCCTACGGACTGAACCCTAAGGTTCTTATTGCCACTCTCGAGAAAGAACAAAGCCTAGTAACTGGCCAGTACAGCTCGGCCTACTGCGCTCCTTCCGCCGAGAGTAATCACAAATACGCCGCCGCCGTCGGCTACGGTTGTCCTGATAGTGGCACTAGGTATAACTACAGCGGATTGGAGCTCTACAGTCGTTATGGCGTAGCTCAGACGGCAGTAGGACCAACTTGTGTTAACAGTGCTAGTAAGGCTGGCTTCTCCCAGCAGGTCATTAGAGCGGCATGGTTGCTTAAGTTCGGCCAGGAGCGCTCCTTGGGTCATACCAACTGGGCGGTTGTTCAGGGCAGCTGGGATAACACTGACGATCTGAGTACCTGCTACGGCGGCCCGATGACGCAAGGCAGCTACAAGCGTTGTCCGAGTGATTCGAGCCCTGTTTATTACGATGGCTACACAACGATTGATGGTTCTGGTACTCACATGGACACCGGCGCTACGGCAGCCTTCTATTGGTACACACCGCACTTCCATGGCAACCAGAACTTTGTATCGCTCTATGAATCGTGGTTCGGACCGACTAAGGGCGTAGATTACTCTTGGAGTTATGTTAATACTAGCTTCTCTACCGGTTCATCGCACCTGCAAGGCAATACACAGACAACTGTCACAGTCACCGTCAGGAACACTGGTAATCAGGCGTGGTCTAACACCAACTACCCCGTTCGGCTAGGAACTTTCGCACCGACCAATCACGGTAGTGCCTTATATGATTCCAGTTGGGTGAGCCCTGTTAGGCCGGCGACATTAACTCAATCAACTGTAGCACCGGGCGATACGGGTACGTTCGTCTTCACGATCAATGTGCCGAACCGTAACGAGGTCTATACCGAACGCTTCAACCTCGTTGCTGAAGGCGCGGCGTGGATGCCTGATATCGACTTCAGTCTTCAGCTCACCTTGTCCAAGACCAGCTATAAGTGGCAAATGGTATCACAGTCATCTAACGCTGGTTTCGAGCTTCTGCCAGGCGCCACAGCTCAGTTCACGATGGTGGCTAAGAACACCGGCAATACGACGTGGAATAACTCTACTAATCCGGTGCGTCTGGCTACTTTCATCCCGACTAACCGCAATAGTGCCTTCTACGACTCCTCTTGGTATACAGCATCGAGGCCAGCTACTCTGCAAGAATCATCTGTAGCCCCAGGACAAAACGGCACCTTCGTCTTCACCGTCAAAGCACCGAACACATCTGGTTATTATGTCGAGCGATTCAACCTCGTTATGGAAGGCGTGTCGTGGTTCGACGATCCTTGGATGGAATTCGATATCGGTGTTGGCAACTTCAACAGATGGAGAATGGTTTCCCAGTCTTCTAGTACGGGTTCATTCGTTCTGCCCAAGAATGGCACTGCCACCTTCACCCTGACAGCACTTAATACTGGCAATACGACGTGGAATAACTCTACTAATCCGGTGCGTCTGGCTACATGGACTCCGTCCTACAGAACCAGTGTGTTCAATCCCAACGATGCCAGCTGGCCTAGTGCTTACCGTGCAGCTACGCTTGATGCCTCGACGCCTTCAGTAGCTCCAGGAGCCACTGGTACCTTCATCTTCAATGTCAAAGCACCAAATACCTCAGGCTTCTATGTCGAGCGTTTCAACCTCGTTATGGAAGGCGTGTCGTGGTTCACCGATCCGTGGATGGAATTCGACATTAACGTCAACTAAGCGGCTTGATCCTAGGCACAACAACTTTTGCCCTGCCACCTAAGAAGATCGTACTCAATATCGGAACTCGTCTTAGAACGAACATGCCCAGTGCAAGCGAACCGACAAGCCCGAATATGAAGCCAGTTGTTATAGCCAGCCACGTCGGGCCGAAAGCGAATCGGAAGAAATACATCTGCGAAACATAAATATCGAGGGTGTAGATGCCCAAGAAGCCGAAGAAGCTATAGACATATTTGTTGGGCCTCACCTGGAACAGCCAATAGAAGAAGCCAATGCCTGCGAAAGGTACCAAGTAGAGATATACCATACTAGCTAGTTGGTAAGTATTCAGCGTTATGATGTCACCGATATTAATAGTTGCTAGGTGGTGGGCACTCAGATGAACATTAAGATCAGTCACGACGGACGGCAAGTATAGGCGATGCCACGACGCAACTAGCAGAGGAAAACTTATGGCACACAGATACAGCACAGGTCGACGATAACGAGCTAGGGCTTCTCTATACAAGAAGATAAGATAGCCGACGGCGAAGAATGGCAGATGCCACTTAACCAAGCCGATGCCGTATTGACCAGTAGGAACGGCGAATATTGCCAGCCAGACTAAGGGGTAACTAATCAGGCCGATTCGGCCAGATAACTTCTTGATAACTGCCAAGGCCACGAAGTTCAAGAACAGAATCCACAAGAACCACAATCCGTTGTCAGGTGAGACTATGAATTTGTGAATATAAGTCGGGAAAGACGTCAGCTTGTAAGCATCGCCCAGGAAATAGCTCACGACATACCAAGCAAAGAACGGGATAACCAACATATTAAACTTGCGCTGCAAGAACTTCCAATTCATAGGTCTAAGACTGTACGCAGCAGCCGCACCACTTAGGAACATGAATAATGGCATGTGGAAGGAGTAGATAATGCGGAACAGAATGTTGTCGTCATAGCTGCCGTTTGGCAAGCTCGTTTGAATCGAATGCCCCAAGACAACCATGGCTATGGCGAAGCCCTTGAGCACGTCCAGATATGCGTTGTAAGGCTTGCTAGTCGATTTGACAGCTGGCTTGGTTGTCTTGGCTCGCTCCATGTTCATTAATAATAGCAGAGGCAGTTCGCCTGGCTACCGACCTCTATATCTGATAAAATGGTCTTTAATATGAGTTTTTGGAATGGCAAAAAAGTACTGGTGACTGGAGGCCATGGATTCTTGGGCAGTCATCTTGTAGCACGGCTCAATGAGCTTGGCGCTACCGTCACCGCCCCTTCGCACAAGGACTATGATCTAGTCGACCGTGACCAGATAATCAAAATGTACGACGACAACCCCTGCGACATGGTTATTCACCTTGCGGCAGCAGTCGGCGGTATCGGTATTAACAGGGAGCACCCTGGCAAATTCTTCTATGACAACCTTATGATGGGTGTTCAATCGATCGAATACGCCCGCCTCAAAGGCATTCCTAAGTTTGTTGCACTAGGCACAGTCTGTGCTTATCCCAAGATTATCCCAATACCTTTCAAGGAAGATGATCTGTGGAACGGCTACCCAGAAGAGACTAACGCACCTTACGGCCTAGCTAAGAAGATGATGTTAGTCCAGTCTGAGGCCTACAGACAAGAGTACGATTATAATTCGATATTCCTGTTGCCAGTTAATCTCTACGGGCCGGGCGATAACTTCAACCCAGATAGCTCACATGTCATCCCTGCGCTCATCAAGAAGTGTGTTGATGCTGTGGACAGCAAAGCGGAGTACATAGAGGTTTGGGGCGATGGTTCGGCCAGCCGCGAGTTCTTGTTCGTCCGCGATGCTGTCGAAGGCATCATTCTGGCCAGCGAGAAGTACAACAAGAGCGATCCAGTTAACCTTGGCTCATCATTTGAGATCTACATTAAGGATCTGGTTGAGATCATAGCTAAGGAGACTGGCTTTAAGGGTGAAATCCGTTGGGATACCACTAAGCCGAATGGCCAGCCAAGGCGTAAGCTCGATACATCGCGAGCTGAAGCTGAGTTCGGATTCAAATCAAGCACAACATTCGAAGAAGGTATGCGCGAAACAATCGCATGGTATAAGGAAAACGAGCAATAATGCGCAGCCTCACAAACGATATTGAGATAGTTTCCAACAAAAAGGATCGTATCAATCTACGAGAGCTATGGCTGTACCGCGAACTTCTGTTTTACTTGTCATTGCGCGACATCAAGGTCCGCTACAAGCAGACAGCCCTAGGTGCTGGTTGGGCCATCCTTCAACCTCTGTTAGCAGCCGCTATCTTCACCCTGTTCTTCAATCATGTGGCGCGTATTCCTTCTGGAGCAGAGAACGTTCCTTATCCAGTCTTCGCCTTCCTAGGTATTACGCTCTGGACGACGTTCTCTGGAGCTCTTACCGGTGTTAGCAACGCGTTAGTTAGCAGCCAAGGACTTATCACTAAGGTTTATTTCCCGAGGTTTATACCCTTGCTGTCGGCTACAGCGCTTAGTATTGTCGACCTGTTCTTTGCTAGCATGGCCTTTGGAATTCTGTTGGTGATTTATCGAATCATGCCTCAACTGCCTGGCCTTCTGATACTTGGGCCGTCTGTACTACTTATTCTGGTGGCGTCTTTGGGTATCGGTACCTTCTTCGCCTCGCTGAACGTTAAGTACCGCGACGTCCGAACTGCACTGCCGTTTCTTATTCAGATCATGTTCTTCATGACACCTGTAATATATCCAATCTCACTGATCCCGCAGAAGTATCAGATCTACGCTTTCCTTAACCCAGCAACCGGTGCAATCACCAGTATTAAGTCCGGATTATTCGGCCAGCCAATTAACTGGACTGGCTTTGCGATTTCTTGGATTGTGGCAGTTATATCACTAATAATCGGTATCTGGTATTTCCAGAGGACTGAGAAGAAATTCGCGGACGTAATATGAAACCTGTTATTGAAATCAAGAACCTTAGCAAGAGCTACGACATTAGTCACCAATCTTCGAATAGAGCTGGCTACGGAACTCTCAAGGATGACTTCGAGAACTTCATTAAGCACCCGCTAGGCGGCGGCAAGACCAAGGAGAATCACGAAACATTCTGGGCTCTCAAGGATGTTTCTTTTGAGGTTAACAAAGGTGAGATATTCGGTGTGGTTGGACAGAACGGTTCCGGCAAATCTACACTGCTTAAAATATTGTCTCGAATCGTAGACCCTACCGAGGGTAGCGTTCATATGCGTGGGCGTGCGGCCAGCCTGCTAGAAGTTGGAACGGGCTTCCACCCTGAGCTAACTGGACGAGAAAACATATTCCTCAATGGTTCAATGCTTGGCATGAGCATTCAGGAAACTAAGAAGAAGTTTAATGACATAGTTGAATTCTCCGAGATTGAGAAGTTCCTAGACACGCCCGTTAAGTTCTACTCATCAGGTATGTACGTGCGCCTGGCATTCTCAGTTGCCGCTCACCTTGAGCCTGACATTTTGATCCTCGATGAAGTTTTGGCAGTTGGTGACGCTGGCTTCCAGAAGAAATCAATGAACAAGATACTAGCAACCATGCAAGAAGGCCGTACGGTGCTGATTGTTAGCCACAATATATCTATCCTTAAGACGCTCTGTAACCGTGGCGTCCTGCTCAAGAACGGTGAGATCAAAGCCTTTGGCGACATAGAAACAGTAGCCAGCGTATATGCTGGCATTCTACCCAAGGACAAAGAGCCAGCAGCCGAAGATCGAACAGGAGTCGAGACTGACGAAATTATTATTGATTCGCCGGATGATCTAACTACCTCTGGAAGCTTCAAGGCGTCGCTAGACTTTGAGACCGAGAATGATCTGTCTGAGTGCTTCGTTAATCTACATATCGAGAGTGAAGCCGGTGTTATGGCTATACACTCCCGCACCGACAACAACGGCGAGAAGAATCCATCCTTTGACAAGGGATCTCACACGATTAGTGTCGAGCTTGAGCGCTTAGGCCTGATCCCTGGGGACTATTCTATGTGGTTTAGGCTCTACTCCAAGAACGGCAAAAAGTCTGTCGTTGTCGACAGCCCGAGGGCTGAGTTCAAGGTTGGCGGCATAGTGATAGACAGCATTAGCCCCATAAGCGTCCCTACTAAATGGCACTGGGACAAAAACTAGTTAGGCGGCTCAGGTGTATGAATAATATTCCAATCTACAAGCCAGATCTTTCTGGCAACGAGAAGGCTTATGTCGACGAGTGTCTAGATTCGACTTGGATATCCTCCAAGGGATCATTCATCGAGAAGTTCGAGACCGGATTTGCTAAGTTTACTGGAATTGATAATGCCGTTTCGGTAAGTAATGGAACAGTGGCTCTGCATATAGCGTTGCTTGCTCTGGGAATTGGTCCAGATGATGAAGTTATTGTCCCCACTTTAACCTATATAGCGTCCGTTAACGCCATTACCTACGTTGGTGCGAAGCCAGTATTCATTGATTCACTTGAAAGCACTTGGCAAATGGATCCTGAAGACATTGCCCGCAAGATCACCGACAAGACCAAAGCCATAATGGTCGTACACCTTTATGGTCAGCCTTGTGACATGGACAGTATTGCTGCGATAGCAAAAGATAACGACCTGAAGATCATTGAGGACTGCGCCGAAGCCATTGGAGGCATGTACAACGGTCAGCACGTTGGCAATGTGGGCGATGTCGCAGCCTTCAGCTTCTTCGGTAACAAGACAATAACTACCGGCGAAGGTGGTATGGTTCTGTCTAACGATCGAGCTACGGCAGACAAGGCACGCAAACTAAAAGGACAGGGCTTGGCCGAGGGTCGCGAGTACTGGCACGATATCATTGGCTACAACTACCGCCTGACCAATATGAGTGCCGCCGTGGGCGTTGCCCAACTCGAGCGGATTGATGACTTCATAACGGCCAAGTTTGCTTTGGCTCAAGCCTACAAAGAGAATCTGACTGCCAAGGGAATAACTTTTCACCCCGAAGCCAAAGGTACAACCAACTCTTACTGGATGTGCTCCATACTAGTTGACGAACCGTCTAAGCGAGACGGGCTCAGAGAAGCACTCAAGGCGAAGGGTATCGAAACTAGGCCTCTGTTCTTCCCTATTCATACAATGCCGATGTACCAAGACGAGGGTAACTATCCGGTGGCCGTGGATTTGGCCGCTCGAGGTATTAACTTGCCTAGCTGGCCCGGTCTAGAATCGGACGACATTAAGCTTATTACAGATACAATTAACGAGTTTATGGAGACTGCATAATGAGTGATGCTTACGTTATATACGGTTGCGGCGGCCACGCTCGGAGTGTGGCGGAGGTTATTCTATACAATCAGCCCGATGCCAAGCTTACCTTTGTTGACGACGCTGCAAGGCCAGACGAGAAGATCTTCGGGTTCGATGTGGTAGCCGATAGTCCTGCCTCGGGTGGAGTTGGGTTCGTAGCTCTGGGCGACAATCTCAAGCGACAATCCATTTGCGAAAGCCTCGGCGACAACTTGACTCAAGTGATTGCTAAGGATGCGCACATCGGCCGTGACACAGAGCTTGGAGCGGGCTGCTTCGTTGGTCACGAGGCCTACACTGGGCCCCTAGTCAGCGTCGGTGAAGCTAGTATTATCAACACTCGAGCTATCGTAGAGCACGAGGTCAAGATTGGACGCGCTAGCCAGATCTGCCCAGGAGTGATAATTGGTGGCCGAACAACCATCGGCGACAACGTCTTCGTAGGTCTAGGCGCAACCATAATTGACGGCATAACGATATGTTCTGATGTCATCATTGGTGCCGGCGCAGTAGTTGTCAACAACATTGATCAGCCAGGAACATACGTGGGAGTGCCAGCACGGAGAATTGATGGCTAGCAAAACAAAAGTCGGTATTCTAGCAAAAGTATTTGTGGAGTGGAGCGGTGGTGTCGACTTTATAACTTACATCGCTAACGCCTTGGCCCAAAACGATGACCTAGAAATGCATTTCCTAGTACCTGACAGCAATGAGCCAATTCATATGTATGAACACACCACACCCAAGAAGTGGCGTCGTCACATCAATAAACTAAGCGTGCCGAAGCCTCTGGAATTGAAGAACCCTTCTAACCCATCCCTCGATAAGCTAGCAGAGAATATCAAGGTGGTCTATTACCGCAACACCCCTGATGGATTACTTGGCACTATAGATAAGCTAGGCCTGGATGTAGTTCTGCCAGTAACCGAGACCCTTGGCAAAGACTTCCCTAAACCGTGGGTTGGCTATATATGGGATTTTCAGCACAGACATCTGCCTAAGTACTTTGATCAGGCTCAGATCGACGGTCGTGACAAATCTTTCCAAGATATGCTGCAGGACGCACCTGCTATGCTTGTCAATTCAAGCGAAACCAAGAAAGATATAACCACCTTCTTCCCCGAGCTAGCCAAGCAGTCTTTGGTCGTCAGCCTGCCCTTCGCACCTAGCCTTGATCAGGCGTGGCTTGACCAAGACAGCAAGTCAGTGCTCAAGAAGTACAAGCTTACTCGTGACTACTTCGCTGTCTGTAACCAGTTCTGGCTACACAAGGATCACATCACGGCCATCAAGGCCTTCGGCAAGATTGCTGCCAAATACCCTGAGGTCGACCTAGTCTGCACTGGCAAGATGGAAGAACCCAGAGACGAGAAACACATCCCCAATATTCGTGCACTTATTAAGAAGCTGGGGCTACAAGACAGGGTGCACCTACTCGGCTTCATATCCAAGGATGACCAATTGCAAATTCTACGATCTTCTCTGGCGCTCGTCCAGCCAACGCTGTATGAGGGTGGGCCTGGTGGTGGCGCAGCTTACAATGCGGCGGCTTTTGGCACACCTATCATAGCTTCTGATATTCCAGTCAATCTGGAAATGAAGGCCTTAGATTTAACTTTCTTCGAAGCTGGATCCGCTGATGACCTAGCCAAGAAACTGGAAGACCAGCTGGGCAGGCAGGTTACTCAGCATTCAGATGAGGTATTACAGGCCGAGAGTAATAAAAATATGTTGGAATTGTCCAAAGTACTACACGATCTTATAGAGGCAACTGTCGTACAATGGAAGAAAGGAAATTAACCAATGTCAGCTAAGCTTGATCACTATTTTAATTATTACAGTAATCCGATTGAGCAAGAACCCAAACTCAGTCCGGAGGAATGCCGCGTTATTCCATGGTTTAGAGTTGATGGTGACAAGAAATTTCGTTACAGCTACAACCTCAACAAGAATTCAGTAGCCTATGACATGGGTGGCTACAAGGGCGAATGGGCCGAGAAGATTAACAAGCTCTACGGCTGCAAAGTTGAAGTCTTCGAGCCTGTCCTGAAGTTCGTGGAGATTCTCGAGAAGAAGTTCAAGGACAACCCTAAGGTCAATATCTATCCCTTTGGGCTTGAGGGCAGAACCTACACAGAGCGAATAAGCCTCGATCTTGCATCATCTTCGACCTTCAAGAAAGGTGCTAAGACCGAGAAGATCGAGCTAGTGAAGGCCAGTGACTTTATCCCTAAGTCACTCAAGATTGATCTGATCAAGATTAATATCGAAGGGGGCGAATACGAGCTACTGGAACATCTTATTAAGACTGGTCTGATCAAGAACATTACTGACTTGCAGCTGCAATTCCATGAGTTTGTACCTAATGGTCGCAAGAAGCGGCTCAAGATACAGGAGCTACTGGGCAAGACTCATGTCATGACCTATAACTATCCGTTCATTTGGGAAAACTGGAGGCGAAAGTAATGGCAGCACCTTTAGTATCAGTTGTAATGGCAGTCTACAACGGCCAAGAATACCTTAACACTGCTATCGACAGCATTTTGCTCCAGACACACAAGAACCTAGAGCTAGTAATTATAGATGACGGTTCTACCGATAACAGCAGAACAATTATCGAGACCTATGGTGACAAGCGTATCCGCTACATACATCAATCCAACAAGGGCTTAGCCGCGGCCCTAAATCACGGCATCAAGCAGTCTTCTGGTACCTATATCGCCAGGATGGACTGTGATGACATATCCTACCCAACACGGATTGCTGAACAGCTAAAGTATCTCGAAAAGAATCCGTCGGTAGCGCTAGTCGGTAGCGGTTTTGACCTAATCGATCAAGATGGCCGAATTATTGACCGATCCATTCATCTAGACCGTCCAAGTGACGTTGGTCTAGAATTTCTCGTCCGCAATCCTTTTGGTCATGGAACCATAATGATGCGTAAGAAGGCGCTTGAAACAACCGGGTTCTACGACGTCGAGCAGCCAATTGAAGACTACGAATTATGGTGGAGAATATCTAGCCGTTACCCTGTAGCAAACATGGCTAAGCAACTTTATGGTTGGCGTGTTAATCCTGACAGCATTTCGCACAAGGGCGATGCCAAGCGTCAGATCCAGATCACCAAGTTGATGAGTGAAATATGGGAGAACCAGACCAAAGTTAAGTTATCTAAGGCTGCTGTTAAGACCGGTCTGAAGCACTATGCTAGTCTAGGGCCCAAATACCAAGAACAGTACGTTTATTTCGTGGCGGCCCTGTGCATCGCTCTGCGGAAGAAGAAGCGTTATCTTGAGGCCACCAAGCTTCAAACCATAGTCTGGGGCTTACCAAAAGGCCGTGCCGTCCTCAAGGACATTCGTCGTAACCCTAGAAGCCACAACTATAATCTAGTCAACATTAAGCAGTAGCGATGAAAATCCTGCACACCGTCGAATTCTACTCGCCTTCCACGGGCGGCGCACAAGAAGTGGTCAAGCAGATAAGCGAGCGGATGGTTAAGGTCGGTCACGAAGTGACGATCGCCACGACCAAGTTACCAGAGCGCAAGTCGAGCACCATCAACGGCGTCAAAGTTGTTGAGTTCGATATCCGCGGCAATGAAGTTGTCGGCATGCAGGGCGAAACCGATAAGTACAAGCAATTCTTGAGTAGTGGTAAGTTTGATGTAGTTATGAACTATGCCGCTCAACAGTGGGCGACCGACTTAGCCTTTGAATGTCTAGACAATATAAGCGCCAAGAAGTTCATCGTTCCTTGTGGCTATTCTTCGCTTCGCAATCCTGACTTCAAGGCTTACTTCGCCAAACTTCCCAAGATACTTAAGAAATATGACGGCAGCATATATCTGACCAAGCAGTACCGCGACTACAAGTTTGCTAGGCGAAAACGTCTAAGTAACCTGCATGTAATACCCAATGGGGCGGATGAGACCGAGTTTGGTAACCCGCAGAACGACTTCGATTTCCGGGGGAAGTACGGCATCAAGAACTTCTTCATATTAACTATTAGCAACCACACGGGCTCCAAGGGTCACAGCGAGACACTGGAAGTGTTTGAGAAATTACCTTTCGCCGCTACGCTCGTTATCATTGGTAGTCCACAAGATGATGGCTGCTTCAAGCAGTGCAAGCAGGAGGCTGACAGGATCAATAAGAATAGGAAGGGCAAGCAGGTTCTGCTACTAACCGTTCCTCGGCAGCAGACCGTGGCCGCGCTCAAGTCAGCAGATATATTCTTATTCTTATCGAATGTCGAAGCTAGTCCGATAGTATTGTTCGAAGCCGCGGCGGCCGGCCTACCCTTCGTCTCCAACAAGGCTGGTAATGCGGCTGAGATCGCTAAGTGGACTCGAGGCGGAGTTATTACGAGAACTCGGCCTGACAAGCTTCATGATGGCAACGTCTTCGCTAGAATCAACCCGACTGTTAAGTTGGTCAAGAAGCTTCACGACGACGAAGCTTTGCGCCGCAAGCTCGGTAGCGAAGGCTGCAAGAACTGGCAAGCCAATTTCACTTGGGAGAAGATAGCACAGCGCTACATCGACCTATACGAGGAGGCAGTCAAATGATCATAGCCAAACTTATGGGTGGCCTAGGTAATCAAATGTTCCAGTACGCTGCAGCCGTAGGCATAGCCGAGAAGCTAGGAACGGCCGTAGCGATCGATAAGTCTTGGTTCGATACTGCGGTTGATGTCGACACGCCTAGGCGTTACGAGCTTGACGGCTTTGCGCTTCAGCAAGCCTTCGTTAATCCTGAGCGACTTACTCTAGTATCCGATCGCAATAAAACCGCTAAGACCAAGTTGTATGACCTGACCAAGGGCCGTATTAAGCCGCGCGTACTTGTATACAAAGAAAGCGGCCACGGCTTCGACTCACGAGTTTTGAAGCTGCAAAACAATACTTTGCTTGATGGCTTCTGGCAAACCGAAAAATACTTCGCTCACGCTCGCAACAAGCTTCTGGAGGACTTCGAGTTCACTAACCCACCGTCTTCTAAGAACCAGCAACTACTCCGAGACATCTCTGGATCCAATGCAATCTCACTCCACGTTAGGCGCGGTGACTACGCTAACAACGCCAACACTAATGCCTTCCACGGTTTGACCGGTCTGGACTACTATAAGGCCGCTGTTGCCAAAATCGCTAAGCAGGTTAAGGACCCGACGTTCTTCGTCTTCTCCGATGATCCGGAGTGGTGCAAGCAAAATCTCAAGATCGACTTCCCGTCCACATATGTATCTCATAACAAGGATGGCATCGAGGATATGCGCCTGATGACCCACTGCCAACATCACATCATTGCTAATAGTTCGTTCAGCTGGTGGGGGGCTTGGCTCAATCCTAACCCAGACAAGATAGTCATCGCACCCAAGAAGTGGTTCAACGACACCAGCATGGACACCAAGGACATTCTGCCAGAAGAGTGGATCAAGCTATGAGCAAAGCACCCAAAGTCAGCGTTCTGATGAGCGTTTACAACTCCGAGGAATTCCTGCGCGAGGCAATTGATAGCATACTAGGACAAACGTATAAGGACTTTGAGTTCATCATTATCAATGACGGCTCCACGGACGACAGCCTGAATATTATTAAGAGCTACGGCGACTCAAGAATTCGTCTCATAAGCCGTGATAACAAAGGACTGACAGCCTCACTCAACGAGGGGCTTGAGCTGGCCAAAGGTGAGTACATTGCCCGTCAGGATTCAGATGACGTCTCTGTACCTACTCGTCTGCAAAAGGAAGTTGACTACCTGGACGCCAACCCCAAGACTGGCCTAGTCGGCAGCAACTATACTGTCATGGATGTCGATGGCAAGAAGCTAACTACAACTAATGTCTTTACTGCCCCAGCAGACCTCAAGCTTACCCAGATCACTTGTAACCAATATGGGCACGGCTCTGTGATGATCCGCAAGAGCGTCCTTGCTGAGACGGGCGATTATGATAAGGGTGTTGGCTATGTAGAGGATTACGATCTTTGGACCAGAATCAGCCGCGTCGCCGACATAGCTAATATAGAGCAGCCACTCTACCTCTACCGCCGGAACGACGATGGCATTACTCGCCAGAACTTAGACTTGCAAATCCAGCAGACTTTCGCTGTTCGCGACAAAGCCTTCGAGCATTTCTTGAAGCACCGCCGTGATTACAGAGCGCTCTACTACAAGCCAAGTGGCCATCACTACAGGAATCGGAAAGCCGTTCTCTACCGTGACATGGCGTACTTGCACCGCAAGGCTGATCGCCTGTTCGGCGGACTCGCCATGATACTGCTAGCTATATTGCTCGAGCCAACCAATAAGAAGAACTACCGTTACGCCCAATATGTTCTGTACAAGCCACGCTTCGACAGATGGGAGTATGAATTCCTATGAGCCAAGCTACAAAAGTTGATGTTATCATCCCTACCTACAACGGCCTGCCTTACTTAAAGGCGACTGTTGATAGCGTGCTTGCTCAAACGCATCAAGACTGGGAACTATACATAATAGATGACGGCTCCACCGACAAAACTGAAGACTACGTCAAGACAATCAAGGATGCCCGTGTCCACTACCACAAGAAGAAGAATGGCGGCCAAGCCGAAGCCAGAAATCTCGGGATTAAGATGTCGGACTCACCGTTTGTGGCCCTCCTAGACGCCGACGATATCTGGCACAAGGACAAGCTAGAGAGACAGGTCAAAGCTCTAGCCGATCGTTCTGACTACGGCATGGTATACGGCTTCCACAAGCTGATCGACGAGAACGACAAGGAAGTCGGCGAGGTCAAATATTCTAAGAGCGGCGACCTTTATCACTACTTGCTAGGTGGTAATAGGATTTCTGGCAGTGCCAGTATGGTACTGATTCGCCGCGAGGTATTTGATGCTGTCGGCGTCTTCCGAGAAGACTTCTTGATCGGCGAGGATTGGGAAATGTGGCTCCGAATAGCCAAGGACTACAAGATCTATTGCATTGAGGATTACTTGGCCTCTTTGCGTGTCCTACCCGAAGGCATGCAGCAAGATTACATCAAGATGGCCAAGGGTCTGGACTATATGTTGCCTCTGATGCTAGAAGAGTTCAAGCCTAACTTGCGTGAAGCAGCTCGCCTGAAGGGTGTTTGTTACTTCGATTCATCGCTGTACTACTTCATGGGGGGCGACGTGGAGAAAGCACGACGCAACTTCAGAAAGCTAGTAGTAACCAATCCGGCACGAATAGAACGAAACGCCACATACATAAGAATGTACGCTAGGCTTCTGGCTGGCGGTAGCTGGCACTACTTACCTCGCAAGAAGGTGGCGCAGTTCATCAAGGCCGTTAAGAAGCCGTCTGGGAAGAAATAATGAAGACCCTTCAAGTTTCGGTAGTAATGAGCGTCTATAACGGCGAGGCTTTCTTAAGAGACGCTATCGACAGCATACTGGCGCAAACCTATAAGGACTTCGAGTTCGTCATTGTTAATGACGGGTCGACTGACGGCTCCGAATCAATCATCAAGTCCTACAATGACCCTCGGATCAAGCTATTCAGCCAAGACAATGAAGGTCTCGTAGCTGGCCTAAACAAGGGCATTGAACAATCAAGTGGTGAATACATAGCGCGCCAAGATGCTGATGATATGTCCGAGCCAACTAGATTGCAGAAGCAGCTAGGCCTACTACAAGCTGACGAAGAGCTTGTTATTGTCGGCAGCTCGATGAAAGTCATGGATGGCGCAGGCAAAGTGCTGCACGAGCACCGCGTCCTGCTTAATGATCCGGAGCTTGAGCAGGAATTATTGATCCGCTCGCCTTTCGCCCACGGCTCTGTCGTGTTCAGGAAGTCAGCTTATGATAAGGCGGGTGGCTACACACAAGATGAGTGGCCTGCCGAAGATTACGGTCTGTGGCTACGAATGGCTAGCTTCGGTAAGTTTGCCAATGTTGACGAGCCTCTTTATGTCTACCGCGACAACGCTGCTGGCATCAGCGCCCAGAATAGTACCCAGCAAGACGGCAAGCGAGACGCGCTAAGACTCAAGGCTTGGTCAACGCGCAAAACCTTGTTGCCCAAGCACCTGCTCACAGCGGGCTACGTTGATCTAGAAATGGGTCAACTGCAAGTTGAGCGGATCGCTAGCAACCTACTATTCGTTCTACGCAAAAGCCTTAGGCGCGCTAACCTGCCAACTACTATTACCTGCCTCAAGCTACTGCTGACAGATAGGGGACTACGCCGCAAATGCGCTAGACTTATAGGAGTTAGATTGGGACTTAAGCATGTCTAGCAAACCAGATATAACCGTAGCCATACCGACCTATAAGCGCGAAGCCGTATTAGTGGACACAATTTGGGCCTTGCTCAAGCAATCACACGACAACTTAGAGCTGCTTATTGTAGACCAGAGCGATGGTCACTTACCTGAGACACAAGCTGCCTTGGATTCGATTAATGACCCTCGCTTCAGTTACGTGCGTGCTACGCCACCTTCACTGCCTGCAGCTAGGAACTTCTGCCTCAAGATAGCCGAAGCCCCGATTGTACTCTTCCTTGATGATGATATTGTTCCTGACAAGGATCTGGTTAAGTATCATCTGCTGGCTTTCGACGAACATCCTGATGCTAGCGCCGTTGGTGGGCGAGTTATGCAAGACGGCTTCCCCGTCCAGAAGGAAGTTCTAAGGTTTGATGAATATGCGATCTCGCACGGCGTCTTCACTGCCACCGAAGCGGCTTATACCAACTCATTCCCTGGCGGCAATCATTCGCTCAAGGTTGCGGACGCCCTGAGTGTTGGCGGGTTTGACAGCAGATATTACTTCAACGCCTTCCGTGAGGAAAGCGACATGTCTCTTAAGATGGTACGCGCCGGCATGAAGATTTATTACGAACCACGAGCCGAGATACTGCATCTAGCGGCTCATGAGGGCGGCACCCGAGCCAAAGCCTACAGTCATATATATGATTCGCCGCTATTCTATCGCAACGAGCTTTTCTTCACACTAAGGGCTGTTAGTCCTAGCAAAATAGTAGGGGCCTTGCGTCGCAAGTATCGAGAGTATTGCCTTAGCGTTAGGCACGCCCAAGCTTATCGTCGTCGTATGTTGTTCTGGTTAGGACTTGTTACGGCTGTCTGGCGAATATTGTTCGGTCGACGCATAGTTACCAAGGAGTTGCTGTCATGAGGATTGGCATTGATCTTAGGTCGCTTGAGGACGGCGCCCAGCACCGCGGTATTGGCCGCTACGCTACCGAGCTGATTGAGACACTCAGCGGGCTCGATCACGACAACGAGTACGTCTTCCTGCTCTCTAAGCCGTCGGCCGTTAAGCCCAAGCTTACTCTCAACAAGAAGTTCACTTGCAGTTATGTCTATGGGTCTGGTTGGAGTCTGCGCTCCGTTAAGTACGTGCGCATCATGTTCCTACTACCCAAGCCGTTGGCGGTTGATCGGTTTGGGCTGGATGTTGTGTTGCAGATCGACACCTCACAGCGCATCAAGGCTCGGCGAACACCTGTTGTGAGTGTCATATACGACCTTATTCCCTTTATCTACAAAGATCTTTATCAGCACGTTCACCGCGGCGGCTACACGCCTGGGCATCTTATTGGTTACTCTAGAATGAAGCTCCGCTGGAAGGCTCTAGAGCGGCAAATCCAAGACTACAAGAATCACGCTCGAGTCATCAGTATATCCGAGCACTCTAAGCGAGACCTGGTCAAATGGGTTCCGCGTCTTAAGTCCGAGAATGTCGTAGCTATCCCTCTCGCCGCCGGTCAATTACCGGCTGTCCCGACTAAGATACCTGAGCGTCTTAATAAGCTCGGGCTTAAGAACTTCTTGTTCTACGTAGGTGGCGCCGATCCACGCAAGGGTCTAGCAGAATTCGTTGGCGCTCTTGAGGAGCTGTGGTCGAAGGATCCAGAAACGCAAGTAGTAATCGCAGGTAAGGATATTGTGGCACCAGACTTACAAGACGCCATTAAGCTGCGCAAGGTCATCAATAATCTGTCGCGAGCCGATCAGGTCATAACCCCTGGCTACATGTCAGATGGTGAGCTGGCTTGGTTATATGCTCATGCTCGGGCGTTTGTGTTTCCTAGTCGGTATGAGGGTTTTGGTTTGCCAATACTAGAAGCTATGCAGGCTGGTTGTCCGGTTGTTACCTATGATAACTCTTCTATATCTGAAGTAGCTGGTGAGGCGGCTCTGCTAGTGCCAGACGGTGAATCAATGGTACCAGCTCTACACAAAGTGATGAGTGATGAGAGCTTGCGGCAAGATTTGATCAAGAAGGGCAAAGCTAGAGCCAAACAGTTCAATTGGGAGAAGACGGCGAAGGAGACTTTGACGGTGCTGATGCAAAGCGCCAAGGACAAGCGATCATGAAGATTGGAATTGATGTCAGGCCACTACAAGGTGAAACCCAATACCGCGGCATCGGCAAATCATTAGAAGCCCTGCTTAGAGTCTGGGCAGCTAAGCCACCTGCTGGACATGACTTGGTGTTCTATGTTGATGGCGGAGTAGCCAAACCAACTATATTAGGGAGCTTCGCCAGCAGCAAGCAGGTGATTATTCCTAGTGCGAAGCTCGGCCGCAAACGCTTCTTCAGATCAGTTCTACCGTCTTACCGCGCACCTAGACCTAGCCGCAAAGACGTCGATGTGTTCCTGCAGTACGATGCTTCGCTAGGCGTACCCTCAGCTGTGCCCAGTGTGGCTGTGTTCTATGACTTGATACCTCTACTCTTCCGCGATCAGGAGAAGAAGCAAGTAGCTTCTGGACTACGCAAGCACAAGAATGCCTTAGCGGGTAACTTGTACTGGAAGAAATATTCTCGAACCTTCGCGCAGTACAAGCGCGCTCGTAGCCTATTATCAATCTCAGAATCTTCAAGGCAAGACTACAAGAAGCTGGTTGATGATGAGCAAGATATTCGAGTTGTGCATCTAGGAACCAGTGACTTCAGTAGCGAAGCCACGACCACCGCTAAGATTAAGGACCTCGGACTAGATAAATATCTCTTGTACGTCGGTGGCATAGACTTTCGTAAGAATATTGTTAGCTTGGTTAAGAACTTTTATGCACTCAAGGCCGACTTCCCTAACCTCAAGCTACTAGCTGTTGGCAAGGAATTCGGGCTTGAAAGCCAACTAGGTGATCTTGGTTGGCACGACGTCATTGATAGCAATAAGGCATACGCCCAAGACGTCATCACCCCGGGCTACATGTCAGATGGTGAGCTGGCTTGGTTGTATGCTCAGGCTCAGGCGTTTGTGTTTCCTAGTCGGTATGAAGGGTTTGGGTTGCCTATACTAGAGGCTATGCAGGCTGGTTGTCCTGTGGTGACTTATGATAACTCTTCTATACCTGAAGTGGCTGGTGAGGCGGCTCTACTAGTCCCAGACGGTGAATCAATGGTGCCAGCGTTACACAAAGTGTTGAGTGACGAGGCTTTGCGGCAGGATTTGATCAAGAAGGGCAAAGCTAGAGCCAAAGAGTTCAATTGGGAGAAGACGGCGAAGGAGACTTTGGCGGTGCTGGAGGAAGTGGCACAATGAGCTCACGTAAACTCCGTATCGCCTTCGACGCCAGCTGCTTGGTAGACAATCACAAGTCCGGTGTTGCTCGCTACACCGAAGCTCTGATAACTAACCTCGCCAAAGACTACGGCGAAGTTGAGCTAGTTGGACATTATTGCAACTTCTTAGGTAGATGTAAGAATCTTGAGTTACCCCAAGCTCCGAATATAAGCTATAGACCTACTCGGCTACTACCTGCAAAGGTGCTCAACCTGTTGCGAAGACTGCGGCTACCAATACCTTTCGAGCTCCTTATCAAAGGCCGCGCCGACTTCCATCTCTTCCCTGCGTTCATCGGTTGGCCGAGTCTGTTCAAGACGCCGAGTGCGCCGGTTATTTATGACCTGACTTACTTGGACTTCCCAGAAGTTGTCAGCAAGCGAGCACGCCACGATCTAGTGACCTTCGTACCGAAGGCAATCAAGCGAGCAAAGTTCGTCATAACAATTTCTGAAGTTTCTGCTCTGTCCTTGCGCAAGCATTACGGCCTTACCGAGCAAGACATCGTAGTTACTCACATCCCGTCCGAGTTGGCGAAGAGACCCTCAGAGGCCGTGGCCAAGTCTGAGCTAGAGAAGCTTAATATATCGCAGCCGTTTATTCTATTCTTGGGCAACCTTGAACCACGCAAGAATCTGCTGACTCTGCTAGCGGCTTACAAGTCGCTTGAGCCAGGACTTCAGGAACGCTTCGCACTTGTGGTGGCCGGCGGCAAAGGTTGGCACGACGATGCAATACTAAGCGAACTAGACAGTCTTCAGAAGGCTGGCACCAACATAATCCAAACTGGCTATGTAACAGATGGGCAACGAGCCGCGCTATTTGAGACCGCATCCATATTTGTCTTGCCTTCTTTGTACGAAGGTTTCGGCATGACACTACTCGAAGCCATGTCCTATGATGTGCCGGTGATTGCCAGTGATATAGCCATCTTCCGTGAAGTTTGCGGTGACGCCGCTCTGTACTTTGATTCTGCCAGTCCCCACCAGCTAGCTCAACAGCTCAAAAATCTCTTGTCCGACGCCCGGCTTCAGTCAAAACTTATTGCTGGGGGCAAGACCAACTTGAAGCGTTTCTCATGGCAACAAAACACCAATAAAATTTATAAACGAATAGGAGCGAGCAAATGAAGTATGTAACGACTCTCGGTCGCTGTGGTAGGCTTGAGGTATGAAAACAGTTCTAGTTACTGGCGCTAACGGCTTTGTCGGCTGTCATCTAATCAAGGAGTTGTCTGAGAACGGCATTAGAGTTATTGGTATAGGTGGAGGCAACAACACCGAGAAACCTGCTAATGTTGACGAATATTTCGTGCTAGACCTTATGGATCCAGAGGCCGTTAGCAGCATCAACTTCGGTGATGTTGACGGTGTTATTCATTTGGCCGGGCTAGCGGCCGTCGAAGCCTCATTCGGCAAGCCTATGCTGTATATGTCCACCAACATTGGCATCCAGGTTAATCTGTTCGAGGCTGCCCTAGCCCAGAAGGCTTCGCCTCGCTTCCTAATTATTAGTAGCGGCAACTTGTACGATTCTAAGGCCGAGCTGCCGTTGACAGAAGCTTCGCCGGTGCTGGCCAATTCGCCTTACGCGGTTAGCAAGATTGGGCAGGAGCAGATGGCACTCTACTACCAGTCGCGCGGATTCGAATGCATTATTGCTCGGCCTTTCAACCATATTGGTCCTGGTCAAGCATTGGGCTTCATCGTACCTGATATAACCAACCAAATAGTTGAAGTTGAGAAGGGCACCAAGCAAGAAATCTTAGTTGGTAATCTGGATGCCGAGCGTGACTACACCGACGTGCGTGACATCGCCCGAGCCTACAGATTACTCCTGGAGAAAGGCAAACCGAGCGAGATATATAACATTTGCTCAGGGCAGGCCCGCAGTGGCCACATCATTCTTGATGGCCTGTTGGCTTTGACCGAGAGCACACCCGAGATCAAGACCGATCCTGCCAGAATGCGGCCCTCAGATAATCCTCAAGTCTACGGCAGTCACCAGAAGCTAACTAACGACACTGGTTGGGAACCAACCATAACTATCGAAACGACTCTAGCTGACGTAATTGCGGATTGGCGCAGTCGAGACTAACTTAGCGCAGGCTGCCAGCAGATTCTAGACCGATATCGTTCTGAACCATGAGCTTAACTAGTCCTTCGAAGTCGACTTGGCGCTTCCAGCCAAGAACTCTTTCGGCCTTCTCGGGGTTGCCGAGCAGAATGTCTACTTCGGATGGTCGCATAAAGGCTGGGTTCTCCTTAACGTAAGGCTTCCAGTCATCAATGCCGATTTCTTTGAAGGCTAGTTCTAGGAATTCGCCGATGGAGTGGGTCTCGCCGGTTGCCAGTACGTAGTCATCGGGCTTTTCTTGCTGCAACATTAGCCACATGCCTTCGACATAATCACCAGCGTAGCCCCAGTCACGCTTAGGCTCTAGATTACCAAGCTCGATGTGGTCTTGCTTGCCAAGGTGAATACGGGCAACTGCGTTGCTGATCTTGCGAGTCACAAACTCGAGGCCGCGGCGCTCGCCTTCGTGATTGAATAATATACCGCAGCTGGCGTGCATATCGTAGCTCTCGCGGTAGTTCTTGGTGATCCAGTGTCCGTAGAGCTTAGCGACGCCGTACGGGCTTCTGGGGTGGAATAGGGCGTCCTCGTCGTAACCTTTGCCTGGTCGGTTGTAATCTAGGCCGCCGAACATTTCGGAAGTAGAGGCTTGATAGAAACGAGCTGTCTTGGCAGCGCCTGTCTGGCGAATGGCTTCTAGCATGTTCAGTACGCCCTTGGCGGTAACATCTGCTACGAGCTGAGGGGTCTTGAATGAATAGCCGACATGGCTGATGGCCGCAAGATTATAAATCTCATCTGGCTTAGATAGCTCTATGGCACGCACTAGTGATGACTGATCTACAAGATCGGCTTCGATCAGCTTGATGTACGGCTGCTCTTCTTCTACGCGGCGGCGCTTAGGGTTCTGTTGGCCCCTTATGATGCCGAATACTTCGTAACCTTTGGCGTTCAGTAGTTCTGCTAGATGATAACCGTCTTGGCCGGTAATGCCTGTAATTAGTGCAGTTTTCGCCATTGGTTTTGTTTCCTCCGTCTAGAATTTGTAGCTATGCAACAGTATAACATTTGAGGTGGGTTGTCGTCTGCCTCTTACTTTTAGATTTTTGACAGGTTAATATAGGTCTATGACAAAAATTGCCGTCGATGCCCGCGAACTACGCACTAGCAGTGGTCGCTATGTGGAACGATTACTTCATTATCTGCAGCAAGTTGATAAGGAGAATGCTTATAGTGTTCTTCTTAAGCCACAAGATATGGACGGCTGGACGCCCAATAATCGTAACTTTTCTGGGGTAAAGTGCTCTTACAAGGAGTTCAGCTTCGGTGAGCAACTTGGCTTACTTAGGCAAGTTCGAGGACTGAAAGCCGATCTTGTGCACTTCGCGTTCGCACAGCAGCCAATACTGTATCGTGGCCGAGTGGTGACAACTATTCATGATCTGACTACGCTGAGATTCAGCAATCCTGACAAGAATCCCCTTGTCTTTCGTATTAAGCAGCGAGTTTATGGGTGGGTTGTAGCTCGGGCGGCCAGGAAGGCGGTTCACGTTATCGTACCCTCTCAGTTCGTCAAAGACGACGTTGTGAGCTTCGGCGGCATCAATCCTGACAAGGTCACAGTGACTTACGAGGCCGCCGATGCTATTAGCGATCAGCCCGAGACATTACCTCAACTTGAGGGCAAACAATTCTTAATGTACGTTGGGCGACCAACCCCCCACAAGAACCTAGAACGTCTGATCGAAGCCTTTGTCTCGCTCAAAGGACAGCATCCAGATCTGATTCTGGTATTGGCAGGCAAGAAAGACGCTAACTACCGCCGCGTTGAAGCGTCTGTCGAGACCCAAGCTATCAAGAACGTGTTCTTCACCGACTTTGTTAGTGAGGGACAGCTACGCTGGTTATATGAGCAGACGGCGGCCTACGTCTTCCCTTCGTTAAGCGAGGGCTTTGGACTACCTGGCTTGGAAGCTATGCTTCATGGCGCACCAGTGGTCAGCAGCGATGCCACTTGCCTACCTGAGGTTTATGGTGAGGCTGCGCACTACTTCGATCCACTAAGCATCCAAGCCATGGCTGATGCCATCAACGAAGTGCTGACAGACGCGGCGTTGCGCGAATCTCTGGTTAATGAAGGCAAGACTCAGGCTTCTAAATATTCATGGCTGCGTACAGCCGAACAAACTTTGGCCGTTTACAAAAAGGCCCTTAGTGACTAATCGCTCATGAGGACGTCGCCTTTTGGTACAGAAGTCGTGAGAGCTTTATAGCCTTCTCGTCAACATATATTGTGTATACGTAAGCAACGGCAAGGGACGCGATTACAGTAATTAGTCCTGTTAATATAAAGCTGGCTTTGTAAGAAACACCCTGACTTTCAACTAAGTATACGAAGAACCGCTTGGAGAATACTGCTATAACGAATGTGTGCAGTAGGTATAGGGAGAAGGACACCCTTCCTAGGAATAACGCCGGTCTAAACGAAAACAGTTTTTGGACTGCAGGAGTGGACACCAAGCCGTATATGATCAGAGCTGCCCCGAAGATGTGCATAAACTGTGTTGTCTGAACTGTTAGCAAAAGATTGCTAGTAAGTCCTAGATAGCTAGTAACATCAACTGTTGGATAAGGTACTGTCCCCAGCAAAAACCCTATAAATAGCGCAAGGGCGCCCCAACGTGGTTTTGAAGTAAACAACCTATCCTTTTTTGCTGTATGTAGTTCGGCCAAAATCATACCAAATATGAATGCTATGAAGTAAGTATTAATCAATAGGATCGCCAGAAATAGGTAAGCAAACTTTCTGAGCTTAATACTTCTGAAAAGAGCCAGCAACCCAAAAACAATAAAAGAGCCTACAAACTCAAAATACATAGTCCAAAGCACGGCATTGAACTGCTGCGGAAGCTGGACTTGGTGGGTAAAGATGCCGAAGAAGCCCTGCCCCAGTGCGGCCAGCAGGCCTCCTGTCTGTGTCCACAGCTGCTGTATTTCTATAGATGTTCTGGTGAGTAGCACCCTTTCATCGTTCCATAGGAGATTAAACTTAACGCAGAGATAGCCGATCAGTATTGAGCCAATTACCGGTATAACCAGCCTGGGGTAACGGCGAAACGCACCCGATGTTAGAACATTTGCATCACCAGTCGCTAGAAACTTATAGCTTAGGACGAATCCACTCAACACGAAGAAAATGCAGACTGCGAAATTGCCATTCCAGAGAATGTTAATAGGCAACTTGTATAGTCCAACCTCTGAGGGACTGTGGGCATTTGCTTGCAAGCCTATTGCCATGGCTGGATAGAACCATAGCGTAATGTGGTGGAAGACAACTATTAAGGCCGCTGTCCCTCGAAGCCCATCCAAATAACTAAATTTGTGGTGATTATTAAAGTATGATGGCTTACTTGCTGTACCTGCCATCACTTATGGCTATTTGGATACCTTGAGAACAATGTGACGGTCGCGCCCATCACCGGCCGACTCACTAGATAGACTGTACTCAGCGGCCAGCTGGTGGACAACACGCCGATCGGCGGCGTTCATAGGTTCAAGATCCATAGACTCACCGGTGTCACGTACTTGCTTAACCCACTCCTCGGCACGATCGCGCAGACGGTCGGCTCGCTGCTTCTTATACTCAGCGATGTCCACATTAACGCGATTATGCTCGTAGTCATTGTTCTTGAGCGCAGTGCTGGTCAAGTATTGCAAGGAGCGCATGTTCTCGCCGCGTTGACCTATTAAGAAACCGTTGAGGTGCGTGCTGGGCACGTTGAGTTGTATGACTTCATCGTCGCTAGTGGCGTTAACGTCGGTGTTAAGGCCAAAGAAGGAGAGTAAGTCTTCTAGGTATTTCTTGGCGTATTGAATGGCATCTTCCATTGAGCTGTTCATCGCTTTTTCCTCCGCTTTTTGGGCTGGTTCTTGCCTGCGGCAGCCTTGGAGGTTTTGGTCTTCTTAGTAACGATTTCGGCTTCAGGAATTTTGTCGACGTTTTTGCCAGGCTTATCGGCGATAGCTTCCATTTCTTCCTCGTCTTTGTTGAGCACAATACTCTGCTGAATGTAGGCTACGATGCCGCCGACTAGCCAGTAAAGGCTAAGTGCTGAGGCGAGACTAACTGTGAAGACGAATATCATGACTGGCAGTAAGAATCGCGTACTGCCCATGACTGCCGCGTTGACCTCGGATTGATCGGCTGCTTGACCACTTCCAGCTTCTTTGAGAATGGTGCGTAGACTACGGCCGTCTTTGGCGCTAGGCATCAGCTGCTTGGTCTGGAAATACTGTGCAAAGGCACTGCCGACCACCAAGAGCATGGCTGGCCAGTAGATGCCGCCGCCCTTTGGTAGAGCAGCTTTGCTCAAGTCAACAAAACCAAAAAGAGTGTTGTCTAACAGGTGAATGTTGTGAGCCAGTTCTTGCATCCAAGGTAAGTTGTGGACAAAAGGATAAGTGAACGTCACTAGAGCGCTCGGGTCATGTATCAACTTGTTCAACCCGCTGTACAAACCAATCAGAATAATAAACTGCACTATAAGGGTTGGGAAGGTTGCGAATGGGTTGATGCCACGCTCTTTGTAGAGCTCCATTAACATCTGTGATTCTTGAGTTTTGTTGCCCTTGGAGGCCTTCTTGATCTTCTTGATTTCTGGCTGAAGTTTGCGCATGGCCTTTGCTTGATGCAGCTGCTTCTTAACCATCGGCCATAGGGCCAAACGGATAATGATCGTGAAGATTACCAGCGCGAAGCCGAAGTTATGGCCTGGCAAAATTGCATATATCAAGGCCAATAGATTGAACAGTGGCTGGACAATAAATGTCGTAAACATGGGTCTCGGGACTCCCTTATTACGTTATTTGCTCTCTACTATAGCACGTCTGACCGATGTTTGCGGGCTACTTTGTGACTTGCCCAGCGGCTTTGTTTAATAATTCCTGGGTGGCGCTCTGGAGTTTCGCAGCTTCAATTGTGGCTAACTTATCGTCGAAGGCCGTAATTACTAGGTCAGTGCCAGGCGCAATGATCGATTCAGACTGGCGAATGATTTCGTATATACGGCGTCTTATGCGATTCCGCACTACTGCTGACTTGCTGACTTTGCGACTAACCACCACGGCCACCCGGTATGGCTTGTTAGCGCCACGATTCCGAAATCTGAGGCTCAGTAGCGAGCCACGAACAGTCTGTCCACCCTGATAGACACCGCGCAAGCTACCATAGCCATGGAAGCGGTGAGCGACACTAATCATGTCTACGCAGTTAGTTTGGCGCGACCCTTAGTGCGGCGGCGCTTGAGTACGTTGCGGCCTGCTTTGCTGGCCATTCGCTTAAGAAAACCGTGCTCGCGGGCACGTGAACGCTTCTTGGGTTGGTAGGTTCGCTTTGGCATTTGGGGTTCCTTACTTAGCTATTGTTGATTCAATGTTGTAGACAATTATAACTTGCTTACCCCTGTTTGTAAAGTCTTATGGAACTTGACGGATTGTGCGTCTCTCAGTCACCCTAATTGCCGCCATGCATAAGGTTGGGGTGCTTAAACTGATACACTTAATGTATCAATCAGGTACACAAAGTGTATCAGTTTAATATCCTTGACTAATCTCGACGGGTAAAAAGCAGCTGGCTGCGACTAAGCAGCGCACCAAAAACAAATCAAGTTCGGCAACCCAAATAATTGAACGACTATGTGGTTTTGACAATGCTTACCCGCTAATCGGGTGGGGTTATCCCCCAAACTCACTTGGTTATCCACACATTAACAGATGATACAAAATACTGTGTATAAGTGTCTATCTGGTCGGTGGTTTTGTGCGCGGTTACAGAGAAAGTTTAATTGGGTGTGGAAAACTTAGGTCAAGTGCCGTATATTAGATCCTACTAAGAGGAGAGGTATGCAGCAAGACGCGTTGTGGCAAGCGGTTCTAGGAGAGATTGAATTATCGGTCTCGCACGGGAATTTTGTGACTTGGTTCAAGAGCACCAGTCTGCTGGGCCATTCCGACGAAACTATTACCATTGGTGTTAATAATATTTTCATCAAGCAGCAGTTGGAACGAAAATACGGCGAAGTAATAACCGAAACTCTTGCTAAGAACGGTCTTGTGTCTAAGCAGATCGAGTACAAGATAATCTCTGCTCACGCCGACAGACCGCGCGTCAACAAGAACACCCCAGCGACTCAACAAACCGACAACACGACAGTTTCAACTCCTCAAGAGCAAGAGAAACGATCCCAAGGCACGTTGGGCGGCGGATTGGCACACTCGTACAGACAAGGCCTTAATGAACGCTACACTCTCGACAGCTTTATTGTAGGCGGCAGCAATGAGCTAGCTTTTGCAGCCTGCCAAGCCGTAGCCAGCCAGCCAGGCACCAAGTACAATCCGCTTTTCCTCTATGGCGGGGTTGGTATTGGCAAGACTCACTTGATACAGGCTGTTGGCAACATTCTCGCTGCTCGTGATCCTAATGCCAAGGTTCTTTATATATCTACGGAGCAGTTCGTTCAGGAGTTCGTCGATGCGTTACGCTTCCGCAAGACAGCGGCCTTCGCTAGCCATTACCGAACTGCTGACGTCCTAATTGTTGATGACGTCCAGTTCATCGCTGGCAAGGAGAAGATGCAAGAGGAGTTCTTCCATACCTTCAATGCGCTTCACCAAGCCAACAAGCAGATTATTATCAGCGCCGACAAGCCACCTAAGGATATTCCAACTCTAGAAGACCGACTAAGATCACGTTTCGCTGGGGGCATGAGCATCGATATGCAGATTCCTGACTTCGAAACCCGCTGCGCAATCGTTCAGACAAAGGCTCAGGGTCATTTCGACGAACTAGACCATGAGGTAGTGGAGTATCTTGCCACTAATATTCAGAATAATATTCGTGAACTCGAGGGAGCACTCAATCAATTAATGGCTTATTGTGAGATGCGCGGCTTAGAGCCATCTCTTACGATTGCGAGTGGTCTGCTTAATGTCAGCAAAGTGCGGCCTAAGCATTTGAGCGCTAAGCAGGTGATTGAACGCACAGCTCGTCACTTCCAGATACCATACGAGGACATTGTCGGCCCTAAGAGAGACAAAGACATTGTTGTGCCACGCCAAGTCGCTATGTATATTCTACGCAATGAGTTGAAGCTCAGCTTCCCTAAGATTGCCCGTGAGCTTGGTCGCAAAGACCACACCACCGCCATTCATTCAGTACACAAGATCGACGAAGAAGCTAGAACTGATGCTTCATTAAGAATGGCGATTAGTGAAATCAAGGAGCATTTATATGCGTAAAACCTGGGGAATAGTTGTGGGTGGTTTGTTTACGAACAGTGGGTTAATTGGTGGGTTATACGCAGAGTTGGTTGGGTACAGTAGGGTGCTTGTCGATAGTTTAGCCAAGTTTTACAAGCTCATGAGTGGTCTTATCCGAGAGTTATCCCACATAGTTTGTGCTGATTTTCCATCTGTTAAGGGTGGGGTTTTACCCGCTTTCCACACCACCTATAACAACGAGCGACGATTTTATTTAAATAATTTAGTTATTAATACTTGAAGGAGGTTTTATGAAACTACAAGTTACTCAGGAAAACCTAAACCGTGCACTTGGATCAGTAGCCCGTGTTGCTAACAGCCGAGGTACGCTACCGATTCTCTCCAATGTGCTTATCAAGACTAGTAATAACCGTTTAAGTCTTTCTGCCACCAACCTAGATATAGCTATAACCCACTACATAGGTGCAAAGGTTAGTAAAGAGGGTTCGATAACTGTTCCAGCCAGACTAATGCAAGACTTCGTAAGCAGCCTTCCTGACGGTGTTATAGAGCTAGACCTCCAAGAAACCAAACTCCATGTTACCACCAACCAATACCAATCCGTTGTTAATGGAATTGTGGCTGACGACTTCCCTGTTATGCCCGCCATAACAGACGGGAAGACCTGGACAATTGACGGCGGGTTATTCAAGAAAGCACTACAACAAGTGGTATTTGCAGCCTCTGGCGACGAAACAAGACCAGTACTAACAGCCGTTCTACTACAAACTCATGAAGGCAAGCTCCATATGGCCGCCACCGACAGCTACAGACTTGCCGACAAAGAATTAGGCGCTAACAAGCAAGACATCCAACTTCTAATACCCGCTTCAGCCATGCAGGATCTACTACGCGTTATCACCGACGACGGAGAAAAAGTAAGCATCACTCATGACAATCAACAAGCTTCATTCCATGTTGGTGATATTGAGTTAGTTACTCGCTTAGTCGACGGAAAATATCCCGACTACAAGAAACTAATCCCAACTAAGTTTGATACCCAAGCCACCCTAAGTCGCGCCGACTTCGTTAATGTAACTAAAGTTTCTAGCCTGTTCGCTCGCGAGAGTGCCGGTAGTGTAACTATAGAGGTAGACGAGAAAGCCAAACAGCTCAGTATCCGCTCCGTTGCGTCACAACTAGGCGAAAACACCGCCACTGCGCCGGCCAAGGTTAAGGGAAGTGGCAGTATTACACTCAACTCCCGTTATCTACTAGATGGTTTGTCGGCTCTGTCTGGCGACGAAGTTATGTTTGGCTTCAACGGCAAGCTAGAACCAACCCTGCTTAGTGATCCAGCTTCACCAGACTATCAACATATAGTCATGCCCCTTAAGAGCTAGTTTGTTTAAGCGACAAGCTACAATTAAGTCATGATTACTGATCTTAGGCTGCAGAACTTTCGGTCATTTACCGATTCTTCGTTTGAGCTCAGCCCTAGTGTAAACATTGTTGTTGGCCCCAACGCCAGCGGCAAAACCAACCTACTAGAAGCTGTGTTGGTTTTGTCCAAAGGTTCTTCATATAGGGCTAAAGACAGCGAACTAATACAGTTCGATAAGCCTTGGGCTAGGATAGATGGACATTGTGACGACAGCGCCCTTCGAACCGTCAAAATAACTTCCGATCCTGCCACCAAACAATACGAAATAACAGGCAAAACCTACAAGCGCTTAAGCCCCTTAACTACTCTCCCGATAGTGCTCTTCGAACCCAACCACCTAAGACTTCTAAGTGGTGGACCAGACGGACGAAGAGACTACCTAGACGACCTACTAGAACAAACAATCGCTGGTTATGGCACCCTGCGCCGACAATATAAGCGCACCCTTGCACAACGCAACAGACTTCTTAAGCAACCCACCACCCCATCTAAGAATCAAATGTTCCCATGGGACGTCAGACTCAGCCAACTAGCTGGCCAAATAGTTCGAGCCAGAAGCGAAATAACGGACATAATTAACACCGAAATAGGACCTCTATACAAGAAGCTTTCCAAGACCAAAACCACAGTCGAGGCCAGCTACAACCACAAATGGCCGATCAAAACCTACGAGACGCAATTGCTCAAGAAGCTCGAAACCAGCCTAGATGACGATCGGATCCGTGGCTTCACTGGTAGTGGCCCACACCGAGAAGATCTACTAATAAGCTTCGATGGTCACCCGACTCAAGACGCGGCTTCACGCGGCGAAGTCCGCACTGCCACCCTGGCTATCAAGATAATCGAGCTAAGAACTATCGAGAAAGTTCGTGACATGGCGCCCCTACTACTACTCGATGATGTGTTCAGCGAGCTAGATGGTAAGCGCCGCCACGCTCTGACAGACTACCTTGCACCCTACCAGACATTCATAACCACTACTGATGCTGACTTGGTTACCCAGCACTTCACAGACAACTGCAACGTTATAGCTTTGGGACGCAAAGCTTAATAGAGGTTGTTAATCAGTCGGTCTGATCAAACACAGGTCCATCAACAAAACGTAACTTGCTAACATCGAGCTGATAGTCACTTAAAGTAGAGGTGGCCGCACTTCGACAGTTCTCAATTGAGTCTGGAGAGAAAGGCTGGAGTATGATTACTGGCTGAGCAAAATTAGTGTAACTAACATTACAAGCCAATAAGTTAAGGGGCAAAAAGATGTCTAGTTGCCCAGTGACTTCATCGGGTTTTTGATCTTTGAGACCAAACCGACTAATCGCCGAGCCCTCTTCAGACTTGGTTATCAAGTAAGCAAATGACCGATCGGGAGTAACACTAATCTCTAGAACATCACCTTTAGTCACTGTTGCTAGAACACGAGCTTGACCAGAACCTACACCATAAGACCACAGCTCATTGTCGACACCAAACAGAACGGTGTTATTGCCAGACCAAGCGGCTGTTTTGATGCTGCGATTTGGTAGCTCGACTATTTCATTAAGCTTTGAGTCATATACGCGACTACCGCCCGAGTAATTTACGGCCACTAACTTACTTCCGTCAGGCGACCAAACAGCTTGATCAGCCTGAGCTGGGCTTTCCGCTAGCTTGCGGCCACTATTGCTTATGACCTCAACAAAGCCCGGCTGATCTTCACCGTCTCCATACTGGGGGGTGCTTATTATGGCCAGCCTATCGGGCGAAGCCGCCAACACGGGAGCCCCAACCTCGGTTGTGTAAATCTTCTTAAGGCTCGAACCAAGGCTTGTGTATATATCAGACCCAATCGCTACATATAAACGGTGGTTACTAGCCACCGCATAGATAACCTTATCTTTGTTGGAGGAAGTCTTGGGCAGGGTTATGGCTCTAAGAGTGCCCTCGTCGACTTCATATAATCGACCGCTTTCGTCTTCGGCAACACCGTAGCCTGTGTCAGCCCACGTCACTGACTCAAAAGACTTGCCAGAGATTGCGCTAGGCACGGGATTCTGACTGGATATTTCGCTTAGATTGTCGCTCTCGTTGTCAAGATAGCGCAACCGGCTGCCGTTAACCACCAGGTTTTGTGCGTCAACAGACGCAACCGGCTCGGCGGCACCAATAAGCGGGGTCTTCAGTTCGTAGTAGAGGGTCTTTCGAGCCTCAACCTCCACGAGTTTGCTAACTAGAATTGCCCGGTTGCCCTGAATGCTTACTACGTATTTGCCAGCAGGTAGCCTTATCCTGATTTGCCCTTGAGACTGTCCTAGCACGGATTTGTTGTTCTTTTGGTCGTCTTCGGCCGACTTAACTGTTATATAGCTGCTGGGGTTGGCGGTTGTTATCACCAAGCGACCAGTATGCAAGTAGCGCCACACAGCCGTGAAGACAAAAAATCCAACCACAACCACAACCAGCACCGTTATGTATCTTTTGACCAAAGGGCTCATATTCATAGTCTAGTCCACCAAGCTTTCTAAGTCATCCGGTACTGGGGCTGGGAAAGCGTAAACTGAGGCTCTCGGCGATGCAATGATGCTTGGCGCAGCTCCATCATGGTTTGGCGTGTCCCAGCCAATATGAATATGAGCATAAGAACCGCCAAAAACATGCCACGGATCGCCATGATCAACATCACCGTTATAACCTATCCAGCGGACCCATTTGGCAAACTTGTCAGAGTGGCCAGCGTAGCCACAAGAACCATAGCCAGAATAACTAGCACAGCCAGACTTCGAGCCCTTACTGTCCGAAGCCCCATCGCCATACCAGCCCATATCACGAGCGGCTTGCTCGACCGTCTCTTTCCAGGTTTGCTTGGAGTTGCCGCTCTTGGGCCTCATGTCTACGCCAAGGCCAGCGCCGTGACTCTTGTGGCCATCAGCTAATCCATCATCAGCACACATGTCGTAGTGATTGACGAGATAGGCGATGTCGGCGGCAATTCGAGAGTCGATTCTCGTTGTTCGGCCAGGGCAGGAGTATTTACTAGGCAAAGTTATGAACTTACCCTTGCTGGTTACCCGGATAGCTCGCTTCATGTTGGCGCTACCATCGTCACTACCGTCCCCTGATGGACAAGCTGAGCCGCTATCCGATCCGTCTTCGCTGCCGTCGACTGTGGCCGGTGAAGCACCACCACCATACTTGGTGAACAGTTTGGTCGCGTTGGACTCTCGGTGACCGGAATTATCCCCAGATACTTCATATTGGCTGTTGAATATGGTCGCTGCTCCGGCGGCACTCGAGGCGCTCTTCATGTTCTTAAGGACCGACTTATAGCCACCCTCATCAAGTTCGTACCAGACATAATCTAATTGAGTTGTCAGGCTATACGGGTTTTTGCCTTTTTCGTGGGCTTTCAGACCGGCCCATCGACTCGTGCTCCACTGAACGATGCCGTCGTGAGTTCCGGAAATATCATTATGTGCGTGAGTGTCTAGTTCCTCGGTTTGGCCGCCAGACTCGGTCATCATGTTACCGACAATTCCAGCAGCAACCTTTGGAGATAGCGAGTGTTGTCCAACGAAGTAGTTGAACGCCTTTTCGGCCTTTGTCTTGCCTACAAGACTGGTGCCGTCAGTGTCCTCTGCCTGATCAACTGGACAACAGCCGGTGGCCGCATCATCTTCTGAGTCACCAGTGTCTGTCGCGCTACCATCGACGGGAGTTGTTGGAGTAGAGTCAGGAACAACACGCAGCTTAACCTTGCCGTTACCAGTAGTGAAGTCCAATAACTTGGCGGTCTCCCACCACAGGTCAATTAATGGGTGTGCATCGCCCCCAGCTCCAACGTCAAGCTTTTCGGCAATAACGCTTTTGCCCTTGTAGGTTATCTGCAGCTTTGTGTGCGCAGGCAGCCCACCAAGGGCTGAGTAGTCTCCAGAGCCAACATTGACGCTAAGCTCGGCAAAACCAGCGTGACCAACAATGCCAGTCGGAGTATTCCCCGCACCATTATCGTCGTTGCCGTTTCCCTTGCCGCCTGGGTTTTGTTTGTCATTGGTAGCCTTCCACTTGCCGCCAGTGTATTCGCCACCAAAAGTTGAGGCAACTACAGTTTTGCCGCTTTTGGGGATTATGCCCTCCGCTTTATAGGTATAGGTAGTTGTGTCTGCTCCTGCTGTGCCACCACCTGATCCTCCTGCTGCCTGAACGGCTTTGTCTATGTCAGCCTGGCTAACCCCAAGTACGTCAATGTGGACGTGATTCGGAGCATCAACAAAGGAAGTAAACTTTTTGCCTGAAATTGTCTTCGACCCAAACGGACCATTACCCATACCGAATCTCGAACCGGCCGGTAGAACCTCGGCTGCGGAATTAATTATCTTATATGCTACAGCGTCCGAGCCATTATTGTGGCTACCATCCAAGATATTTATGTCCACACCCTTGCCGCTACCGTGAGGATTGGTTGGGGCGGTGTGCGAGGAGCCATCAGTCAGGGCGCTAATATTGACCTTGTGACTTTGGGAGATATGAAGAATTGTTATAAGTATAATTGGCTGGACATCTACCTCTCTACCAGTATCTGTCTGGGCTTTTTGGCCGGCTGCTAGTCGCTTGAACTGCTTGCCAGTGTCGCCGTTAGGCCCATAATCGAAACTAATCTTCGAGCTGTCCAGAATCTGTTGAGCCAGGGTTTTTAAGTCGCCGCTTATAGAGTCTCCGTTTGAGTCCGATGCACCCGCCACCGAACATTTTTGATATGCACAGGTGCCGCTAATGCCGCCAGCTTTCGCACAGTCAATATCATTCTGGCTAACTGCGCTTACTGGCTGACTGGCCATTTGAACCGGCAACATCACCGACAGGCACATAACGACAAACAGTCGATAAAGAATTATTTTTGCTCTTGTCATTCGGTTACCGTCTGTTGGGTGATTAACTGATCCAGGGATGTTTCGTAGCCATGAGCCACACGATATCGGAAGATAAGATCACGACTATGCGTAGTGTCAGGGCTAGAATCAATAGCTAGATCATCGGGGCTCTTGAAGCTCAGATTATCGGGCGAACATAGACCGCTACCCCGAACAACGTCTCCGTTAGCATCTCGAACAATTTCTCCCTCGGCCAACATGCTACCAACGCCCTTTTGGCCATCAAAACAACCACCATACTTAACGCCAATGGCGTCTTCCTTGCCGATGTTGTCATCTAGAATCCTCTGATTCTCAAGAGGCTTATAGCTAGGGTCACCTTTGATTAAGGCAAGCTCACTATCAGAGAAGCCCCAAAGCACATTGCCGTAGTTCGTATTAGCGCTTGTGTTGCCGTTGTCGGCAAGAGCGGGCGTGGTAAATAGTGAGCCAAACATGCTGCCAATTGAATTAAGCGGTCTTAGCAGTGAGGCTAGTGAGCTGAACAAACTTGAAGGCATCGTGCCGGTCGTGTAATGGCTAGACATAAGCCCTAGGCGGCTCACTAGAGACTGGGCATTATTGATGCTGGCGTAGCGTTCGAAAGCGTTCTGTGATTGAGTCTGTCGCACAAGCGCTTCACGATCAGTTCTGGCACTTTGGGCTGATTCCTTATCGGTCAAGGGACGTCCGAAGAAACCTCTTTGCATAACTGCACTGCCGTCCAAGTTGTTGCCGTTATCTACATCGTCGGCTAAGTCTTTCCCCTGCTGAAGGCCGGTATGAGCTTGGTTGGCGTGGCTATAGACTATTGAACGAGCCAGCAAAGTTGCGCCCCCAACAGCTAGGACTGTCTTGCCGCCGCTCTTAACACCATCCTGAATTATGCCTCCAAGCGCAGTCGCTTTTTGGCTCTTTTGCTCGCTGGCTATCTTCTCTACAATTTTGCCTCCCAATCGACCTAGAAACTTGTTGGCGCCCTCCTCGACAGCCTTAGCTCCTAGACAGCCCTCGGGTGCAATGAAACACCCGCCAAGACTAACAATCCCAAGCCCAATGCCGGCGTACACGTTAGTAAATATTCCACATGTATTGTCGGCGATAAAGTTAACGGAATCGGCGACCTCTGTGCTCCCAGAACCAAACGTGGCATCGAATATCGTATAGTCCCCAGAGGGCGAAGCTTGAGCGCTCTGGTAGCTGGAGGTATCGACCTTACCACCGCTGGCACGTACTAGCGCCGTACTACTAGCGATGTCTCCAAACTGTTCATTGGCAGCTCCCACGCCCCCAGTCTCCGCATCGAAGCCATGCTTCTGCTGGCCAGCCATCGTATTGGCGTAATTGGCAGTTCTTCTAAGTTGATTCTGTTGGGCGTCCATGTTTGGCCCGTTGCTCTGGAGCGAACCGTCATAAATAAGACACACCGGCAAAGCAACACTGTAGACAGGTGATATGAACGAAACGATACCCCTAACTATGCCGCCACCCGAGGTTACGTATTTCTCGACCGTGCTAACAACATTCGGATCGACGCCACGGTTTTTCATTATAGTAGCCAGCTTCTTGTCGTCTTTGATGTCTTCTTTGAGAGTTTTGTCAGATTCATCTGCTGCCGTCTTTAGGTCTGTGGTTTTTGCTTGGGTTACTTCGTCCTTAGCCACGGCTGTATTAAAGTCGCGGGCTTGTTGCAGCTTGGCTTCATCGGGCGTCAAACCCTGATACTTACCGACTTTCCAGGCCACCAAGCCGATACCTAGTTGTTGGCGCATCTGATTCATGACACGTCCACGAACAAGTGGGCCAATTCCGTCGAGCTTCATCGACTCGTTCAAGTAGGGGGCTATCTCCTTGGCGCTGTTGGCGGCGTATACTGTCCTGACCCCAGGTATGTATTTGCCTAGACCTGTCGGCGAGTCGACTTTGTAGGATACATTGTCTAGCTGTACTGCAACCAGCCTAGGACCTCTAAACACTTTTCCATCGTCATATATTGGCTTGAAGTGCCCGCCTTCATCGTAGTTAGCCGCTATTTTGGCTGGAGAGAATTTATTTGTTAATTTTTCGTGCAGATCTTTGGCCTTGCCTGTTCCGCTACCGTATTTATCCTTAATCTTGCTCCAGACACGGTCATCTGCGGCATCAATTGCAAGTTTCTCACTCGTAATGTTACGACTATTAAGAGACATTTGTCGTGTAACCCGAGCAAATTGATAAACCATGCTGTTCTCAACCAGATGAGGGATCTTAAGAGAGCCAATGAACATTACAAATAGTATTAATAAGGCCACAAGGCCAGCCGTAGCTCCTGCGGTTCCGCCCAAGAGCCACTTATTGCTGCCGAGCCTCTTGAACTGGGCACGAGCCCCTTGCAGTCGGTTGCGTGTGCCGGCCAGCCTGCCTTGGGGTGCGTCGCCTTTGGGATTGTAGAGACCATCGTTACCGCCGCTACTCGAACCTGAACTGCCTGAGCTCTTCCCCCCCGACTTCTCAGCGTTTTTTAGGCCGTTGGCACTTTCGGACTTGGCGCCACTATCACCGTCAGGATTGTAGGAACTATCGTTGCCTCCATTCTCTTCGGCATCGCGCAATTCCTCAGGATTAACAGCTTCCGACTCGGAAGGTTGTCTTAGGGGCGCTCGTCTTTCATCTGACTGTGGATCGTAAACTTTGTTGGCCATGTTGATTTTTAGTTACACACACTAACACTAGTATTATATAGCTTCTCGCCATGCTCGCTAATCTTTTTATAGAAGGCTTGCTTGGGTTCGTCATATGTTCTCCTTGAACAGTCGAAACATACGCTTATCCACTGCCTGGAGATAGGCGATTGTCGAGGTCAATAGTCCCCTGTGGCTGGTTAAGGTCACCGCCAGCGGCGGCGGCGTTAATTTGCTGGACTTCGTCAGGGTTGGTGGTTATTAGGCCGGTTTCTGTTGGGCTGGCTACAACTTGAATATGAACGTGATTCTGTCCGGCGAAGAACAGACCTTGGCCAACTGGGAATTGACTGAGTCGTTTGCGCTCTTCGGCCGTTAGCTTGAAGACATCAGTTAGTACATCAACGGCGCTAGGTGACTGCTTAAGCAGGAACTGCATTGAGGCGTTGGCAACAATCGCTCGTCCCATTCTTGATCCCATGAAGTCCTCAACATCCTGCGTAATGGTAGTAATCCCCAAGTTGTACTTACGAGCCCGCTTAGCCAGGCTGAACAAGAAGTTAGCCGAATCTTCGTACTTCATGAGCTGCCACGCCTCATCAACGATCAGGATGCGGCGTTTCTGGTCAGATTTGGTCTTGTTCCAGATGTAATTGAGCACAATATACATAGCTACTGGTCGTAATTCGTCTTCTAGGTCGCGCAAGTTGAAGCAAACCAAGGGGTTGTTGATGTCTATATTGCTCTGTTGAGAAAAGATACCCGCGAAAGTGCCGCTGGTATACTTGCGGAGTCTCTGAGCCAGCTGTGGACCAGTTCCGCCCATGTGTAGCAGTGTGTCGTACAGATCAACAATGGCTGGTGGCGCAGCGCTGTGAGTCAGCGGATCATTAGTAATGCCAGCCTTGGCGTAGGTCTCGATTAAGGCAGCATCGAGGTCGGCCTCTTCTGACGGTGCTAGAGCAGGCGCTACCACACCGCCACCACCTTGCATTTGGGCTTGAGCGCCACCCATCATCAGCCTCAGCAGGCCGTGCAAAGTAATAAGGTTGCTACGCAGAGCATTATCGGCCTCCTCAGAGTCAACTACCTTAGGCAGGTCAAAAGGATTAATCCGTGTTGCCGAATTAAGGCTAAGGCGCACATAAGCGCCACCAACAGCGTCACACATTCTCTGGTACTCATTCTCGGGGTCAATAATGAAGATTTCAGTCCCGAACATCATGCTTCGCAGAGCCTCTAACTTAACTGTGAAGCTCTTACCAGCACCAGACTTAGCAAACACCACGGAGTTACCATTCTCAAGGCTGAACCGATCGAAGATCACTAGACCCGAGTTGTGCATGTTAATTCCGTATAGAATACCGGTATCCATGCTCAAATCAGCACTAGTGAATGGGAAGCTAGTAGATAGGGCGCCAGTGCTCATGTTGCGACGAATCTGTAATTGGTCGCTCATCTGCGGAATCGTACTGTTGAGGCCTTGCTCCTGCTGAGAAGTCGCCGCCTTGCTATAAACTAGCTGTTGACCAAGCATCGATTCAACCTTGTGGGCGATGAATTCCAGCTCCTCGACACTGCCAGCGTACAGCGTGAAGTACAGACCGAATCGGAAGAACCGCTCTTCGCCAACTTGAAGCTTGTCACGCATTTCCTCGGCGTCCATGATGGCGGCTTCTTTGCCCGGATCGCGCACTCTGCCTTTCTCGGCCTCAATCTGGATACCGGCCTCTAGTTGAGTCACCTTCTTACGCAAATTCTCTAGTACGACTTGGCTTTCTACGGGGTAAATGTACATGCTAAGGTCAACGACTTCGTCTAGGTTAACCATACTGCTGAGCCAACCAGTGTAGAGTTGCCGAGGATAGCCATAGACGTAGTAAGTTCGAGCGTAACGTGTACCTAGCTGGAAGTGGGTGTTACTAAACTCCAGAGAACTAGGGGCGACGAAGTCGCGTAGGGCCGTAATTCCCTTCTGGAAGGCAGCCTGAACCTCTTGCTCCTCATGAGCGCGCTGCATTTGAGCCATAACAACTGGATCTAGTGGCGGCTGTTTCTTGCGTCCCAACATTAGACGTGTCCTCCGGACGCTCGGTAATGAAATTCTTTCATTACAGCAACTCCCTCTTAAGGTGTTCTTGTGGAGCCACGCCCGCACCCTTAGTGATTATGTCGGCCGTCAAGTTGGCGAAGTCTTTGAGCTGCTGCCTCGTTGCGGTATCAGGGTTGTAGCTGTCGTAGTACAGCTCAATCAGCTCTTGAGTATCGAGGGGCAAACCTTGAATTCCACACTGCTGAAGACCGCCCAGTACAGATTGTACGCGGTTTCGAAGTTCAGTCTTGGCGGCTTCTAGGTCAGCCTCATTGATGATGACGTGTTGTTCCTTGGGACGGAAAACGCCGCCAAGCCCACCTAGGAAGTTCTTGCTCTGAGTTAGGCCCTTCTGAATGTCAGCAACAGGGAAGAAAGGTATGACCACATAGAACTTCTTGTCCATAATATTGGTCTGCTCGCTCAGATTACCGATGTAGCCAATATAGTCTTCCATCAGCAGGGCTAGAAGCATGTTGTCGTGTTCGGTTCGGATCTTGTCTAGCTTCTCGATGTAGGGTCGTAGGTCGACCTTCTGAGAGCGTAAGAAAATCTGAATCGGGAAGTAGAGCGAGTTAAGAAATGCCTGATAACCAAACTCAACACCTTCCTGTTCTTGAGGGCTCATCAGATCGAAGTTAATGCTCTTCACCATCACGACAGCGCGAAAAGAGCCGTCATTCATAATAACGATACCGTCACGGACTTCGGCTATTTGCAGAGAGTTCTGGGTACTGTTGGGGTGTGGAGCCGACTTGGGAGGTAGCTGGCCAGCGGGCATATTATACGGCGCAGGACCGCCAGCCATACCAGGCGCTACGGGTTGTACAGACTGTCCAGGTATCAGGGGTGCTTGAGTAGGTGCAGGCGCGGCCGCAGGGTTCGGATTCGGTTGATTTGGTGCCGAAGGATTCATTACAAGTAGCCCACCTTTATTTTGTGATGAAGAGTCATATTCGTTGCGACTAATTAGTGCAACGAGACCACAACCTCATTGTCACCACCACCCTTCGCTTTTTGAGCCTCACGAGCCAGAGTTGACACATTAAGATCGTTGTTCTTCGCCAAGGATATTATAGCAGGGTCACCAGATGATGTCACCGAAGCACTAGCATTATCAGAAATGGCCTGCTCATCTGTTTGTTGGTCGTCTTGGGCGTTGCTGGCGCCAGCTGCTGGATCGGCCGTCTTGAGGGTGTGCATATTGTTGAGTGACACGTGGCTGGTGTTGCTTCGCTCGGCCAATTGCTCTGACAGCTCAGCTTCAGCCGTTGGATCTTCGGCAACTGGCGCTGCGGCCACAGGGGCAGCCAAAGGTGCGGCAGCAGCCTGACCTGCAAACCAAGTATTGTTGGCCGCTGGCGTACTTGATTGAGGAGTGGCAGCAGGTGCGACATCGTTCAATTGATCAATTAGTTGTTGTCGGTGCGACTGACTAGACTGAGTAATCATAGTGTCAAACTGCTTGGCAATTGGGTTGTTAGAAGCATCCAGAATATCATCTGCTGCGTAGGTTTCGTAGTTAGGAACTTGCTGCGGCATAGCAGAAAGATTAATCAAGCGATCAGATGCCATATCAGGCTGAATCGAGTAAGTACCGAAGTCGACGTGCTTAACTGCCCAACCGCGACTATCAATTGTGTTTGCTAGGGCGTTCAGTCGACTCTTAACCTGAGTCTGATCCAGGCCGTTAGTGAACACCTTCTCGATCTTCTTAGGAACATTAATAGTGACTAGCTCCTTAACCCCACTCTGATTCCAGACTCGCTGCCTTGGACGGAACCAGAAGCGTAGCTTAGCCAAAGCCCAAATCTCAGTCGGTTGATCTCGACCAAAAGGCACTGCGAAGAACGCACAGAACAGCGCCGGCGGCAAGAACACCACCAACATAAAGAACACACCCTTAGTAAGCAGAATGAAGCAAATGTAGAACAAAAACACCGCAACCAGAGCGAACAGAAACTGCCTGAGCGAAAGCGGTCCGAGGATATGATCCTCAGCCTCAATGTCTTGTATTAGTTTGTATGTGGCCATACTGGCCTAATTATAGCAAACCTTAAGCGGTAACAGGCTATACGGCGAAGGCGACTGTTTCGGCTTCGGCTGTGGCGAACGAACGACGCAGCAGCTTGCCTAGTCTTACGAAGTGTACCCTGTCTAGCGGTTCGCCATCACGAGTTATTGTGTACAGCTCTTCCTTTAGCTCGGGTAAGATCATTTCTTGCAGGTTCATAGCCTCAAGCTTCTTGACATCTATCTTATAGGTATCAGGCAGAGTTACTACGCCTTCGTGACCCTTGTCATCCTTAACGATGTGGTTCTTGCCTTCTGTAGCTATAAGAATAGACTCGGCGAATGCCAGACCAAGTCGATTGTCGACAATCTCGGCCTGCTTTCGCATTGCTTCCACAGGATCATCATCAAATGGATCGCCAACCTTGATGCCGAACTCGTCGAATTCACGAATGCTTTTGATCTTTTTCTTTTTGTCGTGCTTATCTTTGCTGTCCTTCGCGGCATCCTTCGCGCTCATGGTTCTGGTCTCTTGAGGGTGGACTGCGAAGTAACGCTCCTCTGCCAATTCCCACAGGATCCAACTCAGACTTATGTCTTCGGGCTTCGGCTGCATATTTAGCTTATTGAGTGCGGTCATAAATTGGCCGTCGATATTCTCAGCTACCTCTAATAGAGTTGTCTTGCCCACGTCCTCCACAATATGAATTAGAGCTTCTGCGTGTCTAGCGATCTGCTTCTTACCGTGCAGTACGGCAAGTACTCTAGCAACCGCTTCTGCATCTAGATTGATGTCACCGTAGCTAAGCATCTGTTCGGCCTCTTCCTGAGAGAGCATAAGGTTTCTCCTGTCTGGCTCTGAGGTAGGCTCGCTCTCTATCCAGTCAGGTCGCTCAGAATTAGGGTGCAGAACGAAACCAGTTGACGCGAGACTACCGATCTTGGCCACAAAAGGCGGCTGTACATGACCTAGCTCACGGTACGGGTTCTTAATAAGAATCTCATCACCCTTTTTATTCTTCATGCCGTTAACGTACTTTTGCAGCTCGTGATCCTTGTAGATGCGCTGGTGTATAACGTCGCCGGTATCGCCATATGTCTTGAGCACCCAGGCTCTGACAGGGTGCTTTTGGCCATCATCGCCATCAACCATAAGTGTCATATCCTCGGAGATACGCTGACGACTGCCGCCGTGCAGCGTCCAGCCAATGCCGACAAGACTAGATGTGCCAGCCTGTTCTTGAGCCTTAACGAGAGAGTCGAAGATTGGCTCCTTGGGGCCTAAGTCGATTGGCTCGCGTTGAATGGTGTTCTGTAACTTGCGGGGCTCAGGGCTGTTCCAAATGAAGCTATCGAGGCGCTCGTGGGCTGGACGTCCATCATCGGTCGGTTGATTGAAGTATTCGGCTAGTTCACTGCCCTCGAAGCTTATGACATCAGCCGGCTGTCCATCAGCATCTGTAACCTTAACAGTCCAGCGTTCATTGTCTGGGTATGTCGGAATGTGAGTCGTTACTCTGGCTATGGTCGGACCGCCTTTGACATGGCTTTTGAGTTGAATCTTTGGCCTAGATTTCTTAACAACTGTTACTCGAGCAGCAAAGGCGTCGTGATCGGCGATTTCGTAAGTTTTGCCAGCCTCTTGCCATGTTAGGCCGGTCAGCTTCTCGCGGCCTCTGTTGGTTGCGTCTTCAGTCACTTGGTCTGAGATCGGTCGCGACGGGTCGATGTATATTCGGTTAGGGTCTGCCAAAGTCGTTGCTTCGGCATGCGCCACGTTGATGTGGATTGTGGGCATTGGCCGAGTAATCTCAGTGCCAACAACAGCCGGTAAGTTATCGGTCGTTGGCTGGTCTGGATTGTATGGTACGAGTTCTTCTGACATGGATGTAGATTTTATTTTTATTAACCTACGTACATTATAGCTTAAATTTTGCTCTAAGTCAAGCTTATACTACTGTAAATATTAGCAACCACTCATTACATGGGTGGTTGTACCGGATCTGTTGGCTTGGGCTCTGGCGCTTTCTTCAAAGCATTAAGGTGGGCTAAGTCGTTCGGGTCTTGGCTGTCTGCTCTTGGAATCTCGCTCATAATGTTAAGCTCATCAGCGATCTTAAGCCATTCTGCCTTTGCGCCTGGATCACCATAGGAATGAGGCCCAGCGTTGTATCTGATTATGTCGCGAATTGAACTGGCGTCAGTCGATAGTTTGCCAGTCGCAGGATCAACCTCACTGGCGAAGTGAGCGAGAGATTTGTGTGCTGCCTTTACGCCCTCTGACTTAGAGGACGACCAGTCGGAGTTCTTGATACTCATGATGTTGTCCTTGGCTACCTTGCCTGTGTAGTGATTCTCATCAAATACAGAGTAGTATTTGCCTGTCTTCTCGTCTATCATGACGCCGTGACCGAATCTTGTTTCGGGGCGCTTGCCGGAGTTAATGTCAGACGCCTTCTTGACTACGCGCTGCGCATAGGCAGTGCCTCGGGACTTAAGCTTGCCATGACCAGCAGCTATAGAGTTGCCAATAGCCGTAAGATCCTCTTGGTCAGCCCAACCACCAGCCGACAGTCCAAGGGCGCCCATGGTCTGGATATCGGCACGGAACATCTCAGGGTCGCCGTTAATGGTAGCCAATGTACCTCGGGCAGTTCGGAGGCCTTGGGCACCCAATTGTTCCTTGGCGCCACCTTGCGCCAGTATTTCGGTTAGCTTATCGACATCACCTAGAGAGCCTACAGCACGGGTGACACCGGTGTCTTTGTCAATAAAGCCCGCGTCCATCAGGCGCTGCGTAGTGGTTTCATTGTATCCTTGATAAGAACCAGACAAGGCACGCCAGCCTTCGCGGTGCATACCGCCCTTGTTCTCAATCTCTTGGTAGGCCTTGACGCTGTGGTCGATGGCGGCGTTATCGATCTGGTTCTCGGCCTTAGCCGCGAAGCGCTTGAAGCCTGGTACGCCTGCAACACCAAGAGCCCCAGGCACCATTTCGTCGGCATCTAGACCCCACTCCGCTACTCTGCTACCAAACTGGCCAATACCGGTCTGCTTGCCATGGAACCGTTTCGGTATAAAACGACTCTCGGGAACGGGGCCGAAGCGGCCGAATTCAGAGTTCCAGAGCTTGCCAGCGCGAGCACGCGCAATACGTCGCTGAGTGTTCTCGCCGCGTCGTTTCTGCAAGAAGGCGAAGCCGGGCTGGGCGCGGCTGTTGACGGCGTTAGCCATACCGCTCATCATGCCACCGGCGTATCGGAAGGTCATTGGTATTATGAAGTACGGCAAGAAGTAGGTTACGAAGGCGATTATCTGACTCAAGACATTGCTCTTGTTCTGTGCAGCTATAGCCGAGAAGACATGGCCGGTAGCGATGATGGCTGCAATTAACGGGAACATTAACAGGGCTTTGCTGAAGGTTTCCCACCACATCTTATAGAATCTCTGAGTGTTAGGCAGGATGTAGGCCACAATACCAAGCGGCGCCATAATTATCAGCATAATTATCAGTATCTGGCGCAGCATCAGAACTACGAAAGCTACCAAGACTGCTAAGGCACCTGCCCCGACAAAAGTCAGTACACCAAAGCTGCCGAAGGCCAGTAATGCGATAGATCCAAGCAGCACACTTATAAACTCCTGAGGATTATTAAGATCGATGCTCACATGACCGACGCCATTCGTTACAAATGGATGGTAGATCAGGTATCTGATTCCGTAGCCAAGGTCATTGGTGAACGTTACGAAGAAGCGCATCAACTCCCACGACAATGTAATAGCAAGAGCTGCTATCAGAAGTCTAGGTAGGACTTTGCGTATCGTGTAGGCGTCCAGTATCTCCATACCAAGAGCCTGAGCTATAAGTACTATCAGACCGGCGATTACCATCAAGCCCAGGGCTATGTTGCGGAAGGATAACCATGCCGCATGGTAGGCTTTACAAGCATTGCCAGCGGTACAGTGACCACTATCATCGGTGAATATCTCATTAGGATTATCCGAATTACCCTTAGTACCAACGGATAGCTGACTGGTTATAGCATTATCTAGTTGCGTGATTACGGCATTAAGACCCAAGATGGCTCCACATAGCAGCCAATTGAGGGGGTTGAGAACTGTTGATACACCGACTTCGCAGCCTATAGACGGATCTTTAGTCGTGCCGCCGCCACTGGTGCCCCCAGCATCTGTAGCCGCAACCGCAGCGCTGCTGATGGCGTCCGGGTTAGCGATGGCCTTACCGTCCGGCCCAATTATCACAATATGCACCGCGCCGACTCTGTCGATCTGCGTCTTGCAGTTTGTCAGAACACCTGGCTGCGGGGACCAATAGTCGCCCGTCTTCTTAAACATCCTGTCGCTACAACCCAAAGCGTTGTGCAGATGGTCTTCCATCTTCTCACAGGCCTTGTTATTATCAGAACCATCCTTGGCCTTGGCACACTTGCCCTTGGGGTCGGCTATAGCGTTGTATTGCGCCAGAGCCCGCGCATAACAATCCTTATAAGACCCTTCCTTGGTGTACCACTTCTTGGTTACTACACTGTCGTCATTGGGGTCAGTGTGAAAGCTGTGCTGGTAGTACAACTTGTTCGTGCAGCCAAGCTCCTTGTTCAAGACTTCTTGCCAGTCGCGGTCCCCCCCGGGGTAATCACACATGCTTTTGGTGCCATTGCCAGAGTTGACCTTGAATTCATGGCTAAGGTTCTTGAGGCCATGACAATGCTGACCGACCAGTAACAGGATGTTGTTTGATTCCTCAGCGTAGGCTGTCTGAGGAGTCAGAATAGCCAATAAGGAAACAAAAGGCAGCGCAAGACCGATTGCCAGCATTAGCCAGTTCTTGTTGAATAGCTTTTTGATTTTCATGGCGAGAAGCTTTTTGTGATTGACCGTTGCATTTTTATTCTCAGACGCTCTAAATATCTACTGCGATTATAACATAAGCGTTAAACTGTTACATAGCTGCGAGCAGAGATGCCTAAGTCGCTTGCCAATAAGCATTACCGATAGTATAGTTTTATTAAATGAACGCTATAAAACAAAAACTAAAGTACTTACTGCCGCTTGCTCTTGTGGTCTCTTCTTTTGGCTTTGTTCTGTTTGCATCGACTACGGCTTCAGCCGCTACTAAGAGTGCTGGCGAACAAGATATAGCAGCCCGCTCTTGGTGTAGAAACATAACAGTAAATAAGACTGGCTGTATAAATGCTTGGAAAGACGGCTATAAGTATCCAGTTCCCCCCGGAAAAGCATGTAGCCAGCGATCTTCAACCCTATATAATGGCAAGCATTATCCGGGCGGCATCTTAGAAGATGCCTGTAACAAAGGCTCGACTACTTACAAAGCTGATGCCAAGACGAAGCCAAGCTCAGGCTCGAGTGGTGGCTCAAGCTCAGGCGGCAGCGGAAGCTCTGGTGGCTCCAGTGGTGGCAGCTCCGGTGGAGGTAGCTCTGGTAGCAGCTCAACAACGCCAGTCACCCCGGCCAACACTGGCAAAGAGATTGACTGCTCCAACGGCAAGTGTAATGACGCTGCCGCTGACCCCAATAAGGCTTGTGATGATTCTAACGGCTGTGACCTGATAGCCAAGTACGTTAATCCCACGATTAACTTACTATCTATGGCGTTTGGCTTGATAGCGACCATTTCAATCATTATTGGCGGCATACAATACGCTGCTTCTACTGGCGAGCCGCAAAAAGTCACAGAAGCCAAGCAGCGTATAATTAAGACGTTGGTGGCGGTTGCTGCCTACTTCTTCTTGTATGGGTTCCTGCAATTCCTGGTGCCTGGAGGCATATTTAACTAAGCAAAGCCATGATTAATTCACTTATTTCAATAGTAGCCGCTGATACTTGCCAAAAAGGCGGTGACTTCTTTGGCTTAGTGCCTTGGTATCACTATATGAAGGCGTCCAGCTTCGATAAGTGCGAGATCGTCTCGTTTAATATACTGCCAGGTGTGGGCGCAAAGGGCGAGCCAAGTGACATACCGCTGGTTTTGCTAGCTGTCACTGATGATTTACTGCGCATTGCTGGCCTAGTTGCCATAGCTTTTATAATTGTTGGTGCCGTTCAGTACATTAAGGGTCAGGGTAGCGCAGAGGATTCTGCACGCGCCCAGTCCACTATCGTTAACGCCTTGATCGGTCTTGCTATATCCATTACTGCCGTGGCTTTTGTCAGTTTCTTGGGCGCAAAGATAGGAGGTTGATATGAGTGACTTCTTGTACACGTTAGTAGCTAAGGCAACCGAAATTGATGCAGGTAATTTGCCGCAGGCTGATACAGGCCCCGCTGCCATACAGGCCATACTTGCTATTACATTTAGCATAATTGGCGCCCTAGCCTTACTGGTTATTGTTGTGTCAGGCCTGCGCTATATAACCTCGGCGGGTGATCCGGAGAAGACTGCCAAGGCCAAGAACGGCGTAGTATATGCTCTAGTTGGCTTAGTAGTGGCGATCTCAGCTTTTGCGATAGTTTCGTTTGTGGTGAACCGACTATGATCAGACGAACCTTACTCAGCGTGGCTCTAATGATGATGTGCTTCTTCGCGACACCAATAACGGCCTCCGCTGCTTACGATGTATTTAATGGCGTTGACTGCACTGATGTAGCAAACCAAACTTCGGCTGTTTGCTCATCCAAGACTGATACTGATCCGATATCTGGCAGCGACGGAGTAATAGCGCGCATAACTAACATTGTGGCAATTGTTGCCGGTGCCGCAGCCATAATTGTGGTTATAGTCTCGGGTATGCGTCTCACAACGTCAGGCGGTGACGCGGCCAAAGTTGCAACAGCCAGGAACGGCATAATCAACGCCCTGATAGGTATATTAATCATTGTTATCGCCAGATTATTAATATTTTTTATCCTTAAGAGAATATAGTGTAATTAGGAGAAACCAATGAAAAGAATCATCTTACAAGTACTTGCGCTACTGACCTTAAGCCTTATTCCTGCCACCGCCCTAGTAGGCACGGCTCACGCAGATTGTGGAACTGCTTCAACCTCCAAGGGCCAGGTGCTCCAAGGCATAGGCGAGTCAGGTGATGATTGTAACGATGGCGGGGTATTAAAGGCAGTGACAGCTGTAGTAACGATCTTGAGTATTGTTGTCGGTGCGATTGCCGTGATCATGATTATTGTCAGTGGCTTCCGCTACATTACCTCAGGTGGTGACTCGGGTAAGCTGGGTACGGCCAAGAACACCTTAATATATGCTCTAGTTGGCTTAGCGGTAGCTGTACTTGCCCAACTGCTGGTGAACATAGTGATAACACAAGCTGATAAGGTTGCTAATCCTCCCACCAAAACCGAGAGCAAGAAAAAAGATTAAGATAAGGATTAGCTTGATATGACTAGGCGTCTGTAGTATAAGTTAAGTAAGACATAAGAAAGGTAAATAATAGATATGATCAAAAAAATAAAACAATTCACAGTCGTTGTGCTAGCAGCCCTCTCGTTGCTCAGTCCGACCCTACTGGTCCCAGCTCTCGGTGGTGTGGCATCAGCTAGTATCTCAAGCAATATATGTACGGGTGCTCAAGCAGCCTCGGGCGAAAACACGCCCTCTGACTGCAAGAGCAGCAATACAGATGCCGGTAAAGGCATAACACAGTTAGCCAAGACCCTAACAACTTGGTTCTCGATTGTTGTCGGTGCCATATCGGTCATCATGATCATATATGGTGGCTTCCGCTATATCACCTCAGGTGGTAGTAGTGAAAAGGTTGGCGCAGCCAAGAACACCTTAATATATGCCATCGTTGGTCTAATCGTGGTTGCCTTGGCGCAACTGATCGTCAACGTCGTGCTTACCCAAGCCGGCGCTGCTACTACTGACTTCCAGTAATAGTAACGATCTCCAATTAAATAAGCCCCTGCGATAGGGGCTTATTTAATGTCTAAGACTACTCTGGTCTAGAGGACTTGAATTTTCTTGACGGTGTCCTGTTGGACTTTGCCGAAGCTGATGGTCAATACGCCATCCTTAAGCACGGCTTCAATCTCTTCTTCCTTAACTGGAACTGGAAGTGCGATAGTTCGGCTGAACTCACCCCAGTAACATTCTTGTAGGAAGTAGTTCTCGACACCTTCTTCGCTGCCTGAGCTAAGAGTGCCACGTACAGTAAGCTGGTTGTCAGAAATGCTGACATCAAGATCATTCTTGTTCACACCAGCGGTGCGAGCCTTAACGACAAGACGTTCCTTAGTTTCATAAACATCTACAGCAAGTTGGCCGGGAACGCTGTCGTCTTCGTCCCATTCATCTTCTGCGATTGGTGCAGCAGCTGCAGCAGCGTCTTCGGCTGGTAATGCAGTGTCATCGCCCAGAAAGGCCGCGGTTAATTCATCTTCTTCTAGCAAAAGATCGTCGTCGCGGTTGCGTCGCGCCATTGTGTTACCCTCCAAGGATTTAGTGTATATTAAATACTTCTTAAGAATCTTGCATTTTTATCTTAGTAGCAGTATAGCTTAGCTAGCAAACCCTATACAACACCCTAGGTACATATTTACAACACATTAAACACAACATGAGCATGATAGATGTAATTATCGGCAAAATCGTGCCTCATGACTGCCTTGGCTGCGGAATTGAGGGTAGTTTGCTGTGTTTTGGCTGCTCAGCGGCCTTGCCATCTTTCCCGAGTCGCTGCTATAGGTGTCATAAGCCTTCTGTCGACAGATTAACCTGTTGCGGCTGTCTCAGTAGCGGCCTAGCTCGAGTCGCCGTCGCAACCACCTATGCCTCAACTGCTAAGAATCTGATCTGGAAACTCAAGCTATCAGGGGTTCAAGCTGCAGCCACGACTATGGCTAAGTCTATGGCGCCGCTGATTGCGGGCCTCGATACGATAATAGTTCCAGTGCCGACGGCCACTAGTCGAATGCGTCAACGGGGCTATGACCAAGCCAAGCTACTGGCTCGTGAGTTGTCTAGGTTAACACGACTTCCCTACCTAGATTGCCTGGGGCGCAGCGGGCAGATGCACCAACATGGCCTATCGCGAGCCGAACGACTTAGTCAGCTCAGGGCTGCTTATCGCGTCAAACGGCCTGCTATGGTTGATGGAGCTAATATTCTACTGGTAGATACGTTATGACTACTGGCTCTACTTTGGAAGCGGCTGCCAGCGTGTTGATTGCTGCTGGTGTTGAGCGGGTTGAGGCTGTGGTGTTTGCCCAGCCCAAGGGGTTTTAGGCGAAGTGACCTTCTAGGCCACTCATTCTGTCGCCAAGATCGTTGATCTGACTTGAGTGAACGGTGAGCACGGCTTCTATAGAATCTAGTCGGTACTTTACCTCGAACATATCAGATTTCAGTTGTGCGACGTCACCAGGAATAGTCGCCATGGCTTGTTGGCCTTCGAGCACGGCATCAATCTTGTGATTGATCGCCTCTAATAACGCGCCATCGTAGTGGTCTGTTGAGCCTTTCATAGTAGATCTAGTATATGCTTGCGGGCAGCGTCAATCAACGATATTGCCAGTGAAAATAGCAGCAGTTAATGTTTACTTAACCTGCTTCTATTGCCGACGCATGGTCGGCCTCAGGAGCTGGCGGAGAGAGAGGGATTCGAACCCTCGCGGGAGATTGCTCCCCCCTAACGATTTAGCAAACCGTCCCCTTAAGCCACTTGGGTACCTCTCCTAATCTGGCGAACGTCGATGTATTATATCAGCAAACAGCCAGTCATCTTAAACAAACTGGCGGAGAGGGTGGGATTCGAACCCACGGTACCGTTGCCGGCACGACAGTTTTCAAGACTGTTTCCTTCGACCACTCGGACACCTCTCCGTTGGCAAAATTATATCACAAATTTTATCCTTGAACGGTATACAATACCGATATATAATTCATGATATGAGAACTACGCAGCGAAAAGGAGATACAGCAGTCGCCCAAGCCATAGCAACCTTTACACGTATTGGGCACGACGTTTCCCTGCCATTAACAGAGTCGGCAGCATACGATATAGTCGTTGATGCGGAAGACAAACTATACAAAGTGCAGGTAAGATATAGCAGCACAAAAGATGTTGAGTTAAGACGTATTCACTCCAACTCACAAGGTTACGTGGTTAAAAAGACTAAGAAAAACGCTTACGACTGGCTATATGTGCTCTTCTCTGACGGCCGAGAATATCTTATAAAAGAATGCTTGGATGGCAGGAGATCAATCAAGCCAAGCAGTGAGTACTTGATTTAACAAACCTTAGCCTGCACTTTCTACAAAAGATATTTAAAGGTACAATAACGCTTATGGCAGAGACTGAACAAGAGGGCTTCTTCAAGCCAGAAACAGATACCGAACCAGCAGTGAATAACGAGGCTGTGACGTGGCAGGCTTCAGAGTTTGTGCATCACGATAAGTCGGTTGGCTGGTACTTCACGCTTGTCGCAACGGCAGTACTGGTGTCGGCTGTGTTCTACTTGATTACCAAGGATGTGGTGTCGGCGGCTGTACCGCTAGTCTGTGCTTTGCTGTTAGCAATATATGGAGCCCGTCACCCCAGACAGCTTCTGTATCAAATGGACACCAGAGGCATACAGATAGGCGACAAATACCATGACTACGATGAATTCAGATCGTTCTCACTTATGCCTGAAGGGGCATTCACGAGTATTATCTTCATGCCACTGAGGCGGTTTGCCATGACTACGACTATCTACTTCGCTCCAGAAGACCAAGAACGCATCACAGCGCTTCTTACTGGTAGCTTACCTTACGAAGAGCATCAGTTGGACGCCACCGATCGATTCATTAAGAATATTCGTTTTTAGCTCTTGCTCTTCAGTGCCTTGGTCAGTTCTTCGATCATTTCGAGCTGTTTCTTGTTGAGGGCTATAAGCTCTTCGACTTCCTTCTTGGCGAGGACGTTGGTTCGGTAGTCGTTCTCCGCCATGGCGGCACTTATGCCATCGGCTCGCTTAGCGGCAATTAATAAGATTGAGCCTTGGAGAGCTGCTAACATCGACAGGAAGAGGTTAAGTAGGATAAAGGGATACTTGTCCCAGTGATGGAAGCCGTCGAAGCTGTTGAGCGATGCCCAGATGGCTAGGATAATTACGAAGGTCAGCACAAACGTCCAGCTGCCCATAGTGTTGCGTACCCTATCAGCTGCACGGTCACCATTAGATAAAGATTGTTTGTGTTGCTTGTGCCAGTTAACTGACTCGTTCATGTTTGGAGTATATCACGAAGCGACAGCTGACTAAGGCATGAAACGAGGATGTACTAGAGCAGGCCGTCCGTTAAATATGGCCGGTCGTAGTGGGGATTGTGCAGTTGGCTTTTGGATTGGAGTGGCTTGTGTTTGCGGGTCTGCTATTTCGGTTGATTCGACGCTGGCTTCGACTGCTGATGGTCCAATCTCTTCAGCGGCCATTAGTCGGTCGTCCGTACGTGAATCTGATTCACTGCCTTCAAAAAATTCCTCTGTCATGCCTCTTATCCTATCTTTAATATCCATATATAAATCTCCTGCAAGTGTTCGTTATGTTTGTATTACTTGTACAAGGCTACGTTAATCTAGATAAGTTGCCAGTTAAATTTTCTACACTGAGAACTATTTCTTGGCTTTGACAAGGGGTTTATGGTTCTGGATACCGATGGCTGAGATTATGCCACCAATTAGTAAGAGCACAGCCATGGCTATTGAGCCTTTATGGAAGGCGTTCACTGCATAATCTACTCCACAAGGTCCAAAAGGATTGGGTCCAATCACGAGACCAATCAGGGCGATAGCAACTAGACCTGCAATACGTGCTACGGCATTGTTAATTGCTGAGCCGACGCCAGCATTGCTAGGATTGATGTCGCCCAGAATTGCCGCTGTCAGAGGCGCAACAGTCATTGATAGTCCTATGCTGAAGATGATAATCCCAGGGAATAGTTGGGTCCAGAAGTTAATTGATGGGTCGACCATTAAGAAAGTCAGGAAGCCCAAGCCGCCAATTATTGGCCCTAAGGCCATGAACCACCTTGGGCCGTACTTGCCTGCTAAGGCTCCGAAACGAGGCGACAAGAAGAACATTATTAGAGTAATTGGTAACAGGGTCAGGCCAGACTTGAAGGCCGAATAGCCGCCGACTTGCTGAACGAACACCACAATAATGAACATCGAGACAGACAGACCAGCGTATATAGCCAGCGTGGCTAGATTGCCGACGCTGAAGTTGCGGACTTTGAACAAGCTAAGCGGTAACATCGGGTACTTGGTTCGTTTCTCATATAGCAGGAAGATAGCACTAGCCACGATGCCTAATAACAGAGGTATATATACCATTGGATCTGACCAGCCACGGCCGGGCTGCTCAATGAAGGCATAGACCGGTCCGCCTAACGCCACGACACATAGCAACGCGCCGATGATATCAACATGAACATTCTTGGGCAGCTTCTCAGGTAATTCCATAGAACGCAGCAACACCAAAGTTACGGCAATCGGAATAACATTCATCCAGAATGCCCAACGCCAAGATACTGTATCAACCAAGAAGCCGCCAAGTAGTGGGCCAACGATGAAGGCCATCCCCGTCCAAGCCGTCCAAATACCAATCGCTGCGGCCTGTTCCTTGCCCTTGAATGCAGCAATGATAAGGGCTAGAGAGCTGGGCACTAACAGAGCTCCAGCTACGCCCTGGAAGGCGCGGGCTACGATCAAGAAAGTTATGTTGGGGGCGATTGCACAGAGGATAGAGGTTACTAGGAAGCCAATCAGACCTGCCGTGAGGATTCGCTTGCGGCCGAACAGATCAGAAAACGACCCAGCAATCAGAATAAATGACCCAAGACTGAGTAAGTAAGCGTCTACCACCCACTGTTGAGCAGCCAGTCCACCGCCGAGACCAAGAGTAATTGCAGGCAGAGCGACATTAACAACAGACGAGTCAAGGAACGCAACAAAGGCTGCCAGAATACTGACAATTAGCACCAACCGCAGGGATTTACTCATCCCCTACAGCATACCAAAACTTGTTCTAGTAGATACTACCGCTTCCGCCACTGTCACGCATGAAGAAATAATAGATTAAGCCGTAGACAACAACAGCGACTACAAGATAGATAACTACCCACTGCCAAACTGGACGCTTGCCGTAGCCTTTTGATGGTTTTTGCGATGGTTGTCCTTGGTTGTCCTCTGGTTCCATAAGAGCTCCTTAGGTTATAACTTAATTATACGCCCGAACTGCAACAAAAAAGCCCCACAGTGCGACTGCTTAAGTTGTAAATATTAATAAATTATGATATAAATTTACACTATGTCTCGAATCATCCTTGAAGGCAACTGTTTTATCACTTATGAAGGTATTGCTAGTGATGGTCATTGGAATCCTGCTGGCGCCACCGGTGAGGATGCCCAAGGAGTAATTTCTGAATTTAGGAAATTCCCTGCCGATACGGGCTTAAGTGGTCAAGTGCATCGAGAGATTAAAGAGTTCGATATTCGCACACTCGAAACACTTGATAAAGCCGCCTATAAAGACACGGGTTACTACCCTCAGCTGGCTTGGATGGCACTTGAGAGGTCTGGTCTATGGTCTGCGATCGATGAGATCAGTGGCGAGAACGAGTTATTTCGTATGAATGGAAATGTAGACCGCGCAGGGCTAATCCTACCCAGTGGTGCATTTAAGATGGGCACAGAGCTAGTTGCTAAAGCTCAAGAGGTCGACTGGGATTATCAAACAGATGAGTGCGGAGGCCACAACCTACTATTTCTCTATGCAGGGAATGTTGTCAGCAAACTCTATCCGACATTTTCACCTCGAGATAGTGGGCTTCTAGTTGAATCGTTCGTTTTTGATCCAGCACTTGCAGAATAAACATAAAACAAAAAAGCCCCACAAAAGGGCTTTTGAGATTTCAAATTGGTACACCCGACAGGATTCGAACCTACGACCTTCGGCTCCGCAAGCCGACGCTCTATCCAGCTGAGCTACGGGTGCTCATGACATTTAGCAAAATGACAACAGGGGTAAGTTTACCATATTACAGATAAGAAATCTAGAGTGCTAGAATAGAGCAGTTACGGAGAGGTGACCGAGTGGTTGAAGGTGCTGCTCTCGAAAAGCAGTGTGCGGGCAACCGTACCGAGGGTTCGAATCCCTCTCTCTCCGCCAAAGCCCTGCCAAGCAAGATTGATTATTGAACTAGACGAGGTGGTTTGCGACGAGGTGGATTCTTGCCTAGTGGCGGTGGGCCAGTTGGCTTAAGTCGATTGGCTATATCAGTCGAGGGCTTGGGGCTAGTTGCTGGCTGAGGTTGTCTTGGAGCTGCCTTAGGTGGTTCTGGTGGAGTGCTGAGCATTGTGTCGGCCACTGGCTTGCGAGGCTTGGGCTTACTGTCTCTAGTCCTGAACAGCATGGTGAACAATACTATGGCGATAAGAATGAATGCGATGCCGAATATGAGGTTGAGCAATACTAATTGTGATTCTACTTGATGTATAAAGTTGGATGTTGGCTGCTTGAGAGCGCCTGATAGTGAGTCCTTGAGGATCTTCGCCTCTAATCTCTTGGTCATGGTGTCGGCCAAGAACTTAGTTATGATCAGGATAACGCCAACTTCTAGCGAAATGATCCCAACTCGTCTGAGTCCACGTCGCTTGTCACGTGAGAAGAACACTACACCTAAGGCAGCTAGCAAAGCCACCAGGCCCAATATGAACGGTGCGTACTGCGAGAACTTGTATATCTTAGGTGCGTATGACAGCTTCTCGTAGTAAGGCTTGCTCTGAGTGCCCTGATCGTTCTGTCCAACAGTCGCTGCAGTGATCAGAGGTTTGCTCAGGAAGTCACCGTTACTTAGCTCAGTAGCAACACGCGCGCCTTCTGCCTGAGGGTTTAGCTCAGCTGGTCGGCAGGTAGTAGTCAGAGGATTAGTCGGTAATTGGATTTGGGCTAACTGAGCAGGCGTACAAACAGGCACACTGCTCAAGTGCTTAGTAACAGCCTCGCCTACCTGCGTAGCGAACTGCTGCTTGGCGTCAGTCAGATCAATAACGAACTCGGGCTTAGCCGTCTTGCCGCTAAGCCATGCGTAGTTGCTGTCTATAAAAGTATTAACGCCCTGCTCAACGAGCTGAGGCGAGAAGGCTGATTCAATAGCCTTTTGCACTTCGGGATCACTAGGTGATACGGAGGAACTGTCGCTAGATCCTGAGTCCTTGCTGGATTGCTCTACAACAGAAGCGATAACGTGGTCATAGATTTTGCTCTTGGCTATCCAGGCTTCAATCTTCTTGGGCTGCAAATTGTGAACGGCGCTGGCTGTTGCCACTATGCCAAATAGGCTAAGTAGAAGAACAATCGACAATAGCCCAACAAAACCTTTTCGCAACCAATTCATTCTGACTATTGTAATAGAAATCGGCCAGTTTCTATAAACATTTCGCAAAAGTAACTATTAATTGCTGCATTCCAGGTCGTGTTCTAGGCCATTATGTGAAGAATTAGAGCCTTTTGTGCGTGCAAACGATTCTCCGCCTCAGCAAAAACCATCGATTGAGGACTATCAATTACTTCAGCTGACACTTCTTTGCCCCTGTAAGCAGGCAAACAGTGCAGGAAGATCGCCTTCTCGTCAGCCAACGCCATTATCGATTCATTGACTTGGAATGGGAGTAGCTCCTTGAGCCGCTCTGAGCGCTCAGCTTCCTTGCCCATACTTACCCAAGTATCGGCTATCACTACATTGGCGTCAGCTACAGCCTGTTTAGGATCACTGTATTGCAGCAGTTTACTGCCTGCCTGCTCGCTAATCTCTGGCGATATTTGAAAGCCAGACGGAGCAGCTACACGCATTTCCATGCCGAGCAGATTCGCAGCTAGGGCTAGGGAATTCGTGACGTTATTATTTGCATCGCCCAGATAGGCGATCTTAATGTCTTCAAACGAGCCGAAGTGTTCATAAATAGTCTGTAGATCGGCCAACACTTGGCAAGGGTGTTCCATATCAGTCATGGCGTTAATCACTGGCACACTAGAGTGCTTAGCCAGCTCTTTGACAGCCTCATGGCTAGAAACTCGAGCAATTATTATATCCGCCATGCTGCTGATGACTATGGCGCTGTCGTGGACTGTCTCACGCACACCGAGACCGATGTCATTCGGGGTCAAATAAACAGCATGACCGCCGAGTTGAGTCATGCCAATCTCAAACGACAATCGAGTCCTCAGACTTGGTTTGTCAAAAATCATTGCCATGCTCTTATTTTGCAGTGGCAAAGACTTGTTAGCAGACTGTTCTTTGAGCTCGGCCTTCAGCTCCACTGCCCTAGTAACGATTGTCCTTATTTCATCAGCAGAAAGATCGGTTATCGAGATAATATGTCGCATAGGTTCCTCCAGAATAACAAATGAATTATGCCCTGAACGCTAATTGCTGCGTTCTAGGTCGCGTTGCTCTGGCGTTTCGTGCGGGCGAGCGTAGTCATCTTCTAGACGCCAGGTGGTTCCCAGTTCAGGGGTGGAGACTTCTACGACGTCACAGTCGGTGAGGCCAATCAGGCGATGGCGTTGGCCGAGCTTGGTGCTATAGCCCTGCCCTGGCTGTAGTTCGGTCTGGATAAGTTCACCCTTCTCGTTTTCCCACATTACGGCGGCTTTGCCGTTAGTCACTAGCCAGCTTTCTTGCTTCTCGTCGTGGATTTGCAGACTTAATCGAGCACCCTCATTAATATGGATGATCTTGCCCATGTAAGGCGCATCGGCTGGCACCCAGTGCAATTCGTAGCCCCAAGGCTTGTCTATCCTTTTGACATAAGAGTTGGTGCTGAAGCTAGCAGTATCAAATTGTGGAGGTTGTGCATCGCTCATTTATTCATCCAGACTTTTCTTAAACTTCTCAATCAAATCTACTGGCGCAGGGTTGAGGCCGTTCAATAATGCGGTGTACAGAGTTACGAAATCGCCAAGAGCGATCACCCATAGTAGCTGTTGGAGCAGGGTTTCGCCCTCTGCCTCAACAATAATTGGCGCAGGGCGCATACCCGACAGCAGGCGCTCAGTTACTTCGAAGCGCTTCTGAACGCGTGGATGCTCTAGGCTGCTACGGAGGTCAATAACAGCGTATGGCTTGTCTACAGGTTGCTTAGTCCAGCCCATGAACTCATTGTGATTAAACTCGGGATACTGATTGGTCCAAGCGACTTGCTTGGCGTTCTCGTTGAAGCTGATCTTCCACTTGTAAGCGGCCGGGAAGAGCTTAGGTCCGGCGTAGATCACGGCTGACTTGCCAATGCATTCTAGGGCGATCTGCTTGGCTACGTTGTTATCGGTTGGAACGGTCGGTAGCCACGGTTGTACGGCTTGCTTAAGGAAGTCAGAAGAGCCTTCGAGCTCCTGGATTGCGTCCTTGTTGGCCAGTAGACCAGCTTGAGATAACAGACTTAGCAAAGCCTTGAGATTATAGAAGACGGCGTAGCGTGGCTGTTCGGCCTTGGGCAAGAGAGCTAATGGATAGCCTTTCTCGCGGGCTAGTTCGGCTAGTTTACCGCCGCCAGCAATGACAGCAATCTTGGCGCCTTTGGCTTCAGCTTGTTCAATCGCACTGATGGTTTCCTCGGTGTTGCCAGAGTAGCTAGCCGCAATGAAGTAAGTCTTATCAGAGACGTATTCTGGAATATCGTACCCACGCACGACCTCGAAAGGCACGTTATAGCCGGGCCAACTGCCGCTAATAACGGCGGCTAGAGCTGAGCCGCCCATGGCACCGTAAACAATGTTGTCCACATCGACTGGTTGTTGACTGGTTTCGAACTTCTCGCCTAGTTGTTGCCATTGACGTTCGGCAATCCCAAGCGTATCAGCTAGGTCGCGTTCGTGTATTAGCTTAAGGTCGTCTAACATTTTTCCTCCAAACTGCTTATGACTTTGCAACCAAATTGTATATAGTATAACCTAAGTATGAACCGTTTTAGGGGGGATAATGTTTGGGCACCAAGACGATACGTCTCAGCAAGATGATACTACTGATGCGTCACAAGAACCGACTCAGGCCGTTGGCGACAACGTTCCTAATCAGTCTACCCTGCAACCAGACCCTCTAAGTCCTGCAACTGTGGCTGATCCAGACCCCCAAGGTTCGCAGCCAACCACGGCTCCTTATCTAACTGATGCGCCAGATTGGCAGCACCCAGGACCACCTCCAGCCGATGCTCCAACCGAGCCCGCCGCTGACCTTATCTCTCCAGCTGGTGGATTCCCGAAGCCATTGGACTACAAAGCCTTCTCAACCGAGACCACACCACCACCTCCGCCTCCACCAAGCTTGCCGCCCGCACCAGCTTCTGACGATATATTGGATGTTTCCTCGACTCAGCTCATAGAAATCAAGACTCAGGCACTCAACGAGCTTTCACCCTTGATCGACCAGCTCGACCAAACTCCTGAAGAGAAATTCAAGACAGTCATGATGCTAATCCAGGCTAGCGATAACCAAGATTTAGTCAAGAAAGCCTACGAAGCGGCTCATGGCATCAAAGAAGAAAAAGCTCGTGCCCAAGCTCTCCTAGACATCGTTAACGAAATCAACTACTTCACAACACCTCACGGTAGCTAGAGTAATTTAACCTCAAGCTAGTAACAGCCAAGTGGCTGTTACATCATGCCACCCATGCCGCCCATTCCTGGAGCAGCATCGGCTGATTCTGGCTTAGGTACATCTACAACTAAGGCACCCATGGTCATGGCTGTGCCTGCGATTGATGCAGCGTTTTGAAGAGCTTCTTTGGTCACGCGGGCTGGGTCAACCACGCCGTTGGCCTTAAGATCGACTAGCTTAGTGGGGTCGTTAACATTGACGCCAAATCCGGCCTTACCTGCCTTAACCTGTGGTAACCATTCGTCAGGATTGATAGCTGCGTTAGAGAGTAGGATACGGAAAGGTTGCTCCAGAGCGTTCTTGAGCAGTTGAGCACCGGCTGCAGTTGAATCTGTGCCAGTAACCTTAATGGTGCTTGCGAGGTTAATGAGCGTTACGCCACCACCAGCGACAACGCCTTCGGCGAGAGCGGCTTTGACGGCATGAACGGCGTCATCAACACGGAATTTCTTCTCTTCAATCTCGGTCTCAGTAGCACCACCCACCTTGATGACGGCGACTTTGCCGCTAAGGGCTGCGCTGCGTGTTTCGAGGTTCTCCTTGTCATATTCGCTAGTTGAGGCGTCAGCTTGAGCGTTGATTTGCTTGATGCGAGCAGCTATTTCAGCCTGTGTACCACCACCTTCGATGATGGTTGTCTCGTCCTTGTTGACGATGACACGGCGGGCTGAGCCGACAACATCTAGATCGACGTTCTCGAAAGTCATGCCACGGTCTTCAGTAACGACTGTTGCACCGGTAAGGATAGCAATGTCATTCAAGACCTCTTTGCGACGGTCGCCGAAGGCTGGAGCCTTGATGGCCACAGTGTTAAACACGCCCTTAAGGCGGTTCAAGATCAGTGTGCCCATAGCTTCGCCTTCGACGTCTTCAGCAATTAGGACTAAGTCCTTTTTGCCCGATTGAGCCAGCTTCTCAAGTAGTGGTAGGAATTCTTGAATGCTGGTGATCTTCTTATCGGTAATTACGACAGCAGCTTTGTCGTAGACAGCTTCCATACGAGCTGTATCAGTCACCATGTAAGGACTAACGAAGCCGCGATCAAAGGTAAAGCCTTCGACAACTTCGGATTCGAGTAGTAGCCCCTGCCCTTCCTCAACAGTTACAACGCCGTCTTTGCCGACCTTGTCGATAACATCAGCGATCAAGTCACCGATCTGCTTGTCACCGGCAGAGATTGTAGCAACTTCTGCTACGCGGGATTTCTTGCCCTGGATGTTCTCAGACAGTGCACCTAGCTTAGTGATAACATCGGTGGCAGCGGCTTCTAGCCCTTTGCGCAGTAGCATTGGGTTGTGGCCAGCAGCAATCAGCTTGTTGGCTTCATTGAGAATGTGGTAGGTCAGAACGGTCACGGTGGTTGTGCCGTCGCCAGCTACGTCATTCATCTTACTGGCGGCTTGCTTGATAAGCTCAGCACCGACTTTGTAGCCTAGAGTTTCATCATCGACATCTTCGATTTCAACACCCTTGGCGACAGTAACGCCGTCGTGAGTAACGGTCGGCGCACCGAAGGACTTGCTGATAACTACGTTACGACCCTTAGGTCCCATAGTTGTCTTAACTGCGTTATAAAGAATCTCTGCGCCGCCTAGTACGCGCTTGCGAGCATCATCATCATAAAATACTTTCTTAGCCATCTGAAATCCTCCTATTTAACCGTCGCGAGGACGTCTTCTTCTTTTACTAGAATATAATCTTCACCTTCGACCTTAACGTCGGTATTGCTGTAACTCTTATAAATAATGCGGTCGCCGACCTTAATCTGCTTAGCTTCCTTGCCGACGGCTACTACTTTGGCCGTCTTGGGCTTCTCCTGAGCGTTGTCAGGCAGGTATAGGCCACTTGCCGTCTTGGACTTGGCTTCTTCGCCAATAGCGACGACGTAGTCGCCTAGGGGTTGTAATGGTGCGCTCATAGTATCCTCCGATAAGTTGGTAATAACATCAGCTGTTTCCTCGCAAAAAACACCTGCTTCTAGCACTCAATATACTAGAGTGCCAGAATTAGGTCAAGAGACGGTCTTTTTAGATTTGATTTGTCTGTTCAGGGCTGGGTTTTGGTGCTTCAGAAGAAGCCTGTATGTTATGTGCTTTCCTCATTGCTAGCCCCGCACGTACTGCGTAGGTTACAGCTAGCGCGCCAAGGCCTTTGTCCAAAGTTTCTATTTTGTGAACGCTGGTGGGATCAGTAGATGGGTCATGAGCAATAGTATCGTTGTATATGATGTCCATACCTGTAAGTACTGCCATGGCGCCTCTATATTTGGCTGTATTGATCCAGTCAGAAGCTGTTTGATTATTGCGAGATAAAGTTAGTTTCATCAGGTGCTATTATAGCAAATATGACCTCTTTTGTCAATATTGCTTATGTCTTTTAACGGAGAGCTGTTCGGACTGTGGCGACTTCGTCCCAAGGATCTTCGCGGCCATCGCGTTCGATGGTCTTCTCGTGGCCTTTGCCAAGTAGCAATACGGTGTCGCCCTTGCCTGCTCGCTTAAGGGTGAAGTTGATGGCTTCGGTGCGATCTAGGATTAAGAAAAGGTCTTTGTCTCTGGTCTTGCCTGCCTTCTCTGCGCCTTCAGCGATCTGATTGAGGATTTCGTTGCCGTCTATATCGCGGTCATCTTCCTCTGTTAGGATCACTTCATCGCAATATTTGCCAGCAAGTTCACCCTGCACTGCTCGCTTGGCTTCATCACGGCGTCCCGCTGAGCCGAACATGACGATAAGCTTGCCTTCTGCAACTGGTTTCAAATCCTTGAATAGTAGCTCAAAGCTATCGGGCGTGTGGGCAAAATCAACGATAACGTCGAAGTCTTGCCCTGCTTCTATATTGGTCATACGACCAGAAACGCCATCGAGTGCCGCTATTCCCTTCTCGATCTGTTCTGGCTTCAGATCCAGTGCCAGGCCGACTCCAACCACCGCCAATGAGTTGTAGACGTTGAAGCTGCCTGGTAGATTCGTCTTAATGTGTAGCTCGGCGTCCTTGGTCTTAACGGTGTACTGACTGCCAGTCGGGCTGGACTGAATGTCGGTGGCGCAGATTTCGCCGTCACCCACTCCATATGTAATTGCCTTCTTCACGTCTTGTGCGAAGAGTTCGGCACTGGGGTCATCGGCGTTAATAACACCGGTGCGGAGGCCCCTTTTGTTGCTATTGGTTAGCTTGAATAGCTTGCGCTTGGCATCACGATAACGCTCGAAGGTCTTGTGATAGTCCAGATGCTCATGAGTTACATTTGTCATCACAGCCACTGAATATGGAATGCCCCAGACACGGTTTTGTGCCAAGGCTTGGCTAGTGGTTTCGAGTACTAGCCAATCAATCTTGGCGGCTCGAAGTTTCTTGAGGCGTTGCATCATTTCGGGCAGTGGCACATTGGTGTAGTGATGGATTTGCGACTGGATATCGTCGCCAACACCCCACGCCACCGTAGTCATTAGGCCAGTTTTGTAACCTGATTCGTGTAGCATCTTGTGGATCATGTAGGAGGTCGTGGTCTTGCCGTTAGTACCCGTAACACCTATGATCTTCATACCACGAGCTGGGAAACCATTGATAAGATTGAAGATAAAAGCCTCGGCTAGGTGCCCGTAAGGCTCAACTTTGCCGAACAGCTTCGAAGGTATAAACAGCTTGACGATTTTACGGATATTCACATCACTAAGTATACTGTAATCTGATGAAAATATTAGGAATTGAGACCAGTTGTGACGAAACGGCCGCTGCCGTCGTAGAAGATGGCTACAAGCTGCTCAGCAACGCTGTGGCTTCCAGCATGGCGCTTCACGTGCAATACGGCGGCGTCGTTCCCGAGATTGCCGCCCGCAGCCACATCGAGTCGATCCAACCAGTTATTAAGCAAGCCCTAACAGATGCCAATTGTACCTGGGATGACATCGACGGAATTACCGTAACTTACGGCGCTGGCCTCAGTGGCAGCCTGCTCATAGGTGTTATGACAGCTCGAACACTCGCTATTGCCCACGACAAACCGCTCTACGCTATCAACCACGTTGAGGCGCATATCTACGCTAACTGCTTGACCGAGACTTCCCTGCCTGATCTGAAGATGCCCTCGAAGCAGCCCAAGCTCCCTCTGTTAGCGGTGATTGTGTCAGGTGGTCACAGCCAACTCGTGTTCTTCGAGGATCACTTCAAGTATCAGATCTTGGGCCAAACTCAAGATGACGCCATCGGTGAAGCCTTCGACAAAGTCGCCAAAATGCTCGGTCTTCCCTACCCCGGTGGCCCATCTGTTGCTTCCGAAGCACTTAAAGGCGACCCGCAGGCCTTCAAACTCCCCAAAGCCAAGATGGGTAAGTACGACTTCAGCTTCTCTGGACTCAAAACAGCCGTCCTACGCCTCTGCCAAGCCCAGATAGGTGAGAGTTACGACTTCCCTTCTACAAAGCTTCCAGAGCGCCTCAGTGAGGCTCAGAAGGCCAATATTGCTGCCAGTTTCCAGTATGTTGCCGTTCAGACAGTGGTCGATAAGGTGGTTTTGGCATACGAAGAGTTTGGGCCGGTTAGTATCGTTATCGCTGGTGGCGTTGCGGCTAACAAGGAGTTGCGAGAGCAGCTAAGCACTGCCCTACCCCTGCTAATTGAGTATCCTGACCTGCAGCTCTGTACAGATAACGGCGCTATGGTGGCCACGCTTGGCTGCTTCAAGGCCTCATTGGGACAGCCGACAGCAGACCCCTACTCTCTTGGGATTGAACCTAATCTGTCTATGTAATTTAATCTTTCGTTCGCTTTTTGTTTCATGTGAAACGGCATCTTAGGGGCATCTTTGGTCGATTGATTACAGAGGTGGTATGATGGGGAATATGAAATTACCGAAGGTATACGAGCCGGAGCAGTATGAGAGTGATATTTATGCTCTATGGGAGAAGAGCGGGGCATTTGTCGCTGATCCTAACAGCTCTAAGGAGCATTTCTCAATCAGTATGCCTCCACCTAACGAAACTGGCACGTTGAGTATCGGCCACGCCTTATTCATCACCTTACAGGACATCATGGCGCGTCACGCTCGCCAGAAGGGCAAGGATGTCCTTTGGCTGCCGGGAACAGATCACGCAGCCTTAGCTGTGAACGCTATCATCGAGAAAAAACTAACAGATGAAGGCACCGATAAGCACGCTATTGGCAGGGAAGCCTTCTTGGAGAAAACCCGCGAATTCGTCAGTGGCAGTCGTGACACTATGCTGGGTCAAATGCGGGCTATGGGCGCCAGTACGGACTGGACGCGCCTTCGCTACACCTTAGATGACGCCCTCAACCGCAGCGTCAACGAGACCTTCGTTAAGATGTACAATGACGGCCTTATCTACAGGGGTCACAGAATTGTTAACTGGGACCCTAATCTTGAGACGAATGTGTCTGATGATGAGGTTATTTATCAGGAAGAGCATGGCAAATTCTATACCTTCAAGTACGGTCCATTCGAGATCGGTACGGCTAGGCCCGAGACCAAGTTCTCCGACAAGTACGTAGTCATGCACCCCGATGACAAGCGCTACGCTGAGTACAAGCACGGTGACACCTTCGAAGCCGAGTGGATTAATGGTCCGATTACGGCCACGATTATTAAGGATGAGATTGCTGATCCGGAGTTCGGAACAGGGGTCATGACTATCACTCCATGGCATTCTCACGCCGACTTCGAGCTGGCCGAGAAGCACGGGCTTGATAAGGAGCAGATCATCGACTTTCATGGCAACTTACTGCCTATAGCAGGGGAGTTCGAAGGGCAATCGATCGCCGAAGCGAGGCCTAAGATTGTTGAGAAGCTGAAGTCCAAGGGACTACTGGTGAAAGTTGACGAGAACTACATGCACAATATCGCTATCAATGAGCGTGGCAAAGGTGTTATTGAGCCGCAAATTCGCCTCCAGTGGTTCGTTGACGTTAACAAGCAAGTCGTTGAGTGGAAAGGCAAGAAACAGTCGCTCAAGGAAGTTCTCCAGAACGTTATCCGCGACGAGGATATTGATCTTATACCTGAGAGATTCGAGAAGATATACTTCCACTGGATAGATAACCTACGTGACTGGTGCATCAGCCGACAGATCTGGTGGGGACATCGGATTCCTGTCTGGTATCGCACTGACACGGATGGCAGGGAAGAGACTTTTGTGGGCGTTCAACCACCAACCGATCAGAGCGAAGGTTGGCATGAGTGGGAGCAAGACCCTGACACGCTAGACACATGGTTCAGCTCGTCATTATGGACGTGGAGTACGCTGATTGATCCTACGTTGGCGACCGATTATAGCCTGTCCTTTGACGATCTTCTTAAGCAGAGTCCAGACTACAAAGCCTATCATCCGACCTCTGTTATGGAGACTGGCTGGGACATCTTATTCTTCTGGGTGGCGCGCATGATTCTATCGACGACTTACATGACTGGCCAGATTCCTTTTAAGGACGTTTACCTCCATGGCCTGGTTCGGGCTGAGGACGGTAAGAAGATGAGCAAGAGTCGTCCGGAATCGATCATTGATCCACTAGACGTTATTCCTAAGTACGGTACTGACGCGCTGCGCATGGCGCTGATTATGGGCGTTTCACCTGGTAATGATCAGAGCTGGGGCTGGAGTAAGATTGAGGCCAATCGCAATTTCTGCAACAAGCTCTGGAACATTGCCCGATACATTGAAGACATCGTTGGTGATGAAACGAGCAGGGAAGACGTTGGGGCGGTGTCTGCGGCCGATCACTGGGCTCTACACAAGCTTAACGAGGCGCAGACTAAGATCGGGCAGGATCTGGACAAATACCGCTTCAGCGAGGCTTACGATACGCTATACCACTTCGTTTGGGACGATATAGCTGACTGGTACATCGAAGCCAGTAAGGCTCAGACTAACAAGGCTTTGTTGGCTTATCTGTTAGAAGCTATCATGACGCTGGCACATCCGTTTGCACCGTTTGTAACGGAGACGATTTGGCAAACGCTGTCTGGGGAGAACGATACTATTCTTGCTACCCGTGAATTACTCAAAGTCCCCAAGAGCGATGCCAAGCAAGCTGCTGACTTTAGTGAAATTCAAGCCATCGTAACAGAGGTAAGATTCATATCTAAGGCTCTGAAAGTTTCTGGATCGACACTTTATTACACCGATGTTCCGTTCTTGACAGAGAATGCCGAGATAATCAGGAGCCTTAGTCGTCTGAAGGCCGTTACCGAAGTCCGTGATGGTTCAGGACTGAACTTAACTAGCACCAAACACACTTGCTGGCTGGACATCGACAAGGGAACTGCCCAAGCTTACCTAACAGAGCTGGAAGGTAAGCGCGAGAAGCAACTACAATCGATCAAGCAACTAGAAGGTCGCCTAAGTAATAAGAGTTACGTTGATAATGCGCCTAAGCAGGTTGTCGAACAGACTAAGGATCAATTGGCTGAGGCCAAGGAATTACTAGAGTCGATTGAGCAAGAAGCCAAGCGCTTCGCAGCTTAGTCGGCAGGAGTGATGTTCACCAATTTGATGGTTTTGTACTTTGTCTTTTCTGCCACCACATAAGATCTATATAGTTTTGATATAGAAAAGATATAGATTATATATCTAATGTATGCCTATTAGGTGTGGTGGTCGGAGGACAGTAAAAAAACCAAAGATAACTAAGAACAAGAATTGAAGCAAGAGGTGGTTAACTGGCTGGTTCGAGCGCAGCACGCACACGCTCAACAGATTCTTCAGGCCTAGCGTCGTCGAACCAGAGGACGTGCCACCCTTGTTTTTCGGCTGCCATTAGATTGGGCCGTGCATCGTCGATAAGTAGGATTTCTTCTGGTGGAACGCCAGCACGAGCGGTGGCTATTTCGTAGATTTGAGATTCTGGTTTGATAGCTCCGACCTCTGAAGAATCAACAACCGCATCGTAATTTATATTAGGCAGTTGGCCGTTGCGACGCATAGCGCTAAGTAGACCTGGCATGATGTTCGTCAGTAGGCCGACTTGGTAGCGTTCGCTAGCCCACTGTAATAGCTCTTGCATCTGTTCTATAGGCTCCACGGTCTCGAGGTAATAGTCTTGCCACTGTACAGAATCGACACCCAGGCGTTCGGCTAGCTTGGTATTGAAGTCGTTGAGGCTCATGGTGCCACGGCAAACGTCATCGTTGTAGTGCCAGAAGGCGGTTTCGACTGCATCTGGTGGTGCGCCAGTGACTTCGGCCAAACGTGCAAAAGCTCGCTGGTAGAAGTGTACAAGACAGCCATTAACATCGAAGTAGACGAAGCTAACACCGCTTCTTGTCTTAAGAAGTTGCCGTTTAGGGTTACTTGGTACGGTGTTACCAAGGAGTTCGTCAAGGCCAAGATTAAGAGCGCTAGCGATAGATTGCACGGTGAAGATCGAGGGGGCTTTGATAGCCCCACGCTCGATCTTGGTAAGGGTTGAGAAGCTTAGATTCGCCTGATGACACAACTGCTGTTGTGTCAGCCCACCAGCCTGACGCGCTGCTTGTAATTGCTTGCCTAAACTCTTCTCATCCATAGCCATATAGTACCAATTATCAGATGGCAGATCAAGACCTAATTAGTACTAAATGGCTATTTAGACGTGAATGATGAACTTCAGAATTGTGAAGAAGAATAGGGTAGTGATTACGAAGACAGCGCCAATAACGGTGTATACGTTACCGGTGTTACCGTAGCCAACACGGCGACCGAGCTTAGTGTACATGTAGGCTGCGACGCCAGCACCGAAGAAGATAGCATAGAGGAAATCCATTAAGTGTATTGTACCCTAAAACGCGAGCTTTTGAGCCAGCTCAGCTAAGACTGTATGATTTGGTTCGGCAGTCCTGTCGGGCTTATGAGCTAGTTCATCAACGGAGTTGAAAGGAATGATATGAACATGGGCGTGCGGTACGTCTACGCCAACAACCTTAGAGCCTACATATCTAGCGCCCACAACTTCCTTAAGACGTGACGCCACCTTCTTGGCCGTGGCCATAACAGCCTGATAAGTCTCGTCATCGAGATCCCAGACGAATTCGACCTGTTTCTTCGGTATTACTAGAACGTGACCGACGTGAACGGGGTAAATATCCAAGAATACAAAAGTCTTCTCGTCTTCGTAGATCTTGTGGCTGGGAATCTCGCCCTTGATGATCTTGGTAAAGAGGCTGTCTTGCATGGGTTCAATTATAAACCCTCGTTGGGAAGAGTTGTTAAGACTTCATTAATTAAGTTCTTTTGTTTGACGGTTATGCTTGTCGGACAGTGAGGTCTGGAGGATAGTCTTCATACCGATGAAGCGTCTTTTCCATCTGTTACTGGTAGTTATGGTTTGCGGCAGCCTGACCGTAGATGTTGCTCATGCGGCCAATGGCTCTGAGTGGAATTGGGGCAATCCCACAGTCAAGGCATCGCGCAAGGTTAGTCCGATTAATAGCTCACAGCACGAGCCAAACTTTCTTAACAATCTTGATTGTACGCTGATGGATTATCGCCAAGTTACCAGCAGGGTAATGCAAACGGGTTGTTTCACGCCAACAGCCTTTGGTCTCTTCGATAGCGACAGTAATATAGCGGTGTTCAATGGGACGGACGAAGGATTACCAGTTCTGCCGTATGCATCTGGTGAAATTCTGGCACCATGGCCTCACGCGGCGGATTTGGTAGTTCTGAGCGCGGCAAATACAGGGGGGTCATACGTGAGTTTGTACAAGAATCCGTTGGCGTCGTTGGTTGATCGGCGCAACCTCATAGGTCAACTAACAGCTAAGCAACTGACTACCGCTCCAGATTTAAGCATTCGAGATACGGCAGGGAAACAGCTCGCTATTAATACTCAGACCTTAACTTTCTCAGACGGTGGCGAATGGTTAGTTGCCGAAACGCTTAGCGGTTCATTTGTCCGCATTAATCTGGCCACATTAGATATGTTGGCCTTTGCGCCCTCGTTCGGCGCCATAGGCAGTCCAGCGCTGCTTGAATCACGGGTTGCGACTAGTGGTGATGGTCATTACGTGGCTATCTTCAATAAGGTGGCGAATTCATTCAAGGTTTACGATCTGTCAGCATGTAGCGGCAGCACGACAAACATGCAGCCCAAGAGCTGCCAAGCATACGACTATTGGCCTTTTCTGAGGCAGCAGATACCAGGCCTCCAATCCATCAGACACTTAAGATTCGTGAATAGCGGCTTATTGAGTTTTGAGGCGCAGGCAAGTAACGTGGCGAATAGCGGTATTTACGAGATTGCACCTACTGACAGCATCAACTCATTGATAGATTATCTCGGGCTGGGCGATTCTTACACATCGGGCGAGGGAGCTTTTGACTATCTCCCTGGCGCTGACACAACGAATAATATGTGTCATCTCTCCGCCAATTCATATCCGCTTTTGTTGACTCATGATCTCTTCGGCAATACTGGCGGACATTCAGTAGCTTGCTCCGGTGCAGTAATTAACGATATTGGCAGCAAGAGTGGCTCTTACAGAGGTCAAGTTAGCGGAGTTGCTAGCTTCGAGAAACTCCAAAAGGAGCAAGCAAGTTTACTAAACTCAATCATGACAAACTATTTGCCAGGCTATGTGGCTCAACAGCAGTTTGTCGGTCAATATCAACCCAAGATCGTGACCGTTGCGATCGGCGGTAACGATATTGGCTTTGGAGACATCATCCAAAACTGCGTAATGCCACACGTCGGTACACATTCCGTCAGCAATAATTGCTACGACACGTATGAAGATCGTATCGAGCTGCAGGATCTAATAGATAGAACAGTTCCGCGGTGGACTTCCTTGTATAAGCAATTGGTTGCACAAGCACCAAGCACACAGTTCTACGCCATAGGCTACCCAGAGATTGCTGATTATAGAGGTAATTGTGCCTTGAATGTTCATCTTGAGGCTTCTGAACTCCAGTTCGCGGAAGAACTGATTGGATATCTCAACTCATCAATTGCTCAGGCGGCCGACAGAGCTAATATTGATTACATTGATATTAGCCAAGCACTTGTTGGTCACCGACTTTGCGAAACGGCTAGCTATAATGTGGCCGTGAATGGGCTTACAGCTGGCAAAGATGCTGGACTAGCGGGGATTAAAGTCATTGGCAAAGAGAGTTATCACCCGAACATGCTCGGGCACCGACTGATAGAGCAGGCAATTCTGAGACAAACTCACAACTTTGCCTATACCAACAAAGTGACCCCAACAAGAACGGGGCAATTATTGTTGGGTGCCCCCAAGACAGGACGAAAGATCGCCACCAAGATTCCTGTTAGTCAGATGACTATCCAAATTGTTAAAAAAGGTCAGAGCATACACCTAACAGTTGATGGTTCGGCGACCGGATTGCGAGCGAATACAAGTTACACAGTAAGACTGGATGGCTTAACAGGGGTACTTGTGGCTACGGTGTCGACAAACAATGCAGGCGACATTAATAATGGCCTCGTAATTCCAAGCAACACTACATCAGGCGGACACACCTTAGATATAGTGGGATCTAACCAAACTGACGAAACAGTGGACGTCACGCAGCCAATATATATAGCAGCCAGCGAGATTGATGCAGACGATGACGGCACAAGCGATACTACTGATTCGTGCCCAAGCGCGGCCAATAGTCATCAAGATGAAGATAAAGACGGAGTTGATGATGCTTGCGATGGGTTTATTGGTCAGCTATCTGACTCAACTAACATCGATGGAACAGGCTCAGTACAGGTCGTGGCCACCATGAAAACAAAAGACCATCTAGGTGGTGGTTTGGGCGTGAGCACAGTCAGTCCAGCGACTACAATCTCTAAGCATGTCAAACCATTGGCGTCAGCCAAAAGCACAGCAACAAACCGACGGATAGTTTGGACAAAGCATCTAGATTTAGTTCGCTGGCTATGTCTTCTGGTCGTCGTCTGGATTCTAATATTGCTAGCTATCATATTACTAAAGCGTTATATCGACGAGTCCGAAATAAGGGGTTCTGAAGAGGTATTGGTATAATTAAGAAGTTATGATCGAGTGGCGGTCGCCCCGCAGCCAGTTTATTATCGCTCTTGGAGCTTCTACGTTAGTCAGCGTGGGACTCTTTGGCTTCGGGGCAGTGCGCAATGAGAGTCTCGGCTACAGTTATCTGGTGTGGAACCTGTTCTTGGCATGGTTGCCATTGCTGTTTGCTATCTGGTTGACGGCAGTATTACGGCGTAAGTTATGGTCAAGCTGGGAAGGGCTAGGCGTGACTCTGTTGTGGCTTGTCTTCTTGCCCAATAGTTTCTACATGATCAGTGACTTCATCCATCTGCAAGACGCACAGCGACTAGACATACTCTATGACACGCTGATGTTCACATCGTTCATCTATACAGGAGTGGTCTTGGGGTTCAGCAGTCTGTATCTGATACATTTGCAGCTCAAGCGTCGGCTATCAGCGAGGGCAGCCGCTGGCTTCATAGCAGGCACACTATTAGTCTGTAGCGTGGCTGTATATATAGGCAGAGATTTGCGCTGGAACAGTTGGGATATTCTAATCAACCCAGGCGGACTATTGTTCGATATCTCCGATAGGCTGCAACATCCAGCCACTTATCCGCAGATGATACTGACTATCGTTACGTTCTTCATACTGCTGTCTAGCATGTATGGTCTGCTATGGACAGGCGCTAGACTTGTGCGGCAGCCTCGTCTTGAGATATGATAGGGGTATGAAAGTTCTAATCACACAATTCGCAGCACGCCGTCGCTCACGTATTCTCGGGAGTTGTTCTAGTAATTAGTGCGAACAATCAAGCTTCAAGCAGCTCCCGAGTCACCGAGGGAGCTTTTTTATATAATTAAGATGAAGTAGGATATACAGAGATAATGAAAATTTTAACAGATGGTTTAAGCAGTGTTGATGGGTTTTTGTACCTTGGCAAGCACGTCGGCATTAAGAGACAGAAGAAAGATCTGGGGATTCTATATTGTGAGAAGGTCTGCAGTGCTGCTGCAGTCTATACCAAGAATCAAATTAAGGGCGCCTCACTTTATGTGACTAAGGATCACCTAGAGAATGGCCAAGCTCAAGCAGTAGTAGTTAACAGCGGGGTTGCAAATGTTGCAACCGGACAGCAAGGAATCAAGAACGCTGAGCTATTAGCCGAAGCGGTAGCCAAAGAGCTAAACATACAAGCGGCAGATGTGTTGGTGGCGTCAACTGGAGTAATAGGCCCTCAATTGCCAATGGACAAGATAACGGCCGGAATTAAGGGTACAAAAGCCGAATTATCTAAGACTGGTGATTTCGCTGAGGCTATTATGACCACTGATACCTTCAAGAAAGAGATTTGTGTCGAGCACGAGAACTTCCGAATTGCGGCGACAGCCAAGGGTTCAGGCATGCTGGCTCCAAATATGGCTACCATGTTGGCCTTTGTGGTCACTGATGCAGAAGTGCCAGCTGATGAACTCAATGCCATGCTCAAAGTTAGTGTCAACAAGTCTCTTAATATGCTAAGTATCGACATGGATACGTCGACTTCAGACACGGTAATGATCCTGTCTAGTGGCACGGCCAAGGATGTGAAGCCCGAGAGATTCCAGGAAGCACTCGATAAGGTATGTGTTGAGATAACTAAGATGCTAGCTGTTGATGGCGAAGGGGCAACTAAGCTCATAATTAGCCAAACGGTAAACGCTGCTAGCCCGGCGGATGCCAAGAAGGTTGCCAAATCCATAGTTAACTCCAATCTAGTGAAGTGTGCCGTATTCGGCAACGACCCTAACTGGGGTAGAATCATGATGGCTCTTGGCAATAGTCAAGCCGAAACTCTAGTCGAGGATAAGATAAAAGTTTGGATCAACGACAAACCTATCGTCGACGGCGGCAAAGCGGCCGACGGCTTTGACGAACCGCAGTTGACAGAAATCCTCAAGAACAATAAGGAAATATATATCAAAATCGACTTAGGGTTGGGTGAGTCAGAGGCTACGGCCTACGGCTGCGACATGACATATGACTACATCAAGATTAATGCCGAGTACACTACCTAAGGAGAATGAGTAGCATATGAAAGAAGCCATCCAAAAAGCCGAAATCCTAATGGAAGCCGCAAGGTACATTCAGCAGTTCGAGGGCAAAATCATAGTCATTAAGTACGGCGGCAACGCGATGTTTGGTGATGAAGATGGTGAAGATCCTGTATTGCAAGACATCGCTATGCTATCCAAGCTGAGCCTCAAGATAGTTGTAGTACATGGCGGCGGTCCTAAGATTGACCAAGCTATGGATAGTCACGGTATTAAGAAGAAGACAGTTGACGGACTGAGAGTCACCGATGGGCCGACCCTTCAGATTGTTTCTGAGGTGCTTGGAGAGGTTAACCAGCAATGTGTCGATGGTCTGGAGAAGAACGGTGTCAAAGCCGAAAGCTTTACCGAGGGCATATTCAATACAGAGATTGAGGACGATCGACTTGGCTATGTCGGCACTGTCGTAGGTGTTAATACGGATGTTTTGCTAGATAAGATCGAGGCTGGCATAGTGCCAGTAATTTCATCATTAGGCAAAGATTCTAGTGGCCAAGCAACCAATATTAACGCCGATACGGCCGCATCCAAGCTTGCCATAGCTCTAAATGCCGAGAAGTTAACCATACTTACTAATGTAGATAGCGTACTGGACAGCAATAAGCAGCGAGTGGCGCATATTGGTGTCGACGAGGTTGAAGATTACATTGAGGCTGGTACTGTTCATGGCGGCATGATTCCTAAGATCAGAGCTTGCGCCGAGGCTGCAGACCACGGCGTGGGCAAAGCCCACTTAATTAATGGCACTATCTATAGGGCCTTGCTGATTGAGCTATTCACCGATCAGGGTATCGGCACGGAGATAGTCAAATGACCACTGACGAACTCAAGCAACTCGAAGCCGAGCACATTATGCAGACATACAAGCGGTTTGACGTTATTCTTGAGAGAGGTGAGGGTTGCTATGTGTATGATCAGGCTGGCAAGAAGTATCTGGATTTCATCGGCGGTATAGCTACTTGCTCTATTGGACATGCTAACCCTGCAGTCACCAAGGCCGTGACAGATCAAGTTGGCAAGCTGACTAGCGTTTCGAACTTGTACTTCACCGAGCCACCGATATTGCTGGCTAAGAAGTTATCTGAGCTGTCTGGGCTTAAGAAGAGTTTCTTCTGTAATTCTGGCGCCGAGGCTAACGAAGCGGCCATTAAGCTAGCCAAGAAGATTACTGGTAAGACCGACTTCATAGCTTTCAATAATGCCTTTCACGGTAGAACTAGCGGCAGCCTGGCGCTAACTGCTAACGAGGCTTATAAGAAGCCTTTCTTGCCCTTGACGCCAAACGTTAAGTTCGCCGAATATGACAACATAGACAGCCTACAAGAGTTAATCGATGACAACACTGCAGCGGTAATAATTGAGCCGATCCAAGGTGAATCAGGAATTATTGTGCCTAAAAATGGATTCCTCAAGCAAGTTCGTGAACTCTGTGACCAGGGCGGCATTCTGATGATCGTCGATGAGGTACAGACTGGCATTGGCCGAACGGGTAAGTTCTACGCCTACCAACACGAAGATATAATGCCTGACATCGTAACAACTGCTAAGGGTTTGGCCAACGGCTTCCCAATTGCGGCCTGCATGTCCAATCTGGACTTCGAGGCAGGGGATCACGGCACAACACTAGGTGGAAATGCCCTAGGTGCTGCAGCAGCTCTCGCCACCATCGACTACATTGAATCGCACGATCTACAGAAGAACGCCCAAGTCATCGGTGATTATCTGCAAGAAAGCTTGCGAAACTCTGACTTCAAGGACAAGATTAGTGAAGTTCGCGGAATGGGACTGATGATTGGAGTTGTACTCAAGACTGATGACGCCAAAGAAATTGTTAACAAAGCTCTGCAGGCGGGTCTGCTCTGTAACGCTCCGACAACGATGGTGATTAGAATGTTGCCACCGCTTACTGTGACCAAGCAAGAAGTAGATGAGTGCGTAGCCATTCTGACAGAGGTAATTAACTCATGAAAAAGATCGGAATTCTCGGCGCTAGTGGCTACACCGGCAACGAACTGATTAAGCTACTCAGGAATCACCCAGAAGTTGAGCTAGTGGTCTTGAATAGCCGTAGTTACGAAGGCCAAAAGGTCAGTTCCTTGTACGACGACTACAATGGCGACGAAACCTACACTAACTACAGCTTCCAGCAGATTAATGAGCTCCAGCCCGACCTTATATTCTCAGCGCTACCGCATCGCATCTCCATGGATTCTATCAAGCAGCTAGACGAGTCAATCAAAGTAGTCGATCTTAGCGCTGACTACAGATTCAGCGACACCGAAAAGTACGAAGAAGTCTATGACCGTGAGCATGTCGATCCTGACCATGATGCCGTCTATGGCCTGCCAGAACTCTTCAAGGAAGACATTAAGAGTGCCAGAATCGTTGCTAACCCTGGTTGCTATGCCACGGCCTGTACCTTGGCGGTTTATCCCATCCAACAGAGGGCAGAACGTATTATTCTGGACTGCAAAAGCGGCTGGTCAGGTGCCGGTCGCGAGAGCGACTATGCCAAGAATCCAGACATCATCAAGGACAATCTCGTAGCCTACAATCTGACCAAGCACCGACATAAGTACGAGATCGAGCAGTTCATTAAGACCAAGCTGAGCTTCACCCCGCACGTTATTGATACCTTCCAGGGCATGATGTGTACAGCTCACGTAATCCTTAATGAACACATTGATGCTGACGAGGTGCTGCAGATGTACAAAGAATTCTACGAGGACTCGCCATTTGTACTAGTCGACAAGGCCGCACCCCAGATTAAGCACACTCAGAAGACTAATCTCTGCCACATCGGCGGCTTCGAAATTGACGAGTCGAACCAGCTGGTTGTCGTCTCGACTATCGATAATTTGATCAAAGGCGCTTCAGGCCAGGCCGTGCACAATATGAACCTTATGCTCGGATTCGAAGAAGGCCTTGGCCTTGCATAGTAATAAGAATAATGGTATTGTTTAGATTATGAACTTCTTAGTTTTATCAGTTACAAACCGTCGTCGCAACTCACGTATTCTTGGGAGTTGCTCTTCGTAATTGGTTAACAAATAATAAGCTTCAGGCAGCTCCCGACAGAGGGAGCTTTTTTAATATTTGAGGAAAATCATGAAAGATAAATTATGGCAGACTAAGACAAGTGGTTTACTCCACCCCTTAGTCGAAACTTATACAGTCGGTAACGACTATCAACTTGACCAGCAACTACTGGGTTACGACATCACAGCCACTAAGGCGCATGTCGTGATGCTCGAATCTATCGGTATTCTGACTACTTCCGAGCTTAATAAACTGCTAAAAGCGCTGGATACGCTACACCAAGAGTGGTTGAGCGGTGTATTTGAAGTTACGAGCGACCACGAAGACGGGCACACGGCAATAGAGCTATATTTAACACACAAGCTCGGCAGGATAGGCAAGAAGGTCCACACCGGTCGAAGTAGAAACGACCAAGCCTTGGTCATGATGAGACTGTACCTAAAGGATAGTTTGCAGCATGTTTCTGTCCTGGTTGAGGAGCTAGTCGGTGCTTACAATATAGCGGCCGACAAGGCAGGCAAGACACCCATGCCAGGCTATACACATACTCAGAAGGCTATGCCCACGACTGTGGCAACATGGCTTAGCTCATTTCAGGCTGGCTTTAGCGATGTAGAAGCTCTGATTAAGGCCACATCTGATCTTATAGACCAGAATCCACTCGGTTCAGCGGCTGGTTTTGGGGTTTCGCTAGCAATTGACCGTGAGCTCACCACCAAGAATTTGCAATTCCAGAAGACCCAAGATAATCCGATGTACTGTGGTCTATCCAGGGGGCTGTTCGAGTTAATGTCTGTGCAGGTTTTGAACCCATTGATGGTGTTGGCGGGGAAGTTTGCCCAGGATATGCTGATGTTCACTAGTCAAGAGTTTAACTTCTTCAGACTGCCCGATAATCTGACTACTGGATCATCAATAATGCCGCACAAGCGTAACTACGATTTGTTTGAGATCATGAGGGGTCAAGCGCATGCCTTCAGTGGCTATAGCCACCAGCTACAGGCCATAGCTGGGGGTACGGGTAGTGGCTATAACCGTGATCTGCAGTTGACCAAGAGCGTCACGCTTACCGCCTTCGATACGGCCAAAGTAACATTGGAGACTTTAGCCTTGGCGGTCTCTTGTCTGAAATTGAATAAAGCTAACTTGAAAGCTTCAATGACCAGCGAACTATACACCGTGGCTGCAATAAATAAGTTAGTGGGTGCGGGCATGCCATTTCGTGACGCCTACCTCAAGGTCAAGCTGTTACAATGAGTGCAATGAAAGACGTTTTGGAACAAAAAGTCGCAGAAGCGTGCCAAGAACTCTTCGGGATTGAAGTTAGTATTGAATTGACTCGACCCGAGGAGCAGTTTGGCGACTTCGCTACTAATGTCGCTCTTCAATTATCCAAGCAAGTAGGCAAGAACCCCCGCGAGATAGGCGAAGAGTTGGTCGTGAAACTTCGTGAAACACTGGCCTCCGAGGTTAGCGACGTATCTGTTGCGGGGCCGGGGTTCATTAATCTCAAGCTGAGTGATGTGGCGCTGATTGGTAGCTTGAAAGCGCAGCCGGCAAAGAGCCTTGATGGTAAAGTCGTGGTAGCCGAGTATTCCAATCCAAATGCCTTCAAGGCGATGCACGCGGGGCACTTATATACCAGTGTGGTTGGCGACTCCATCGCTAATCTTATGGAACAAGCGGGGGCTACAGTGCATCGCGTTAACTTCGGTGGAGACGTTGGTTTGCATGTTGGTAAGACGATGTGGGGCATTATCAAATCGCTTGGCAACGAAGATATCGATGCGCTGCTCGCAGTTGATCTGGATAGTCCAGAAGAACGAGCCCAGTGGCTGAGTGATCGCTATGTTGAGGGTAATAATGCCTATGAGGGTGAAGCCAAAGAAGAAATAGTTGAGTATAACAAGCAAGTTTATGCGATTCACTCCGAAGACGATCACGATTCACCATTTGCTCAAATATATTGGACTTGCCGTCAGTGGAGCTACGATTATTTCCAGTATTTCTACGAAACAATCAATGTTAAGCCATTCGACAAGTATTACCCAGAGAGTAGTACGTCACCAATCGGCATGGCTAAGGTCAAGGAGCTCTTGGAGCAAGGCGTACTAGAGAATTCTGATGGCGCTGTGGTGTTTAAGGGCGAAAACTACGGACTGCATACACGAGTCTTCCAGACCCGCGAGGGGTTGCCGACGTACGAAGCCAAAGATTTGGGCTTAATAGTCGCCAAGAACGACGACTATCATTTCGATAAGTCGGTGGTTATTACTGGCAATGACATCATTGAATACATGAAAGTGGTGTTAAAGGTGGTGGAGCAATTTGCCCCAGAGCTCGCAACTGCGACTAAGCATTTAACACATGGCTTGGTCAAGATGGAAGGCGGCGAGAAGATGAGCAGCCGCAAAGGCAATACTCTCGGTGCTCTTGATGTGATTAATTCGGCTGCCGAAGCCGTCAAACAGATTGGTGATCAGACTGAACAGGAGGATATTACGCTCGGTGCCGTGAAATACGCCTTCCTTAAGCAGCGCACCGGCGGAGATATTATCTATGACCCCAAGGAGTCTGTCAGCCTTGAGGGCAACAGCGGGCCGTACCTTCAATACTCTCACGCTCGAGCCAGATCAATTCTGCGCAAAGGTGAGGCTGGTGAGCTGAACGAGGATGCTTCACTTGAGGCTGGAGAGCGTTCGCTAGTACGCAAAATCACTGAATATACAGAGGTTGTCGACCAAGCAGTTGACGACCTGATGCCACATCATGTTTGCGCCTACCTATATGAGCTAGCGCAAGTCTTCAATCGTTTCTATGAAGGCAATCGAGTGATTGATGACCCAAGGCAGTCGCTTAGACTAGCCTTGGTCAAAACCTACGCCGATACTTTGCAAAACGGTCTGAAGCTTCTAGGCATTGCAGCCCCCGAACAGATGTAGGATAATACGGACATGGCAAAGCGTAAGCGCAGCGATCCAACTATCACCCAAGTCGTCAGTGCAGGCAGTACGATCCGCTTCGAGCAACCCAGGAGTAGTCGTCATCCTAAGCCCAAAGTCACAACTATTGTGCAACAAGAAGTAGCCCAGCCAGTTAATGGTTTTGTTGATTTCCTGCGTGAATATACAGTGGTCAGTGTGGCCGTGGCCTTTGTTATTGGTCTTCAGGCCCAGACACTTATCAAGCAGCTTGTGTCGAGCTTCATAGACCCTTTGTTCAAGCTGATATTTGGCCAAGCCTTGAGCTCACGCACCTTTACAGTTGAGTTTCACGAACGAACAGCCGTATTTGACTGGGGTGCCTTCGCCTACGGACTGCTGAACTTCTTGTTTGTTCTAGCGGCTATTTATGCACTTGTATCACTCCTTAATCTCGATAAACTCGACAAGCCCAAGAAGAAAAAGGACATATAATGCCCGACCAGATGTCTGATGATGACTGGAAGGCTAAGTTAACACCCGAGCAGTATCATGTCCTGCGCGAAAAGGGGACTGAAGCGCCTTTCAGCGGTAAGCTACTTAATAATAAGGGCAGTGGCGATTACACTTGTGCAGCTTGCGGTGCAGTGGTTTTCCGAAGTGGCACCAAGTTTGATAGCGGCAGTGGCTGGCCGAGCTTCTATGATATGGCCGCAGACAACGCAGTAACTCTGACAGATGATAACAGTCTTGGCATGAGTCGCACCGAAGTTACCTGCACTAATTGCGGAAGTCACCTCGGACATATGTTCAAAGATGCCGTTGATCAGCCAACTGGCATGCGCTTCTGTATAAACTCAACATCGCTAGAGTTCAAAGATAAGAACAGCTAGGCGTCGCGGTCGTAGTGCTTGGTTCCCCAAGCGGCCATTTGCTTGAGAACGGGCTGTAAGTCTTGGCCTTTTGGCGTCAGGGTGTATTCGATGCGAGGCGGGACTTCGGCGAAGCTCTTCTTGGTTATAATGCCGTGTTCCTCGAGGTCATCTAGGCGTTGACTAAGGGTACGAGGGTTGATGTTACCAACGGATTTCTCTAGTTCGCAGAAGCGCCTCGGACCGTTAAATAGGTCGCGTAGAATAAGAGCCGTCCATTTGTTGCCGATGATTTGCATGGCGCTAGCAATGCAGCCGACACGGGGTTCTAGTGGTTTGCTAACAGATGTAGAATTCATAACTTTACTTTGTATAGTATTAGGTCTATACTAACTAATACTATACAAAGTATACCACCTAAAAGGAGAAATATGAAACTACAAATTATTATTGGATCAATCAGGCAGGGGCGAGTCAGTGATAGGTTTGCCAAATGGGTCGAAGCTGAAGCCAAGAACTTAGACGACACTGAAGTCGAGGTCGTTGATCTTAAGGACTACAAGCTGCCATTCTTCGATGAGCCAATCCCGCCGCAGTACAACCCAGACCGTAAGCTAGATCCAGAGGTCAAGAAGTGGCTAGACAAGCTTGCTGAAGCCGACAGTTACGTGATTGCGACTCCAGAATATAATCGCTCTTTCCCAGGAGTTCTTAAGAACGCTCTAGACTATGTTGATTTTCAACTGGCCAAGAAGCCCGTCGCCTTAGTCGCCCATGGTTCTACCGGTGGTGCACAGGCAGTTGGCCACCTCCGAGGCACTTTGCCCGGGCTCAAGGCTGTAACTGTTCCTGATGCCACCTTCGTGGTTGACCGTGTTAGCGAGCTAATTCACGAAGACACAGGAGAAATCCTCGACGAAACGGTCAAGAACAATCCATATGGTCCACAGTCAGCCCTCAAGAATACACTCGAATCGCTGAAGTGGTACAGTGACGCCTTATCAGAGGCGCGCGCCCAGGATTAATCAAGTTTTGAGGGACTTGTGTTGGCCCCGACCAATTAGGTCGGGGTTTTTGGTTGCAATGCTATATAATTATTGCCAATGAGTGTGCCGAAAACGTTGCAGTTGTATCTGCTTGAGGAGCTGGGAGACCACCCCGAAAAAATAGATTTAGTAATGATGATGGCTGATATCGCCACCATCGGCAAACTAATCTCTTCAAGAACAAATCGTACTGGCCTAACGGATGTAGCAGGCCTTGCTGACAGCACCAATGTCCAGGACGAAACCCAAGCCAAACTGGACATATATACCAATGATTTATGCAAAGAGTACTTAAGTAGTACGGGCCTGTTTGCTGCTCTCGCTAGCGAAGAGGAAGATACAGCTGTTGATCTACAGAATCCTGACGGCAAGTATGTAATAGCCTTCGATCCGCTCGACGGCAGCAGTAATATCGATGTTAATGTCGGTGTTGGTACTATCTTCTCGGTTCACAAGAAGCTAGACGATGTGCCTAGCGGTGACGAGAAGCAATTCCTGCAGAAGGGGAGTGAGCAAGTTCTAGCTGGCTACGTTCTATATGGCGCCAGCACATTAATTGTCTTCAGCTGGGGTGATGGTGTGCACGAGTTTACGCTCGACAATGATCTCGGCGAGTTTATTCTTAGTAATGACCACGTCATGATACCTGACGAGCACCCTTATTACAGCTTCAATGAGGCCTATGCTGCCAATATTAGTCCTGAGGATCAAGCATATTTGGCTAAGGTTAAGGCGGAGACTGATCGTTTACGTTTCATTGGTTCGTTTGTGGGTGATTTCCACCGTAATTTGATCAAGGGCGGGCTATTCTTCTATCCAGCAGTCGACAACTCCGGCGGCAGCGACTACAAGGGCAAGCTACGCCTTAATTATGAAGCTAAACCAATCGCCTTTCTAGCAGTTCAGGCTGGGGGTGCGGCCAGTACTGGTGCTCAGGATATTTTGGACATTGTGCCTAGTGAATTACACCAACGCGTACCAGTAGTTATCGGTAATACTGACTTAGTTAACTTAAAGTAAGGAGATAAACATGCAATACGAAGACCAACTCAAGCAGACAGCAGCTGCCATGGTAGCCACAGGTAAGGGTTTGCTGGCAGCCGATGAGAGTGCGCCAACAATTGCCAAGCGTTTTGACTCAGTAGGAGTTGAAAATACCGAAGCCAAGCGCCGAGAGTATCGCCAGCTGCTACTTACAACGGACGGCGCTGAGAAGTTTATTAGCGGCGTGATTCTATTCGACGAGACTATTCGTCAGTCGGCAGATGATGGCACGGCTTTTCCTGAAGCTTTGAAGGCGAAAGGAATCATCCCTGGCATCAAAGTTGACATGGGTGCCAAAGATCTAGCTCTTCACGAAGGTGAAAAGGTGACTGAGGGACTTGACGGCTTGCGAGAACGCTTCGCGGAATACGCTAAGCTTGGTGCTGGTTTCGCCAAATGGAGAGCCGTTATTACAATTGTTGGCGACGAGTTGCCGTCTGACGCTTGCATCTCCGTTAACGCCCACGCCTTGGCTCGTTATGCAGCCCTCGCACAGGAAGCTGGAATTGTACCAGTCGTAGAACCAGAAGTGCTACTTGATGGCGATCACTCAATCGAGCGTTGCTACGATGTTGTGGCGCAGACCCTGGACGAATTATTCGCAGAATGCGAAATACAAGGCGTTATTCTGAAGGGAATGATCCTCAAGACCAGTATGGTTCTATCTGGCAAGGACGCGCCTAACCGTGCTGATGTCCAAAAAGTCGCCGAACAAACAGTGAAATGTCTCAAAGAGCACGTCCCAGCTGAGCTGGCTGGCGTAGTTTTCCTATCCGGTGGACAGACTGACCTCGAAGCAACTGCACACCTTGATGCCATGAACAAAATTGGTGGTATGCCATGGCCGCTATCGTTCTCGTACAGTCGTGCAATTCAGAGTACCGTTCTTCAACTATGGGCTAAGGGCGATGCTGATGCAGCTGCCAAAGCCTATCTCAAGCGCTCCGAAGCTAACAGCCTTGCTTCTCAAGGACAGTGGTCAGAGGCCTTCGAAAAAGCCTAGAATGGACCAAACCTCACTAATTGTTATCGGTGCTATCAATACCGACTTGATAGCCTCTGGCGTCAGCGGTTTCCCTAAGCCTAATCAATTGGTAAGAGGCGAGAGTTTCAAGATCGGACCGGGCGGCAAGTCACGCAATATCGCTGCTATGGCAGGCTACCTAATGCCCGAAGGCAATGTAGCCATGATTGCCCGAACTGCGGAAGATAGCTTCGGCCTATGGAAGCCGCCGATGGACAACTTAGCTGAGGCGGGCGTCAACACCGCCTACATTAAGGTTATGCAAGCGTCTGAAACGAATAAGTTTCCGTCAGTGGCACTACTTGGAGTAGATAACGACGGTAACAATCAATGCTTTATGGTCATGGGAGCTAGCGATGACTTTAGCGCTCAGGATATTGATGACGCCACGTCGTTATTCGAAGTGGCTAAGCAGAATGAGGGCATCTTTGCCCTGTCCCTAGAATGCCCGTTGGACACTGCCCATTACGCCATTGATAAGGCTCACGCGATCGGACTAAGAACTATTCTCGACCCAGGCGGTATTATTGACTCAATGGACATCTCTGATCTGTTAGGGCAAGGTATCTATCTAGTTAAGCCTAATGAGCACGAGGCTGAACTTATTACAGGTATTGCAGTCAAAGATTTCGATAGTGCTCGCGAGGCAGCTAACAAACTCAAGCAAGAAGGCGCCCAGAACGTACTAATTACTAACGGCGAGAACGGGGCGTATCTGTTTGCTGAACAAGAAGAGTTGCACATACCAATACCTCAATTCAACCACGCCGAGGAGAAAGACGCTACAGGGTGCGGCGACCAGACAATGGCAGTCCTCTGTGCTTATCTGCAAGCTGGCAAATCACTGGTTGAAGCAGCAAAAGTTGCTGTTCTAGCTGGTACCATGCAGTTTTATAGAGCAGGTATTCAGCCAATTACTAAGGAAGAGCTGCGGTCTCAGTTATAATGTGCACTAATGATTGATAAGAAGGCTACACCAACTAAGCTGCTCTGGGTAGATCTAGAGATGACTGGGCTTGATGCTCAGAATGACGTTATTCTCGAGGTCGCTGCTGAGATTACCGACTTCGACTTCAAAACTTTGGCTAGCTACGAAGCTATTGTTCAGCAGCCCAAGGACGTCGTGATTGATCGGATGCAGAAGAACATATGGTGGGCTGATTATCCTGAGAATCGCGATGAATTCGTCCGCAAAATGGACACCGCTAAGCCTTCTGGGCAAGTCGAGCAGGAGCTAGTCGAGTTGGTTGAACAACACTTTGGTGGCGAACCGGCCGTGCTAGCAGGGAATAGTATTCACAATGATCGCAACTTCATTAAACAGTGGTGGCCACAGCTGGATCTTAAGCTGCACTACCGAATGCTAGATGTCAGCGCTTGGAAAGTCTTCATGCAGGCTAAGCACGATGTGCAGTTCGAGAAGAAGGAAGTCCACCGCGCCTTTGATGACATTCAGGCCTCGATTGCCGAGCTGCAGCACTACTTGGAGTGGTTTAAGAATAACGACTAGCTATGTCTCTATCAGCTTCTGAACAAGCAATTCTGGACTCAATTGTTGTAGCGTCAGAGAATGATCCGTTAAAGCCAGAGTTTCCAGCCGATAATCCTAAATTTCCTGCGACACCAACGACTAAGATTAACGTCGCTGGGTTTAGCAATGTCTGGCTCAAGGACGAGAGCCATAATCCGACGGGCACACATAAGGATCGCATGGCTTGGGAGATCATCGTTACTTATAGAGATTTCTTGCTTGCCAAGAAGAGCGGTCAAATAGACGAACCGTTGCCAGCCATGTCGATTATTTCGTCAGGCTCAGCAGCAGTTGCTATTCAAACTCAACTCAAGAGGTATAACTTACCAAACTTAAAAGTCCTGGTTGATCACGGCATTGCGCCTAATCGGGTAGACCCTATCAAGAGGATTGGATGTGAGATTTATGAGACAAACCTGAGCGAGAAGTCGCTACAGTGGCAAGAGATACTCGAGCTAACGGATAATCCTAACGGTTTTGACATTACATCAAGCGAAGCGCTTGACCCGACAACTCGATTTTATGATTGGCTAAGCTACGAAATTATTAATTCCTCACCTGAATATTGTTTCGTTCCTTTCGGAACGGGAAATCTCTTCGAGAACTTACTGAACATTAACAAAAAAGAGGTGTCGACGGCTATTCATGATCCAAGATTTAGTGGTGACGTAGAGGTGTTACGTCGCTGTAGTTTTCTTGGTGCAACCACCAGCGACATTGATTCCAAAGCCGACAAGCTTTACTCGCCACATCTACCGTTTGTTCACTTTGATGAGCAGTGGATTAGGCTATATCGTTACGCAGGTTTTTGCGGGCCTCTGTCTAATGTTTGTCCTATCGAGGAAAAGTTCTTAGATGAAGCACTCGAGATTGCGGCTGAGCAGGGCATTAACTGCGAACCATCTGGCATTTCTGGCCTGGCACTATTGCTGCAGATGAAAGATCAAGTAAAGCCAGATTCAAAAATCCTGATTGTTAATACGGGCAACTCGGGGACCGCCCCCGAAAACGCATACGCTTAAACCTATTAACTATCTCTATTGACTATTAAGCAAATTTGTAGTTAGATTGTGGTATATATTTAGTGCGGTGGGCCTTAAAAGAGGTTATAGATGAACAAATTTGCTAGGGCTCTCGGCTTACTCTCCTTAATTACACTGCTATTTCTATTAGGGATCTTCCATCAGAACGCTCCAGCTAACAAGCAGCTCAACGACACTGTGCCAGGTCCGAACTTATTGCTCAACCCCTCAATCGAATCAAGCACCACCAACTGGAACCAAGGCAAGTGGGGCACTAACACTACAGCTTTTGCCTACAACGCTACTGGCCATACTGGCTCTCACAGCATCAGCGTCACTATGAGTAAGCGCACAAGCGGTGATGCGAAATGGTTCCCAGATCCAGTAGCTGTTACTCCTTCGACTTCGTACACTTTCAGTGATTGGTATCAGTCAACTGTAGCCAGCGAGATCGACGCTGTAGTTACAAGCACTACTGGACAGGTAAGTTACATGTGGCTAGCTAGCACACCAGCCAGTAGCGCTTGGACTAACAAGTCAGTTACCTTTACTACTCCAGCTAACGCAGCCAAGGTTACGTTCTATCACGTTATCAATAAGGTGGGCACGCTTACTACTGACGATTATTCATTCGGCCTAGCTTCGGTGACTACTCCCACTACGCCAACTCCTCCACCAGTAATCGTGCCGCCAGCTCCTGTGACACCTACGCCACCGACCGTTAGCTTGACTAGCCCAACCGCTGGTTCAAGTGTTAAGGGTACTAAGACTGTAACTTCTACTGTTACCGATGCTCAAGGCATCGCCAGTGTTCAGTACAAGCTTGATGGTGTTAACCTAGGTAGCCCAGTCACCACAGCCCCTTACAGCTATAACTGGAACACCACTACCGTAGCCAACGGCACGCACACGTTGTCAGCAGTTGCTACCAACACCGTCAACTTGAGCACTACATCCTCAACAGTTAGCTTCACAGTCGCTAACCCAACTCCGCCAACAATCAGCATTACAGCTCCTGTTGCAGCCAGTACTGTCACCGGTACTCAATCTGTAACTGCTAACATAACCGATGCTCAAGGCATCGCCAGTGTTCAGTACAAGCTTGATGGTGTTAACCTAGGTAGCCCAGTCACCACAGCCCCTTACAGCTATAACTGGAACACCACCACGGCTACTAATGGCGCCCACACTCTATCTGCCGTAGTAACCAATACTGTCGGCCTAACTGCCACTGCTGCAAATGTCAGTGTGAATGTTAACAACGTAGTCGTTACGCCACCTAGCACAGGTGTTGCTGTTAACACCGTACCTAACCCATCCTTCGAGACAGCTGACGCCACAGGCACCAAGCCACAGGATTGGACGGCCGACTCGTGGGGAACCAACACCGCAGCCTTCACTTACAACACCACAGGCCGTACTGGTAACCGCAGCGTTACCGCTACAGTCAGTGGTTACAGCAGCGGAAGTGCCAACTGGGACTACACCATGCAAGCTGTGACACCAGGCGGCCACTACCGTTATACAGACTGGTACAAGAGCACGGCTACAACTGAGATCGATGCTGCCGTCACCATCAACGGTGTAGTTAGTTACTACTATCTCGGTACAGTTCTGCCATCTACTAACTGGGCACAGGCTTCAGCCGAGTTTGATATCCCAGCTGGCGCAACATCGGTTACTATCTTCCACCTGATTGCTGCTAACGGTTCACTAACTATTGATGACGCTAGCTTCGGTCTCTACACACCAAGCCAGTTTAGTCGAGGGATTGTTAGCCTGACCTTCGATGATGGTTGGACTAACCAGTACACTAACGCTTTGCCGTTACTTAATAAGTACGGGCAGAAGGCTACCTTCTACATCATTGCCGGTGAGCTTAACGATCAACCTGACTACATGAGTACAATTCAAGTCAAAGCCTTGGTTACAGGTGGTCATGAGATTGCTTCTCACAGCGTAACGCATCCTGACCTGACGACTCTATCCGCTACTAAGTACAAAGCGGAAATGAAGAACAGCCAAACCACGCTGCAGAACGCCATTGGCGTGCCAATCACCAACTTTGCGTATCCATTTGGTGCCTATAATGCCAATACGGTTAACTTTGGAAAGACAATATATGTTTCTCAGCGAACTGTAGCGACTGGCTATAACACCAAGGACAACCTGGACTTTACCAAGTTGCTAGTACAGAACGTTTACAACACCACCACGCCAGCTCAAGTTAAGGCCTGGGTAGACCAAGCTATAGCTCAACACACTTGGTTAATCTTGGTCTGGCATGAAGTCGCTACGACTCCAACCGACCCAACCGACGTAGAATACAACACCCAGCCAAGTGACCTCGACGCTGAACTAAGCTATATTAAGAGTTCAGGTATCTCGGTCCAGACTGTTCAGCAAGCAATTAGCGAAGTAGTCAGCCAGCACTAAACAAGGGAGGTCGTCAGCCATGAAAATCAAGCGACCAAAACTACTGAACCAGAAATATTATCCAAGGACATGGATAATGGCCTTGTTCGTGGCAGTGATCTTCCTGGCAGATGCAGCAGTTATCTATAACATGCCAGACACCCACGGTGTCAATTCTGGTTTGGCCTCAGCTCAGTCGAAGAAGAAATCACAAAAAGCCCAGCAGCCCAAACAACCCACTCCTGCACCTGCACCCGTCCTTGGCAATCATGACGCAGTAGTCACCACGGTGTTCTGGGCAGGCGAGTCAGCTGGTGATGACAACAGTTACATAGCTAATGCAGCCAGTGCTTGGGATGAGCAATGGGAGCAACATTATGGCGGCGTAGACGACCCGGACGCACGTAGTGGCTATTTGCCAGCAGCTTTTACGCCTAATGAGAATCCGTTCTACTTTGCATTGCCGTACAGTGATATCACTGATTCTAGCCGCCGCCGAGCCACGGCCAAGTCTTGCCCAAACTCTAATAATACGTCACTGCTCAATTATTCATGGTGTAAGAACGCTTGGATTGCTGTCCAGTTTGGCAGTAAGATTGTCTATGCCCAGTGGGAGGACGTAGGACCTTACCAATCTAATGACTTTGACTACGTATTCGGTACTAGTAAGCCCAAGAATCGCGTTGATGTAGGGGCTGGACTAGATATCTCACCAGCTGTACGTGATTATTTAGGTGTAGGCGACGTTAGCCGTACTAGCTGGCGATTCGTTGCTGCAGACAAGGTGCCAGCAGGACCGTGGAAGCAGATCGTTACGTCATCAAGAGGCGATAGCATAAACTAGAACCGTCTATTGATAATTAATCAATAAAGTGATATAATCACAACATTATGTCACAAAGAGCTGGTACCATGTCTGTCACTAAGACTTTTGTGAAGTTTTCGTTCAGACAACATATTGTTCCACCAATGATCGGTATTGGTGCAATGTTGCTAGTCTACGGTCTATTGAACTTCCCGCTACTACAAGCCCAGAGTACCCACTACATTAGCCGTTATATGCCGAATCTTGGCACAAGTGCCTCACCGAGTGCCGCTGCTGCTAACAGTGATAAAGCGGAGCTTACTATTACTTCGATCGGCGTCAAAGCACCGATTATCCTTGAGCCGAGCACAAATAATAGTGACATTGAGTATGCACTACGTAACGGAGTTGTTCACTACGGCTCTACAGCTCTCCCAGGCGAAGTTGGCAGTGTGGCTATATTTGGCCATTCAAGTGGTTTGTCATGGGCACCAGGCAGCTATAAGTTCGTATTTACACTACTAGACAAGCTGAAGGCAGGCGATACTGTATTACTTGATTATCACGGTACTCGCTATCTATATGAAGTCACTGGTAGCCAAGTCGTTAGTCCGACTAATATGTCGGTGCTTAAGCAAACTGACAAGTCCGAACTACTACTAATTACTTGCACGCCAGTCGGCACTAGCAAAAACCGATTAGTTGTTCATGCTCGCCAACTAAGACCATCACCTGAGACTAATCAGCCTCGACACACATCCGTAAGTGATTCTGCAGCTACGCTACCGGGCAACTAAGTACTGAACTTATAACGCTTGCCACTAGTGCTCCACATTCCATCGGTGGCGCGGAAGCGCTGTAACAGCATAATCTCTACGAAGGCCTGCAAGAAGACGAACAACGTAACCCAGCGCAGGATATAGATCTGTGGGAAGGCGCTGAGGATATCCCAGCGCTTAGATCGCCAACTAACTATGAATGACACTGCGAAAGTAGTAATGACATCAAGCAGAAAAAGCGTAGCCAGTAGAGCCGGGGAGTGCCGCTTGAAGGCAATGTAGGGCATAATAACTGCGTAATTGAAGAAGAAGAACAGGTTCTGAACGATTTGATACGTCAGGTAGGCGTCGATACGCTGTGCTCTGAGGCCGATATTGTGACGCCGTGAGCCCTGAAGAACGCCACGGTTCCAGCGAGTTATTTGTTTAACAAAGTCACTCACACTGCGGGGGTCTTGAGTGTAGGCCACGGCATCGGGGATAAACTGGACTTTGCCGAGTTTCTGCCTATGTAGTTGCAAGGTTACGTCGAAATCTTCGGTCAAAGTCTTATTATCGAAGTTCAGCTTGGCGAAGACGTCCGAACGGAAGCAAGAAGTTGGACCAGGAATGACCGAAACGGTATGAGCCAAGGCTTGGAAGCGGCGGTGGATTTCCATTCCAACAGTATATTCATAGACACGGAACTGACTAACGCTATAGCCAGGCAGGCTCTTAATATAACCAGTGGCAGCGGCGTATTTGGGTCTTAGCTTGCGACGGAATACATAGAAGTAATCAGGTGCAAAAGCACCGTCAGCGTCAGCAATATGAACCCACTCGTAGCGTTCGGTTAGACTGAATTTCTTAGTAGCCTTAGTGAGCGCGAGACCCTTACCGCTGCGCCTGACACGGCAAACATTGGTTTTGCCTAGAATGCCACGGGCAATCTTGCTAGTTGCATCATCGGAGTTATCGTCTACAACGTAGATATCCCTTGGTTTCATACCTGCTCTAATAGCTGAACGGATTGTCCGTTCGATAACAAGTTCTTCATTGTATCCAGCAATAAGTAGTGCCATTTTGCGGATATATGTACGTTTTGTCTCTGGAGTGAGGGCTTTCATAGAGGTGACCTAGTTAGACCTTTCTAAGTCATCCATGACTTTACCAACCGTTACGATGCGAATTGATGTGCTGCTGAGATAATCTAGCTGTTTCTTAAGGCTTCGGCTGCTGAGGCTGAACTTAGAACCCTCTTCTTCGGCTTGGTGGTAGGTGAGCACTAGCCATGCTTTGTGCTCGGTTGCGTATTGTACGGCCTGCTGAAGTTCAGCAATAGTTGTAGTGCTGCGAACTGTGACACCTATGACGTTATGCACGTTGAAGTTAGAGGGTAAGTTGACGTCAGCATCAGTAACGTCGTTGCTCAGATCACCGTCGGTATTGCGTGCTGACCTGAAGAAGTGATTAATGGCAGCTGTTGCCGCTTGATTGGTGTGGCCGTAAGGTGCGGCGAAATCCTTGGTGTCGCCAAGATCTTCCTGTAGGAAGAATTTACGGCAACCTTCTAGCTCATTGTTGAGTTGAGTGGCGTCAATCTTGGTCAGATCAGGATGGGTAACCGTGTGACAGGCAACTTGCTGGCCACTGCCTTTGAGCGCCTTAACTTGATCCAGACTCATGTAAGCAGGATCACCCAGAAGTCCAGTAACTATATAGTGAGTTGAGCGAATACCATCTTTCATTAACAGAGGTGCAGCAACACTATAATCCGTTTCCCAGCCGTCATCGAAGGTAATACTAATCAGTGGTTCTTCGAATATCTTAGTTGGCTGATCAGTGTCGGCTGGCCGTTGGATAAACGCAGGCAAGGGAGTGGCCTTGTTGGTTTCAAGCAGGCCTAAATCAGCCCGCCACTGCTTAATAAACAGAAATGGCAGAACAAGCACGAAGACACAAACAAAAAGCGAGGCAAACCCTCGCTTTATCGTTTGCGTCCAAGGATCACTTGGACGCTTTTTCTTCATAAATTTATTTGTTGGTTGTCTGAGTACGAGTGTAAACAAAACCCCATACTAATAGGCCTGCGCCTACAGATAGAGCCAAGTTTATAATCAGACTGCTACCAGTGTTTGGTAGGATAAGTGCGCCGCCGGTAGTAACTGTAGCTACACCCGCGCCTAAACCGCCTTTATACATAACTCTCTCCCTTAACTTAGCACCTAGATTTCCCAAGAGGTGACACCCCTATAAGTTCTAGACTATTTGCATATTACACTAAATATGCAAGATTGTAAAGTATATTGTATCAACTCTTATGCTTAAGGCAAAAATGGTGTGTAATATGCTTAAGTTTGATACAATAACAGATAATGAATCACAAAACAGTCGAAGACTACATTCTTAGCATGCCAAACGCCCGATTGGACTATCCTTTTGGCAAAGATGTGGCTGTCTATAAGTCGGGTGACAAGATGTTTGCTCTGATAAGCGAAGGTAAGGATCCCGTAAGGTTGAGTCTTAAGTGCGACCCAGAGCTAGCAGTCACCCTACGCGAAAAATATGATGAAGTCATGCCGGGCTATCACCTGAACAAGAAACACTGGAACAGCATGGTTCTAAGTGGCCAGCTGCCCTGGGAAGAAGTTCAAGGCCTGATCCGCCATAGCTATGACCTTGTGACCTAATTGGCCTCGAGCTGTTGCTTCAACAGGTCTGTCTGGTCGTAAAGATCACTGAGAATAGCTTTGCCTTTTGTGCCACTGGTTTGATCGTAGGTTTGCTTAAGATCACTGCTGTAGGCATCGAGCTTGGTGCTTATAATGTCCCTAAAAGTCTGATTGTATGTTGCCGCCGCTGCTGCTGCCTCGAGTTGTGCATCAGTTGATTGGCTGATTCTGAGGACAAGAGTTTTGGATTCGATTTTGTGGCCGTTCTTGGCAAGATAACTAACAATTTGAGATTGATTACTTGGCAGAGTGAGACTAGAAGTGGCTACAAAGTTTTGGTTAGCTGAGGTTAAATCTTTCTGATCCTCGGCGTTGTTAATCAGATGAATGAGAGCTTGTTGATCTTGGGCGATCGTAACGAATGACGCAAGGTCGGGCTGCTTAGTAACAAGGCCTTTGACGAGCGAAAAGATGACCAGAAGTGCAACTAGGCCACCGCCAAATAGTGCGATGCGTACAAAGATCGATGAATTAGCACCAGGCAGATTGAATTTGCGGTTGGGTTTTTCAGGGCTCATGATGAAATCATAAGGTTGAACAGGGTGATCGAATGGAGACGGAGCAGGTGCGTTCGGGTCTGGAGGTGCTGGCTGCTGAACGTTATTCTGATCAGGAGCTGGAACTTGAGCCGCATCAGGATGAAACATGTCTGGCTGTGAGCCTACGCTAGTTGGAGCGTGCGGGGTGAATTGCGCCGCCGAGGTAACAATAGGCTGCGCCGCACTCATATTGTGCGCAGCGACAGAGGCCGTTACATTCGGCATCACCATGTTTTGTTGGACGTACGCACCGGAGTATTTCTTGAGGTGAGCCGGCATAGTCTTCTCCATGTGCTGCATGATGGCTTTCTGGGCGTGTTGAGGCACGTAGCCACTACCATTCTGATATTTCTTGAGGTGAGCCGGCATAGAACGTTGCATTTGACGATCCATGGCTCGTTGAGCACTGGCCGGTATGCGGGTACTTCGATCCCTAGATGATTGCATTACCATACCCTAATTAAACCATAAGCTCGTACCCAAGTTTGAATATCCTTATGCTATGCACTACGGGACATTCACTATAAGCTAGAGGTATGGACGCTGTTGAAGAGGTTAAATCACGACTGAGCATAGAGGATGTGATAGGGGAGTATGTGCCGCTCAAACGGGCTGGTCGCAACTGGAAAGGCCTCAGCCCATTCAGCAACGAGAAGACACCGAGCTTCGTGGTAAGCCCTGAGAAGCAGATTTGGCATGATTTCTCATCTGGTAGGGGTGGAAATATGTTCAGCTTCATCATGGAAGTCGAAGGTCTAGAGTTCAAAGGTGCCTTAGAGCTGCTAGCGCGCAAGGCAGGCATAGATATTGAGCAGTATCGCAGCCAAAGCCCACGATCGAACGGTCCGAATAAGGAAAAACTGTATATATTATTAGAGTCCGCAGCACACTTTTATCAAGTTCAGTTCAGGGGGAACAAAATCGCGCTAGAATACGTCTTCAGCAAGCGCAAGTTTAGCAAAGAAACGGCTCTAGAATGGAAACTTGGCTATGCACCCAACAATGGCTCTGCGTTACTAGATTTCCTCAAGACGAAGGGCTTTACCGAAGAAGAAATCAAGCAAGCTGGCCTCAGTGCCAAGAGCTACAAGGGCGGCATTCAGGATATGTTCCGTGGCCGGTTGATGATTCCATTGCAGGATCAACAGGGCAAAGTGATCGGCTTCACGGCGCGCCAGCTTGATGATGATCCGAATGCGCCCAAGTACATCAACACACCGCAAACCGTGCTGTACGACAAGAGCCGTCATATATATGGATTGCATCTGGCCAAGGAGACAATCCGCAAGAGTAAGTTCGTGGTGCTTGTGGAGGGAAATCTTGATGTTATAGCTAGTCATCAGGCTGGTATCAGACAAGTTGTGGCTACGGCTGGTACTGCACTGACTGAGCCTCACCTCAAGACATTGAGTCGGTTTACTGGTGATATAAGACTGAGTTTCGATGCTGATAAGGCCGGTGTAGCGGCTACGGAGCGAGCAATTCCGATTGCGTCTCGTGTAAAGGTCAGCCTTAGCATCATAGATATACCTAGTGGCAAAGATCCCGACGAACTTATCAAGCAAGATCCAAAGCTGTGGGAAACAGCAATTACTAAGAATCAATATGCCTTGGACTGGTTGATGGAGCGTTACTCCAAACTACTAGACATTGAATCTGCACAGGGTAAGCGGGAATTCAGCGATGTTCTACTGCCTGTGGTCAAGAATCTATCTGATGATGTTGAGCGTGATCATTATCTCAACGCAATTGCCGACGCCATGGGTGTTAGTCGTGAGGCTCTGGACCAGAAGTTTGCCAAAAGCAGCAGCACCAACGTGCCAACCGTAAGGCGTCGTGTTAAGGCAGAACCGCAGAAGACCGACCGTGCTACTGTTGAGCACAAGAAGTTGCAGGACAACTTCCTAGGTCTAATGTTAATGCGCCGGACACTCCGCGAGTTCCTTGATCTCATAACCGAGGAAATGCTGTACACCGAAGAGGGCCAAGCACTGCTTGTCTTCTTGAAGGCCAACCCCGACTTCGACGGCAAAGACGCAGGAGCAGTGCAAAACCTCGCAGATTATGTTAAAATAGAAGCATTACTCTACGAGGAACTTTATCAGGGCCTCGAGCTTAACGAGCTTCATTACGAAGCCGCTCGATTGCAGGCACGACTGATAGAAAATTTTATAAAAACCGAAAAAGTAAAACTAGCTCAAGCACTCGAAAACGCCGATGACAAGACAACCCAAAAGCTGCTTGAACAAGTAAAAAAGTACGACGCACTACTCAACAAAGTTAAAGGAGCAGTTAATGCCAAGAGCTAAAGCAAAGACTAAGGCCACCAAGCCTGTCGAACAGTCACTAACCGTTGACGAACAAAAAGTAAAACTATTGGAGAAAGCCAAAAAGGTTGGTCATCTCGAACAGCGTGAGATCATAGCCAAGATCCCAGAAGTTCCAGAGAATGCCGAAATCCTCGATGCTCTATACACCGAGCTAGCCGATCTTAATCTTGAGATCACCACAACTGAGCCCAACGCGGCTGGGTTTACGGCTGAGTGGGAAGCAGAAGACGAGGAAGAAGAGAAAGTTGCCACCAATACACCTGTCTATCTTGATGATGACGTGGCTGATGACTCAGTTCGCTTGTACCTACGTGAGATCGGTAAAATCCCGCTACTTAACGCCGAGGAAGAGCTGGCTCTAGCCCAGCGTGTTGTATCGGGCGACAAGCAAGCTAAGGACCAAATGGCCGAAGCTAACATGCGTCTAGTAGTCTCGATCGCCAAGCGCTATGTTGGCCGTGGACTTGACCTATTGGACCTTATCCAAGAGGGCAATACCGGTCTACTACGTGCCGTTGAGAAGTTCGATCCTGACAAGGGTTTCAAATTCTCGACTTACGCAACTTGGTGGATTCGCCAAGCTATTACCCGTGCCATTGCTGACCAAGCACGCACGATTCGTATTCCAGTTCACATGGTCGAAACCATCAACAAGTTGTTACGAACTCAACGTCGCTTGACTCAAGAACTCAACCGCGAACCAAGTAACGAAGAAATCGCCAAGGAGATGGAAATCGACGTCGACAAAGTCGAACACATCATGAAGATTAAGCAGGACATTAGTTCGCTTGATGCTTCTATCCGTGACGATGAGGAAGATTCAGTTCTAGCTGACTTCATCGAAGATGAAGATACCGTTAGCCCCGAGGAATCAGCCACCGGACAGCTGCTCAAGGAGCAGGTCAAGGACATGCTATCAGCTCTCACCGAGCGCGAACAGAAGATCCTTAAGCTACGCTTCGGTCTAGAAGACGGCAAGAGCCATACATTAGAAGAAGTTGGCCAAGAATTCTCCGTTACTCGCGAACGTATCCGTCAAATTGAAGCCAAAGCCCTTGCTAAGTTGCGTAAGCACCGAGACGCTAAGAAACTTCATGACTACATCAAGTAAGCAACTCACCAATAAGTTATGGGTCATCGGCCTAGCCGGCACTAACGGCTCAGGCAAGGACACTGTCGGTAAGATTCTGGCAGAGAACCACAACTATTTGTTCATTTCGGTTACCGAGATACTTCGTAACGAAGCCCGCAAGCGTGGCCTGCCAGTCGAACGCGAAGTCCTGCGCAACATCAGCGCTGAGTGGCGCAGGGAACTGGGACTGGGCGTGTTAGTTGACGCCGCTGTGGCGCAATATGAGACCGTCAGAGACCGCTATTCGGGCGTAGTCATTGCCTCTATTCGTAACCCCGGCGAAGCTAACCGTATTCATGAACTTGGCGGCACTATGGTTTGGGTTGATGCTGCTCCCCGTGTCCGCTACGACCGAGTCCAAGCCAATGTTGAATCACGTGGCCAACGCGCTGAGGATCAGAAGACTTTCGAGGAATTCTTGACCGAAGAAGCTGTTGAAATGCAGTTCACCGGTGATACAGCAACTCTCAATATGAAGGCTGTGAAGGATCGCTGCGACGCCTTTCCACGCAATGACACCTCTGATCTTAAGCTTTTCCGCCAAGATATCGAACTTGCTCTCGGCATCGCCTAGCTATTGTAAAAACATAGGTTTCATGCTACAATATTGAAATGTCTCAGCAACACGAATTTCCCCAAGACCCTAATCAACATGCACATAATGTGCTCGCTAACTCACAGGCTATCCTGAGAAACGCGGTTGCAGTTGTTCTACCAGATAATCCAGATGCCAATCCGCTAGAAGTTTTCCCAGCGCCAACAGAGCTACGCGCTGATGGTGTTGGCTTAGATCTTACTCCTGAGCAAGAAACACAATTAAGACGCTATGCTGCAGAACTTGGCTTCGGTCGAGAAGAGAATCGCACCATAAGCGATCTTGGCATAAGAAATCCTTTCGTAATTATTGAGGGTGGTCAGGCTCACACGATGTTGGCTGAGCTCGAGATGGTTATGCGAGACGAGGACAAAGGCGTGGCTCACATAATGATGACTGCCAGCCCATATCGAGATCTCAAAGTGAAAGAAACCGAATTAACCGCCAAAGTTCTTGGTATTGATCAAGACGAAGTTGGCAAGACGGAATACGACGTTGCAAAACAGGTGTTTAGCGGCGTAGATAACTCCAGAACCTTGCCTGGTTATGGCCTCGAGGGCCAGCCTATTGGCCTTGGCTATGACATCAATAATGGCTTTGAGCCAATACAACGCGACACCGGACAGTACGTCTGGCTTGGCCATGTCGGTCGACTTAACGGTGGACCAGTCCGCTTATTGCGCATTGACCGAGAAAACTACGTCGAAGACGGCCAACCCAAGTACAGAAACCAACCACAGACTACAGACCTAATTAAGATCGAGAATGACGGCCTCAATATGGACCATATCTCCAAAGACGTCCCTATAGTCCTAGTTACCAGTGGAACCTATGAGGCGTCACGCAATGTTGCCGCTGCTCGTGCAGCTCTAATAACTGGTCGTCCAGCAGCTGTGGCCAGTTACGGAACTGCGCTACTTGCAGAGGTTAAGGGCGAGGATGTTCCAGCCTCAGCCCCGATCAATCAGCTCCCGGGTGAGTTGCATAAGATGGCAGAAGAAGTTGCCAAGCTTGAACAAACTTTGCGCCACGCATAGATAATTCCTTAGAATAGAGTAATGACACAAACTAAGTTAGCGCTCAGACAAGTCCTCAGGCGTGCCAGACTCTCTATACCAGAGGAAGACCGTCAAGCCAAGAGCGCGGCGATCGTAGCCAGTCTGACCAATGCTATTAATTGGAGTGAGGTCGGGGCCATTCATTGCTATGAGCCACTTGAAGTGATGGGTGAGGTCGATATAAGTGGTTTTACAGACGGCAAACAATTCTTTACCTCGCGACTTCTTGATAAGAAGTGGCAAATAGTGCCTATCAACGGTGACTCTGAGGCGCCCCAAGCATTCGATGTCGTTATTATCCCCATGCTTGGGTTTGACAATCAGTTGCACAGGATCGGTTACGGCGGTGGATACTACGACCGTTTGCTGGCTGAACATCCCAAGGCTCAGAAGATTGGTGTTTGCTTCGATAATGGGAAAGTCGAACACATTCCCAATGAGCCACACGATATTGCTATGGACAAAATAGTCACCGAATCAGCTATATACTGAATCCACACCGAAGTAGTCTATAATTAAGTCAATGACCGAAGCGGGAAGTCAAACTAGGAAGAAGCTGGTCGTGATAGATGGTAAGTCCGTCTTTTACCGCGGCTATTATGCTATGTCCAATCTCAGCACTAAGGATGGTACGCCAACTGGTGGGGTGTTCGGCTTCGCCACGATGGCCTTAGAGGTCATACGACGCCTCAAACCTGATTATGTGGCCGTAGCTTGGGATAAGCCCAAAACCAACATACGCAAGCGCCTAGAACTCTACCCAGCCTACAAAGCCGGTCGCAAGCCAGCGCCGCCGGACTTTCATGCTCAAGTTCCCATCCTGCACGAGCTATTAGATGCTTTCGGCTGGCCACTCTACGAGCTGGACGACTACGAGGCTGACGATATTATGGGTGCTCTGGCTGTGCAGGCTACCGAGGCTAATATTGAGACTCTGCTAGTGACTTCCGACATGGACATGCTGCAGTTAGTTAACGACCATGTACATGTTTATGCACTCAAGACAGGACTATCCAATATAGAATTGTATTCACCTAAGAGTTTTGAGGCTAAGTACGGTATTGGCGTCGATCAATTCTTAGATCTAAAGGCGATCAAAGGCGACTCCTCGGATAATATTCCGGGTGTTCCTGGTGTCGGCGAAAAGGGCGGTGTTGATCTGTTACAAACCTACAAAACACTCGATGGTGTCTACGATAATATCGACCTAATCAAAGAGACTACTCGTAAGAAGCTAGTAGCTGGCAAAGATCTAGCCTACTTAAGCAAGCAGCTAGCTCAAATCTGGACTGATGCGCCAGTGAAGCTAAATCTCAAGGAGCTTGATGGTAGCAAATGCCAACCCGAAAAGGTTCTAGCACTACTCCAGAAGCTAGAATTCCGTAGCCTAGCTAGGCAGCTACCTGACGTCATGCAGGTCAAGATTGATGACCATCAGGCCGCCAACGGCGGTCTGTCGCTCAAGGTCGGCGCAAACAATATTATCGATAGTGCAGCTAAGCTGGCGACAATGAAGCTGCCTGACTCTGACCAGCTGTACATATATACGCGTTCGGCAGGCAAGCACGGTCGTGATCCGCAGGTTTTGATTCTTAGTACAGACGGCAAGACGACTTACACAATTGATTTCTCCAAGCTCGATAAAGCTGATTTCTACAGTCTACCCGCTAATACTGGTTTGTTAGTTGGCTATGATGTGAAGGCTGATCTACAGGTTCTGTCAGAGCTCCAGTCAAGCTCAACACCACCAGTAGGACATGACGTGCTTGTCGGAGCTTTTCTTATTAATTCTTTGCGTCGTGAGCAAACGTTGACCGAGCTAGCGCAGGTTGAGCTGGGTTATGAAGGATCGCCGTTCGAAGACTTGGACAACGAAGAAGTCATCAGGCGTGCACCCGAGATAATCTCCGTCATAAAGGCGCTACACGATCAACAAGCCAAGGAGATTAAGGCCACACCCAAGTTCACTAAGCTAGCCGAAGATGTAGAGTGGCCAGTCATACCAGTTCTGGCCGAAATGGAGCACACAGGCATCAAGTTAGACGTTAATTACCTAAGCAAGTTTGCCGATGAGATTAATGACATGATTTCTGATTATGAGCAGCAGATCTATGGCCATGCTGACCAAGAGTTTAATATAGCTTCGCCAAGCCAGCTAGCGGATGTATTGTTCGAAACGCTGAAGCTGCCAACAGGTGGCATCAAGAAGGGCAAAACTGGCTATAGTACGGCTGCTAGGGAGCTGGACAAGCTGCGGGGCATTCATCCGATCATTGACCTTATCACACAATATCGCGAGGTAGCTAAGCTTAAGAATACTTACGTAGATACTTTGCCTAAGATGGTTGATGAGGATTCACGGGTTCACACGACGTATAGCTTGACCGTAGCCCAGACTGGCAGACTTAGCAGCAATGATCCTAACTTGCAGAACATTCCAACTAGGACTGACTTAGGCCGTCACATCAGGACGGCTTTCGTAGCAGGCAAAGGTAACAAGTTCGTGACTGCTGACTATTCGCAGTTCGAACTTCGTCTGGCGGCGGTGTTAGCTAAGGATCAAGAATTAATTGAAATGTTCAACGTCGGTGCGGATATTCACACTGCGACGGCGGCTATGGTTTATGAGCGTGAGCCAGAGGACGTTACTAAGCAAATGCGCCGCGCTGCCAAGGTTATTAACTTCGGTATTCTGTACGGAATGAGCCCACATGGTTTATCGGTGGCGACTGGCATGACTATGGAGCAGGCAAAGATCTTCATCGACAAGTATAAAGCCGTTAGACAGCCACTGTTTGATTACATGGATCGTGTGAAGGAACAGTCTAAGAAGGACGGCTACGCCGAAACGTTATTCGGCCGACGGCGACCAATGCCAGACATTCATTCTAGTAACTTTGTCGTTAGGCAGGCGGCCGAGCGAGCCGCGATCAACATGCCAATTCAAGGAACCGAAGCTGACCTTATGAAACTAGCCATGACAGAAGTCGACAAGCGTCTAAAGGCCAAATACCCAGACACCAAGATGTTATTACAAGTTCATGATTCAATCCTCGTAGAATGTCCAGCTAAGGATGCCGAAAAGGTCAGTGAGCTGCTACAAGACGCCATGGAGAATATCTACAAGTTGCCAGTTCGACTAGATGTGGACGTTACAGTTGGCGATAACTGGGGCGAACTCTAGTCTATTTGGTTTGAGGACGACGTTTGCGGGTTCGTTGACGAGTCACGACGCGTTTGCCTTTGGAGCGCATGAGGCGGAAGGCCAGGGATATAACCCAGAGAGCCAAAGCCATGTCCGTTAGGCTAGTCACGAGACTTAAAGTGTCAGTGTGATGCCTAGCGTTGAACACGGCGACTATCAGAATCATACACTCAACGGCGATTAACACCTTCGCAAGCAACTTACTTCGGCGCTCTTGGGCAGTGTAGCCTAGTATCCAGACACATGCGAACCAGCCAACGGTTAACATGAAGAATATGAGCGACACAATCAGGTTGCTAATGCAGTCGGTGCCATTGTTGTGACAGGTTGTAACTATTGAGTTCAGGCCATTGGCGATGCCGAATAGGCTAAGAGCGATGAACTGTATAAGGGTTGCTACGGCCGTTTGATGGGTAAGCTTCATTGCTTACATTATATGCATAAGCGTCAAGAAGTGAGTCTTTAATTGCAAAAATCGTCTAATAATGGTAGTATATACTTAATATTAAGGACAGATATCTGAGTTATGCGTTACTTTCTGGCTTATTTGATTACGGTTGGGCTACTTCTAGTCCTTATCTTTGTGCTGTTTACGGGAGGCGGTAACGATAAGCCCAAAACAGTTGTTACCAAGAAGACTTTGGTTAGCTTCGCCGATACAGATGCCGAAGTCAGTCTGGGCATAGACGGTCCGATTAATGCTAATAGTCTGCACGAACAAGTCCGTATAGAGGTTAATAACAACGACGCAACTCTTAACATCATCCGGGGTTATGATGGTGATGTCGTCAAGACACGAAGCTTTGCTAACACCGAGAATGCCTACAGCGCCTTCCTGAGTGCATTATCTACAGCTGGCTTCACTCGAGGTGATAAAGACGAGAAGCTCAAGTCTGAAGCCGGTGCCTGTCCGCTGGGCATGCGCTATACATTCCAGTTCAAGGATGGCACTGGCAAAGTTTTAAGTCGCTATTGGTCTACTAGTTGCGGCGGAACCAAAACTTATCTAGGCAACACAAACCTAACAATTACTCTGTTTCAAGCTCAGATTCCTGACTATTCAGAGTTAGTTAGTGACACCAGCCTGTAGAATAGAGTAATGGTTAAAGCTATAATTCTGGACTGTTTCGGCGTTCTGACCACCGATAAGTGGCGTGAGTTCGTGGCAACACTACCTGAGCAGCAAAGACGGCCAGCCAGCGACCTTAACCATGCATTTGACGCAGGTCATATCACCAAAGCCGAGTTCTTTCAGTCTGTGGAGGAACTGACAGGCAATCCGCCTCAAGGCACGGACGAAATTTTGTACGGAGAAGCCCACAAGAACACCGATCTTCTTGAATTAATCGCTCAGCTCAAGCCAAATTACAGGATCGGGTTGCTTAGCAATGTGGCTAGTAATTGGCCGCGCGACCAGTTTTTGACCGCAGATGAGCGAGCGTTATTTGACGACTTCATCTTGTCTTATGAAGTCCACATGGCCAAACCCGACCCGCGTATTTTTGCCCTAGCCGCCGAACGCTTAGGTGTATCGCCAGAAGAATGCGTACTAATCGATGACGTTGATTACTACTGTGGCGTCGCCAAAGACCAAGGTATGCACGCGATCTGTTACACCGACTTCCAGCAGACAAAACTTGAACTAGAAAAGTTGCTTGGCTAAAAGGGATATTTTGTATCATTCGCCCTCTGGCACAAAACGGCCGACGGGCGAACGACACAAAAATCCCTGCGCCAGCTAACCAATTCGAAAAGTCAGTTTTTTGCCGAGTTGGCAGCGTCTTTTGATCTCAGGACCGCGCAGGCGGAGAGTATTGGCGAGAGACGCATTCGGTACGGAGATGACGATGTCTTTGTCGCGAACTTGCACGCCGACCTCTGCCCCGAACTCGTCTTGGACGTATTTCTTAATAGCCGACATTTCTGGCGGTTCGTCGAAATCCTTGTTGCTGAGAATGCTGTGCAAGCTGTCCATTGACCCCATTATATAGCTTCACGCCGTGCTGGCTATGATTTGATGAACGCCAGCTCGGGTTCGTCATATAATTCCGCTAATCGCGAAATTATACCAAGTATAATGTAAGACAGATGCCAGAGTTGCCAGAAGTTGAAACTGTACGTCGAGGGCTAGCCAGACTATTGCCGGGGCGCCAAGTCGCCAAGGTCGAGTTCGACTGGCCCAAATCTTTCCCGAATGCTGAAGCTGATGTGAACCAGTTCGTCATAGGTGCTAGAGTCGAAAAAGTGAAGCGGCGAGCCAAGGTATTAATTATCGAACTCACAAGCAATTACTCTTTGGTAATTCATCTGAAAATGACAGGGCAACTGGTTTTCCGCAGCAATGAAGAAAGCTTTGGAGCGGGGCATCCTAATAAGTCGCTTGTCGGCAGTCTGCCAGACAAATCGACGCGCGTGACCCTGACGTTTGATGACAATAGTCAGCTGTTCTTCAACGATCAGCGTAAGTTCGGCTGGATGCGTCTTATCCCAACACCGGAGGTCATGAATCTCGATTTCTTCAAAAAGGTTGGGCCTGAACCGCTAAGTGCCGACTTTACCTGGCAAGTAATGCAGGAGCGTCTAATGAAGCGCCAGAACACCAATATCAAGGCTGCACTACTAGATCAGACTGTGTTGGCTGGTGTAGGTAATATATATGCCGATGAATTGCTGTGGGGTGCGAAAATTCATCCTACAACTTTGGTGAGGCAGATCAAGACAGGGCAGTTTCACAAGCTCTACGATGAGCTTATCTTCGTTCTTAAGCTAGCCATAGAGAAGGGTGGTTCAACTGATAAGAATTATGTAAATGCCGAAGGCAAAAGTGGCAGCTATCTTACCTTTGCGCGTGTCTTCAGGCGCGAAGGTCAGACCTGTCCACGCTGCGGCACGGAAATTATCAAAACACGCGTGGCCGGACGGGGCACGCATCTTTGCCCCAAGTGCCAGAGACCCGAGAACTAGACTAGCTTCTTGAGTAGGGCAATAACGTCCTTGGATGATGCCAGACGATGGTGGGCGATGGTTCGGCCGCGACCAACTTTGATACTGTAGGCCGCGACCGGCAGAACCTTGAACAAGTCCTCGTCGGTAACATCATCGCCAATCGCTAGAATGAAGCCGTATTTGTGCTTGAGCCATGTGTTAGCCACCGCGCCTTTATTAATTAGGGGGTTCTTGATCTCTAGAATCTTATTGCCTTGGACTAACTCTAGGCCGTAGGTTTTGAGGTAAGGCTTGAGGACACGCTTGAGAGTAACGGCGTACTTTTGGGCGTAGAATGGAGCTGCGCCGCGGTAGTGCCAGACTAGAGAGTGAGGCTTAACTTCAACCATTGCGCCAGGCGCCAGATCAGCGTATTTGCGTAATACTGGCTGCAGAATAGCCTTCCAGCGGGTAGAGGTTTTCTCAATTGTCTGCCATGATTGATGGCCAGATCTCTTAATTGCTGCACCATGTTCAGCGACTAGGTTAATCGGCAAATGTCCGAACCACGTGTCCAAATCATCGGCACCACGACCACTGATAATAACTACTGTAGTATGCTTATCGGCACTCATGGTTTCCAGCAGTTGTATCAAAGTCTTGGGCGGTAAGGAGGCCTTATAGCTGCGGGCGAAGGCGACCAAGCTGCCATCATAATCCAGCAAGAACAGGCGCTTCTTAGCCTGGCGCCAATCGTTTATTATCTGAACTTCTGATGCCCCCTTAAGGGTTTGGACTAAAGCCGGTGTATTGGGTATTGGTTGCTGCAGGGTTGTTACAAACTCCTTAGCCCATTCCTGAACAGTATTAGTAGCAAGTTGGCTCTGCATTCGCTTAAGACGACCGCGCAGTTCGCGTTTACGCATCTTAAGAGCCTGCTCTAGTGCCGACACTAATGATTCTGGGTCACGAGGATTGACTAATAGAGCATCGGATAGTTCTTCGGCTGCGCCGGCTGTTTCACTAAGTATTAAGATGCCACTGCGATGCTTGCTGGCCACAAATTCCTTGGCTGCTAGGTTCATGCCATCACGTAGCGGCGCTATGAAAGCTATGTCGGCTATTCTGAACAGAGCAGTAACTTCCTCAAAGGGCTGCGCAACGTTCATATAATCAACAGGCTGCCACTTAGAAGTGCCATACTTGTCATTAATCGCTGCAACTGTCGAATCAAGCTTCTTAGCTAGTTGCTTATAGGCTGAAACATCGGTTCGCGAAGGTGCTGCTAGCATTGCGAACACTACTTTGCCACGAAGTCTCGGTCGACGTTCTAGTAGGGTATCGTAAGCTTTGAGTCTCTCAACAAGACCCTTACTTGGATCCATTCTATCGACGGCCACAATAACGGTTCGGCGCTTGTAACGGCTGCGGTATTTACGAACGGCTTTTTTGACGGCCTTGGACTTGGTGGCGGCCGCATATCGCTCGTAATCAATTCCCATGGGGAAGTCAGCAACTCGTACCATCCGATTGCCAACGACAACTTCATTACTGGCCGTCAAAGGCATGCTATCTGCCACGCAAGTATCTATAAAGTTAGCTACATAGCTTGGCGTATGGAAGCCAATCACATCAGCGCCAAGCATGCCACTTAGCAGCTTCTTCTGTTCGGGCAAACGGGCGAATGTCTTGGTCTCAGGGAAGGGTATATGCAAGAAGAAGCCTGTGATAACATCAGCCCGCTCGGCTCGGAACAGTTCTGGCACTAGCATCAGCTGATAGTCGTGAACCCAGACATGCCCACCGGTCTCTGCAAGGTTGAGAGCGGTCTGGGCAAATAGCTCATTAACTCGGCGATAGGCTTGCCACCAACGCTTGCGTTTGTCTTCGGCCATCTTGGAGCGTTTGAGGTTATGAAACAGCGGCCACAAGACAGTGTTGCTGTAGCCGTTATAGAAGTCATCGACTTGTTTCTGGCTTAAGAAAACGGGGGTGTAATTATGTTGTGCCAGTTCATCGACAATTGTTTGCTTCTCTTTGTCGGACAGTCCATCGCTGGCAATGCCAGGCCAGCCAATCCATCTGTTATGACGGTTGTTTACATAAGATGAGAGGCCAGTCGCCAGACCACCAATACTAGGATAAAAAACTAGCTCGCCGTCCTGCTTACGGACGCTGATGGGTAACCGATTCGAAACAATAATGACCTGGGACATAACCTGCCTAACACCTATAGTTTAACAGATTAGCGGTAGCTAAGCTCGATTGAAGCTAGTCAAAGGCTTTACCCAGCCAATTTCCATACAGCAATATTCGTAGGTCACAAAACTGATACACTAAGTGTATCAATCATACACACTTAGTGTATCAGTTTTGTATAGTTATCAATTGGAGATGCGAAAGACGTCGGCAGCTCTCAGTAACTATTGTTACAATGTTCACATGGTGATTACTCTAGCGGGCGAAAACAGTTTTGGGTTGGGGCTAGTCCTCAATAAGTTTGTCAGTGACTTTGTCAAAGACCATGGTGATCTTGCCTTGGAGCGAATAGACGGCGAAGAAGCCGAGTTTGCCCGAATTCGTGAAAGCCTGACCAGTCTGCCGTTCTTAGCCAGTAAAAAGCTAGTTGTTCTGAGAGGGCCGAGCAAACAAAAGGAGTTCATCGAGAAGTTTGAACAATTATTTGCCGAAATAGCCGAGGCAACAGAGGTAATTATTGTCGAGACTAAGCTCGATAAACGCCTTACTTATTACAAATACCTCAAGTCTAAGACCGACTTCCGAGATTTCCCAGGGCTTGACCAGAGCGGTCTAGTTAACTGGCTCAACAGTGCAGCCCAAGACCGCGGCGGACTTATAAGTTCCGCTGATGCTCGCTACTTAGTCGAGCGTGTTGGTCTCAATCAGCAGCTCATAAGCAACGAACTAGACAAGCTGCTGCTATACGACACAAAAGTTACTCATCAGACCATAGATCTTCTGACCGAGCCTACGCCCCAAAGCACCATCTTCCAACTATTAGAGGCAGCCTTCGCGGGCAACACTAAGTATGCCATGCGGCTCTACAAGGAGCAGCGAGCTCTCAAAGTCGAGCCACAACAGATCATTGCCATGTTAGCGTGGCAGCTACACGTCCTAGCAGTTATCAAGACGGCGGGTGATCGTGGAGTTGACGAAATAGCGAAGGAAGCCAAGCTTAATCCATTTGTTGTCCGCAAAAGCCAAGGGATTGCTCGTAATCTAAGCCAACACGAACTAAGACAGCAAGTCAGCGACCTACTAACTATTGATACCAAAACTAAGCGCACTAACATGGATCCTGACGAGGCGTTGCAGAATTACTTATTACAACTAGCTTCCTAAATCTTGCCAGAATACCTTAATTATTGTAAAATCATATAATTATGATTCCGTTAAACACCTCGGAAGCAATGCCGCCAACTGATCCGATGGTTCATCCAAATACCTTGGGATATAAGACAATGTCTAGAGGCAGTCTAATGTCACAATCAGTGCTTCTAAATCTCGGGCCAGTAAGGCTAAGACGCAAAGTAGAACCCAGTAGAGCTATTGAGCAAAACCGTAATGCGGAACTAGCATCTGTTAGGCAGCGTTTACAAGCCACCAACCCAACCGAAAGATATATCCTTGATACATATTGGGCAGAATCAGCCTCGGAAGCTTTGTTTACGATCAGCGGTGAAGACAAGCCAGACTGGATAGCTTGGCTAGCCCAAGAATCCAGTAATGATCAGTTGATGCAATTCTTAGACTGGCATGTCAAACAACTTGAGAAGAAACAACTCGATCCGAGGTTCGAATCAGAAATCGAAAGACAGCGAGCCAAGTTCAAGGCCACCGTAATGGATGGTCTAGATTCAAAGTGGCTTCACCCAAACGCCGAAGCAGCGATAGATAAAATCGATGGGATTCAAGTCTACAGAGGAGACATCTTCGATACAATCATGCAAGAGAGAGGTGGTTATCACGCACGGGGTAGTAATCATTTCGTAATTACTGATACAGCCGATCCTAGAAACATTCTTGGTCAGGCTCAGATTCAGAGTACATTCTTTCACGAGTCAGGCCATGCGGCGATAGGGAGATTTCCGTATCGTTTCCTAGACGAAGCTGCTACTGAGCACAACGCTAGGTCACTTTTGGGCGGAAGTCCAGAAGTGCTGAGGCCTGACGCTCGTGTGCTTTTAAGGCTTCCAGAGGGTGTTTACGCCACAGAACGTACTTTTGGAGCCGATCTGTTATCTCAAGGCGGCATAGCTATACCTGCCACGGATATGACTATTGCGTATTCTGCTGGTGATCCTAATCATATAGTGGTGAAGGACTTCATCCAGAAGATAAATCATTCTTGGGCCAAACATGTAGGTCAAGAGGGGAGGTCCAACGCCGATATGATGGACAAGATCAACGACCACATCATTGATATGGAAATTGCGTTTCAGGAACAACAAGGCCAAACCCTGTCACGGTCAAGAGAGAGCGCCCTAAAGCTTACGGCCCACAGATTCTTTAACCAGCCTGAGCTTATTTTTTCTTCGAAGCGGTCTTTTTGGCAGCTGGCTTCTTAGCCGCGGTCTTCTTAGCTGGAGCAGCTTTCTTGGCAGTAGCCTTAGCCGGCTTAACACCGGCAGCTTTGGCTTTCTTAGCGGCACGACTCTTCAGACGAGCGGCTTTGTTCTTGTGAATTACGCCCTTTTTGACGGCTTTGTCTAGGCCACTTTGGACGCTGCTGTGAGACTTGCTTGTAGGACTCTTAGTGAAGAGCTTAATAGCACTCTTAAGTGTTCGACGGGTTTTGCTGTTGCGGACGGCAGCTTTGCGAGCGGTCTTGACGCGCTTCTTGGCTGATTTGATTATTGGCATAAAGTTCCTTATTTATTGACTTATCGACGCTCAACTATACAGGGGTGGGCAGTTTTTGTAAAGAAATAGCCGTCTAACAGTGGACAAGCACAAGCTTTTATGCTAGTCTGAAAGGTGAAAGTCACAAAAACAAAAAAACTGGAAAACTAGCTCATGGATGACGCCAAGCAACAGCTCGCCGAAAAGCTCAAGACCGCCAATAATATCCTAGTAACAGTTAGCCGAGATCCTTCGGTTGATCAGCTAGCTAGTTGTATTGGTTTGACGTTGCTGCTCAACAAGCAAGGCAAGCATGCGGCGGCCGTCTTCAGCGGCAACGTGCCCTCAACTCTCGAATTCCTCCAGCCCGAAGAAACCATCGAGAAGAACACCGATTCCCTACGAGATTTCATCATTGCACTCGACAAGTCCAAGGCTGACAAGCTGCGCTACAAAGTCGAAGATAACGTCGTCCGAATCTTCATAACACCTTACAAAACGTCAATTAGCCAAGCTGATCTAGAGTTTAGTGAAGGCGACTTCAACGTCGACTTAGTGATCGCGCTCGGCGTACAGCAGCAAGAAGATCTTGACGAAGCCATCACAGCCCACGGCCGAATCCTACATGACGCCACAGTTGCGTGTATCAATACCTCACTGGACGGTGGCTTAGGTAGCATTAACTGGAATGACCCTCAGGCCAGCAGTCTTTGCGAATTAATTACGGAACTTGCTAGTGCTACCGGTGCAGGCCAGTTCGACGAACAGATAGCCACTGCTCTACTAACTGGAATTGTTGCCGAAACCAACCGTTTCAGTAATGACAAAACCAGTTCTCAAACGATGAGTGCCAGTGCAGCGCTTATGAATGCCGGTGCTAACCAACAACTAGTTGCCAGTAAGCTATCAGAAACACCAAGCGGTTCGTTCGACGGAGACGGTGGTGTCAAACTAGCTGCCATCGAAGATGATGGAACTATGGAAATCAATCACTCGGAAGAAGCCGTCGAACCTTCTGAGGCAACAGAAGCGCAGACCGACTCACCAGCCGACCAACCAGAAACATTCGATCTACCAACTCCTAGCGTTGATGGACTACCATCAGAAGAAGCCCACCCACCCAAGCTTATGACTGAGCCACCATCTCTAGGCGGGCAACTTACAGCTAACAGCGCAAGCGAACAGCTTGAGCAGTCAATTGACCCTCTAGGTGTTCCGAGCCAAGATCCACCACAGTTACTCGATCGGAAACCAGAGCCTTTGTCCTTCGATTCTCCAGCTGATTCTACTACGCCAAACCCTGATCCGGCTGCAGCTCCACCAGCTTGGGTGCCACCAGCCCCGGCGCCGATTAATATAGCGCCAAATGGTGAACTGAGCGCAGACAGTCAACCGCCAGCTGGTCCCGCCCCTGATGCATCGCCAACCAGCGCAGCTGCTGCGAATCCTTACAGCACTCTATCTGATTTAGAAGAAGCCGTTCAAAGCCCACACGTTCAGGCCGAACATATGGATGAGGCTCGAGATGAAGTTAGCCAGGCGTTCAATGATTCTGTTGCCAGTGCACCCGAACTGCCCAATCCGATCGAAGCCCTGAACGCTCAACCTCTCGGCGAAGCGCTTCACCCAGATCCCAATCCGGTGCCTATGCCCGAAGCCTCGGTTCCACCTATGCCAATCACTCCGCAGAGCCAAGTCCCAACCAGCCTAGACTCTAGCCAGCCAACAGTTATTAACCCCGCACCAGTCACAGATCAGCCCGTCGATCCTAATGCGCCACCACCAGTGCCGCCGCCGATTCCGTTCCAGTTCGGCAATCCGCCACAGTCGCAATAACACCTCTGTTACGCTACACTGAACTTCATGCAAGGCTTACTTCTAGTTGATAAACCCGCTGATTGGACTAGCTTCGACGCCGTTAATTACGTGCGCCGAATGGTGGCTACTCAGGAAGGTAAGAAGCCCAAGAACGTCAAAGTCGGCCACACTGGCACCCTCGACCCGTTTGCCACGGGATTATTGGTGCTTTTGATAGGCAAAGACTACACCCGCAAGGCCGCTGACTACTCCAAGCTCGACAAAACCTACGAAGTTACCATGACTCTCGGCCAGAAGAGCTCGACCGGTGACCCAGAAGGCGAAATTGAGGCCGTGAGTGACACAATTCCCGACCAAAAGGCCGTCCTAGAGGCTGCAGAGAGGTTTAGGGGTCAAATCGAGCAAGTTCCACCGGCATATTCGGCTATCAAGATTAACGGCGTAAGGGCGTACAAGATGGCCCGCGAAGGCAAAGAAGTCGTCATAGAACCTCGCAAGGTGACAATTAACTCCTTAGAAGTCACCGATTATAGCTATCCAGAGGTCAAATTTGTGGCAAATGTCTCCTCGGGCACATACATTCGTACCTTAGTTGAGGATATTGGAAAAGAGCTAGGAACGGGAGCTTACACCAAAGCTCTGTGCCGAACTGAGATCGACAAGTTCTCAATCAAAGACGCCCAGCCAGTCAAAAACCTAGACGCTGACACTTTGAACACATTTTTGCAGACCTAGGGGCTTGCACAAGGGGTCTGTATCTGGTAGAATGGTCAATACATGATTACAACTGAGAAGAAAACTGCTGCCATCAAGAGCACGCAGGTACACAAGGACGATACTGGTGGTTCAAGCGCGCAAGTTGCAATCCTTACCGAGCGTATCAAGGAGTTAACCGAACACCTGAAGATCAACAAGCACGACTTCATGGCGCGTCGTGGTTTGCTACAAATGGTTGGCAAGCGCCGCCGTTTGCTACGCTACATCGCCAAGCGCGATAGCCAAGCCTATTTAGACCTGATCAAGAAACTCGGCATCCGCCGCTAAGTGCTTAGACTATAGTTCCCGAAGTTCGGGGGCTCAAGCTTGTGCACATTAAATACGCTGGAAGTATACTTCCTCGCCAGAGCAGCAGATATATAGCACCCTTCATGCACAAGGGGAATGCCGTATATTTGAACTCTTGCGAGTGATCCTCCAGATAAGAAAGGTGATCTAACCAATGGGACAAACCATTAATCCGTTAGGCAAAGACATTATCAAAGTTGAGACTGAGTTGTGCGGTCGCACACTTAGCCTAGAAGTTGGCCGCGTTGGGTTTCGTACCTCAGCATCGGTTCTAGTTCGTTATGGCGACACAGTCATACTTGGTACGGCTATGGTCGGAAAAACCCCCGTTAGTATGGATTATTTCCCACTGAGCATTGATTATGAAGAGAAGATGTATGCTGCCGGTAAGGTAAGCGGCAGCCGTTTCATTAAGCGTGAAGGTCGTCCTAGCGATGACGCTATCTTGCTGAGTCGTTTGATTGACCGTCCGATTCGACCGCTATGGCCCAAGGGCTATCGCCACGAAGTTCAGGGTGTGGCTAGCGTTCTTAGCATGGATCCTAGTTTCCGTCCTGATATGGTGGCTATGATCGCTGTTAGCGCCGCGCTAACACTTACAGGTGCTCCATACGATGGCCCTGTGGCTGGACTACGCATCGGACTTGTCGATGACAAGCTAACTGCTTTCCCAACGCTTGAACAGCTCGAAGAAGGAGCACTTGATCTAGTCGTTGCCGGCACCAAAGACGGTGTGATGATGGTTGAAGCCGGTGCTAGTGAAGTTACCGAGGCTCAAGTAGCTGAGGCTATCGCTTTTGCCTTTGAGGCTATGCAGCCTGCTATCGCTCTTCAGCAAGAGCTAGCTGACAAGATTGGTGTTACGAAGCAGGAATACACTCTGTCACTACCCGATGAATCAATTCAGACCACTGTTGATAAGTGGCTAGAAGGCAAGCTGGGCGAAGACCTGCGCAAGCCATACCCAGAGCGAAACGTTCTAATCTCTACACTGCGCGATGATATGCACGCTGAATTGGCCGAGAGCCTAGGCGACGACCACAGCGATAACAAGAACGACTATGACGATGCTTTCCAGTCCGCTATTCATAAGGATGTCCGAAAGGGCATTATCAGTGACAATACACGTCCTGATGGTCGTAAATTTACAGAGGTCAGACAGCTTAGCAGTGAAATCGGACTTTTGCCTAGGGCTCATGGCTCAAGCATCTTCACTCGTGGCCTGACACAGGCTATGAACATTGTGACTCTAGCACCACTAAGCATGGTTCAGTTAGTAGACACTATGGAGCGAGAAGGCGAACGCCGCTACTTGCACCACTACAACGCCCCTGGCTACACAGTTGGTGAAGTTCGTCGTCTTGGCAGCCCTGGGCGCCGCGAAATCGGCCACGGCTACCTTGCAGAGCGCGCTCTTACTGCTGTATTGCCATCAGAGGCTGAGTTCCCGTACATGATAAGGTCCGTAACTGAGATTATGTCCCAGAACGGTTCAACTAGCATGGCTGCTACTTGTAGCAGCGTACTAGCTCTACTAGACGCCGGCGTGCCACTGAAGGCGCCAGTTAGCGGTATTGCCATGGGTCTTATGGTCGACGGCGACAACACTTATATACTAAGTGACATCGCTGACGCCGAAGACTTTGCTGGCGACATGGACTTCAAGGTTACTGGTACGACTAAGGGTATTACAGCTATTCAGATGGACATGAAGGTTCACGGACTACCTGTTTCTGTCTTGCAACAGGCTCTAGAACAGGGACGTGAAGGCCGGGCTCACATTCTCGAGCACATGTTAACGACTATCTCTGAACCGGGTGAAATGAGCACTTACGCGCCGCGTGTTGAATCTATCCAGATCAACCCCGACAAGATCCGCGAGATTATTGGTAAGGGTGGCGAAACCATTCAGAAGATCACTGGCGAAACCGGGGCCGACATCGACATCAAGGACGACGGTACAATCATGATCGCTAGTCCTGACAAGAAGTCTATCGACGCTGCCCGCGAATGGATTGAGTCAATTGTAGCTGAGCCAGAAGTTGGCAAAATCTACATGGACGCCCCTGTTATGACTGTCATGGACTTCGGTGCTTTCGTACAGATCATGCCAGGCAAAGACGGCCTTGTTCACGTCTCAGAAATGTCTGAAGAGCGCGTTAAGAGTCCAAGCGACGTCGTCAAAGAAGGCGACAAAGTAAACGTTAAGTTAGTAGCGATCGATGATCGTGGCCGCTTGCAGCTCAGCATGAAAGCTGCTGCCCGCGAACTCGCAGAAAAGAAGTAGGAACAATGATAGACAAGCTCAACAAATGGCACAAGACGAAGCTCGGACTATTAGTCTTTGCTGTTGTCGAGCTAGCTATCGCCTACGGCTTCATGAGCCTGAGCATAGACCGCGGGAACTTCGCTTGGTATCTGTTAACGCTGATCTTCCTAGTCGGCGCGCTCCAGAATTTATTCAAACTAATCGGTTCATTCATACCGAAGCATAAATAATAGTAATTATGGCAAATAACCAAGCGCAATTAGATGCAATCAAGCAGCAAATTCTGGATGACAAAGTCACGCCAGACCTAGCGAAGACAGCCACGCAGCTAGTATTCGGCGATGGCAACCCTAGCTCCGACATAGTCTTCATAGGCGAAGCGCCAGGTAAGAATGAAGACCTTCAGGGAATACCCTTTGTCGGAGCGGCCGGCAAGTTTCTTAACGAAATGCTAGAGATGATTGGCCTCAAACGAGAAGATATTTATATTACGAATATCGTTAAGTACCGACCACCCGACAACAGAGACCCATTGCCTGAAGAGAAGAGCGCATTTATGCCGTACCTGGAGTCCCAATTAGAGGTAATTCAGCCAACACTGACCATCACACTTGGTCGTCACAGCCTGAATTGTTTCTTGCCGGACTTGCAGATCAGCCAAGTGCACGGTCAGCCGAAACGTTACAAAGGACGAACTTATCTGCCTTTGTTCCATCCGGCGGCGGCGCTTTATAACGGCGGCATGCGCCAGACATTGATCGACGATTTCGCGCTGATCCCAGAAATTATTAAGAAACTTAAACTATCCTAAAGAATTCCAAGAAAGGAATCTATGCAACCAACTAACAACAACAAACCCAACCGACCACCAAGAAATAACAGTGGTCAAAAGCCAGCTAACGGTGGAGGCCAAGGCGGCCAAGGCCGTGGTCGCGGCGGCAAGCAAGGGCCGAACAAGCCAATTGCCAGCAGCTTAACCACTTCACGAGGCCAAGCTGTAAGAGCCCAGCGCCGAAGCCAGCAAGACGCCCAGCGCATTGCCAGCCAGTACATACCGGCTGCAGACAAGGCTGATAAGCCAGCTCGTGCCAACGTCATCGATGACACCCCAAGACTGAAGATTATCGGTCTCGGCGGCATGGACGGTGGTGGCTCCAAGAACATGATTCTTGTTGAGTACATGAACGATGCAGTCATCCTAGACTGTGGTAACGACCTTGGCGTCGACCTGCCTGGTATTAACTACGGCATCGCTGACACAACCTACCTAGAAAGCATCAAGGGCAAGCTACGAGCCTACATAATCACCCATGGTCACCTTGACCACATCGGTGGTTTGCCGCACATCGTACCGAAGTTCCCAGCACCAATCTATGGCAGTAAATTCACCATCGGCCGTGTCGAAGAAATCTTCGAAAACTTCGGTCTGCCAATGCCCGACGGCTTCGAGCTGAAGACTGTAACTATGAACGAAGACACCCACGAACGTCTCAAGGTCGGCGTATTCTTCGTCGAGCTAGTCCGTGTTACGCACTCTATCCCAGGTAGTACTGTGATCGTGCTTGATACGCCAGTTGGCCGCATCATTAACACCGGTGACTTCCGTCTTGACCCTAACCCACTTGACCACGAAAGAACTGACGCTGAGCGTCTAATCGAGCTTGGTAAGGAAGGTGTCTTAGCGCTTCTTAGCGAAAGCACCACGACTGAACGTATGGGTCGCACACCAAGCGAGTCAACAATTGAACAAAGCTTTAAAGACATCATGAACCAGGCGCCAGGACGAATCTTCGTAGGTCTATTCTCAACCAACATGAACCGTGTCCAAATGATCATCAATGCCGCTGTTCACAGTGGTAAGAAGGTCGCTATGGACGGTCGCAGCATGGTCAGTACGCTAGAAATGGCCGTCAGACACGGTTTCGTCCGCATTCCTAAGGGAACATTCGTACCGATCGCTTCAGCTGCCACTATGCGCGACACGGATCTAGTCGTTGTCTGTACTGGTTCTCAGGGTGAGCCTAGCTCAGCGCTGCAGCGAATGAGTAACGGCGAGCACCGTCACGTTAAGCTCAAGGAGCAAGATAGCGTGATCCTATCAAGCACACCGATTCCATACTCTGGTAACGATGCCAAGATCCGTACTATGGTCGACGAACTGCTTAAGAAAGGTGTCCACGTCTTCCGTCACGAAACGCGCGAAGTTGATGGCATCGGTCCGCTGCACGTTTCAGGGCACGCCTCACGCGACGAGTACGCTGACATGATCAACATGACTAAGCCCAAGTTCTTCATTCCTATATATGGTGACTTCACAGCCAAGCGCTACCACGTCGATATCGCAATTGAGCAGGGCATCGCCCGCGCCAACACACTTAATGTCGGTAACGGCCAAGTCATATCTCTGACCTCTGACAAAATGGAAGTTATGGGCGAAGTACCACACGGTACAATCCTAGTCGACCAGACCGGCGCCATCGTCAGCAACGTCGTCATTAAGGACCGCGTACTATTAAGCGAAGAGGGTCTAGTAGCCATAGTCCTAACCGTCGACAAGAAGAACGGCACACTGCTAACGAGCCCAGACATCATTAGTCGTGGCTTCATATATATGCGTGACAACGAAGAGATCATGAACGGTCTACGAATCGAGCTTAAGCGCGCCGTTCAACAGCGCTTTAAGCGCATCGATCTCGACCGCTTCAAAGTTGAGCTCAAAGAGCACGTTACGCACTACCTATTCGAACACACCGGTCGCAGCCCAATCGTCATCCCTGTGATTAACATCATCAGTGGTGGTGGAGGCGGCAAGCCCCAGCAGGGGCAGAACGGTCAAAAGCCTCAAGGCGCCTCGGGACAAGGGCAGGAACAGTCTAACGAACCACAGCAACCTGAAGAACCAGTTAAGACTTCTGAACAAATCGCTGCCGAGCAGCAACAGCGCTTCCAAGAGATGCGCACTAGGTTACTTACCCAAGATCCTCGTACCGACTAAGACTTATTGTTCTTTGCCGAAGTGCTCATAACACGAGCTGACAGAGGTGGTTGTATTGAGACAGTCTGCTAATTGATGCTCACGGAATTGGTTTTTGAAGTCGGTTGGCCTCAAAAAGATGAAGTTAATACATAGCGAAACAACAATTAAGGCCACACCGACATAGAAACATATAAGGCCATAGCGCCGTGCAGGTACAGCGACTGCTTTCTTGCTTGTCTTTTTTTTGGCGGCCATGATTGTATAATAACAAGGTATGGCTCAAACAAAAAAAGCTAGCTCTGATAAAATGGTCGGCTACATGATGTATGCCGTCGCCGTTGGCATGCCTTTGACCAACATTCCGCAACTTAACCAAATCTATAGCACCAAAGTTACGACTGGCCTATCGGTTACCACCTGGATAATGTATCTAATCTTTGGCTTTATACCCCTGTTATATGCCATATCTAACAAGCTAAGACCGCTTATAATATCCAATATCTTATGGATGGTAGTCTATGCGCTGATGATATATGGAATCTTGATATACACGCCAAACCTCGTTCCGCATGACTACAATAGATTATTAGCGATCAATAACTTCGGTAAAATGCTAACTCAGATCGGGCTGTTCTTCCTAAGCGTGGCTTTCGCACTATTTTCTTATGATCTGATTGAGCTGACTAAGGACTCTAGGCGTGGCAAGCAAAAAGCTTAGACTTAAGCATCGACGCATCGACGGTGCGTACATATTCGCTAGTGTTTTTGCTGTGTTTGGAGGACTAGCATTGCTTGGTACTTATGCCTATCACGCGCCGCCATCAACATTTTCGCAAGGTATATATAGTTTGTCGAAGTTTGGCACGACAGAGACCAGTACATTTAGTTTTGGTATTAAGCAGGGGATGACCTATTGCCTAAGTCCCATCGACCAAAAGGCTCAAATCTTGGTTACTGCCCAAGATACACGGTCACAGAGTTTGACTTCTGTGGCAGATCAAGCGTGCTTCGTCGCTGCCCAAACATACGAAAAGGCGACAATTCAAGTCGTTAATACTCAGCTTTTGCCAACTTCGCTAGTTGTTAAATAAGCTAGTTCGGCCCGAACGCAATCAGCCGAGCCTATTGCGTTTAGCTTGGGCCTACCCAACAAGAACCATACAATTCTTGTTGGGTTGCTCGGATGGTAAAGGTATCAGAGACACAAACACTACACACTTGCATCGACTAATCATGTTATTGTACCTGTATGAAAAAGAGCTCTAGCCCAAAGCCATCTCTTATACGAAAGCCTGAGAAGGCCGCCATATTTATACCTACTAACCTTCCTATAGATGACCCGCGTGACATAAGCGATCGATCGATAGCAAGGTTTAAGACTGGTATGGAGATGGTCCGCAAGCTTCGCAGAGAACGTGGCAGAGCGAACGTGCTGTTAGTTGTGTTTGGGGGCTGGCCACTTCACAAGAGACTGCCTTTATCGGTTCACCACGCGTACGCAGCCATTAAGAAGCACCAATTACTGGATACATCTGAGCTTGATTTGCTGGTATCTTATGGGGTTAATACCGTGACAGATTTGCACGGGACCTTGGAATGGATGAAAGAGCATGTCTTAGACGTTAACGAAGCCTATGTAGCTACCTCCAAGGGACATGCCGATAGGCTGGTAGCAGAGAGCGACATGCACACCCTATTCGATAAGATCTATCATATAGAATCGAATGAACAACGGGAACATCTCGATGAAGATAGACACTGGTCATTACGTGCCAAATCTGTACCGTCTCATCAATACATAGTTGGCGGTAGAGCTTCGGATGTTACAAGGTTTGGCTCATCAACTTCTCTGGAATGGGCTGCCAAAATGGGTAAGTGGGCAGAAGCCAACCCGCTCGATTATAGAGAGTACACTGACAACATCTGGCGCTTGGTAGAAGAGCTAGAAGCCAACAATGTTATGGTTCGCTCTAGAACACCCGGTGCGTGGCATTTAGACATTAACTGTTAAGAGTCAATTAAGCATTAGGGGATTGATTATAGTTGTAAAAACTGCTATAATAGTACAAGATATCCAATCAGATGATCACAATCTGTAAGCTGATATACTATTATCGATATGGCAAAAAAGAAAAAACCAGTCAAAAAGAAAAAAAAGGTCGTCCAAGAACCCTTAGAGCGATCTCCGTTCTGGGCGTATAGCGCCGCCATATTATTGATGGTGCTGGCTTTCTTCTTATTATTAGGTGGGTTCGGAACTGGCGGGCCGTTGCCAGTCAATCTATTTCACGGTACGTACTGGTTGCTCGGCTGGATAGCTTACTTTACCCCTGTGGCTCTGGTGTACTGGGGAGTTTGCAAGTTTAAGGCCGAGGATCGTCGTATACCGCTGACTAATCTATTCGGTATGTTGGCGGTTTTGGTCTTCGGCAGTGCCTTGGCATACGTGACTTTTGCTAGCCAGAATAGTGCTGGTGACTGGACAGGTGGCAATGGCGGCGAATTAGGCCGAATAGTCGGCAATATGGCGCTGACGGCTTTGGACAAAATCCCAGCCCTAGTGTTGTTCTTAGTTTTTACGATGTTATCAGTGTTCTTCGCCTTCGGAATCAACCCTACAGTCTTATTGAAGCTCGGAGATTTGTTCAAGCGTGAAGAGGCTTCGGAGGATGACTTAGCGGCGCTGAAGGCCAAGGCTGAACAGTCTAAGTTCCAGCTCAACGAAGGCGTGCCTGTGGTTCATCACAATGCTGGCGAGAAGGATGCTCCGCGCCTAACTACTCTTAAGAACACGGCTCAGAAGCTGACGTCTAACGAAGATCACCAAGCTCTGGTTACGGCCAGTGACCCGAATTGGCAGTTCCCGAGCATTGACCTGCTCAATCAGAAGCAGGACAAGGCTGATGCTGGTGACGTTAATAAGAATGCTCAGATTATTCACGACACTTTCGAGAACTTTAATATTGCTGTCGAGATGGAAGGGGCAAACATTGGCCCCCGCGTCACGCAATATACTCTCAAGCCGCCAGCCGGGACCAAGTTGACCAAGATCACGGCTCTAGAGAATAACCTATCACTAGATCTGGCCGCTCACAGTATCCGTATGGAAGCGCCGATACCGGGTAAGCGAGCCGTTGGTATCGAAGTCCCGAATGTTAAGTCAGCCACTGTTAGAACTAGCTCAATACTCCTGTCTAAAGAGTGGCAACAGATGCAGAGTCCGCTGGGCTTTGCGATTGGTAAGGATATTTCTGGTACGTCGATTGTAGTGGATTTAGCCAAGATGCCGCACATACTCGTGGCCGGACAGACCGGTTCTGGTAAGTCGGTGATGATTAATACCATCCTGACTAGTCTCTTATATAGAAATTCGCCAGCCGACCTTAAGCTAATCCTGGTCGATCCTAAGCAGGTTGAGCTGAAGCCGTATGATGAAATTCCGCACCTTCTGACCCCTGTTATTACGGAGCCAGAAAAGTGTATTAGCGCGCTGAAGTGGGCAGTTGCCGAAATGGAACGCCGCTACCGCGCCTTGGCTGATGAGAACAAGCGCGACATTGCAGCCTACAACAGCCTCAAGAAGGAAGAGGGCATGCCATATATCGTGATTGTGATTGATGAGTTGGCTGATCTTATGATGATGGCGGCGCGTGATGTCGAAGCTTTGATTGTGCGTATTGCTCAGAAGGCTCGTGCAGTCGGTATTCACCTAGTACTGGCCACGCAGCGTCCATCTGTCGATGTTATTACTGGTCTAATTAAGGCTAACGTGCCAGCTCGAATTGCTTTCACGACGGCTTCACAAGTCGACAGTCGTACAATTATTGACCAGGTTGGTGCTGAGAAGCTTCTGGGGCAAGGTGACATGCTGCTCTTAACATCTGATATGCCGAAGCCTAAGCGTGTCCAGGGTGCGCTGATCGGTGATGATGAGACTGTTAAGGTCATAGACTTCATCAAGATGCAGCGCCCGCCACAATATGACGACGAAGTTGTTTCGCAGCCCGTACAGCTTAATGGTAAGGGTGGTGTTGTGGCCGACTATGGCGGACAGGACGCTGACGATGACATGTTCCGTGATGCTGTCGGGGTTGTTATCGAGAACCACAAGGCTAGCACTAGTCTGCTCCAGAGACGCCTGAGGATCGGTTATGGCCGTGCAGCGCGTTTGATTGAGTCTATGGAAGAACAGGGGATCATTGGGGCGGCGGACGGCTCTAGGCCTCGAGAAGTGCTGGTACGTTCGATTGATGAAGTCTTTGGTGGCGGTGGCACATCTGACGAAGTTCTAGACGAAAACTTTGACGACCAAGCTTAAGCACGATATCTCCAAAAAAGTCATTGTTCTTGCAAAATGTTCGTCAAAGGCGTAGATTAGATACATATTTTTAAAGAGAGAGTAAAATTATGTCAAAAATAGATTTTGGTCAAGAAGGTGGTGCTGTTCGTGTTGAGCCCGAACCGTATGTAGATGGAATAAGTGAACTACCAGGGGACAGTGTTATTGAACAACCTGTTCTAGAGGTTTTGAGTGGCGGCCTAGATACATCTACACCTGTAACACCAGAGCATCCTATGGGCGACAACTGGGAATTGCTACCCGCAGCACGTGGCATGAACAAGCCGCGGGTTGCTAACATCGGTCCAGCCATGAAACCGTCTAAGATAGAGAATTCTCTCAAAGCTGTAGTTAGTCCACCAACTGCCCGAGCTGTTGGTTCGGTTGGTGTAGGTAACGTAACTGGCCTTAAGACGAGCACTAAGACAACTCCAGAGGAACTTGCCAAAGCCGAAGCTGCGCTCAAGAAGCACAATCAAGCCTTTCCGTCTGGCGTAAAGCAAGAGCAGCCAAGATCTCAAAAAGAGATCAAGAGCTTACGCTAATCTGTAGTCTCTTGACCAACAGGGGTGAATAGGTTATACTCCTAGAGTAATATTAACTTCAGCTCATGACCCCTAGTGTGCATGGGCTTAACCGAAGGAAGGAGTATTGAGTTGAATCAGTACGAAATCGCAGTTCTATATCATCCAGATCTAGAAGTCGACCTAACCAAGGCCGAGGAACGAGTAGCTAAGATTGTCACCGATAACGGTGGTAAGATCACGGCTACTAACAATTGGGGCAAGCGCAAGCTGGCCTACGCAATCAAGGGCAACGAACACGCTGTGTATGTTTTTTACACTGTGGAATTGCCTGGTGCGAGCGTAGCTAAGGTAGAGAGCACCCTCAACATCACGAGCGAAGTAATTCGTTTCCTGATTACTCGTCCAGATCTTAAGGCTATCGCTAAGGCGGAAGTAGCCAAGGCCGAAAAGGCCGAGCAAGCCGCCAAGCGCGGTGAGCGCGGTGACGACAAAGAAGACAAAGAATCTGCCGAATAACACCTGTGGCTTAGGCCTGCAGGTGGCAAATATTAAATATTTGTTAAATATAACGGCTTGAACTTGACGCAAGTTTAGGCACAGGCGTACGGTAGATATACCAATTAACGAAGACATAGGTCTTATAAGCGAGCAGAGCGAGTTTATGCGCCGAGCGCAGCGAAGCCGCATAATAGATAGAAGGAGCCGAAGATGGCACGAAGCCTCAACCAAGTAACACTAATGGGCAACCTAACCCGTGACCCAGAACTACGACAGACACCCAACGGCCAGAACGTAACTAGCTTCAGTCTAGCGCTGAACCGCAGCTACAAGGATTCCGGCGGTGAATGGCAAGAAGCCACCGACTACATTGATATTGTATGTTGGGGTCCACTAGCTGAGCGTGTAGCTCAATACCTAAGCAAAGGCCGACGTTGCCTAGTGCAGGGTCGCTTGCAGTCCCGCTCATGGGAGCAAGACGGTCAGAAGCGTAACAAAGTAGAAGTTCTAGCTAACGATGTAACCTTCTTAGACAGTCGTGGCGGTGATGAAGCTGGCAGCGACGCTCCAGCACCAAGCTCAGCCTCAAGTTCCTCTAGTTCTAAGGACGACAAGCCTAAGCCAAGCAAAAAGCCCAAGAAAGACGACGTTGTTATCGAAGATATCGACGACGCACCAATCAATTTAGACGACATACCATTCTAATTTAAGGAGAGATAATTAATGGCCAAGATTTTTAAACACCGAACCGACGTAGCCTTCTTTGACTACAAGGACTTTAAGACCCTGCAGCGTTATGTTAACGTTTACGGTCAGATTGAGTCCCGCAAGAAGACTGGTCTAACAGAGAGCCAGCAGCGCCGTCTTAGCGTCGCTATCAAGCGCGCTCGACACCTAGCTCTAATGCCTTTCGTAGCTACTAACTAGCGCTATGGCACTGAGCATTACAGATCTTAAGAAGGGCACTGTCTTCGAGATGGAAGGCGAACCTTACCGCGTGGTCGACTACAACCAGAAGGTTATGGGTCGCGGCGGTTCTATAGTTAACGTGCGCATCAAGAGTCTAGTTAGCGGCAAGGTCTTGGACAAGACCTTCAAGGGCAATGAGCAACTTGATCGCGCCGATGTAACCAGTGAAGACGTCCAGTATCTCTACACCGATGGCAGCACCTTCTACTTCATGAATGAGAAGACCTTTCACCAGTTCGAAGTTGCCGCTGATCTAGTAGGTGACGGTGCTGGTTATCTTAAGGAAGGTGATCGTTTGCAGCTACAGTTCTGGGGCGAACGCCCAATTAATGTTGAGCTACCTAAGAACGTACCCCTCAAGGTTACTTATACCGAGGATGCGGTGAAGGGCGACACTAGCTCATCAATCACCAAGGAAGCTACTCTCGAGACCGGCGTAACCATCAAGGTTCCGGCTTTCATCAAGACAGGCGATCTCATCTCGGTCGATACCGCCAACGGCGCATACCGCGAACGCGTTAAGGACTAACTCTTCTCTTGGTCACGAAACATCTTGGTCGAGTAACATTTTGCGAACGGCTACTTTTGTATGTTGCTGCTGCAAAGTCTTCAGAATAATCTCGGGATCAGTCTGATTAAGCTCACGCCCTTGAGGCTTGAGATACCACAGCAGAGCAGTTCTCATAATGTCACTTCTAGTAGTAAAGGCTCGCTCAGCCTCCTTATCAACAAGTTCCAGCAGACCTTCAGGAATACTCAGGTTAATGCGACCCATTGTTTGCTTATGTTGCGTTCTCTTTTGAACTTTGGCCATCTTCTATGCTCCTGCTTACGTCTTAAGTTGAAACTGTTGTTTGCGCTAACTCTCTCATCTATGTGTAAGTAGTCGCATATACTAAACTGATACACTAAGTGTATCACCAAGGTACATTTAGTGTATCAGTTTTGCGCCCCCTGGTAGTAGGGTGATCAGACGGCAGCAACCTGCGTGGTAGACTTCATAGATGAAGACACGCTTGGATCAACGACTCACTGAACTGAACCTTGTAAAAACACGTAGCCAAGCCGAGAGTTATATTAAGCTCGGTCAAGTTGAGGTCAACGGTAAGGTAGTTACTAAGGCAGGCCAAGTGGTCAGTGCAGATGCCAAGATCAAGGTCACGGCGGAGCAGCAATACGTCAGTCGTGCCGCACTCAAGTTAGCGAGTGTTGCGGAGGCTATGAAGCTTGATTTCAAGGGCAAGGTGGTGCTCGATGTCGGCAGCAGCACCGGCGGGTTCACAGATTACGCACTGAGACACGGTGCCAAGAAGGTACTTGCTGTGGAAGTCGGTACTAATCAATTGCACCCGAGTCTCCACGGGAATAAGAAGATTGAATTGCATGAGAAGACCGATATAAGGGACTTCAGGACAGATCAGAAGATTGATATTGTCGTAGCCGACGTGTCTTTTATAAGCCTACGAGAGATATTGCCTAGTGTGGCCAAGTTGAGCACCAATCAGACGCAGATTGCCGTGATGGTGAAGCCGCAATTCGAGGCAGGCCAAGGTAGCGCCAATGGGCGGAGTGCCCTAAAGCACAAAGGTGTTATTAAGAATGATAAGATGCGCCGCGACATACTCAAGGACTTCGAACAGTGGGCAAAGCAGTATTTCACAGTTCGGGATAAGGCTGATTCGGCCGTCAGTGGTGCCAAGGGTAATCAAGAGCGCTTCTATCTATTACGCAAAAAGCGCCTAAGTTACGAAAAAGTATAAGCGTAATGCTAAACTGCAGGCATGTATTTTGCTTCGAGAGTTCAGGCGGGCCGAATGTTGGCTACCCAGCTAGCCAAAAAGTACAAGGATGACAATTGTGCCGTTCTAGCTCTTGGTGATGGTGGTGCGATGGTTGGTGCGCAGATTGCCAAGCAACTGCACTGTGTCCTGACACTGCTGGCTAGTTCGGAGATTATGCTTCCAAGAGAGCCGCAACCGATTGCGGGTATAACGGCTGGCGGCGTAGTGTCCTACAATCATAGCTATTCGACTGGCGAACTCGAAGAGATGGTAGGTGAGAATTATGGGTTTATCGAGCAAGAGAAGTTGTCGCACATGCACGACCTCAATCAGCTACTCGGCAAAGGCGGAACTATTAATAAGGCATTGCTTAAGGATCATACGGTCATCATCGTGTCTGATGGACTATCGACTGGATTTCCTGTTGATCTAGCTGCGGAGTTTCTTAAGCCTGTGGCCATCGACAGAATGGTCGTTGCGACGCCTTTTGCCAGTGTCAGTGCGGTTGATCGGATGCACGTTCTAGCCGATGACTTATTCTGCCTCAACACCATTCATGATTATATGGACACAGATCATTATTACGATACTCAAGATGTTCCAGACCACAAAACGGTGCTCGAAACGATCGAAAATATCATCGCTAACTGGAAAACCACGGCCTAATCCCCCAAGCTAGCTAAGCTAGGTACTTCTCTAGAGCTTTGACGTCCTTGAGTAGAGTGTAAGACTGCTTATTAATCAGCAGACCCTTGCGCTCTAAGGCCGACAGCTCACGGCTGGTGGTCTCGCGGGTAGCGTTGATAGAGCTGGCGATGTCTTGATGACGGATTGGTACTTCGATCAGCAGGCCGTCGGCAGTTTCTTTGCCGAAGCGCTGGCTCATAGTCAGCAAGAAGGAAATAATTCGCTCCCGCACTGTACGGTACTCTAGGTTAAGTATGCGTTCGCCGTGTAAACGGTACATTTCCATAGTCATATCGAGCAAAGGTGTCATGGCGTCTGAGCTACCATTGACGAACTTCATGAAGGCCTCGCGCGGTACTTGCCATGTAATAGTCGGCGCCAAAGCTTGGTAGATAATACTGTGTTCTTTGCCTGTAACTGCCCAAATGAGCGGGAATATCTCGTCTTGCTTGCGAATTATAAGCAAGTTTTCTTCGTCGTACTTGGTTATATCGTAGGCTTTAACCAGCCCTTGATAAATATAAAAAACGCCCGAAGGGGCGTCACCAGGACGGATTACGAAGTCACCTTTTTTGAATGTTTGTTTAACTCCATGTAGCCTGAAAAATTCCACAAAGTCCGCCGTTTGTTTCAGCGTGGCTAACATGGCCATTATTATGATAGGACTGGACGCAGATGTCAATAATTACAGATGAGATTTGTAAGTTTGTGATTAATGTCTCAAGCACTTAGTGATTATTCTTACCGCACGATCAATACACTAAGAATATATTGGGTATAGTAAAAGGAGGCAGGATGGTAAGCGAACAAACGATCCACGCGCAACTTAAAGGTTTGGGCTTCAAGACTTTTGGTTGGGGGAAGGCGGAGGTCGCTGAATTACCAAACATCTTGCTGCCTGACGAACAAATCTTTGAATGCGTCAACGGCATATACGAAGGTGGTTTTGCATTGCTGCTGGCAACCGACGTACGAGTTCTGCTAGTTGATAAGAAGCCGCTTAACTATCTGACGGTCGAGGATTTGCGCTTCGATATGATTAACGAAATCGACTACAATCACCGCTTGCTAGGAGCTGACATCACTATAGCTACAGGCAGCAAATTTCTTAAGTTCCGCAGCTACAACCAGCCACGTCTGCGCAAGCTTATTAATCATATTCAGCACGCTATGGCCGAGATCAAGAAGCAGCAATCCACCAGGCAAGAAGGCCAGAATCAACACCTGGAACAGATCAATCAGCAGCTCCAAACCTACTTGATTGCTCAGTACCAGCAGCAACAAAAGCTGCACGATCAGCTGCAGACGATCAACACCCCAAATGGCTCAGCTCCCCTTAATGCTACCACGCAGCCGATTAAGCCTAGCCCAGAGCTAGCTGACTACTTGTACGCCCAGAGTTTGCTAGCGCAACATCAACTTGTGACAGGCGAGACGTTGCCAGAAGCTCCCGTGCCAAAACGTGATGAGTTGGCTGATCTATATGCTGAAGGCATGAAGGAAGTGTTCGGTAGGCGTCAGCACAGGCTTAAGGTACATTCGCCGATACCATCATTCCGATTACCTAAGAAGGAAGTCGAGACAAGCTAGACGTTGAAGCGGAATTCGACTATATCGTCAGGTTGCATAACGTAGGTTTTGCCTTCGGTGCGGACCTTGCCAGCTGCCTTGGCGGCTTGGTGTGAGCCAGCTCCGATCAGGTCGGGGTAGGTAACGATCTCTGCTGCTATGAAGCCACGTTCGAAGTCGCCATGAATCACGCCAGCCGCTTGTGGGGCAGTTGAGCCTTGATTGATTGTCCAAGCACGGACTTCCTTCTCCCCAGCTGTTAGGTAACTCTGCAAGCCGAGCGTGTCGTAAGCGGCGTGGATTAGCTGTAATAGACCCGATTCGTGCTGGCCATAGCTCTCTAGAAGCTCGGAAGCATCTTCTGGATCGAGGTCTTTGAGTTCGCTCTCTAGCTTGGCGCATACGAACAAAGCTTGGGCTGGTGCGACCATTTCGCGTAGCTCAGACTGCTTAGCTTCGTCGCTTAGCCCAGCCTCGTCGAGATTGAACAAATATATAATCGGTTTCATGGTTAGTAGCTGCAAGTCGGAGAGTAATTCGGCGTCTAACTCAGGGTAATTCCAGAGCGGCTGCCCATCATTAAGAAGTTTGTGCACCTGCTCGTAGGCATCGGCAACGGGCTTGAGCTTGGGGTTGGCGCGGGCTTCCTTAGCGAACTTAGGAATGCGCCTAGCCACGGTCTGGAGGTCGGCCAACACAAGCTCGGTATTGATGACGTCGATGTCCTTCCGTGGATCGTGGGCTTCGTCAACGTGGGTGACGTTGGGATCGTCAAAGGCTCTTACAACTTGGACGATGGCGTTGGTGGTACGGATATGACTCAAGAACTGGTTGCCAAGACCCTCGCCTTCGCTAGCGCCAGCTACCAAGCCCGCAATATCCACAAATGTTACTGTAGCTGGAATAATCTTGCCAGCGTTGTTCAGCTTGGCTAGCTTGCCTAGACGGGGGTCTGGCACGGGTACGATACCAGTGTTGGGTTCGATAGTAGCGAAGGGATAATTTGCGGCTAGAATATTACTGCCCGTTAGGGCGTTGAAAAGGGTGGACTTACCGACATTGGGTAGGCCGACTATCGCTATGCT
>JBBTTE010000002.1:59302-65208 GCA_038064395.1 Patescibacteria group bacterium | reverse complement strand
TATCGCTATGCTGAGATTTGACATGCAACTATTGTAACAGAGAAGAACGAACCTTTGCGCCTCAGCTCCCGAAGTCCTTTGCACTGGTCGATATGGAGGGGTCTTAAACTGATACACTAAGTGTACCTTGGTGATACACTTAGTATGTATAAGTAACACCTACCCCAGCTCAACAGTAGAAAAAGCTCGTTCCAAGTCGCCCAAACATCAATACAAAACTACTGCAACCTGCAAGGTTTTGGCTAGACCGCGCTTACTATAATGTGTATAGTATCGAATAAGTAGAAAGATATAACAGGGGAGAAAATATGACAAAGCCCAAAAAAGGCGCTAAGGCTGTTGCCAAGGCTAAGAAGGGTGGTGCCACTAGTCACTGGCTAATTCTGATATTACTAGCTTTGGCGCAGTTCATGGTTGTGCTCGATGTATCAATTGTCAATGTGGCATTACCTGCTATTCAGAAGGAATTCATGATGAGCCAGTCCAGTCTACAGTGGATTGTTACGCTCTACGCTTTGACCTTTGGTGGTTGTTTGCTGCTTGGTGGTCGTGCAGCTGACCTCTATGGTCGTCGCAAAGTGTTCTTGATCGGCGTTACGTTGTTTACGCTTGCTTCACTGGCCGATGGTTTGGCCCAGACTGGTAATCAGCTTATTCTATTCCGTGGACTTCAAGGTTTGGCAGGTGCATTGATGTCACCAGCTGCTCTGTCTATTATTCTAGTTACCTATAAGGAAGGGCACGAGCGCAATGTGGCCTTGTCAGTCTGGGGCGCTGTAGCCTCTGGTGGAGCAGCTATGGGCGTATTGCTTGGCGGAATCATTACCCAGTACCTAAGCTGGCGCTGGAACTTCTTCGTTAATGTGCCTGTCGGTATCTTCGTCGTGTTTGCTTCCCTAAAAGTATTGGATCGGCACGACTCCAAGCTAGCCCACAACAACCTTGATCTACCTGGTGCCGTTCTGGCTACAGGTGGGCTGATGACGCTTGTTTATGCTCTTGTCAAAGCACCTAGTGAGGGTTGGACTTCGGGGCCAATCTTGCTCTACTTCGCCATAGCTTTCGCGGCCTTAACCGCCTTCGTCATTAACGAAAAGTACGCCAAGCACCCATTGATGCCGTTACACATCTTCAAGAACCGTAACCTTGTCGGTGCTGACACATTGATGCTGTTCATGGCAGCAGGAATGTTCTCGATCTTCTTCTTCACGACGCTCTATCTGCAGCAAATCCTTGGATTTACACCAATTAAGACAGGCTTTAGCTTCTTGATTGTGCCGTTTGCCGTCGCACTTACGGCTACTAATGTGCCGCGAGTTGTCCAGAAGTATGGCTACAAGCCAGTCCTAGTGATTGCTCCTCTATTTGTTTCGGCAGGGCTATTCTGGCTGTCGCACATACCAGTTGATGGTACATTCTGGGGTAATGTTGCACCTGGCCTGATATTGCTCGGCCTTGGCATGGGTGGAACCTTCGTAGCTGCAACCATTGCCGCAACTTCTGGCGTGCCTCACGAAGAATCTGGCCTAGCCTCAGGCATTCTTAATACCTCACAGCAAATCGGTGGAGCAGTCGGACTAGCCGTGCTAACAGGCATAGCTACCTCAACTGCCACACGCTACATAACCAATCTTAATCTGTTATCAGCGCCAACTCAGGAACAGCTGGCTACGGCAGCCGTTCGCGGCTTCCACGACGGTTACCTGATCGCTTCGACCTTCGGTATCGCAGCTTCGCTGATTGCACTATTCGTCATCAAGAACACCAAGACAGGCAAGATCAACATGGCCGATCTTGCGGCCGGCGGCTAGACCCCACCTTAGTCGTCTTTGACTGCTTCCGACGAGTTAAATATCACACATCGTGCTTGACTACAGGGAGTATAATTAAAGTGGATACGCTAATACTTGCTTTTTATAGCTAAGTATGGTATTCTAAGCACGTAATATAGGAAACTATGCGATGACAGGCAACACAATGGAACTAGCCCCTACGGGCCAAACTGAACTGACTTATACTGAAGCTGGCGAGGCTGAGGCTATTGGTGCTGAGCTTGATCAAAGCAGACTCGCTACCCTCGGTGGCTGGGCAATGGATCAACTTCAGCCTTATATACCACAATCATGGCAAGCTAAGGCCGCGTTAATGCTAGGTGTTGGTAGCCTCGGTGCGGCAGTGTCCTTGAAAGCTGCCCCTGACGTTTTTGCAAATAATTCTTCAAACAAGCCCGCAGGTTTAATTGGCAGAGTATCTGGAACGGCATCGATAAAACAGGTAAAAATTTCCGCGTCCACCCAACCGTTTAAGAAATGTAAGAAAAATGGAAAACCAAAGATTCAAATGCAAATAGTTGGTCCTGAGGAGATCACGGATACTGATTCCCCGACTCACTATGATATCTTACTAAAGAGTTGTAAAAAACTTAAAAAAACAAAAACAGAGGAAACATATAGCTATCAAAGTCAAAATCGCACGTGGAAAACAAATCTTAAGCCCAGAAAAGTTAAGACATATGGATTTGATGTCCAATTTGCACCTTCACCAATAGATGCGAGCGGTGCTTATGATGACACGTGTGTAGCGCAAGCAGTTCGTCTGACTGTTAGCCAAGGTCGCAATACCGGTAGTCTATACAATGGTCAGTTGAGAGTTCCGTATAGCGGACAAGCCGCATGTGAGAACGATAGTTCAACTCAGACCAGATAGCACGAAATAAACAGCAACAAATTCGTCTCTTATAGCAATGTCTGGCATTGATGGTCTTATTCTTTTTGCTGCTGCATAACTCTTATGTATAATTACAAACTAGAGGGTGAATTATATGTTGTCTTTTGGGTCTAAAATAAAAAATGTCAACAAGCGTAGATTGGTTAAGAATGTAGCAAAACTCGTACTTATTGTTTTGGTAATTGCCTTGCTCATCTCTGTTGCGTCCAACTACTTTCACGCCAAGAAATTCGACAAACGCATTCACAAGCAGGCCGACACCTTAGAAAAAAGGTACTCAGAAGTAGATCAGAAAAACCTGAAAAATAAAGACTACGACAGCTACCAGTACAATAGATTCAACTCGGCTGCGTACTATATACAGGCAAAAGATTTTAGGCAAGCTAATTCAATTTTGGAGGAGGTGCAGAATAATGTGCCAGCTTCAAAACTCTCTACAGACATATACATATATAGGGCCGAAATTGCTGATAAGCAAGGAGATACCAGCAAGTACAAGCAATATACTGAAAGTTTGATATCTGAGCTGAGCAAACAAAAAAGGACTTCCGAAGCACAATACTATATCGATCAGCTAAAAAATAAAGGACTTTGATAGCGTGGCTAAAAGACTTCTAATATTTTTAGCAGGCAGTGCCATGAAGTTGTCGTTTTTTTTGCTACTAGTTTTGGCTGGACTTACGATATTAAGTAGTAGCGTGAGTGTATCTGCCGACACTAACGTTCCAATATCAGAAGATGCCCCTCAGCCTAACTCGAGTGACGTGCACGGCGTATCTGGTGCTCAAACCCCATTCTATGCAGTAGGCACTGGTGCTTTTGATGGCAGATTTTCATGGGTCAAAATATATGTGCCAATAGGGCAGTCTACATCCATAACCATTGACCAAGCATGCACATTGGATGTTGGAGCACCGACCGTTACCTATTATCTGAACGATTTAGCAGATGGATCAGGAGACAGTCAGCATACAGAATCGTATCTCAACGGTAACTTCGGGGGGGTTTATAATTCTACAAGAACTGATACAGGAGGTTGTAATAGCTCGTTTAGCTTTCCAACGATAAGCAGCGGAGATGGTATCAAATCTTCAATAACTGGACACGAAAAGTGGAGAGCTTTTTACCTTGTAGCAAAGATATCTGCATCCGCTGGTGATAATGAGAGATCGTTTAGAGTGCATGCTAGTAATAGCAACGTTTACATTGGATCTGCACAACAACTTAACGATGGAATAGCCGGACTAGACAGTTCATATGTTAATGGGTTTGGTATATATCAAAGAAATGCTGCAAATTACACTGGTAGTAATGGAGAGTGGGATTACGAAGTTGAATTTGCTCCAACATGTGATGAGGTTTCAAGTAACGGAACGGGCCACATCAAATTGTATGATGCAGATAATGGTGTATATTCTCCACAAGATCTAGAGTTGATAATCGAGAGAAGTCCTAGGCAGAGTTCGCCTAATTGGTCTACATATAGGACTTGGGGCAGTGGATATTTCGGAGGCAATCATGCAAATGACTCTTTTGCGTTTACAGTTAATAATAACTACATGTATAAAGTTCATCTTAAGGGTGTAAACTGGCGGAATACCATACAGATTCAGATACCATTTGATCAGATCGATGCTTTGCCGACTCATCCGACTTCATCCTCTGCCGCTTGCTCGGGCGGAGGCGGAGGCGGTGATAATGAATGTACGCAGTGGTCTAAAGAGATAACAGATCATTCAATATGGAAAGTTAGCGTATTTCCTGTTCCAAGCGCTCCAACAATTCATTCATCTAGTACTGCCAGCCCGCCCGCTTACAATGGCATAACACCACCTTATCCATCCGGTGAAGGAGGGCATACAGATGCCGCGACGGACCAATGGGCGCAGTTCAAAAATTTGCCGGTGCCTGCTGTATACACCGTAACTCCAGGTTCTGACCAGACACTTAAGCATAACCATCAACCACCATCCTCGTCAGGTTGGTATGTATTCACAGAGCATTGGCTGCACCAGTCGAATGGGAACTGGCAGTATTTCTATGATGCATTACCTTATGTAGGCAATTGCTATGCCGCGAACTGTACCGTACAAGTTAATGGGAATTTGCCAAACGGGTCTGGCAACGCTCGAGCCGGCAGTAGTTGGGGAGCAAGAGCCATAGTTAATAATACCGGTAGTCAGGATCTAGAATTAGCCGGCGAAGTAGTACCTAAATTTACAAACAATTACCCTGTAGATATACCTACCAATCCAGCGCCAACCACACAAGGCCATTATGATAATGCCATCGTTGCTAACGTAACCGCTGCGCCAAGAAATCCTGCGTATGTACTATTTACATGTGGGGGTGCGATTGATGTCTACCAACACTTCACCCTAGGCCCGTCGGCCAGCATCAACCCAGCTACAGATGACCAAGATCCGACCGTCGTTACCTATAACACTGGTGTAACGTATGGAGCTGGAGAGACGGAGCCCTATCCTTACGGAGGTCCAATTAGTTCCAATGTGCATAGCAAGTTGAAGTATGATCCCGTCTCGGGGGGCGAAACTATAGTAATGAACACGCCTCGCTCTGGTAGTTATGGCACCCCGCCGCCATACACGGATATCTATACGAACCCCAACCCAATTGTGGCAGGTGATCGGTATTGTCCAGAAATGACGATTGATACTGCAACCGGCTGGATTGGCCCGGCTGGCATACTGTATCCGGCTGCGGCCACTTCTGACAGCGGCTGTATGACCGTAGTCAACAAACCCTACTTCAAGACCTATGGCGGTGGAGTTAAGGCCGGTGGCGGGTTCGTCGGTGCAGGGAATGGCGAGATTTCGGCGTGGACTAACAATGTTGACGGCACTTTCCCATATGGAGCTGGCGCCCAGCTGGTGGCCTTTGCTAACGGTGATATAACCGGTTTTGCTAGCGCACAGGGCGTCGCCAACAGTTCGACTAGCTCCCTAAGCTTCGCCAACAAGAATGTCAGTGTTAATACAGGCACGTATAGTCCTAGGCTAGGCGGTAACTTCAACAATACGCACCCCTCAACGGTAATCAACGTGAAGGCAACAGAGGGCGCCCCTGCTGCTGGAATTCTAGGCGGTAGAACGGTGACAGGCAACCAGGCAATAGCGTCTAGCGACGATGTCTATATAACGAACAACATAACCTATGGT
>JBBTTE010000002.1:0-59202 GCA_038064395.1 Patescibacteria group bacterium | reverse complement strand
TATAACGAACAACATAACCTATGGTTCGGGATCTTGGACTGCTGACAATATTCCGTCTTTTGTCCTATCCACCACAGGCAACATTTATATCGCACCCAATGTTACTAGGCTTGATGGTATATATACCAGCCAGAGACCGAACGGTGCTATATACACTTGTGCTAAGAATTCTGGCGGCGGGAATTTCGACCCAATAAGTGCTAATGTGCCTGCCGATAACTTCTTCAGCACTTGTAAGAATCAACTACTTGTCCATGGCAGCTTTGTCGCGGACAACGTACACCTGATGCGTACTTATGGTAGTTTGCGTGACGAGAAGCCAGTGCCAGCCCATACGCCCACACCTGTACGCTACACCAAGAATACGAATTATTGTTTTGGCGAGAATGATTCGTTGACGAATGCCAACTGTCGAGCCGCTGGCTATACTAACTGTATTCACATTGACGAGCCTTACAACCCTGGCTATGCCTTCCCATGGTGGAGCGACAACTGGCTTTGTAATAAGCCAAGCGACGGCGTCAGTATGCAGTGGACTTGGGCAGGTGCTGCTCTAGGGTTGCCGAAATGTGCCAATTGGGCACCAAACGGACAAGATAACGCACACGTTTGGCCTGACAACAAACTCTGTATTAGCGGTAGCAAGAATATATCCTTCCAGTCCAATAACCAGACATCAGTGCCTAATTCATTCGGTGAATACCAGCGGTACTGTATACACCTGTTCGATGCGAGTGATCCCAACACCAACGGCGTAGGTGGGGGCGCATGGCTTTGCGAAGATCAAATCGTTACTGATGGGGGGGATGACGGTGACCCTCACGCTAATGTCGATGACCCATGCAGCAACGGCATAGATATAGGCGCTATAAGAGTTGATACCAGAACTTGCGCGGCTGAGGTGTTTGACTTCAGTCCCGAACTATATCTATCAAATCCTTCACTTGAGTTGCCTGGACGCAGTAAGCTGCGATTTGATTCCATAACGAGCTTGCCGCCGATACTATGAAAACTGTAGGGTGGGGCACAACTGATTACGCTTATGGTATAATTTGCCTGATGGCAAGTGATTTAATAAAAACCTGGTCGCGAAGCAATTTAACAGGGGTGGCACATGAGCTCGTTTCTTAGCGGTACCTCAGATTTCTTCGGCCTAGATATTGGTACAACGGCCGTGCGTTTGGTTCAGCTCAGAGGCAGTGGCCAGAAGTCACTAGCCAAGTACGCCTATGTACCCCTAGACAGCAAGCTGGCTCTCAGCGAGTCCAAGGCCGACCAACAGCAATTGGCCAAGATTATTAAGGAGTTAGTTGCTCAATCTGGCGTTACGACTCGTAGCGTAGCCGTTGGTATTCCTTCTAGTCGTGTCTTCACGACTGTAGCCGATGTAGAACGCTTGCCAGCAGGTGAGCTAGCCAAGTCAATTCGTTATCAAGCTGATTCGCTAATTCCAACACCTCTGGCAGAGTCCAAGATGGACTGGGCATTAATCGGTGATTCACCGGTCGACAAGACCAAGCAAGAAATCCTGCTTACTAGCGTGCCTAATAAGTTCGTAGAAGACCGCCTCGATATGCTCGAGTCTGTAGGCCTTAACGTTGTTGCCTTTGAGCCTGATAACTTGGCAATGGCGAGGGCATTAGCCGTAAATGACGCCTCAGCGCAGTTATTACTGGATGTTGGCCGTCGCACGACTGACTTAGTGGTTGTACTAAACGGTGTTCCGCACCTAACTCGCAGTATTCCGACTGGCGTTGAAGCAATTGTTCGGGCCGCTACCCAGAATCTTAGCATCGACGAGAAGCAAGCTGAGCAGTTCGTCTTCAAGTTTGGTCTTAGCAAGGACAAGCTGGAAGGCCAAGTCTTCCACGCTATTAATGGCACAATCGATCTGTTAACTGCCGAGCTAGAGAAGTCGATCAAATTCTTCCAGACTCGCTACACCGGCGCTAAGATTAGTCGTATTATCGTGACTGGCGGAGCGTCTGTTATTCCTGAGTTTCCGTTATATCTAGCTAACAAGTTCACGCTTGATGTCGAAATCGGCAACGCATGGCGTAATGTCAGCTTCAGTCGCGACAGGCAGAACGAACTACTGGCGATTTCTAATCAATTCGGCGTAGCCGTCGGACTGGCGGAGCGGACTTGATATGATTCAGCTCAACCTTCTACCAGATGTAAAACTCGAGTTTATCAAGGCGCAAAGAGCCCAGCGTCTGGCGTTCAGCATTGCTTTTCTTGCTGGCGGTGTCTCAATTGCGCTACTGGTTGTTCTATTGAGCCTAACTGGCCTACAGAATAAGCATCTCAACGATCTAAGCAAAGACATAGCTAGTTCAACAGCTAAGCTTCAGAAGCAACCCCAAATCGGCAAGATACTGACTGTCCAGAATCAACTCGAGAGCCTGACAGGCCTACACGACCAAAAACCAGCTGCGCCAAAAGTCCTAGAATATATTAATCAAGTAACGCCTGCTCAGGTAGATATAACCAGTTTGACAGTCGACTTTACAGAGCAAACCGCCACTATAACCGGTACGGCTGATGCCTTAAGTAGCGTGAACAAGTATGTCGACACACTGAAGTTTACGACCTACACTACTCAGGATGACAACACCGCCAAGCCAGCCTTCAGCAATGTTGTTCTATCAAGCTTTGGACTGGGTGATAGTAGTGGAGGTAAGGCTAACCCGCACCCTGCTAACTACACCATTACTCTGTCATACGATCCAGCCATCTTTGACAACACCCAAAGAGTCACCTTATCTGTACCAAATCTTATAAGCACTCGATCCGAATCCCAGCCAGCCGATTTGTTCAAGGCTAATACCACCACTAAAGCAAAGACGACAGGGAACTAAGACATGGCCAAGCTAGAAATATCAACCAAGCGATTAGCGATCAGCAAGGCTAATGCCCAAATGGTGGCAGTAATCTCCGCAGCCGCATTTATCACTATCTTTTGTCTTGTTGCCTCTAACGCAGTCTTCAGTCAATATCGCTATCAAGGTAAAGTTGTGAACGCCAAGGAGAAGGCCAACAATCAGCTTAAGGCTAATATCAAGGCCTTTAACAGCCTAGCTTCTTCGTACAAAGCCTTTGACTCGGCTTCGGTCAACGTCCTTGGTGGCACAAGAGACGGTACTGGCGATAATGATGGGCGAAACTCCAAGTTAATTCTTGACGCCTTACCTAGTGCGTATGATTTCCCAGCCCTAGCATCCAGTGTCGAGAAGATATTAGCCGACAATGGTCTCAAGGTAGGCAGCATAACTGGTACGGACGATCAATTGAACCAACAAGGTAATGTATCGAGTCCAACACCATCACCAACAGAAATACCATTCTCATTTAGCGTTACCAATGCTAGCTATAGTTCAATCCAGAAGCTTCTCGACAAGCTTCAGAAATCAATTCGACCAATCCAAGTCGACACAATCAGCATTACGGGTGGGGGCAATGATGTGTCGTTGACAGTTACCGCTCACACGTACTATCAGCCAAGTAAGAGCCTTAACATTACTCAGAAGGTAGTCAAATGAAACAAAAAGATTTGATCCTAATTGTCATAATAGTTTTCCTGAGCGCTATAATATCGTTCTTCGTCTCTACTTCGCTGATTGTGCCGCCCAAGAACAAGCAGCAAAAAGCCGAAGACGTTCAGGCAATTACCTCTAACTTCCCGCAGCCTGATAAGAACTATTTCAATGACGAAGCTTTTGACCCCACCAAGCTTATTACCATTGGTCAGACTGGCAATGCCGACCCATTTAGTGGCACAAAACAATAGGCTAAAGTCATGAGCGTATTGTCGGTAGCCACCGAACAACAAGTCGAAGACACTCTTATTGCTGGTGGTATGATCACCGCCGATAAGTTAGCTGCGGCTCGTGTGGCGGCCACCAAGGCCAAGCTGCCAATCTTTACCTACTTGGTCCAGAATAGCCTCATAACAGAGGAGCAGCTGACCAAGGCCAACGCTACCATAACCAAAGTTCCATATGTTAATCTGACTTCCGCACGAATCGATCCAGACATATTGAAGCTGTTGCCACAGGACGTCGCTGAGCGCTATATGGCAGTTCCTCTGGGTGAAATGCAACACCGCTTAGTAGTAGCAATGCTTGATGCCGACAACATTCAGGCTGTCGACTTCCTGAGTAAGCGTATTGGCCGTTCACTCAAGGTCTATGTTGCCAGTGAGGCAGGCATACGACAGGTTCTTAAGCAGTATTCGGCTAGACTTGATACCCAGATCGATAATGCCTTCAAGGCTAGTAACGATCAAGCCGCGGCCGCCAAAGCCGAAACCGATGCCGCAGCTGCCGAAGGCAAGGACAACAAGCCAACCTCAGGCAACGAAATTAAGACTATTGTTCAAGACTCGCCAATTAGTAAGGCGCTGTCGGCGATTCTGGAGTTTGCGGCTCGTAATCGAGCTAGCGATGTGCACATCGAGCCTCAGGAGAAGGAGCTCAAAGTCCGTTGCCGTGTTGATGGCGTGCTAAGAGAAGTTATGCGACTGCCTAAGAGCACCGAGCCGGCCTTTATTTCTCGCATTAAGATCTTAAGCAACCTCAAGATTGACGAACACCGCACGCCGCAGGATGGTCAGTTCACCGTTGAAGTTGACGGTAAGCCGATTGACCTTCGTATTGCGATTGCACCAGTAGTCTGGGGCGAGCAGGTAGTTATCCGTCTTCTCGACAAGACAGGGACATCACTCAAGCTAGAAGACATGGGTTACGCAGGACGAGCCCTCAGAACGATCCGCAAGGGTCTAGAGCGGCCTAACGGCATGATTCTGACCAGTGGACCGACCGGTTCTGGTAAGTCGACCTCGCTGTACGCCCTGATTCAAGAGATCAAGAACGACACCATCAACATTGTCACTCTAGAAGACCCAGTTGAATACAAGATGGATGGTATCAACCAGATTCAGGTTAATCCTGATGTTGGTCTGACATTTGCATCAGGACTGCGTAGTATTCTGCGCCAGGATCCTGACGTCGTGATGGTTGGAGAGATTCGTGACAAGGAGACGGCTCAACTGGCCGTTCAGGCAGCTCTTACGGGACACTTAGTCTTCAGTACACTGCACACTAGCAGTGCAGCTGGTATCTTGCCGCGTTTGCTAGATATGGGAGTTGAACCGTTCCTAATTGCTAGCACCGTACACACAGTTATTGGCCAAAGACTAGTCAGACACATCAATGATACGGGCAAGCAAACCTACCAATCATCGGAAGCCGAAACTGCGGCTGTAAACACTGCCATAGGTCACCTCTTGCCACCAGCTGCCGACAAGGTCGCGGCTGTTTCGGAAGATCTCGGCTTCAAAAACTTGCCCTTAGGCAATCAAACCGCTTATACTTTATCTAAGGGCACAGATAGTCCTGAGGCGCCAGCGGGTTACAAGGGTCGTTTGGGTCTGTACGAGGTTTTCGAAGTCTCGACGGCTATCCAAGAGTTAATCATGAAGCAGGCGACCAGCGCCGAAATAGAAAAAGCCGCTCAGGCGGAAGGCATGGTCAATATGCGACAAGACGGTTACCTAAAGGCACTAGATGGTCGCACGACTCTCGCCGAAGTTAACCGAGTCGCCGCTGAGGATAACGCGTGATGACTACAATGATTGAAAGGGTGGAATAATGCAGGCACAACCAAAGATTGAGATCTTACTCGACGAAGTTATTAAGAAGAAGGCCTCTGACCTGCACATTCAGGTTGGCTTGCCACCAATGCTCCGTATTGATGGCTCCCTGACACCTGTTAATGGTGCTGATGTATTGAATGAAGAGGGGGTCGAAACCCTGATCTTTGCCATCCTAGACGAGGATCAGAAGCAGATATTACTCAAGGATAAGGAATTCGACTTCAGCTTTGCCTTCGGTGATTTGGGTAGATTCCGTGTTAACGCCTTCCACGAGCGTGGTAATATGGCTGCTGCCTTACGTCTTATTCCCAACGAGATCCTAACGGTAGAACAGCTTGGTTTGCCAGCAATTGTTAACAAGTTTGCCGACTACCCTCGTGGCCTAGTTCTTGTCACTGGCCCGACTGGTTCTGGTAAGTCTACTTCGCTAGCCGCTCTGGTTCATAAGATCAACAGTGAGCAGAGCAAGCACATAATTACTATTGAGGATCCGATTGAGTATACCCACCGTTCGATCAAGTCAGTGGTTGTCCAACGTGAAGTCCACTACGATACTTACTCCTTCAGCGCGGCCTTGCGTAGTGCATTGCGTGAAGACCCTGACGTTGTCTTGATTGGTGAGATGCGCGACCTAGAGACCATAGCTAGCGCCATTACCATTGCCGAGACTGGCCACTTAGTGTTCGCAACCCTGCACACTAACAGTGCCTCCCAGAGTATTGACCGTATGATTGACGTCTTCCCACCACACCAGCAGCCCCAAATCCGCGCCCAGCTGTCCAACATATTGATGGCCATCGCTTCGCAGCGTTTGGTGCCTTCGATAGGTGGTGGACGCGTGGCTGCAGCTGAAATTCTAATCGCTACTCCAGCTGTTCGCAACATCATCCGCGAGGGCAAAGCTCACCAGCTAGAGGCAGTTATTCAGACTGGTGCGGAGTTCGGCATGCAGTCGATGGACAAGCAACTGGTTAAGCTGATACACGACGGTACGATAACTTACGACGAAGCTCGTAACTTTGCCGTTGATATTGACGAACTAGATAGGCTAATGCGGAACTAGTCATGCTGACTTACAGTTATCAAGCCAGGAACGCTAAGACCGGCCAAAAGGTCAAGGCACAGGTTCAGGCCGATAACGAAGAAGCCGCAACTAAGCTGATCCGCGAGCAGGGCCTAACTCCAATTGACATCAAAGAAGAAAAAGCAGGTGGCGGTGGCTTCGGCTTCCTCAAGCGCGTCAAGACCAAGGATAAGGTCTTATTCAGTCGCCAGCTATCAACGCTTATCAATGCTGGGTTGCCACTGGTGCAGAGCTTGCGTAGCGTCGCCAGCCAGACGACCAACAAGCCTCTAAAAGTTGTTATTAATCAGGTTATATCCGATGTAGAAGCTGGTACCTCGTTCGCAGTCGCCTTAGAGAAGCATCCTGACGTCTTCAACAGGGTTTATATCAGTCTTGTCGCCGCCAGCGAAGCCTCGGGAACGCTAGATACTGGCCTAGAGCGGCTAGCCGACCAGCAAGAGAAAGACGCTGACATTATTGCCAAAGTTCGTGGCGCCATGGTCTATCCATTAATCGTTATGCTAGTCATGTTGGGCGTAGTCGGCTTCATGATTATTAAGGTTTTGCCTCAGGTGCAGGGCATCTACGCGGGCTTGGACGGCGTTAGTTTGCCGTTGATAACAAGAATTTTGTTGGCAATATCGAGTTTTGTCACACATTTCTGGTGGATTGTCTTAATTGCGCTGGCAGCAATAGTTTTCTTCGGTTCACGTTGGGCCAAAACACTGGGTGGACGGAGTGTCGTCGACAGGCTTAAGATGAGCGCATGGCCGATTGGACCACTGTTCATGAAGCTCTATATGGCACGATTTGCTCGTACTGGCACGACTCTAGTGGCGGCTGGGGTGCCTTTGATCCAGGTGCTTGAGATAACCTCTGATGCTGTCGACAATGTTCATATCGGTGCCTCACTGAAGCGAGCAATTGAGAAGGTGAAGGGCGGCAAGGCGCTTAGTGATGCCATTGATGGCGATAAGAACTTCTTAATCCTTGTGCCTAACATGCTCCGAATTGGCGAACAATCAGGCGCCCTTGAGACTATGCTGGCCAAAATCGCCGAGTATTACGAGAAGGAAGTTGATAATGAAGTTAAGACTATAAGTACGATCATCGAACCAGTCATGATGGTTGTTATGGGTGTCATGGCGTTGATTATCGTAGCTGCGATTCTATTACCGATATATGGTCTAGTGAACCAAGCTGGTTTCACCGGCGGTTAGGATTTCACAAATGACAAACCAAAAATTACGAGACCAAGCTGGTTTCACAGTAATTGAAACCTTGATTGTGCTTGGTATCGCCGGGCTGATATTCATGATCATATTGCTCGCCATTCCAGCTCTAATCCGTAATTCACACAATGGACAGCGCAAGCAAGATGTAGCAGCTGTACTAAGCGCCATTTCGCATTATCAGCTCAATAATTCAGGCACATTTCCGTCAACGCCACCACCACCTAGCGGCTACAACTATCTTCAGTACACCAAGCTATCTTTCTACGAGAACAGTGAAGTTAGGTTGAGGCCACAGATTGCAAACATCGACACGCTGCCGGCGCCCGCCGAGATAACTCCTAACGACATAGGTGTTCAAATATTCAACTTTGCACTCTGCAACACCGAAGGTAACGGCGCTACTGGTGTCGGCGCCGGCTATAGAGACATTGCGGCACTTTACAAAATCGAGACCAGCAAAGCATACAGTCTGCGCTGCCAGCAACTTTAGCTGTGGATAACTATTGGACATTTAGCTTGCTTTTACTGGGGTAACTATCTATTATCTAAACATAAGCACTAAACAGTAACGCAAAGGGGGCATTTGCAATGCTTAACAAACTAAAGAAACTTCAACAGCAGAAATCAAGCGAAGGCTTCACTATTATCGAAGTCATGATCGTGCTGGCTATCGCCGGTTTGATCATCTTGATCGTCCTATTAGCCGTACCTGCCTTGCAGCGTAACGGGCGTAACACCGCAATAAAGAACGATGCTTCAGCTGTCGCATCATCAATAACCACATTTGCAGCGGATAACGATGGTAAGACGCCGGCTGTAGCTGACTTCGCACAAGTTGGCAGCACGCTAACAGTTGGTGCGGCTACTACTTCTCAGTCCGAAGCAAAAGTTCAAGGCGGTACCACTGTAACTACACCAGCAGTAGCAGTGACGCCAGCAACAGCCATCACACCCGGCACAATCGTAATTGTTAAGGGACGTGACTGCTCTGACAAGGCATCCGGAAGAGCCTTCGCAATCTGGTACTCCATAGAAACTTCTAAGGCAGTTCCAGCCGCAGCTCCGTTCAACAACAAGTGTATCGATACCTAAGATTCGTCAACGCTTGTTAGGAGAGACCCCGAAGAGGGGTCTTTTCTTATTATGCTAAGATATTGCTAATGATTATCGTAGCGCTAGTAATAGTTGGACTGTGTCTGGGGAGCTTCGTGAATGCTCTGGTGTGGCGAATTCACGAACAAGAAGAACAGGCCAAATCGAAGAAGAAGTCTGACAAGAGGTACCAAGCGCGCTTATCAATCGCAAAGGGTCGTTCAATGTGCCCAGATTGCAAACATGAGCTGACGGCCAAGGATCTTGTACCCGTATTGAGCTGGCTTAGCCTAGGCGGTAAGTGTCGCTATTGCAAGAAGCCCATCCCAGTTCAATATCCGTTGGTTGAGCTAGTCACAGCCTGTTTGTTCGTGGCGTCTTATATCTGGTGGCCAGAGAGCCTTGAAGGCGCTCAGATGGTCGTATTTGGCCTCTGGCTGGCTATATTAACGGGATTAATGGCACTGCTAGTCTATGATGCTCGCTGGATGTTGCTGCCCAATCGGCTAGTCTATCCCTTGACCGCTGTAGCGGGCCTGCAAGCCGTTATTGCCATAAGTCTGTCAGATAGCCCACTTACGGCCTTAATCAACACCCTGATGGCCGTAGTCGTTGGAGGTGGTATCTTCTATGTGCTGTTTCAGGTGTCGGCGGGCAAATGGATCGGTGGTGGTGATGTTCGGCTTGGTTGGCTGCTCGGATTAATAGTGGCTACTCCTGCTAAGAGTGTTTTGCTGATATTCTTGGCCTCCATACTAGGCACACTAGTGTCATTACCCCTGTTACTTAGTAAGCGCATGAAGCGTACAAGTACTATTCCGTTTGGTCCATTTTTGATAGCTGCTTCGATTATTGTTGTTCTGTTTGGGACTGACATTTTGTCGTGGTATCAGAGCGTTTTCTTACCCTTTACAATCTAGCCCTCACCCCATACCGCTTGTGCTATAATTTGACTAATGAAGGGCAAACATGAAAGGTGTTAAAAAGCCACTTGGCTACACTGTAGTTGAAGTCATGATTGTGTTGGCCGTATCGGGGGTCATGTTCTTGATTGCTATAAACTTCATAAGTGGTAAGCAGGAAAGAGTTAGCTTCCAGCAAGGTAGCAACGAGCTGGTATCCAGAATTCAAGGCATCGTAGAAGAAGTTACGGACGGGCAGTACACGGATATCCCAATCAGCTGTGGCATAAATGCTGGTGGTTCACTGACGATAACAGGCACACCGTCGGCCAAGCAGGGCCAGAATCTCAATTGTACGTTCTTAGGCAAAATGCTGCACTTCATGGGTGGAAGCTCGACCGATGCAGACTCAACCAATTACGAAGTGTTTTCGTTAGCAGGCGCTAGATTAATACAGACTGGCATCGACAAGGATAAGCCTGTAGCAAGTCTACCTGACACCAACATGACCCCCATAGACGATAACGTCAGTAGTGTCACTGGCGTTACCTTAACGCGCCAGTATCGAATACCCCAAGGCTTACTGATCAGGGATACTAAGATAGTTGATACTAACGGCACGCCGTGGACAGGCAACTACGCCTTTGGATTCATCCAAGGACTTGGAACGAGTGGAGTTGATGCTGTGACGGGTGTGGCTAACGGAACGTATAAGTCAGGTGCCCAGAGTCTTAGCATTATCTTTAATAAGATTATCGTTGCACGGCAGACTCAAGCTGTAGCCGCCAATAACATTAAGGCAGATTCATCGCACACCGGTACAGCCAAGTACGTCTGCCTAGCTGTTACAGATGAAACTCGCTGGGCTTTGGTAAGAGTGGGCTCCGATTCCAGTACTGAAAATGGTGCACAGCTCAGTGTGTCAGTGCAGCCCAAAGGTGTTATCAAAGACGGAGTGCCAGTCCAATGCTAGACAAGCTCAAACCACGTATGCTCCAAGAGCGAGGCGATACTATAGTTGAAGTCATGATTGTGTTAGCAGTCTTGGGGCTAGCCATCGGCATTAGTTACGCCACTGCTAACAGGGCTTTATTACAGGCTCGTCAAGCCCAAGAGAACACCAAGGCGACCCAGCTATTGCAGTCTCAGATTGAGCAGCTCACGACTATGACAGCTAACAAGTCGACCAACCCGAATTATATATTCGGGGCTGGGCCGTACTGCGTCAGTAATCAAGCAGTAGTTACCGGCGCAGCTTGCAGGGGCGTAGATACGTATTACGATATCGACATAACCCAAGCAGGCAATCTGTTCACGCTAACAGCCAAGTGGGATGATGTCGCAGGTGAAGGCAACGATCAAGGCAAGGACACAGTAACACTGATGTATAGGCTGTACCCGTCATGAGAAGTCTAAGACACAGCCAAAAAGGCTTCACGGTGCTTGAGTTAATGATTGCTACAGCTGTGGTATCAGTGGTTCTACTGATGGTCAGCGTTATCATGATCAATATCGGTAATCTGTACTATAAGGGTATTACGCAGTCCAAGATCCAAGACAATACTCGTAGTATTACTGATGACGTAGCGCAGAGAATATCACTAAGTTCTGCTATACCTAAGTGGTTAAACAGCACAGATGGTAATCTCCACGCTGTCTGCATAGGTGACACCAGATACACCTATATATTAGGCAAGCAGATCAAAAAGGCGCCTTCGTCACTTCAAACCAGACATGCCTTGTGGCGGGACACAGTATCGGCTGGTAGTTGCCCTACCCCAGATACAGCCAATCTGGTGCTTATGCCAGCGAATGATATTGACACTGCTGCGCTTATCGGTGGGGGTGCTCCCGCTTATGGTCAAGTCTATCAGGGTACTAACGGTAGTGAATTGCTGTCTCCGAACTCTCGTTTATCTAACTTTGAGGTCAGAGGGCTGGGACCGCTCAACACCGCTCCGTATCAGGTAGTGGTTGATATAGCCTATGGTGATGATGATCTACTTTGTAGTAATAGTATAGTTACCAACACATGCAATGATACGGCAGCCAGCGTGACGCCGGCCGAAATCGCCAGCAGAAAGCTGAGCTGCAAAGGCAAAGCAGGAGACAGCTACTGCGCCACCGCTAATCTAACTACAGTAGCAGTTCCAAGGCTGCAATAAGAGGGGTGTACAATGATAACAGTTATGCATAGAACAAAAAGATTAACAGGGAACGAACAAGGTTTCGTGTCCATGGTTGTGGCGATGACCTTGATAATTATTCTGGCGCTTCTAACCGTTGGTTTTGCCCAACTAGCTCGCCGCGAACAGAAACAAGCTCTCGATAAGCAGCTGAGCGTACAGGCCAAATACGCCGCCGAGAGTGGCATTAATGACGTAGTCGAAGCCATACAGCGAGGCACTATAAATGACACTACACCCGAGGCAGACGGCAAAACTTGCATCAACAACATAGCCTCTCCGCCAGCACCCTTAGTCAAGGATATTAATATTACTTCAGCGACGAAATACACTTGTGTTCTAGTTAAGACTGACCCAGATAGTTTGCAGTATGATTCGGTTTTGCCCGAAGTGCCTCACTATACATCTTTCACAACTAAGAATGCCATCAGCAACGCGCAAGAGCCCATGACGGAGTTGATAGTCCAGTGGGAGAGCCCTAATAAGTTCGATAATAACAATGTTGACCACCACCCCAACTACCCACCACCAACTGTGACGAACCAGTTCATACCCTTTGACCAGTGGAATTCAGTAAGTACCAAGTACCCAAGTGTTATAGAGTTCGGCTTCACGCAGTTCGATAAAGGCTCAACTGACCAGGCCACGCTAATTAACAATCAGTTTGTCACCTATCTTTATCCAAGTACGGGTGCAGGCGGTTCAATTAACTACACCGGCAAGACAGGCAGCGGCGCTATCGTGAATGGTAATTGCCCAAATACTGAGCCGCATCTCTGCAAAGCGACCATAAACATACCAGCCGTTGCCAACTCAAAGTATTTGATCCATTTCCTCCCGCACTATAATACGGCCAACTTCGTTATTACCGCCAAAGGCACTTCGGGCAGGCTGGCCTTCGTGGGAGCCCAAGTCAAAGTCGACTCGACGGGCAAAGCCCAAGACGTATTGAAGCGCCTTCAAGTCCGAGTTAAGCCAAAGCCGCCTCTACCTGACTTCCCAATCGAGTCACAGAATACCTGCAAGCGACAGACTACAGAACCCGGTAGCACCAAGTTTATTGCAAGCAACGGTGCAAATGCCAGCGCCGGCAACGACCCATTCTGTATTCCTAATTAATCGTCGTCGCCGTGTCGATGGAACTTCTCATGCACTGACTTAAGGTGCGGATCTGTCACGTGAGTATATATTTGCGTTGTAGCGATGTTGCTGTGGCCAAGCATGGCCTGGACTGATCTTATGTCTGCACCATTCATAAGCAAATCAGTGGCGAAAGAGTGTCTTAGAGTGTGCGGGCTGACATGCTTAGTGATGCCAGCCAGTAGGGCATAGCGGGCGACGATGCGCTGGACACTGCGAGCAGTTAGGCGATGGAAGTTGCCAGACAGGTCAACTTTCTTAGATCCGCTGTAACGAACAAATAATGGTTTCGATGTGTCTTCGCGCTTGGCTAAATAATGTTCAACCCACTTAGCAGCCTCTGGACTGATGAAGATTGGGCGGTCTTTTTGGCCTTTGCCGCGCACCATGAATTCCATGCGTTTCAGATTGATATGGTCTCTATCGAGGCCTACTAGCTCACTGACTCGAAGCCCCGAACTAAATAGTAGTTCCAGTATGGCGCGGTCGCGCAAACCAGCGATAGTATTGAGATCGGGCTGTGCAAATAAACGCTCAATCTCCTCCTCATTTAAGAATGTAACTTGCTTGCGCACCGTCCGCGCCAGCTCGACCTTGTCTGCCGTCAGAGCCGGAATATCGCGCTTCGCACAATATTTGAGGAAGCTTCTAAGAGCGATCAAGTGATAATTCTGGGTGGTCTTACTTAGCTCGTCTGATGTGTTGGTGCCAAGCCGATTGAGCCACAGTCGCCATTTGCGTATTAGTTCTGGATCAATGTCCTTAATCTCAATATCACCAGCGAAATCTATCAGCCTCGTCAGGTAGTGGTCATAATTCTGGATAGTCTTCTGCGAACGATTCTGTTCTATCTCAAGGTATTCGAGGAAGTCAGTCTTAGCCTTGGCAAATAGCATATGCTAATTGTAACACTCGGTACTATCCCACCAGCTCCTTAAGATATTCAGATAACTTTGTTCTGTTCCATTGCTGAAGCGTACTCTCCTCGGCGCTACTTATGACTTGAGTCGAATGCCACACAGCCAGTCTTATATATTCGGATCTAGACATATACATCCACTTAGCCGTCTCGTCGACTTTGTCCAGAAGTTCTAGAGGGAAGTCCACACTTATCTTCCGTGTGCCATTGATATGTGACATACAGCTCCTTTCTGATTGTTCTTGCTCACCATGTTCTACCTTTTGGTTGCGGTTCCTTCTGTCTCGAACCTTACCACCACGCCTGATCTATGCCTTTTGTATGTCAATCGTATGCCTAGTAGGTGTGGTGGCCAAGTTAGGTAGAGAAATAACCGCAGAAGTTAATAGTTTGTTAATAAATCACTGCCCAAAAAGTCCCAAAACGTCACAAATTTCTGATCACCAGCCCTGATCTGTTACAATAGAGGTAACTAAACAAGGACAAAACCACGTGGAACGAACTCTTATTATCGCCAAGCCTGACGCCATCCAACGAGGACTTATTGGCGAAATAGTTAGCCGTCTGGAACGCAAAGGTCTCAAGCTAATCGGTATCAAAATGCAGACTCTAGACGAGGCCGTACTTCGCAATCACTACGCCGAGCATGTCGAGAAGGCTTTCTACGCAGGGCTAGAAGACTTCATGAAGAGTTCACCAGTTGTGCTAATGGCCTGGGAAGGCTACGAGTGCGTGGAGTCAATCAGAACAATCGTCGGAGCCACCAACCCACGTCAGGCAGCCCCAGGCTCAATCAGAGGTGATCTAGCCATCGGTGCTGGTCGCAACCTGATTCATGCTTCTGACTCCAAGCAGAGCGGTGAAGCCGAAGTCAGCAACTTCTTCAAGCCCGCAGAGCTATTCAATTACGATAAGGCTGAGTATATCCATATATACGAAGACTTTGAGCGCAAGTAGAAGCTCCCGCCAAAGAGCTGATACAATCTAAGCAAGCCTCTGTAGTTCAATGGATAGAATACCTCCGTCCTAAGGAGTAGATCTGCGTTCGAGTCGCGGCAGGGGTACCATTAGTCCTAGAATGATACAATATCCTTATGGTTGCACAAGCCAAACAAACACCTCACAAATATTTCGAAGATCAGTTTGACGACGAAGAAGTCTTGCATGTCTTCCGCAGACACCCGATTGTTATGCGCAAAGGGCTGGTCTTCGGTATGCTGGGGCCGCTGCTAGGTGTTATACCGGCGGCAATTAATCCTAACTTAGGCTTTAATGTTTTCTTCGGGGGGCTGGCGCTGGGCTGTATCTTGGGCATTTTGGTGTTTATTCCTAGCTGGATTGGCTGGCACTTCAGTGTCTTCATTGTGACTGACCAGCGGTTTATACAGATCAAACAAAAGGGTTTATTCCATCGGTCAGTAGCTGATTTGGGCTTGGCGCAGATTCAATCTGTCAATTATGAAGTCAGTGGACTGCAGGAAACTCTGCTCGGATTTGGTACAATAAAGATGCAGACTTATGTAGGAGATCTGACAATTCACGATGTGCATCATCCAGCGCGCATTCAGAAACAACTCCTAGGCATTCTGCGCGAAGAAGGAATAACCACAACAAGTAATTACCCCGCAAGTCCGCAGGGAAGCTCGAAGCAGGTACATGAAGAAACCCAAGAAACCTAAGTTAAAGACACCCAAGCTACACCCTGTTATTAAGCGCCCCATCCAAGGTGTTGGTAACCTGGCATCCAAGGGCGTCAGCAAGCTACCGATCAAGAAGAGTCGGACTACTGAGGAGAAGGTTAGTGATGCGCTCAGCAACGTGCCAAGGATCACCAACGATACGGTATCGGATCACCGAGAAGAGGTACTGAGCAGCGCCCGCAAGTACATATACCCACTGCAACACTCCAAGCACCACGTAGTTCGCATCACGGTCGGCATACTTATTGCCGTACTGGTGGTCTTCTTCGTCTATTGCGGCCTGGCTCTCTATAAGTTCAACAGCACCTCGGGCTTCGTATATGATGTGACACGGATTGTGCCTTTCCCGGTTGGCAAAGTCGGCAACACTTGGGTTAGTTACGAGGCGTATCTGTTCGAGCTACGACGTAACATGCATTATTATCAAACTCAGCAACAAGCCAACTTCTCAACCAAGGACGGCAAAACCCAGCTCGATAGGCTTAGCAAGCAAGCCTTGGCCAAAGTCACCCAAGATGCCTACGTTAAGCAACTAGCAGCCAAAAACGGTGTCAGCGTCAACGATCAAGCCGTCAAAACCCAACTATTACTAGTCAAGAACCAGAACCGTCTGGGCGGCAACGATCGTGTCTTCAGAGAAGTTCTGAATGAATTCTGGGGCTGGAACGAGTCGGACTTCCGTCGTGAGCTTCGCCAGCAGCTGCTAGCCCAAGCTGTCGTAGCCAAGCTCGATACAGCCACAAACGCCAAGGCGGAGGCGACTCTTAACCAGTTGAAGGGCGGGGCAGATTTCGCAGCCATGGCTAAGGCGTACTCACAAGACCCAGGGACAGCGCCAAATGGCGGTCAATACCCCAACGCCCTAACTGTCGGTGCCCGCGAAATCCCACCGGTCGTCACTAACGCCGTGTTCACCCTCAAGCCGACCCAGATATCTAGTATTCTCAACTCAGGTTACAGCCTAGAAATCGTCAAAGTCATCGACGCCGCTGCTGGCAGCGTCCACGCTGCGCACATCCAGTTCAACTTCAAGCCTCTCAATAGTTATGTCGGACCGCTCCAGAAGAGTGAACCGCCACGCTATTACATAAAACTCTAGTTACTTAGGTTTGCTTTTTGCCCGACTAATTGCTATGATTACCCCTGTTGCATTGACGTAAGGTGGCCGAAATATCGCCATAAGTCAGACCAGTAACAGATACGGGCTCGTAGTGAAGTGGTCTATCACGCCTCCCTGTCACGGAGGAGATCGCCGGTTCAAATCCGGTCGGGCCCGCCAAGTATATGAATATTATTCTCCGACGAGCCAAAATCAGTGACCTTGTAAGCATCCAGGCATTAGCCTCAGAACTGATGCAATCGCATAAAGCCATCGACCCTCTATTAGAACAGAACTGGTATTTTGAGGATCACGGCAAGAAGTACTTATTAGGTAACATAAGAGGTCGCAACCAAGTCTGTTATGTGGCCGTTAATGAAGACGCAATCATCGGTTACGCGACTGGGGCAGTACTCAAGCAAGAGAGTTGGCGCCCGATCAAACGGGCTGAATTAACTAATCTCATCGTGACCCGAGAATACCGAAACCACGGCGTCGGCCATTTATTGATAGCTGCTTTTAAGGAATGGGGCGTGAGCAAAGGAGCCGAGCGCTTCATGGTTATGACACATGACCAAAACAAGGCTGCCCTAAAATTCTACGAAGACAATGGCTTCAAGGCACATTTGATTACACTCGAATCAGATTAAAGCCTTTCGATGTCACGGAGGAGATCGCCGGTTCAAATCCGGTCGGGCCCGCCAGATTGACAATATTGCACCAGTATGATACAGTATATGTATGGCAGAACCATTTCCAACACCGCAAAAACCCCCTGAACGCCCCGAGTTCAGCTATCGTGTAATGATAGCTCAGGACGAAGGTTCTTACGTGTTTGAAACGGAAGCAGGCAGATTCGCTTATAACGAAGGTGACGGAGCGGATGTGCGTATCGCAGATCCATCATTATCTCGAGAAATTGTTATGGAAAAATTGCAAGAAGAAGCTAACGGAATAGAGCACAGGAGAAACTTACCTCCTACACAAAATACTGACGTAGCTACAAGCGTGTCGCCGCGTCCACTTACTGAAGTCAAAACCGTAACAGATAGACAGCTAAGAGACCCGACCCAATCTCGTACACGTTATTGGACTGTCGAGGAAAGCGCTGAATCAGTTGAAAGTTTATTGGGCATAGATGAAGAGCTGGCTGACGAGGTTCATTCTTTGGCGGAAGGTTCCATTGGCGTAATAAAGGCTATCAAGGAACGCCTTGCGGATGAACTCAGCTATGATCCGGGAGAGGCTTTGACGCCCGAGCGCATACGCAGCATCGTTGGTGCTCCCAGTGATCTAGCGTTACTTGACAGTTGGCGCACGGATTTCTATGAACCCTACAGACAAAAGTACAGAGCACCTATTCAGCATCCTGTAACTGGCGAGCGCGACGCATCACCTTAGCTCGTACCATAGCTCTCATACCTGTTGTTTCGAACCAACTATCTGGAACTTTCATGCCTCTTGCATTGGCTAACATGTCCAGTAGTTTAAAATCTGCTAACGCAAAGAATATAAAGTCCTCTAGTCTATCAATGTCGCCGATATTATGTACGAGCGGATCATCATCTACTGCGTAATCTACAAAGTTAAATCCGCTCTTCTTATCAAAAAAGATACTGCCCGCATTGTGCGGATGCAGACCACGTTCCTTCATATCATCCAAGGTGGTCTGAAGTTCCGCCAAGTGAGACTTATTAATGCTCATAAGCTCAATGGACGACATGTCTTTGATTAGCTTGCCATCGGCTAGACTAGTCACCAACACTCCACTTATGGGGTCGGCTGACAATAGCTGTTCGAGATGTGACAGACCATTACCCCTAATTAATGGAGTGACGGAGTGCAAGGTCTTCTCTCTTATAAATTCCAAGTCACCAGATGTCGGAGGTGCCTCGTGTGACCAATGATGTGATTTGATGACTTTGACAACAACCGGACCATGAGGTGTCTCGGCACGAAACGCAACTTTATCCGAACCCGTGCCAAGGTAGCCGTCTACTTCGGCTGGCTGGTCAGCGCGCAGTTGCTGCAGTATGGGGTCAACAACGTTAGCGTATTTTTCGACATGATCATAGCTGGCAATTTCCGCTTGGTCTGGTGGTGATTCTTGCGGCGGGGATGGCGAGGAAGGGTGTTGTTGGTCCATGTTTGTATTCAGTAAGACTATCTTAGATAATACTACTTTTTACTACAAAAGTCAAGTTCTGTACAGATGTGAGCTAGGTAACGAGTGCGCGCGGCCGATCGGCCTTATGCTTCATGTGAGCCTTAAAGTACGGTACTTGGAGTGATGGTTCGATGACATTTGCGAGAACTAGGGTGCTGTTAAGCTTGGGAATGGCAATATCAATATCGCCGTAGCCGTATTTTTTGCCGAAGTAATCTTGGCGGAAGCTGATCGACAAGATTGATTCATACAGATATACGTCCTGTGTGATGCCCATAAGGCCGTTAGGCCTAGTTATCAAGAGCGCGTCCTGTCCTAGTAGGTACTTGGTGTCGTGCCACTTCTTGCTACGGATAAGAATCGCTGTCCAAGCGATCATCATCACGATTATGAAGGTCATTAGACCGCCAAGAATATATGTGCCAAAGGCCAAGTTGATAAAGACCCGCATAAGGATAGCAGCAATCAAGGCGACCGTCGTCGCGCTAGCCCAAATCCACCGTGCTTCCAGGTGGAAGGCTCGATCGCTGCGCGCCAACTCCTTAGTTTCCATCTGGGTATTATAGCATTCGGGTGTTGACGCTCTCGAGCTGCATAAACTATTTGTTATCATTAAGGCCATGGATCAAGTTGCAGCATTTCTCTTAGGGCTAACTTCCGCAACCGTTGGGGCAATCGCCGCTGGTGGCGGTCTCATCTCTATACCTGGAATGATCTTCCTGGGGCTAACACCTGTCTCGGCGATCGCCACCACGAGGTTGAACATAATGAGTGGCGGTATTCTAGCAATTAATCAATATCGCAAGGCTGGTGTTTTGGTCTGGAAGTATATTGTGCCGTTTTTGCTGATATCATTGGTGGCTGGAATTGTTGGCCCAAGCTTACTGCTAGCAATTGACCCCAACATCGTTAAGCGCCTTGTAGGTATAACTTTGCTGATAATGTTGCCCGCGCTGTGGTACAAGAAGGATGCTGGCACGATCAAAGCAGTTCGTTCACAGAGGCGCAAACTAGTGGGGTTCTTGGTAGTTCTGGCTGTGATGTTCTATGCGACTATGTTCGGTGGCGGGGCCGGTATCTTCTTGATATACACTTTTGTTTACTTCTTCGGAATGACAGTTATTGAAGCCAACTCCACCGGGCTGATACTCATGATGGTAGCTACGGCCGCTGCGTTAATTACCTACATAAGTGGTGGTGCGGTGAACTGGTCGCTCGGCATACCAGCTATGATGGGTGCATTCATTGGCGGCTATGTTGGAGCTCATCTGGCGCTCAAGAAGGGTGCTGTCTGGGTTAAGGCTGTGCTGACGCTGGTGATTATTATCTCTGGGGTGAAGCTGACGTTTTTGTAGAATTAGTAATAGCTAGGCCTTGTGCCAGAGCGAGTTAATTACTAAGCAGAAGTCTGTAAATCTCTCTTGGTGCTTCTCGCTCAAAGGAGAAGCCTTCTCGGTCATGCGCAATCCTATTATTGTCAAAAACCAAGGCTTCGCCAGCTTGAAGCTGTACTTTTGCAACTCTTCCGGGCTTGCGTATTAGCTTTCGTATCAACCCAACAGCCTTAACCAGTTTTGGGTTTGATCGATCGTAGTCTATAAAGTCTTCACTGTATCTGCCAATAACTTCACCCGTTGGACTTTGAGTGAACATCGGACCGTAGGTGGTGCCTGGTTTGCCTGGGCTATATCGTCCAAACGCTTCCGGCAGCATCAGGCTGTAGGCCGCCTCTTGATCTATCGCAGCCAAGTCATAGAATCCAGCAGCAAGATTATAGATTCTGTTAGCCCCGCCTTGCTTGGCTGGTCTGTGACAGTAGAGAAGGGAATTACCTATCTTACCTATGCTTTCGTGAGTTCCATCTGTATGTACTTCTTGTTTTCTGTTGCTGTCGAAAGTTCCATGGTCGGGGCTCTCAACGGGAGATATAAGGTTGGCAGCAGCTCTGTACATACTTGCTGCCTCGTCGCCAACGTACTGTTTAGGCGTCACTGGATCGTTGGTGCTTATACCCAGCCTCTGAGCAATTGATAGGCAGACCTCAGTCCCAAAATTCTCATCCGAAGTGTCAGGCTGCGGTACGTTACCTATGATCATGAATCCACGATCTGCGAGTCTTTGTTCTGCTAATTCTGGACTTGCTTCTTGCCAATTAATAGCTGCGGCGTCAACAGGTTGGTAGACTGCAGCCATTTTACCTAGATCGGGTAGTTTGATGTCTCGAACGTTTGTCATGCGCAATCTCTAATAGTCGATATATTATAATTACTTTTCACTAATTTGTAAAGACACAAGCACGTATCACTGAGCCCGCAGAAGCTTAAGCGTTGCTTGACGCCTTAGGTGTTGTTTATTACGATGTAACCATAAGTAATAACTCGCCATAACGATCACGAAGGGTATAGTAGCGATCATGGATGAAAACACTCCTGTTACGCCGAGCGAAAACACGGCTAACAACCAGCCAAACCAAACACCAGAAACACCACAAATCAAGACATCAGACTTCACCAAGAAGTCTAGATCATGGAAAAACCCGTATGCGTTAGTCTTTGCTGTGGTCTTCGCAGGACTAGGCACATATGCGATTATTAATGGTTTTGCGGCTACCGCAGCCCTAACTAAGGTATGGCAAACAAGTGCTGACTGGGGTACGGGCACCTTGGCAAATACGACTATCGTTAATAACGCAGTTACGTTAACTCCAGTGGTCGCAGGCTCAACTGCTAGTAGTCCAGCTGCCAGCGGTTCAGCTACAACGTCGCAGTCTCTTGCCACGGCCGCCGCTGCTGCTGCTACAACTCCAACAGTCACAGCCGACACCAACCTTGCGCTTAAGAAGCCCGTCGTGGCCTCCTCAACTAATGACGACAACCAGCCGACCCCTAAGGATTTACCAGCTTCTTACGCTGTTGACGGCAGTTTATCTACGCGTTGGGGTAGTCAATACAGTGACCCTCAGTGGATATATGTTGACCTGGGCGCCAAATACGATATTAAGCGTGTTCAGCTTGACTGGAATACTGCCTACGGCAAATCCTACAAGATTCAGGTTTCTAACGATGCCAAAACTTGGACTACGGCTTATTCAACTAGACGAGGTACGGGCAAGGTCAACAATCTGACAGGCCTAACGGCTAGTGGCCGATTTGTTCGCGTGTACGGTACGGTTCGGGGCACCGTCTGGGGATACTCCCTACATGAGATGTCGGTCTACGGAGCTAGTACTTCTACTACCACACCAACTCCAACCCCCGCTACGCCAACCTATGCTGTAACGGCTAGCAAGCCAACTGCCAATTCGACTATTAGCGGCAACGCCACATTCTCAGGTACTCAGTCTGGATTCAAGAACATCGAGGTCTGGTACAACGGTGTTAATGTTGGCACCGCCGCAATCAGCGGTAATACGTGGACAGCCAACGTCGACACTACCAAGCAAACAAACGGCGCACAGAAGTACACGGTTTATGGTTGGGATGTGCCAGCTGGCCAACAAGCACAGAATTCACTGACTCAAGACGTAAACGTAACTGTTAATAACACCGCTCCAGCTCCATCAGCCACTACTTACAACAAGTCTGGAACTATAACTCTTGGTTACGATGCCAAAAGTTCAGTTACCTGGACATCGTTGAAGCCACAAGCCACTACGCCAACAGGCACAAGCATTACCTACCAAGCACGAACTAGCGCAGACAATACTAATTGGTCAGCATGGAATAGCGACTTCACCTCACTAGCTAGTAGTCGCTACATCCAAGTTCGGGCTACACTTAGCACAACTAATACGGCTGCAACCCCTACGCTAACCTCGTTGACCCTAGGCTACAATGCGACTGTTGCTTCGCCAACGGTTACCCTGACGGCAACTCCATCAACAATCTCAGCAGGGCAGAACGCTACACTGACATGGAGCTCTACTAACGCTACAACCTGTACTGCCACTGGTGGATGGTCAGGCGCCAAGACTATTTCGGGCTCAGCAGCTTCCGCGATACTAACAGCTAACACTACCTTCAACTTAGCTTGTTCTGGTGACGGCGGTACTGCTAACGCCAGCGCAAACGTTACCGTAACCCCAGTATCAACTGGCGGTGGAGGCACTAGCACTAGCGGCGGCTGTACTTATGCAGGGGCACTAGCGCCATGTATTGGTAGCGCTACAACAGGAGCTAATCCTTGGGGCGGCAGTGCAGCTCCTACCTTGGCCTTTGCTGACGAGTTCAATGGCTCCAGTCTCGATACAAGTAAGTGGGTTAGCAGCTGGGGTAACGGCGGCTGGGTGATGAATAACGTCAGCACGAGCCCAAGCAATGTCTCTGTTTCTGGAGGTAACCTAATACTCAAGCTTTCGTCATCTTCTACCGGTGCGTTAGTTTCAACAAGGAAAGACTGGAACCCAGCTGGTGGCGGCTTCGAATTTGGTACCGGCTATTACGTTGAAGGCAGGATTCTCTTCCAAGGACAAAATCCGTCTAATGCGAGCGGAACGACTAATATTTACAACTGGCCAGCCTTCTGGACAAGTGGAGTAAACTGGCCCAACGAGGGTGAGATTGATATTGCAGAAGCCTTCGAGAATCCGTTCTCGTCACCATATCACTATCCTGGTTGTGGTGAACAGTGCGCTGATAACGGACCAGGCATCCCAGGAATGTGGGCCAATGCCTATCACACCTATGCAGTAGATCGCGAGAATGGCCACAACTACGTCTACTGGGATGGCAAACTCGTCCGCTCCTACAGCACATACGACAATGGAGGACCTGAGTCCATCCACATTAACGTCGGATATCGTGGCGATCCTGTCGGTACCGTGGTTACAACTGACTACGTTCGCGTTTGGAAGAAGTAGAAACCCATTTGAACCTAACTAGTGAGGCGGCAATAGCGAAAGTTGCTAAGTCGAACAGGCCATAACCGCCGACAATTCCTGTTGGTGGGTTGCCTTCGTGAATCTGTGTCAGCGGTAGAGTTGGCGCCCAGTTCCAAGCTCCCATAGTTACGCCCATGATCTCTAGGTAGCAAACCAGGACCCACAGCATGGAGTAGAAGCGGCTCTTGCCCGTGAACCATAGCCAACAGAGGAAGAATAAGCCGAAGCTAGCGCCCGCCACGTCGTTATTGGTTACCAGACCGAAGACACTGTACGAAATAGCTAGTACGGTTACTATTAGCTTCAAGCTATGTTCGTGAGCTTTGGCGTAGGCCGATTTGCTCCATACCAGAGCCGTTAAGAATACTATTCCATGAGCAGGCGGTATCCATGGTGGTATATTGCCCAATCTGTAAGAGTACCAATTGAAACCCAAGGAAGCGGTGAACTCAACAATGGTGGCCACTATAACTAGAATCATAACTAGTTGACGCTCGCTTCGCTTCATGATCGACAGTGCACTCAGAAGAACCCACCAGCCGATCACGGCCAATAGCCACTGAGTATAAAGGTTGGCAAAATGATCAAGCGCAAAACAAAAAATTATTAGGCCAAGGACTGAGACAGTCCATAGCAATGGCTTGTTGGCTAACTGAGCAGGGAGTTTGAAGAGTCTGGACCAGGTTGTGTTCATTTTTGTTATGGATGCTCCACGGACATTGTAACTCAACGATTGATTATGGATCTATTTGTTACGTTGTGCCTTCACTTACGGTCAGTACTTGACCACCACACCTGATCTATGTCTTCTGTATGCCAATCGTATGCCTATTAGGTGTGGTGGGACCACGCCCAATCAGTAAGGTGTATAAGTTTAGTATTAATCAGATATATGCCAAGAAGATTGTCGATTAGCTGTTAAAATCTCTATATGGATATATTTCAAGCGATCATTATGGGCGTCATCGAAGGCGTCACTGAGTTTTTGCCGATATCCAGTACTGCTCACCTGACAATTGCTGAAAACCTCTTCGGCTACTCGATCAGCGACCCTGATATGGTGGCCTTCACGGCCATAATTCAGATGGGAGCCGTATTGGCTACGCTGGTTTACTTCCGACAAGATATTTGGCGAATTCTTACTGGCTGGTTCGGTGGCCTTCTCGATAAGACTCGCCGTAAGGCAGATTATCGCTTCGGCTGGGCTGTAATTATTGGTTCGATTCCGATTGCCGTAGTTGGTTTGTTGTTCAGGCATCAAATAGAGAACAACTTGCGCAGCCTTTGGCTAGTTAGTGTGGCTCTAATTGTCTGGAGTCTCGTGATGTGGTGGGCTGATACTACTGCCAAGCAGAATCGTCACGAGGCGGCGATTACTTGGCGCGACACCTTGATAGTTGGCTTAGCGCAGTGTTTGGCTCTAGTGCCTGGGGTTTCGCGCTCTGGCGCTACTATTTCGGCTGGATTATTCAGGGGACTCGACAGGGTAGCCGTGACTAGGCTGTCATTCTTCCTATCGATCCCAGCTTTGCTTGCCGCCGGCTTACTAGAAATCGTCAGCAAGGGCGATCAAATCTCCCAAGGTGTCGGTTGGACAGCCACAATCGTAGCCACAATCGTCAGTTTCTTCGTGGCTTACGCTTCGGTCGCATGGCTACTCAAGTTCGTCAGCAAGCACAGCTTCAGCGTGTTCATTATCTATCGAATCGGGCTTGGTTTACTGCTAATAGTATTACTGTCTACAGGTGTAATTAGCGCTACTTGAACAGAGCTAAGATACTATTCTCAAGATGTCAGAATTATCAATTCCAAACGAAGACAGCGGCAAATACCCACTTGGGATGGTTAACCAAGTGGTCAATATGGTCGACGATATCAATAGTTTTCCAGATCCAGCTGAGCCAATCTTAGGACAAACGGATGAAGTTGTAATGGCGGCCAACTTAAAAGATTTAATTCTTCGGCCAAGAACCATACTTGTGACACTTCAAGAAGACAAAACTGTGCTTGGGTTTAGTCTTGCCGTACCTGTCAACGTAATGGATCCTTCGCGAGAGTCTGAATCTCATCAGACAGCGTACATTTATTATTCGGCCATATCTCCCGCTAGACAAGGGGAAGGTCTTATAAGACCTCTGATGAATGACATGTTTATCAAGCTTCAGAGCGCTGGTTATTCCTATGTTGAGCGCGATGCCCAGATCGGCAATGGTTATGCCGACAACATCGAGGCTAGCTATCCAAAAGAAGCAATCCTCCAATCATTTGAGCACGAACCTTGGCCAGAACATGGCCGGTTACGTCACATGCGTATGGATCTGGATAAGGCACTTTCGGCCTAAGATTGGCCAAGCATCATCCAAACTCCAACCGGCAGGCTGATATAATATTGCGGAACAAGGCAGCATAGGCCACCTTAGCTCAGTTGGTAGAGCGACACATTCGTAACGTGTAGGTCAGCAGTTCGATCCTGCTAGGTGGCTCCAATTCGCGGGTATCGTATAGTGGCTAATATGCAACCTTCCCAAGGTTGAGAGGAGAGTTCGATTCTCTCTATCCGCACCAGAGGTGATACAATAGTTTCTAACCATATGGCAATATCAAAGAAGTACTTTCACGATCATTTAATAATGTTGCTGCTCAGCATCAACATTTTCTTGGCAATTGGTGGCAGTCTTTTCGTGCTGGTCAGCCTAAGTACCGGACATAGTAACGGTTACATTGTGCAGTGTCGTGATTGCTCCAATCCTTTGGCGGTAAACCGATTTACTAACGGCGGTGTTATGGAGCTTCTCGGCTTCGTGGTCTTCGCCCTAATAGTTCTGGCAGCCCACACCGTGCTTAGTATGCGGGCCTACAAGATTCACCGCCAACTGGCGTTAGCTATCCTTGCTATGGGCATTCTACTTCTGACGCTGACTATTATTATCAGTAACTCGCTGCTAACACTGCGCTAGGTCTGGCCACGTGATTGATCTGGAAATTCCGTTTGAGAAGGACCGCAAGGGGCATTATCGCTTCTTCGAAATACTGCCTGGTGCTTTGAGCTGGAGCCTGCTGTTCTTACCGCTAATCCTGAGCCTGATCAACGTTACGGCGGCTATATTCTTCATACTTTTCTATCTGTTAATCTTCTTTGTTCGCTCGATGGCTTATTCAACAAGAGCGATTGCTGGCTACCGAACCATGAAACGCCATATGAAACTCGATTGGACTGGGCTGGGTGCTGATATTGAGGCTGGCAAGGTGGTTGGTGCGACTATCGTGAGGCCCAAGTGGCATCTCAACAATCTCAAGCGGCTAGATACGCGCAAGTATGATATTAAGCCGAGTGATCTGGTACATGCTGTTATCATTGCCACTGTTAATGAGAGTCGGGAGGTGCTCGAGCCGACTATTCAGGCGACGTTGGACGCGGAGTACGACTCTAAGCAAATGATCTTGGTGATTGCTTATGAAGGCCGCGTTGGCAAGGAGTCAGAGGAGCGTGTCAAGGAGCTAATCAAGCTATACGGCGACAAATTCAAGCACGCCATGATCGTTAAACACCCCGCTAATATCGAAGGCGAAGTCATCGGCAAGGGCGGTAATATAACCTATGCCGGACGTGCTCTTAAGAAGTACCTCGCCAAAGAAAAGCTTGATGCGACCAAAGTTATCGTCACAACTCTAGACGCCGATAATCGACCTGATAAGCGTTACTTCGCAGCGCTAAGTTATCTGTACTGCGTAGTGCCTGATCCTCTCAAGGCGTCGTACCAGCCCCTAGCGATGTTCACTAATAATATCTGGGACGCTCCGACTCTTATGAGGGTCATCGCCACTGGTAATAATCTGTTCTACATCGTCAACACGCAGCGTCCGCATCTGTCGCGCAACTTCTCGGCTCATGCCCAACCGATGCAATCGCTGATCGACATGGACTTCTGGAGTACTCGTACTGTGGTTGAAGACGGCCATCAGTTCTGGCGCAGCTACTTCCACTTTGACGGTGATTACAGGGTGTATCCGTTCAGTATTCCAATCTATCAAGATGCTGTGCTGGCTGACGGCTACATCAAGACGATCAAAGCCCAGTTCACTCAGTTGAAGCGCTGGACTTACGGTGCTTCGGACATAGCTTATATTGCTGACATGGGGTTTTGGCATAAGAACAAGATACCCAAGGCCGATGTTCTGGCCAAATTGCTCCGCACTCTCGAGGGGCACGTCGGCTGGGCTACTCAGGCATTACTGGTCTGGTATGTTGGTTTTGTGCCGGCGCTGTTCCATCCTCAGAACCTCGCGGCCAATGAGTTACCCCTGATAGTTAGTAAGGTTCAGCGTTTCGGCATTGCGGCATTGCTGGTAACTGTTTATGTCTGTTTGGTAACTTTGCCGCCACGGCCAGCCCGCTATCGTCGTCACCGCTCGATCTTCATGTTGCTACAGTGGGCTTTACTGCCCATAACAGGTATAGCTTTCGGTTGTTTGGCGGCCTTCAACTCCCAGACACGACTCATATTCAAGAGATACCCATCGAAGTTCGACGTAACCGAAAAAGCTACTGTTAACACTGGTGGCGTTCGCCACAGCACGGCCGCTGACCCCAGTCTGGCAGCTAAGAGGCGTGGAAGGCTGCGTAATGTACGCTGGCCGCGCCGTCGAAACGATTAAGCGACACCTGAGTAACTTGTGTGATCACTGGTCGGGTGAGTACGCCATCGACCACACGGTCTCGCAGCTTATTAATAATTGTGTCCGTTAGCCCTCTAGCGTCCTCTAAGGCCGTTTTGCGGTGCTCACAGCTCTTGTAGACGCTAAGCAGTAGTTTGTCGCGGCTAAAGGGCTCTACGCCGTTCTTGAGGCCTCTGACAGCCCAGACTGCCTGATACTGGGTTGTTTCCTCGGTAGTGAAGACAGCCTGACAGGTGTTGCAGCGCCGTCGACGCCAAACTTGATTAAGCCGTTTCTGAGGTCTGGAGTTAATAACGTGAGTTTCTGAGCCACAATGTATGCAAACCATGACTACATATTGTCATATCGCTATTAAAAACGCTAGTGGATAAGTTTGCCCGATTAGGTGGACAACTACTTCATTAAATCTTAATTAAGTGGGCTCTTGAAACTAGAAATCCCGAGCAACCTATTGGTTCTCGGGGCGGAGACTCGTTTTGCGACTTAGCTATTTAGCTGAAGCGGTGGAACGGAGTCGTCTAATGCGATTGTTGTTGGGGTTTGAAGAGATCAACTCTTCATAGAACAACTGAAAGGCGTCAAGCGCGCTACTTTTACGAATACCAAAACATCCCTGTTTAACCGATCTATCCTATCAATTAGGCGGCTTCTTGTCAAGGCTCTAGGCAGCTCTGCTAACACCACTAACAGGGGTGAATTGTTAAATATATATTAAATCAAGACTATGGTGGGCGATAGAGGATTCGAACCTCTCACCTCCGCAACGTCAATGCGGCGCTCTAGCCAAATGAGCTAATCGCCCCCAGTTCTGTGTCTGTCTAAACAGATTACAATTTACCTCAATTTGGCCTTTTGCGCAACTATTAACAGGGGAGAATCACACAATTCTTGCTAGATCCCAGCTGTACTGGGACGGAGTTAAGTATTTGGCCACCACACCTAATAGGCACCCATCAGGCATAGATCGTATGCATAATGGGTGTGGTGGCCGGTTGATGTAGTCGAAGTTCTAACTGCTGACAGAGACAGACCAGCTAATAATAAGCGTTAACGCCACGCGTGACGTCAGGCAAAAATAGTTATCCCCATGTTGAAATGTGCAAATTACAGCATAAATAGGCTAGCCTTATAATACTAACCCTGCTAAGATTATTCCTAGGTGAAGTTTTGCCGAGACTGTTTTATCTCGACGAATCTCGTCGGAAGAGGATCGAATGAATTGCGAGATCATTTGATCCTTTTTTGTTACCCGAAGTTCGCTGGCTTTATTTGTCTGGTCAGGCACCGATGTTATACTGAAGGGGAGCGTTGACGTGGAATCACCAACCAAGGAGCTCCGTAGATGTGGCGACACCCGACGGTACAGGGAAGTCGCAAGAGTAAAAGTCGAGGTGGAACCTCCGAACTGAAATTTCTGAACTGAAATTAGTTAGGACCGAGACGCTTACAGATTAAATACCCTGCGAGAGTATTGAATCTGAGGCGTCTCTTTTATTTAAGCAAAAGCACCCTAACAAGTACTAAGGAGGCCAAAGTGCCAGACAGCAACCCAAGCAACCCAAGCAACGACAGCAATCAAGCAGATCAATTACATGCCATGCGGCACTCTTTGGCGCATATTATGGCTACGGCGGTGCAGCATCTCTGGCCTGAGGCTAAGTTCGGTGTTGGGCCAGTGGTCGAGAATGGCTTCTATTATGATATTGATCTGGGGAAGGCCAAGGTCTCCGAAGAGGATTTCGGCAAGATTGAGGCTGAGATGGCTAAGATTATCACGGCTGATGAGCCTTTCACGAAGTCGGAGAAGCCAGTTGATGAGGCGATTGCTTGGGCGCAGCAAGCCAAGCAGCCATATAAGGAAGAGTTATTGAACGATCTGAAGCGGGCAGGTACCACTGTTGCCAAGGATCTTAACGCCGATGAGCTGGGAACTATCACCGAGGGTGATGCCCAAGTTGCTAACGTGTCGTTCTATCAGAATGGCGACTTTACCGACCTATGTCGGGGTCCGCACGTAGAGTCTACTGGTAAAACTGGTGCTTTCAAGCTGCTACGAGTGGCTGGTGCTTACTGGCGTGGCAACGAGAAGAATCCGCAGATGCAGCGTCTCTATGGCGTGGCTTTTGCGACTGATCAGGAGTTACACAATCATCTAGCCCTTATAGAAGAAGCTAAGAAGCGTGATCACCGTAAGCTAGGGCAGGAGCTGGATCTGTTCACTATATCTGATCTGGTGGGACCTGGATTGCCGCTCTTCACGCCTCGTGGCACAGTTCTTCGCAACGAGCTAGTCAGGTTCTCCGAGGAGCTGCAGCGCACAGCTGGCTACGAGGCTGTTTGGACGCCGCACATGACCAAGGTTGAGCTATATCAGGCGTCTGGGCACTATGAGAAGTATCCAGAGCGTTTCGACGTGTCTAGTGTGGAATCAACCGATAAGTTCATGCTGAAGCCGATGAACTGCCCGCACGTGACGCAGATTTATGCCAGTCGGCCGCGCAGCTACAGAGATCTACCTCTGAGATATATGGAAACGACTACTATGTATCGTGATGAGAAGAGCGGTGAGTTACATGGCCTGTCTAGAGTGCGAGCATTGACTCAGGATGACTCGCACGCCTTTGTTCGTCCAGATCAGATCGAAGAAGAAATGAGCAATATCCTTGGCATGGTTAAGCAGATGTACCTAACACTTGGCATGGATCTGAGTGTCGACCTGTCCTTCCGTGATGATGGCGATAATTACTTCGGTGATCCTAAGGTTTGGAAGGCTGCTCAGGATATTTTGGAGGGCGTTGCCAAAGCTCAAGAGCTGAACTACAAGATTGAGCTGGGTGAAGCGGCTTTCTACGGGCCGAAGATTGATATTCATGTGGCCGATGCCTTAGGCCGTAAATGGCAGTGCGCTACTGTTCAGTTGGACTTCGTGCAGCCAGAGCGCTTCGGGCTGGAGTACATCGATGAGCATGGCGCTAAGCAGCGTCCAGCTATGATTCACAAGGCTATTCTTGGCTCAATCGAGCGTTTCTTGTCTGTATATATAGAGCACACGGCAGGTAAGTTCCCAATTTGGCTGGCACCAGAACAAGTTAGAGTGATTACTGTTAATCAAGAGGAAGCCACGGTAGCCTTCGCCGATAAGATTCTGTCTCAGGCCAAGGAGAAGGGCGTTCGTCTGTACGTGGATAATTCCAACGAATCAGTCGGCAAGAAGATCCGCGCCGCCGAAGTCGCCAAAGTCCCATACACCCTAGTAATTGGCGAAAAAGAAATCGCCAGCAGCGAAGTAATACCGCGTATTCGCAAGGATATGGCCGTTATGGATGTGCCAATGACGATCGGTATCGATCAATTCATCGGTACAGTGGTCAACGAGGCCAAATCTCGAGTGCTTAAGACATCCTTATAGTCTATGAACGAAGTTGAAGCTGGCTTTAGGCAGCGGGTGGAGGCTCTAGTGGCTCAGATCCCTCAGGGGCGAGTTATGACCTATGGTCAGCTGGCGGCTCTCTGCGGCAATGCCCGTGCGGCGCGCATTGTTGGCGGCATTGCTCACTTCGGCGACCCAGACTTACCATGGCAGCGCGTAGTTAATAAGCAGGGCGGTTTGGCCTCAGGCTATCCTAGTGGCCGCGCTGGCCACAAACTCGCTCTTGAAGCCGAAGGCTATGATGTATCTGATGATTATAAGGTGCAAGTGATGGAGCTACTATGGTCGCCAACCCAAGAGTAAGCCCTTTACTGGTCATAGTTGGCGAAACGGCCTCTGGCAAGACAGCGCTATCTATTAGTCTCGCACAGAAGCTAAATGGCGAGATTATCTGTGCCGACTCGTGGACAGTGAGGCGTCAGGCTGATATTGGCACAGCCAAACCTTCGGCTGAAGAACAAAAAATGGTGCCGCACCATCTGTTAGATGTAGTTGATCCAGATGAGGATTTCACCGCTGCGGTCTTCAAGAAGCTAGCTAATGAGGCGATTGATGAAATCGCCAGCCGCGGCAAGCTACCAATAATGGTGGGCGGCACAGGCCTATATGTTGACGGTGTCTTATATGACTACGGCTTCTTGCCTGCAGGTGACCGTTCGGAGCGTGAAGAACTTAATCAACTCACCAACGAAGAACTGCTTGCCAAGATTGATGAGCTCGGCCTGGAGCTAGGTGAAGTAGATATTCGCAACAAGCGCCGATTAATAAGACTAATTGAAACCAATGGAGCAGTTCCAACCCGCCAAGCAATGCGTGAAAATACGCTAACCATCGGTCTTAAGTACGACCGCTCGGAGCTCGAAAAGCGGGTGATAGGGCGGGTCGATGGCATGCTAGAAGCAGGCCTAGAAGACGAAGTTGGGGCCATTGCAGAGCGTTATGGTTGGGACTGCGAAGCGCTCAAAGGCGTCGGCTACGCGCAGTGGAGAGGCTACTTCGAGGGCGTCGAAACAGTCGAAGACGCTCGCCAGAAGATCATCAAACAGACACTTGATCTCGCCAAACGCCAACGGACATGGTTCAAGCGCAACAAAAGTATACAGTGGTTCACCACCCCCGTTAATGAAGCAGAAATAGTTGATACAATCACAACATTTTTGGCCATCTAGATTCGCAAGTTGAGTCAAACTTTGATACACTACATGCATGGTTGAACAACTCTTTGGGTCAAAAACTCGCGTCAAATTATTACAATTGTTCTATAGCAATCCGAACCGTTCTTTTTTCGTTCGTGAGATAACTCGCAAGATCGATGAACAAATCAATTCCGTTCGCCGCGAACTAAGCAACTTACTAAGCATCGGCATCATTACGTCCGACAACAATAACAATAAGCTCTACTATGAAGTTAACCAGAACTTCGAGTTCTACGAGCCGCTGCAGCAGATCTTTGGCGGCGGTGTTAAGCAGACTGTTAAGAAGGCCGCTTCAGTCGCAGGTGCAATTCCAGCCACCGATACTAGCATTGAAGAAGAGCTGCGAGCTATTGGTCAGATTGATCTAGCTGTCTTCACCGGTCAGTTTACTCGTGACGAGACGTCTGGAGTAGACTTTTTGATTGTTGGCGAGGTTAACCCTAACGCGCTAGCCAAATACGTTGATCAACTAGAGACTCAAGAGAACAAAACCCTCCGCTACACAGTTATGACTTTGCCAGACTTCCAGTATCGCCAACAGATACGAGACCGCTTCGCTACAGCCATTCATCAGTCCAAGAAACAAATATTAGTCGATAATCACAACCTATTATCAGAAGAGGAGAGTGAGCAGTAATGGACTTTCAGTTTTATGGTGCTAATTGTATTAGCCTGACCAACAAAGGTACTCGTATTGTTATCGATGATAACTTGGCTTCGCTGGGTGCCAAAGGCATTGTTAAGCCTGATGACGTAGCCCTATTCACAGGCCCTCATGAGGGTGCCAAAGCCGGACGCTTAAGCTTCGATAGCCCAGGTGAATATGAAGTCGCTGACACCTCTGTCATTGGCATTGCAGCCCGTGCTCATATGGATGAAGAAGGCAAGCAAACCGCCACAATGTTCAAGTTGATCGTAGGCGAGCTCAAAGTTCTTGTTACTGGTCATATTTATCCTGAACTTAGCGATGCGCAGCTAGAGACAATCGGCATGGTTGATCTGATGTTTGTACCTGTAGGCGGTAACGGCTACACGGTTGACCCAGTTGGTGCACTTAAGCTGATCAAAGCAGTTGAGCCTAAGCTAGTTGTACCGACCCACTATGCCGACAAAGCCTTTAACTTCCCTATGCCTCAACAAGATCTCGCCCACGCACTTAAGGAACTAGCTATGGAGCCACAAGAGACCGTCTCCAAGCTCAAGCTCAAGCCGTCTGAATTGAGCGACCTAACTCATCTGATCGTTCTCGAGAAATCCTAACAACTTCGTTCTCAAGTACGGTTTGTTAAACCTCATCTTGGAGGGTAAGTTGTTGTTGGGTGGTTTCGTTGTTGCCACTAGACCACCACACCCAATAGGCATAGATTCTATGCCTATTGGGTGTCGATTAGGTGTGGTGGCACAAAACATTTACCAAACCAACCCAAAACACTAACACACAAAAAATACTCCACAAAAATAGCGGCGAGACTAGAAAAGATTAATATTACTTAACTGAGGTGGCTGGAGCGGCGGGGTCGAGAAGACCCTTCTTCTTGAGGGTGCGGATGGCTTGGGTGCTGAGCTTCATCTTGACCTTCTTGCCGTCAACAACAACAGTCTTCATCTGAAGATTAGGCTTCCAGACTTTCTTGGTGTGGCGCTGCGAGAAGCTAATATTGCTTCCGTATTGCTTGCCTTTGCCGGTGAGTTCACATTTCTGCATAGGTGTTAATTGTAGCGAATTAAGGTGTTTTAGTCAACACCTGAGCCGATACTATTCAACTCTTTTGAGGATTGATTCTTGCTGGGCATCAATATGAGCCAGAAGTTCACTGACAGATTGACTACTAATCGGGTCAATAAGCGAAGGGTTGAGGTCGCAAATCGGGCGCAGGACGAAGTCGCGTTCACGGCAACTAGAGTGGGGAATTGTCAACAACTCGGTTTCCATATGCAGGTCTCCATAGAAGATGATGTCGATATCAATCTCACGAGGACCCCACCGAAAGGTAGGCACGCGACCAATTGATTGCTCGATTGCCTTGATAGCCTTCAGGAGTTCTAGGGGCTCAAGGTCGGTTTGACCGCTGACGGCCGTGTTGAGGAAATCCGCTTGGTCGGTGTAGCCGACAGCCTTGGAAGTGTAGAGTGGCGCCTTGTTGATATCCTTCAGCAGCTTAGATAGTTGTTTAACAGCTGCTTCGACGTAATGCCTAGAATCGCCGACATTTGAGCCCAGAGCAAGATAAACAGTAGTCATGGCCTTAATGGTAGCATAGACCACTGATTCCGAAACGGTTGTGTTAATAGAGAAGAATTGTTCTATGATAGTAGTAATATGGTAAAAATTGTTGGAATTCTTAACGTTACGCCCGATAGCTTTAGCGACGGCGGTCTCTATAGTGCGCCAGAGGTTGCTGTTCAGCGCACCGAAGAACTGTTCAGAGATGGTGCTGATCTAGTCGATATAGGTGCCGAGAGTACTCGACCCGAGGCTACACCGATAACATGGCAGGAAGAATGGGGACGACTAAGCCCAATTCTGCCCAAGCTGATTCCTGTGTATGGCGAGAGGCTATCACTCGACACTTATCACCCCGAAACAGCCGAGGCTGCCCTCAACATCGGCCCAATAATTATCAATGACGTTAGTGGTATGAGCGAGGCTATGATGGACATCGTAGCTAAGTATCAGGCGCGCTGTGTCATTGGTCATATTCCTGAAGGCACAGATACCAAGACGGCTCACGAAGGTGACTTGATAGATGACGTAGAGGTGGTTGTTCGTGACCTTATGGTCAAAGTCGATAAGATACAGGCCAAGGGGCTAGCGAAGGAAAAAATATATCTTGATCCATGTATAGGATTTGGCAAAACCCAAGCCCTTAACGAGAAATTATTAGAGTTTGCTAAGGAAGTGCCTGATTTCCCAGTCATGATCGGCTACTCCAAGAAGAGATTCTTAGGCACCGATGATGAGAGGAAAGACAAAAAGAAGAATCAGGACGCAGGCCAGACCGCTACAGATGCCGGTGCTGCTTATCTGCGAGTTCATGATGTTGAATGGTACTCGGAGCTCAAACAAGCCGCTTAAGCTGCTATAGTATTAGGATATGTTGAGTAGCGTAACCGGAATCGACCTTGTCGTTGTACTGTTTTCGATCATTATCGCGCTGTCGATTCACGAAGCCATGCACGCCTATGTAGCACATTGGTTAGGTGATAGCACGGCGCATGATGAAGGTCGTTTGACGCTCAATCCACTGAAGCATATTGACGTTGTTACAACAGTTGCGTTGCCAATGGTGCTACTTATATTCGGTCTGCCCCCGATCTTTATTGCTAAGCCGGTGCCTTTTAACCCCAATCGGGTGAAGTATGACGAGTTCGGTGTGGCGCTAGTCGGTGTGTCTGGACCTCTGACCAACTTGGTCTTAGCAGCCTTAGCGGCTCTAATCTTCCGTGCCTTCGGAGCTGATCTTGGTCACTTCTGGCAAGGGGCGTTGATCATATTTACAGAGGTTAATATTGGTTTCTTCATCTTCAACATGATTCCTTTCCCGCCGCTTGATGGCTCGCGCTTGCTCTACGCCTTTGCTCCCGAGCCTTTGCAAAAAGTTATGCTGCAGATTGAGGCCTTTGGGCTGATGGGCATTATCTTCTTTATGCTGGTTCTCTTTCAGTTCATATCAGGGCCATTTATTACGATCCAGAACTTCCTGTTGAACTTCTTACTGGTTTAACTTAGCTAGGATATAATAGATCGGTCGGGTAGGGCCCTTGAGGCCTCCTTCTGGGATAATGATTATCTGAATACTAATCATTAGGGAGCTCAACAGAATGGCAACCGTGGTTGTCAGATGAGAGCACCCACCTGGGTCTACTCAGGTGATCACCCCAGTACCCGACACCCTATTTTTGAATTATTACAGGCTTTAGACCCATGTTGTTGCCGTATGCTTCGGCGGCCTTGAGGTCCAGTTCATGTGCCCTCATAACAGGGCTAAGAACGGGTAAGGGGCTTTTCTCTGTATTTATGAATGATGGCAGCAGCATTGCTTCAAGCGCGCCATCTACCATAACTTTTCCTACGAACACGGCCATGCGTAATCCGTAGCGTTTGGTGTTAATGCGTTCATTGGCGAGTAGAGCTCTCTCCATCTCGCGTGCGAATAGACCATTAATGGCGTTTGGATTGTGCTCGGCATCAATACCTAGGTGTAAACCCTCAGGACTGGCAAGTTCCTCGGGCTTTTGTGGCCTATCTGCTGTCGCGCCAACAAAGGGCTCTACTCTAACTAGCTGATCTTCTCCAGATAAATGTGTGGCAACATGGCCATTTCTGTCTATCAATCCATTGGCTATAGTCGCCGCCACCTCTGTGTCGATCTCATATTGAGGTCCATCCGTGGCCGGTTGTATTTGGAACTGTTCGGGTATGAATCTTTTTGTATTTTGAGCCATTATCTGTATATTATAGCACAATAAGTCAATATATACAACTATTTCACAATCCAGAAAGGACTCACTGTTATAATGCTATGACACTTTCGGGGTGTAGCGCAGTTGGTAGCGCGTACGGCTGGGGGCCGTGAGGTCGCAGGTTCAAGTCCTGTCACCCCGACCAGATTGACATTTATTGTATTTTGTGCTAACATAGTTATAGTAAGCTAAAACGAAACAAAAATGACCGAACAAGATAACCCTCACAATCAACATCCCCCTCAGGAATTTACCCAACGCTTCATAGACGCTGTTGGCTCAGTTCAGGACTATAACAACAGGAATACCGGACTTGGCTATGCTGTTAGTGGCATGTTCAGCTTCTTGATGCCTGACGATGAGACTACTCAACCCAGAGTCTCCCCGAAAGACAAGGCTGACATGGAGAAAGAGTTAGTAAGTCTTCTGCAAACCGATGAATTGGCACAGATGGGAGTTAGTTTAGTTGATTCAAATGCACCTTACGGCGAGCGAATAGATTTCGAAGATGATGACACACGTCAAAAACTTCCCTCAACGTTAGTCATGTTAATTACTGACGGCGAAACTTTCAGAGATTCTCTACTTGAATTAAACCCCACCCCAGAACAGAAGGATAAGGTTGCAGGAGGCGTGAACTCGATACTTGCCAACACTGCAGGCATGGTGGAAGCAGCCATACAAGTAAGGGGCACTGTAGATCCCGACCATGAAGCTTCTCAGGGTCATCTCAACGGGTTCATTGACGATCAATTAAATATGTTTATGGATCTAAGCCCCGCTCTAGTACGACGAGGTTTTGGGGAAGGCGGAGCGTTTAATGTTTTAGCCGATTACTCGGCGCGTCATTCGGCAGGCACACTAGACGATTATGTAGGGGCTAAGAGTAAAGGCTTGACATCACCTATGCCGTCTCAGTGGGTTATGGACGGCACCCCCGAGTTTGTTAGTAGCCGTTGGACTGAAGTATTTGAGTATCTTAAACAGCTTAGAGACAGAGAAGAGTCTTCGACTTATTTTACAGAGCTATTCAATAAGCTGCGTGCGGATTTTGACACCTCTAACAAATGGCTTGAGGGTGACACCGAAGACAAGAATAGGCAAGGTTACCTAGACACTTATATTGAGCCTCTCAAAGCAGAGATGGCTGAATTATCTAAGGTTTGGGAGAAGGACTTCCCGCTAGAGAACGGCTTCTACTTAAGCGAGCAGCAAGCATGAACCAAGCCCTACAAGAGGCGTACAGCACTCTAACTCCTCTGGTTTCGGCCGAAGGCGCGCTATTGGGCGTTCAGACCGAAGACGGAAAGCCCATTTATTTACAAGCAGGCGATAATGGCTACCGAATAAGTGGTCTAGAATACATTGACCCAAGTGTGCCCGAAAGGGAGCAGTGGGCTGCTCATGAGTCGTGGGATCGCCCTGTGTCAGGTGGCAACAGATATGCCGAAGAAGGTTTGCGGCACGAGACGGTAGAAGGCGCTATGGGATATTTGACTGCCACTGCAGCGGCCAATGGTTTTGTCATTGAAGACTTGCCAGAAGGTGCTGTATTTGATGTTGATGCCACAGAGCAGTTCTCAGATTACGAGATACAACGTCATGGCCACAATGATGGCGGTGCAGTTGCACATTTCGTATAAGTAATAGGTCTTTGGGTTAGGCCCGTTCGCGACGGCAGGTCTAACAGTAGGCTATTTCTTCTTGCGGAACAGCTTGCCAACAAGCTTAACTATCAACGCAGCCAAGAATGGTGCCAGTATAGCAGCGATAGGAGCTAGCTTAGGCAGCAAGATCAACAGACCGATTGTCAGCACTAACCACGAAATACCCTTCTTGCGGTTGATGCGGGTTCGTAGGAATTCGCTACCAAGGTAGTAGTAAGGGAAGACGGTCAGTACGAGGAAGGTACTGGATAGCAGACCGCCGACTAGAACTACGGCTAGACCTTCCCAGAACGGGCTAGTGAGGGCTAGTGGGATCAGTGAGGCTACGGCTGTTAGGCTGGTAGCTATCAATGGTCGGAATCGCTCGGCTAGAGCTTCGTGTGCGGCGTCTACGGCGCCCATGCCTTCTCGGCGGGCTTGGTTGGCATAGTCGGTCAGCAGAATCGTGTTCTTGAGGCTGAGGCCGATTAGGGCGAAGAAGCCTAGAGCGGCGAAGAAGCTGAAGGCGTTATCTGTTAGGTATAGACCTAGAGTAATTCCGAACAAGCTGAATGGAATAGCTAAGAAGATCAGTAGCGGCTGTAACATGCTCCTGAACTGGAAGGCCAGCAGGACATAGATAACACACAGCAAGATCGGGAAGGCGATAGCTAGGGTCTTGAAGCTGTCTTGGTTCTCGGATTCTTGACCGAAGTCGAAGCCTAGGGCGTCTTTGTTGAGGCCGTAGGACTCAACACGAGACTCTGGGAATTCCTTCTCAACAGCTGTCTTAGTCAGAGTTAAGAGCGTCGTAGTGTCGGTATCGACATACTTGGCTGTAACTTCTACGTACTGCTTATTGTCCTTGCGGTTGTAGATGCTGGAATTAGAGACCGAGACACTAGATACCTTGGCAACTGTGCCATCAACTCGCTTGATCTCAGCTTTCTTAAGATAGGCAGTAATGTCGTCGGCTAGCTTGATTGCTCCCTCGCGATTGGTGCTAGATTCGACTTGAGCTGTGAAGGCTGATCCGGGAGGGCCAGCGTCAATCTGTCCAACTTCTACAAAAGCTTCGTTGAAGTTCTTGAAGTCACCCTCGAGCTGTTCGATCAGTTCTGGAGCGGTTGTGTTGCGATCGTTGTAGCTGATCAGGTTAATTTGCAGAGTAGCCTTCTGAATGTCAGCTTGACCGTAGTAAGAGGCTTTGACGAAGTTAGTATCGAGAGACTTGTTAACTATCTGGTCAGCGTCATCAGCTATCTGCTGGGCCTGCTCGATATTAGTGTTGGGTGGCATGGTCAAGGTGACACTGATCTGGTCGCTATCCTTAGACGGCGGGAAGATGTTAAATGTCACCTTAGAGAACAGGTAGCCACCACCCATGATGAAGCCCGTGCCGATGAATACGGCCACAAGACCAACACCAACAAGCTTCTTGCGAGAGTTCTTAGCCCATAGCATTGGCTTGGATATGAATAGAGCGATCTTGGCTTCAATACCGGCTGCCGCTTCGGCGTGGCTCTTGGGCCCCATTTGTTTCTTGGTAAGAAGAATATAGCGAGCAAATAACGGTATGAATATCAGGGCTACGAGCAGGCTAACCACCAATGAAATAATGATAGTTACTGGTATTGCACGTATGAAGCTTCCTAGAATACCACCGACGAATATCAGAGGTGCGAAACTTAAGGCCGCCGTGCTGGTTGCGGCAATCATAGCCTTGCTAATCTTGCCTGTGGCGACCGTTACGGCCTCCTCTGGGTCCTTGCGTTTACGTCTCTGAGAATCGATAGCTTCGACCATGATGATGGTGTCGTCGACGATTAGGGCAAGGCCAAGGATGAGTGCAAACAATGTAATAGTGTTCAGGCTGTAACCGATTAAGTACATGATGGCGTTGGTGGCGATCACGACTGTGGCCATTGATATGACAGTAATTAGAGAAGCGCGGAGAGCGATAACAATCGAGCTAACAATTAGGATTGCCAAAAGGCCTTCTAGCAAGGATTTCTGAAGTTCACTTATTTGGGCCTTGATTTGTGGTCCGTCGCTAGCGCTAACGACGGCGTGGAAGCCCTTGAAGTCTTCGGCGCTGTTTAGCTTAGTGACGGCTGAGTCAATTTGCTTACCAAGTTCAATCTGGTCGGCTGCTGGCTGGGCTTGGACGCCGATGACGGCAGTGGTGTAGAAGTTGGTGGTGTTGTTAGTGCGCTCGCCGTATCTGTCAAACGACTTCTGAGTTAGCTCTGACTGACCTGTAAGCGGGTTAATAGCCTGCTCGTAAGGATCGATAACCGAAACATCTTTGACTAGGCTTAGGTTCTGTGACTCTATGAAAGTTGCAGCTTGCTTGGCTTGGGCGACTAACTCTGGCGTAGAGGCCTGTTTGTCGGAGTAGAACGAGATGACAATGTTGTCGCCACGAACCGTATAACCGAATTTGTAGGCGTTTATATTAAGAGTGGCTTGAGCTGGAAGAATATTCTGCTTGGCTACTTCTTTTTGCAACTCGGCACTGCGATCATCGGCATTTACGTCGTCCTTATAAGAAACAATTGCTGTGTAGAAGTTACCAAAGCTCTGGGTCTGAACGCTTTTGACTCCATCTTGCTTAAGAAGGAATGCGTTGAGGGGTTTGGCCACCTCGGCATCTACTTTGGTAGGGTTGTTGACTATATAAGAGCCTTGGGCAATCGCGAATGGTGTACTGATGGAAGGGAAGCCTTCACGCTTAAGAAGCGTGGTGTAGCTCGCAATACCTAGCAAGGCCACAACTAGCCATATTAATGCTGTAGTTCGCGGTTTCCTGAAGAAGAACAGGCTTAATCTTTGAGTTGGTTTTAGTTTTGTGCTGGCTTTGGTAGTCTTTTTCAAGATTTTCTCCCTCTTAAGTTTTCGCCTCTAATGACATAATTCTACTTGTTTTTGATCATAAATCCAAGGAGTTATCTTCGGCGCTCTCTTCGGCGTGCTAAGATAGTAATCATGTGGCAAGAAACCAAACACGGACTATACAAACAATTCAACTTCGAAGACTTCAAGGAAGCTTGGGCCTTCATGACTTTGGTGGCTGAAATCGCCGAAGAATATCAACACCACCCCCGTTGGGAGAACGAATGGAGCGTGGTACAGATCTGGTTAATTACTCACGAAGGCGACCAGAACATAACTGACAAGGACCGTGAGATGTCGCAGGCTATTGACGCTGCCTATTCTGGCGAGGCTCCTCAAGGCGAACAATCACGTGACCCAAACGCTCACCCAGACAAGGTTAAGATCTTCGGTGATGGCGGTTCGCGGGGCAATCCTGGTCCGAGCGCCAGTGGCTTCGTGGTGTTAGATATGGAAGACAATGTGCTGGTCGACAAAGGCGTCTACCTCGGCGTTACCACCAATAACCAGGCCGAATATACTGCCCTCAAGCTGGCACTAGAAGAGTGCGTCAAGATGGGTGTCCGTGAAGTCGAAGCCTACATGGACAGCCTGCTAGTTGTCAATCAGATGAAGGGCATCTTCAAGGTCAAGAACCGTGATCTATGGCCAATTCACGATGCTATCAAGCAGCTTATTCCTAAGTTCGAACATGTTAGTTTCACCCACGTTCCACGTGAGTTTAATAAGTTGGCTGATGCGGCTGTGAACCGTGCTCTCGACGAACACCTCTCCACCAACGCCTAAACCATTTATGGTTCTTCAACAGAGGTGGTATAATAGGTCTTGGCCAGATTATTGACTGATCGCGAACGTTCCAAACGTTCGAGGAAAGTCCGGGCAGCAAAGGGAAGGGCAGTCGCTAACGGCGACCGAGGGCAACCTTAGGGAAAGTGCCACAGAAACAATACCGCCACTTCGGTGGTAAGGGTGAAAAGAGCGGGGTAAGAGCCCGCGTTTGTCCGCGGTGACGCGGAGAAATGGTAAACCCTGCCTGCTGCAAGGAGATGGAACCTTACGGGCCTAAAGCCCGAAGTTTCCCGACAAGGCTTCATCACAAGAACCGCTCGAGCCTGCCGGCAACGACAGGCCTAGATAGATGATCAGTCTCGACAGAACCCGGCTTACAGATAATCTGGCCAAATAAAAACCCTCTTCTCGAGGGTTTTTATTTTTCTAGGCCGTTTCTTACTTGGCGGCTTTGACGACAGCGGTGAAAGAAGCTGGCTCGTTGACGGCTAGTTCGGAGAGAACTTTGCGGTCTAGAGTGATGTTGGCCTTCTTAAGACCAGCGATCAGCTTGCTGTAGGTTGTGCCGTTAAGACGAGCACCGGCGTTGATGCGGGTGTTCCAAACCTGGCGGAAAGATCGCTTGCGGTTCTTGCGGTCGCGGGTAGCGAACTGCAGGGACTTGGTTACGGCTTGACGGCCGCGCTTGATACTGACACGGTTAGGGTGGCTAAAGCCTTTAGTAGCTTTGCGGATTTTCTTGTGCTTGGCGTGACTTGCGACGCCTCTCTTAACTCTCATTATCTAAACTCCTAGATTCTTCTTGATGTTACGGGCCATGGCACCGCTACGAGTGGTTAGACCACGTAGTGAACGCTTGCGACCGCCACTTTTCTTACTAAGAAAGTGGTTCATGTTGGCGTGGCCGACACGGACTTTGCCGTTCTTGCTCACCTTGACGCGGTCTTTGGTACCGCTATGTGTCTTAAGTTTTGGCATCTGATTCTCCTTCTGTGGTTGCCTCGACCACTGCTGGTGCGGGTTTCTTGCCACTGCTTCTTACGACGAAGCTTAATTGTCTGCCAGCCAGTTGAGGCTGTTGATCTACTATTATTGTATCACCGAAGTCTTCGATAACTCTCTGGGCGATCGTGAAGCCGATCTCCTTGTGAGCTTGCTCACGACCCCTGTAGAACAGTGTAATCTTGACCTTGTGGCCAGCCTCTAGGAACTTGGTGACTTTGTTCATCTTGATCGCCAGATCATGTGCCCCGATCTTGAGTCCGAAGCGGATTTGCTTCATATCAAGGGTCTTGGAGGTCTTGCGGTTCTTCTGCAGCTGCTTAGTGCGCTGGTAGTTGAACTTGCCCCAGTCGACTATCTTGCAAACCGGTGGATCTGCGTCCGGTGAAATCTCCACCAGATCCAAATCACGTTCCTGCGCTAGCGCGAGGGCCTCCTGCTTGGTCAAAACTCCTAACTGCTTGCCTTCTTCATCGATGACTCGCAGCTTTGGTGCCCGAATTTGATCATTCAGGCGGGTGTATTTGGCGATAAGTTCGTCTCCTTAAATTGATATTCCAAAGGTACAAGCATTCTAACAGATGGGACATCAGAGGTCAACCTACTTCTGCTTGTGGCCACTTGGTCATTCTCTGGTCTTTAAGTCGCATGATGGCCGATCGCCTAAGATAATCGCTGCGTGATTCATAACTAGCTTTGGCCGCTTCATCTATCTCCTTCAGCAAATCTGAGGTGATTGATACAGTAATGATCTTAGTCGTTACCCTAGTGACCATATAAATTCCCTATAAGATCCCTATAAAATTTATATGGAATTGCTAGCGATCTTATATGGTCACTGCAACCCACAACCAAAGGTGGACTAGATTTGCGAAGTGGGTCGCTACAGGTGGGGTTAGGGCTGGCGCAGTTCAAGACTTGAACCTGTTCTTGCAGTAAGCCAAGGCCTCGGTGATGTGCGGCTCGGTTATGCTGGAGGAATTCTCTAGATCAGCAATTGTACGGGCAACTCTGACGGTGCGAATGTGGCCACGGGCAGATAACTTCAGGCTCTTGGCTGCATCATTGATTGCCTTGGTGGCTTCGGGCTCGAGCCGGCCTAACCGCTTAATGTCTAAACGGCTCATATGAGAGTTAAGCTTAGTCAGGCTGCCATAGCGTTGGGCTTGTAGCTGGCGAGCATCTAAGACTCGCTGACGGATTACATCGTCTGATAAGATGTCGTTTTCTTGTTCAAAAAGCTTGTTATGGTCGATCTCATGAACTTCGCTGTAGATATCGATTCTATCGAGGATTGGTCCAGATAAGCGGTTGCGATAACGGGTCATTTCGTAGGGCAAACAATGACATTCATCAGGTATGCCGTAATAACCACATGGGCAGGGGTTAGCGGTGGCGACTAGACTAAAGCTAGCTGGGTATTCAGTTCTATCATTGACGCGAGCTAGACTGATTACATGGTCTTCTAAGGGCTGGCGTAAGGCTTCCAAAGTTTCTCGGCCAAACTCCGGTAATTCATCAAGGAATAGTATACCTCGGTGAGCCAGACTTATTTCACCTGGCTTCAATCTGTTGCCACCACCTACCATAGCTACGTGACTGGCGCTATGGTGCGGCGAACGGAACGGCCGTGCCGAGACTATCTTGTCGTAGTCGTAAGTCGACAGGCTATGCAAATGGGTGACCTCTAGAACTTCCTCACGAGTTAGAGGGGGCAGGATTGAGGGCAACGCCTTGGCTAGCATGCTCTTGCCGGTGCCTGGCGGGCCGTTGAATAGCACGTTGTGTCCACCCGCGGCCGCTATTTCTAGAGCGCGCTTGGCTTGAAACTGGCCAACGACTTCGCTCAGGCTTGGCTGGTGAACAGTTCGATGTTCGACAGTGGCTCGGAAGCTGCCCTCGCAGGTCGCAACGATCGTAGGAGGCAAGCCTTGAGACAGGTGGCCGTAGAGTTGACCCAGACTCTCTACCGCTATCAGTGAGACATCAGGCACTAGTAAGGCCTGGGCAAGATTATCGGTAGGTATGAAGAAGGTCTTAATGCCAGCCTGGCGACCAACCATGATCTTGCCGATGATGCCACGGACAGCGCGGGTACTGCCGTCGAGGCCAAGCTCCCCGACAAAAGCTTGAGAATCATCAAGCGGAACAGTGACCTGACCATCAGCCAGCAGTATCGCTACGGCAATGGCTAGGTCGAACCCGCTATCGGACTTCGGAACATCGGCCGGAGCGAGGTTAATTATGACTCTCTTGCGAGGTAGCATTATACGGCTAGTTGCGAATGCACCCCTGATACGCTCTCTAGATTCATCGACTGCCTTGCTTGCGGAGCCCACAATTACTATATTTGGCAGGTTATTAGACAGATGACACTCAATATCGACGATTGTTCCACTAGATCCAGTTGATATTATGCCCTGAACTGTAGCACTCATAAGCTTTACCCATTAAGATGCCCGCACCGCACGTTAGTAGGCTAAAAGTAAAACACCTCGTCCGGTTAGGGACAAGGTGTTTTAACGATAATTTAATGTTTTTGTTTGCTTTTGAATGTTAAGGGTTTGTTTTTCCTTAGTGGGATAACGACTTGCGAGAAATCGTCATCCCCAGAGAGCTTTTTGTTTTTGAGCACTTAATTTGTTCAAGCGCTATACGTATCTTATAGAATACCTAAAAAGCCGTCAACAGTAATTATGCTTAAAAGATAAATAAACCTGTGCATAACTTTTGAGCTGAGCCACTAGGAAGGCAGAAGCGGGGCACTGAACACGCTATTTTGAACCACCAAATGCTCGCTAAGACAACAAATAAGAATGCATAAGCGGATTGACAAAAGGGGCTTGCCGTGCTAGGATAATGAGCGTAAGTCACAAAAACAAAAACTACAATTCAAACCAAAAGCCTCACACGAATACGGCCATGGTCGTAGAAGCCCTCGCGGGGGCGGACTTGCAAACCAAATACGTCGCTCTATTTAGCCCTAAAGGCTATTAGAGCGGTCAGTCAAGCTGCAGGCGGCAAGCGCTTCAATAGTCTAATTTATATAAGCGGATTTGTCGCCTCAGCACCTAAGTTCAATGTTTGCCGCTGTTTGCCACGCAATTGTTACATAAGCGAACAACAAAGGCCTCTGCCTGAAGGCAATACCTCACCAGAAAGGAACAAAGGAATCATGAATGCGATCCATAGCCCGTAACAAACACGTTCGACAACTAATCTGTCTATTAATAGCCGATTTCTTAGTATTTGGACTCACGGATGCCCAAGCTGTACCGTCTCTGATGCTAATGATCGGTTTTTTGCTACTTGTAGCAACTATTTATAATCTGGTAGGCGGAATTCTTACCCTATCTAAGCTGTATGGCTTATCGATTAAGAACAAACGGCGACTGGCGGCTTCGGCTACCGGACTAATAGCCGGTCTTATAGCTCTGCAATCGATTGGTCAACTTAACTCCCGAGACATCTTCGTACTCTTACCTCTGGTGATTTTGGCTTATTTGTATGGTTTGTACCTGCAAATGGGCAAAACCAGCGCCAGAGCCTAAAACTTGGCCTAAAACACCTATCATCAAGTTCAACCAAGCTGTATAATACAGCTTATGAATCCGCATAGTAACGAAGCGCCTGGAATTGAACTGTCACCATCGGTGGCGGAGCCGTTGTCAGCGCCAAATGGAGCCGAATCAGCAACCCAACCTGCCGAAATGGCACCAGCCGCATCGGAGCGGTCTCCGTCCGTTCAAGCTGCTTCCTCTGGAGCTGCCTCAGCTATACCGTTGCCAGCTCCACCGATTTTGCCTGCCGCTGTACCCCAAGCTACCACCCCAGCTACAGCCGGCTTGCCTCAAGTTGATGATGACGGGGATCTTATTGAGAAAGAATGGGTCAACAAGGCCAAGCATATAGTCGAAACCACCAGAGATGATCCTCATAAGCAGAGTGAGGAATTAACGGTGGTTAAGGCGGATTATATGAAGAAGCGCTACGGTAAGACCATAAAACTAAGTCAGTAGGTCAAATGGGGACACTTATCTTTATCCTAGTAACGATCTTTGTGATGTTCGTTGTGGCAGCACCGATTGTCTTCTTGCAGACCCGCAAAGTCTTCCGTGAACAGAAGAACTATGAGCGTGGCCTCAAGATGGTGCCACTACTTATACACTTGCCGCCGCCAAGTGATGACACTGATGTCGGCAATCGTGACGTTAGAGATGTTGCAGACGAAACTATCAGCAAGGCGCAGCTGATTTATGACATTATTGCCAGCACACTTCAGAAGGACTTCAAGAGTGCCTTCTATGGTGAACGGCACTTCGCGTTCGAGATTGTTGGTACTCAAGGGTTTGTTTACTTCTATGCGGCTGTGCCCGTAGCGTTGCTAGAGATCGTGAAACAGGCTATTAACAGCGCTTATCCGTCAGCTCGTCTCGAGGAAGTTAATGAACACAATATCTTTAGTCCAGTCGGTCGTGTCAGCGGAACCTTGGGCGGGGAACTGAACCTTAAGGAGTCGTTTGCTTATCCTATAGCTACTTATCAGGATCTGAAGCGCGATAGCATGCAGGCTTTGCTCAATGCCTTGGGCACTCTTGGTAAGGAAGATGGTGCCGGCATACAGATACTGATTCGACCAGCTCATCCGTCTTGGCGGAAGACAGCTCAAGAGGTAGCCAGCAAGAAACGAAAGGGCCACAAGAGCTTTAGCGGTGGCGGCCTGGCCAAAGATTTAGCAACGGCCTTCGTCAAACCTCCAGAGGGTGGTGGTGACGGTGAGCCTAAGAAGCCAGAATTGTCTAATATGGAGCAATCTACCCTTGATGCCATCGACGAGAAGACTCGCCATGCTGGTTACGAAGTGGCCATTCGACTAGTAGCCTCCTCAAACATTACTCAGAGGGCGCAGGCTATTCTAAGCAATATCGTTGGTAGCTTCCAGCTGTATGACGCGCCAGGCAAGAACGGCTTCAAGTACACTCCAGCTAAGGATATTGACGGGCTCATTACGTCGTATATCATGCGGTTCTTCCCCCAAGAGCATAACAAGAACATCCTCAACTCCGTGGAGCTGGCGACTTTGTTCCACTTCCCAGATGAGAGCAGCATTCCGACCTCTCAGCTAGCACGTCAGGACTCCAAGCAGGTCGATGGGCCACGCAACATGCCAGAGCAGGGCCTACTATTGGGCTACAACCTCTTCAGGGGTGCTAAGAAGCCGATCAGGTTAGATATTGGTGACAGGCAGCGTCACATGTATGTTGTCGGGCAGACTGGTACTGGTAAGTCGACTTACTTAGAGAACTTGGCGTTGCAGGATATGCTGAGCGGCAATGGTTTTGCCTTTGTCGACCCACACGGTGACGTGGCTGAGCGACTACTGGCTATGGTGCCTAAGGAACGAACCGAGGATATTATTTACTTCTCACCGGCCGATATGGACTATCCTATGGGCCTAAATTTGTTCGAGTTTAACAACCCCGACCAGAAAGATTTCCTGATCCAAGAGAGCCTAAATATGCTCCAGAAGCTGTACGATCCACAACAACAAGGCATCATGGGGCCGCGTTATGAGCACATCTTCCGAAACGCCGCCTTGGCCATAATGGCCGATCCTGACGGGGGTACATTCGTAGATGTTCCCAAATTATTCCGAGATCCTAAATTCTTGCAGCAGAAGTTACAACACGTAACTGACGTTAACGTGCGTGACTTCTGGATGAAGGAGTACCCAGCCAGCCAACGGTCTAATGATGCTGGTGAGGTCAATAGTTGGTTCGTTAGTAAGTTCGGTGCATTCTTGAGTAATGAAATGATGCGTAACATTATTGGGCAGACTAAGAGTGCCTTCGACTTGCGTGACATTATGGACAATAAGAAGATCCTGTTGGTTAACCTAAGTAAGGGTCGGACTGGTGATTTGAACTCCAAGTTGCTCGGTATGGTGTTCGTTATGAAATTCCAGGCGGCGGCTATGAGCCGATCGGACGTACCAGAGGATGATCGTGTTGACTTCAGTCTGTATGTCGATGAGTTCCAGAACTTCAGCACCGATAGCTTTGCGACTATCATGTCCGAGGCTCGTAAGTTCCACCTCAACTTGATTGTGGCCAACCAGTTTACGACCCAGTTAACTACCGAAATTCGTGATGCTGTCTTCGGTAACATTGGTACCATAGTGTCGTTTCGTATCGGTCAGAATGACGTTGAGTCGCTTGGGCAGTATTTCCAGCCCACCTTCGATGGCGATGACTTACTCAGAGTGCCTAACTACAATACGATCGTGCGTACCCTTATCAACGGTGTACCGACTCAGCCTTTCAGTATGATTACGCTGCCAGCTCTCGGTACCCCGAATATGCGTCTCTCAATGGCTCTTAAGCAGTTATCGGCTGCCAAATATGGCCGACCCAAAGCGACAGTTGACAGGGAGATAACCGAGAGAATGACCAAAGCTGATGCTACGGTGCCTGCAGCAAGGCCAGCTAGTCCTCTAGGTGGCGCTCCGATAGCTGGGGCTCAGCCAACTAGCGCGGCTGCACCAGCACCTCAGGCACTTCAGCCGACGCCTGCTGCGCCTAAGAGCGGCTCTTCGTTCTTGGATGAGTGGTTACATAAGCGTAAGACTGGCGTTGTTTCGTCGAGCAAGCCAGCCACAACTGTGTCTCCAACTAAAGTTGGGGCACCTGAAGCAACTTCGACGCCTAAGATTACTAAGCACCAGAGTCGCACGGCTTTGCCTGATCCCGTAGGAGCCGATGAAGATGCTGTTTCGACTAGACCATTCCAGTCAGGTGGCGGTTTGGCTGGAGACCCACTCGCAGCTACTCAACAACCAGGCAAGGATGAAGACCCCAAGCACAGAAACATCTCTAGTAATGAACTCGAACAGAGTGAAGTAAGCGAGATCGCCGCCGAGCTCAAGCAAGAGCTAGACACACCCGCCAAAGCGGTCGAAGAAGCGCCAATCAAGAAAACCGAACACACAATTGATCTCGAGTCTGGCGATGGCGACACGATAATAATTGGTCGAGACGGTACCTTCCAGCAAGCTGAGGGTTCAGCCGAAGTTAAAAGTTAAGTAGAACTAGCTGTTATTGCGGCTGTGTCTGGAGGCTGTAGCAAGATTAACCAGTAGCTCTAGTATTACACCTAGAGCGAAACCACCAATCATCAAGAGTATGACAACGAAGTAGTTGTAGGTGAAGCCAACGTGCCTGGCAAGATATAAGTAGCTGCTGGTACCAAGGAAAGCTACGATACCGCCGCCAAGCAGCCCAGAAGGGCGGCTAACGGTCTTGCTGGCGGCTTCGCTGACAACTCTGACAATAGGCTGATGGATGACCTTGCTAAGAGCTCGCTTAGCAGGCGGTAACTTACGTTGAATGCTATAAATCCCACGCTGCTGCGTAACCTTCTTGAGTTCTCGGCTTAGGATAGTTGGTGTCACCGGCGCTGAAGCCTTTTCGGCTGCGTTGAGAGCTTCTATTGGGTTGAGTTGGGTTTCTGCCTGTACTGTCTCGGAAACGTCAGCACGAGCCTCGTTAACGTTTAGTTTGGTGACTTCGTGGTTGCCCTTTTTGGGTGGCTCTGCGTGCTCAGGCAGGGCAGCTAGGGTTTCTTGAACTTCTGGCTTGAATGATGCTTTTTCTGACATATGATTCCTTTAGGCGGTAGCCGCTTCCTTGATAGCTATTTCACTCTCTTCTGACAGTAGTCGGGCTCGGCCGTAGAAGTAACCAGCGGCGATTACGACCATAGCTGTTAAGAACAGGCTGGTGCCAGGACCGGTGTTAGGAAGGGTAGTAGCAACTGCTTCCACGGTCTTAATCGGAGTAGGTGGTACGTGGATGGTAACGGTGTTGCCATAGATGTTGACCATTGTTAGATCAAAGTGGTTAGGGTCAGTGCTAGAAACAGGCGTACTAGGTATAGGATTCTTGACTGTTACTGTGACTTTGACGCTAGCGGTTTGTCCCGCAGCAATATCTTGAGCTGGCCATGAGGCTAAGCCGTCAGTGCTGATTGAGCCGCCGTGTAGGTTGGTTATGTCGGCGTAGTCCATTACGTCATTGAGGTTCTCTTGGAAGATGTATTGCTTAACTGTAGCCTTGCCGTTGTTCTTGGCGAATAGCGTGTAGGTGATCACGTCACCAGCATTAGCGGTTGAGTTATTGGCATCAGCCAAGCCCGTCGTGACATTGGTCGCCGCCTTGCTTATCTGAACACAGGCGATGCTATCGGTACTGTTCTGTGATGTATCGCAAGGCTTACATTGAGGGTTGGTCTCGGTGATTGAACCATTGTATGGACACTGCTTGCAGGCGGCGCTACTGGCTAGGATGCTGTTGTCGTAAGGACACTTAGCTGGAGGTGTAGGCGTCGGTGTAGGAGTTGGGGTCGGTGTTGGGGTGGGCTTTGGAGCAGGCGGCTTGGGTGCTGGTGGCGTGTATTTATCTGGGAAACCGATTGATACCAAGTTGCCACAACCAAAGATAATGTAATATGTGATGCCGGTGTAACCGCTAGTAACTCGTAGGGCATCGTACTTGGTTGAACCATTACTGCTATCCCAACTGTGAAGATGACGCCAATATACGGTGCCTGCACCTGATATTGTAACGCCTCTCTCTCCAGGGAAGCCTTGAGGGTTGCGCCCGACTGACCAATAATGCTCGCCGTCACTTCTAGTGGCCGAAGAGTTGATCTTCGTAACGGCGCCTTGGCTGATGTTATAACAAGTGATGCCGTAGTAGTTCATAAGATTTTCGTAGAAGTGATGGGTCTTATCGTTGCACTTGTTGGCTGCGTCGGCAGCTGAACTAATTCCACCATTTACAAGATCGTTACTAGAGGCTGCCAAGCTTGACTGTGGCGGACTAAGAACAGCGAAGAACTGAACAAAGAAGGTCAGAATAATGAAGATTAAGCCAACTCGACGGATGCCAGCTTCTTCATGCATGCGCTTGGCATAGAAGCGTAACTGGTGCGCGACGCCTGGATTATAGGGGAGAATGGCTATTAGTTTTTCAAACATTTTTGGTTTCTTATATAACGATCGTATTTAAGCACAAACGGTACAAATAAACAAGGCTAGAATTTAATCTGTTTTTAATCTGTGAGTTGTCTGGTGCGATTAGATCGGCTATAATAAGAGCCAGTGGGAAAAATAATAACTTGTGATTGATATACAGGGGTGTAACAGATAGTGGCTGAGGGTAAAGCAAAGAAAAATAGCTATTCAGCTGATCAGATTACCGTACTAGAGGGTCTGGAGCCGGTTCGTAAACGGCCTGGAATGTACATTGGTGGAACGGGTATAGAGGGCTTACACCACTTGGTGTGGGAGCTAGTAGACAACGGCATAGACGAAGCGCTGGCTGGTCATGCCACCGAAGTTTCGGTTAAGATGCTCGCCGACGGCGGCATTACAGTTATTGATAATGGTCGTGGAATTCCGACTGACATTCACCCTAAGACAGGTAAGAGTACGGTTGAGACTGTTCTGACTGTGCTGCACGCCGGTGGTAAGTTCGGCGACGGCGGTTATAAGGTCTCTGGTGGTCTGCATGGTGTTGGTTCTAGCGTGGTTAACGGTCTTTCGAGTAAGTTAATCGTAACTATTCACCGTGACGGCAAGACTCACCAACAAGAATATCGCGCTGGCGTGCCGCAAGCTGACCTCAAGCAAATTGGCAAGACTGATAAGACCGGCACCGAGATTACCTTCTACGCTGATGAGACTATCTTCGAAACTGTTAAGTTCAATTATGATACGATTCTTGATCGCTTGCGCCACGCCGCCTACCTTACTAAGGGTATTCACACCTCTCTAGAGGATGAGGCTTCTGGCAAACGCTTTGGTTTCTACTTCGAGGGCGGTATCCAGAGCTACGTTAAGCATCTCAACATTGGCCGTGAAGTCGTCGATGACGACATTTTCTATGTTGATAAGACTGTTAAGGACGTTCAAGTAGAGATTTCTCTGCAGTATACCGATGCGTATACAGAGACAATCAAGTCTTTTGCCAACAACGTGCTTAATCCAGAGGGCGGTACGCACCTAACAGGTTTCCGTGCGGCGCTGACACGCGTTATTAATGACTATGCTCGCAAGAACGGTCTGCTTAAGGAGAAGGAAGAGAACCTCAGCGGTGAAGATACTCGCGAAGGCATGACTGCTATTATCCTTGTCAAACTGCCCGACCCACAGTTCGAAGGCCAGACTAAGAACAAGCTGGGTAACCCAGAAGTTCGAGGTATCGTCGAACAGGTCTTGGGCGAACACCTTAATTATTATCTAGAAGAACACCCCGGTGTAGCTCGCAAGATCGTTGGCAAGGCTCTGCTAGCTGCTCGTGCTCGTAAGGCAGCTCGTGCTGCTCGCGATAACATCTTGCGTAAGGGTGTCCTCGACGGCGCCAGTATGCCAGGTAAGCTGGCTGATTGCTCTAGTAAGGATCCTAATGCTTCCGAAATCTACCTAGTAGAGGGTGACTCAGCGGGTGGTTCGGCCAAGTCTGGCCGCGACAGTAAGACTCAGGCTATCTTGCCGCTGCGTGGTAAGGTGCTCAACGTCGAACGAGCTCGTCTCGACAAGATGCTAGCCAACAACGAAATCGTAAGCCTTATCAAGGCGCTTGGTGTCGGCATCGAAGAGTCCTTCGACATTAATGGCCTACGCTACGCGCGCATTATTATAATGACTGATGCCGACGTTGACGGTAGCCACATTTCTACTTTGCTGATGACCTTCTTCTTCCGTTATATGAAGGAAGTTGTTGACGGCGGTCACCTATATCTTGCCAAGCCACCACTGTTCGAGCTAGTTAAGCAGGGCCGCAAGAACTCGATCTTCATCTATGACGAAGACGAACTTGATAAGGTCTTGGATGCAACTATCGCTAGGCGCAAGAAGGAAGGCTCCAAGCTCAATCTTGACGATGAGCGCATCAAGCAAGCTGGCTTCATCGAGCTCAAGCGCTACAAGGGTCTTGGTGAAATGGATGCTGATCAGCTGTTCGAGACAACCATGAATCCAGAGAAGCGCGTGCTAGTACAAGTTAAGGTAGCTGACGCCGAGAAGGCCGATGCTATCTTCAACAAGCTGATGGGAACAGAGGTGGAACTACGCAAGGCGTTCATTCAGGCTAACGCTAAATTCGTTAAGGACTTGGATATTTAGACTATGGCAGATGACATTAACCCACCAATTGAACCTATAGAGCCAATCGAACCGATTAAGCCAGCAGAGGCATCCGACGCCATTGAGGAAGCTCAGCTGCCTCTAGACACGGCGCCTGAGCCATATGTAGAGGTGTCGATGGAAGACAAGCGTCGGGGTGTAGAGCACGCTGAAGACATTCTAGACTCTGGACACTCTCGCAGCGTTGAGCGTCGTACGGTCGAAAACGTCATGGAAGATTCATATCTTCGTTATAGCATGAGCGTTATCATTGACCGTGCACTTCCTGACGTCAGAGATGGCCTTAAGCCAGTGCATCGCCGTATTCTATACAGCATGAATGAAGACGGCCTACGTAGCGGTGCTCGTCACCGTAAGTCGGCTAACGTTGTTGGTGCTGTAATGGGTAAGTACCACCCGCACGGTGACTCGTCTATCTATGACGCCATGGTTCGTATGGCTCAGCCTTGGGCAATGCGTTACATGCTGGTTAATGGACAGGGAAACTTCGGTTCGATGGATGGTGATCCACCAGCTGCCATGCGTTATACAGAAGCCAAAATGGCCAAGCTAGCCGACGAGACTCTAGCCGATATCGACAAGGAAACAGTCGACTATCGTGATAATTATGACAACACTACAACTGAACCAACCGTCCTGCCAGCCAAGCTTCCCAATCTGTTATTGAACGGTCAATTGGGTATTGCTGTAGGAATGGCAACGAATATTCCACCACATAATCTTGGCGAACTAATTGATGCAGAAGTGACCCTGATCGATAATCCAGAAGCAACTCTTGATGACCTACTTGTGCACGTCAAAGGTCCTGACTTCCCAACCGGCGGCGTGATCTACGGCCGAGAATCTATCAAGACGGCTTACGCTACCGGCCGTGGTGGCGTGGTAACTCGTGGTATAGCTGAGATCGTAGAGGGCGTCAAAGGCCGACACCAAATCGTCATCACCGAGATTCCTTATGGCCTGAACAAAGAGAGCCTAGTCATCAAGATTGCTGACCTTGTTCGTGACAAGAAGTTAGTTGGCATTAGCGACCTACGTGACGAAACAGCTCGCGGCAACGTCCGCATTGTTATTGACCTCAAGAAGGATGCTTACCCTAAGAAGCTCCTTAACCAGCTATATAAGCTAACGCCGTTGCAGACCAGCTTCCACTTCAACATGATGGCTCTTATCGACGGTATCCAGCCACGCGTACTTGGCCTTCAGGACATCTTGCAGGAGCACATCAAGCACCGTCAGGTTGTTATAAGGCGCCGAACCGAGTTTGAATTACGTAAGGCTAATGAGCGAGCGCATATATTAGAGGGTCTCAAGACTGCTCTGGATCACATAGATGAAGTCATCAAAGTTATCCGTGCCAGCGATACCACCGAAGACGCTGCCGCTAACCTGATCAAGAAGTTCAAGTTCAGCGAGATCCAGGCCAAGGCTATCCTAGCTATGCAGCTCCGTGCCCTAGCTGGTCTAGAACGCAAGAAGATTGAGAATGAACTAGCTGAACTGATGAAGCTAATTGCCAAGCTAGAAGGCATTCTAGCCAGTGAGAAGAAGATCCTGAAGATCATTCGTGACGATCTACTGGAACTCAAGGAGCAGTATGGCGATGAGCGTCGTACCAAGGTCGTTAACAGCGAGCTTGGCAAGATGAGTGACGAAGACCTGATTGCTGACGAGCAGGTAGCTGTAACTCTTACGGCCGCTAACTACATCAAGCGCAGTCCGCTAGCTGAGTACAAGCGGCAGGGACGTGGTGGTAAGGGGCGACGCGGCATGGCCACTCGTGAAGAAGACGTTATCGAGCACGTTGTTAATGCCAGTACTCACGACTTCCTACTATTCTTCACCAATAAGGGCCGTGTCTTCCGCCTGAAGACCTATGAGGTGCCTGCAGTCGGTCTTAATGCCAAGGGTGTAGCAATTGTTAACTTGCTGCAACTGCAGCCCGAGGAGACCGTCAGCAGCGTCATCAACGTCAGCAAGACCGACAATGCCGCCAATCTCATCATGTGTACCGTGCGAGGTGTGGTTAAGAAGACGCCATTCGAGCAGTATCAGAACGTCCGCAACAGCGGTCTTATAGCCATCAACCTTGATGACGGTGACGAACTTAAGTGGATCCGCATGACTACAGGTGACAACGAAGTGGTTATTAGTACTTCTCAAGGCCAGGCTATCCGTTTCCACGAGAGTGGCGCCCGTCCAATGGGTCGTGTCAGCCGTGGTGTCCGTGGTATCCGTCTCCGACCTAATGACCACGTTATTGGCATGGACATCGTAGAAGAAGGGTCAGATATCTTCGTCATCAGTAAGTACGGTTACGGCAAGCGCACTAGCGTTAAGCAGTTCACAGCTCACGCTCGTGGCGGTGTTGGTATCCGTTCAGCAGTAGTCAACGACAAGACAGGTGAACTAATGGGCGTTAAGACTCTAACTGGTGACGATCAAGAAGTGATCATCATCAGCCAGCAAGGTCAGACTATCCGTCTTGGTCTCGATGGCATCCCGGCTCTTGGTCGCGCCACTCAAGGTGTCAGGATTATGCGCCTCAACGATGGCGACCAAGTTGTGTCACTAGCCCTAGTCGATAAGAGCGACGACGAGCCAGAAGTTGAAGAAGATCCCCAAGTTGCTCTGCCTACAGACGAGCCCACCGAAAAGTAAGTCTTGCAAAACAGTCATAAATAGTATAGTATTAGCTTCGAATTAAGGAGTTAAGATGCCCTCACAACTTACAGTACCATCATGCCTAGAACAGATACGAACCTTTGCGGCTCAGTCTGACGATTCAAACTTTGACTTGTTTGGCGGCATTGCACCAGTAAATAGTTTGAGCATTGTGCCGCGTGATGAGAAGGCGAAAAGATTGGGTGCTCGCATCAATCAGTTGCCTGGAGCTAACTCATCAATTCTTGGGATGACGCTTGCTCTTGTAGATATACCGCCAACCCAAGAAGCAGCTGGAGACGGCCTGGGTCTGTTTCTAATAAATTTCTATGATGCGGTAGAGGATGATGGTTCTTCTGGACATTACGCTATCTCTGTGGGGCTAAACCACGGCCATCAGCGCTATGACACGGGAATTATAGGCGGGAACCGCGTTAACTTCCTAGACACAAATCTAGCAACGCTAGACCTGAACCTCAATCTGCTCGAGCAGGTTATGGATGTGGCTGAGCGCCATGCAACAGCGCCCGCACTTCCGGCCCCTAAGCCCGAGTAGTTAACGCTCATGCTTGCATGTGTGTTCATCTGTAATATAGTGATTATAAACTAATTGAGGATGACTAATATGGCGGAAATTGCCCCAAAACCTGAGAGAGTAAGTATCTGGATACCAAAAAACGAGACTTTACTGGGTAGCGAGCTGCCCGACTGGTACAGGAAAGATGCAAAGCCACCGACTTTTGACGAACTTGTGGGCAAATTCGATAAATTGAAGGAAGGTGCTTTGACGCAGCATATAGGGCGTGTCGCCCAAGTTGGACAATCGTTAGAGCTCAAGAAAAGCTACCAGCCATACATAACTGATAGACCGGAGATGGAAATAGAGGTTCCGACTTTACTAGAAGTCACAGCTCAATGGAAGAATCCAACAGAAAAGTATGAACCAGTACTACATAGTGTATATAGCCGAGCTTATCAGCCTGAGCAAGAACTGGCCAAGATGGCATACATTATGAATGTGCTTGAAGGGGCGATCATAGAACGTCAAGCTACCTTCACAGGAAGAGTGTAAGAACCACAACAACTACTGTTCGTTTACCCCTTGACCTAAGCGGTCATGCTGGTGTATGATGGTCTGAATGGCTTGACGGTGGGTCTCTATTAGACTCTCCGAAACAGGCCATCAGTACGT
>JBBTTE010000001.1:0-69204 GCA_038064395.1 Patescibacteria group bacterium | reverse complement strand
GAGCCAATTGCCAGAAACGTTACAAAAAGCCATCGTAGAGTATGGTTTTTTTAATTCCCAAAGAAGTAAATCGCCCTTAAGTTGTAAGTTCGAATGTATCGTTTTGATAAGCTCTCGTTTTTCGTCAATATTGCCCAATTCGAACAGTCTTGGAGCGTTTCTTACGAGTTTTAACAGATGAGTTACAGATGAGAAATCATATTTTGACACAAGTTCGAATTTTTTTCTACTGTTTTCTAGAACTTGCTTGGCTTGGTTGAATTCTTCAACCTTTTTTTGGTACAAAGTCTCAGGTATTTTCTGGTCTAAGTACTCGTCTAGCAGTCGCTCTAGGCGCTTATCGTATTTCTTAATTTCTTTATCAATACTCAAGAGTCGTTCTTCCCGAGTCTGCTCGTCAGTCTCGCTTGATCGCTTCAAAGCCTCGCTAACATCTGCGTAAACGTCTTCCGATATAGCAACGCTATTAACGATTGCTCTAATCTGCTTTGTTAGTTCAGCTTCTGGCACATATGACGCACCATGTTTGCCCTTGGTCTGCGTACAGTGGCCGTAAACGTATTTACCTTTCTTCTTCTCAAATGTTATGCGACAACCACAATCGGCGCAGGATATAAGCCCACGATAGGTGTAGGGAAGTCCCGCATAGATGGCAGGCTTAATCTTGTAGCCCTCTCGGACTGCTTCGACACGCTCGTAGAGTTCAGTGGCTATAATTTTGTCGTAATGGTGAGGGTATAGCTTGCCTTTGTATCGCATTTCTCCTTGATAGAAAGGGTTCTTCATTATTTGCTCTAGCTTGCTAATGCCAATAAGTAAGCCATACTCAGCCTTTATCTTTGTCCTGATAAGACCTAGTGAACTAACGCCTGTCGCATACTCGTTGAAGATTGCCTTAACGATCTCTGCTTCATAGGTATTAACTTCTACCCATTTATCGCCGTCAGGTCGATCTACGTTCACATAACCAAACGGCGCTCTACCAAGAATTCGGCCATCTCTCAACATTTGAGCAAAACGACGTGTAACATTGTTACTGATTGCGTCTGAGTAGTATTTGCCGAGGAGAAGACCAAGGCCGTGCCTCATTAAGTCTGTAGCAGGTGAGTCTTTGTGAATAATGAGACCGTCCGAGGGGAAGTGAAGCTCTATTTTGCCTTCCGTGCGAAGCTTGTCAAAGATTCTTACTTCCTCAGACGCATAGTCACGAGAGTAGCGGTCAATCTTGTCAAAGACAACAATGACAAGTTCTGTCTCGGCTTTAATCTTGGTAACTACTTCTGAAAAATCCTTACGATCTCCCTTGTAGGCACTCTCTTGAATTTGGAAGAATTCAGCTTCGTAATTATTACGCTTGGCGTAATCTTCGAGGCGGTACATCTGAGCAGGTAATGCGTCTTCTTGGTCTTCGGTTGAGACTCTGGCTATTAGATATGCTTTCATATACCCTCCGCCCACCGAAATATTAGTTCTATTATACCTCGATTACTCATCTTCTAGCCCAACTCTGTCTGCTATTTTTTGGAGCAACCTGAAGTAAGCCAACCACGCATCTAAGTCGGTGGAGGGCACGGCCATGCTAACCGCTCAACCCCGAGATTGGAGGCTTAGTGCTATCTTCGGTGAGACTATCAACTTGTGATGCGGGAATGGAGCTGTTTAAGAAGTAAAGCGTGCGTCCATACTCGTTTTCATATACCCTTTGTGGTGGAACATCTAGGTACCATTTTGGAGGATTGTCTTCAAACTGTGGCCTCGCTAAACCATGCGATGTCCAGAATCGTCGTTTGCCACGGAATTGGGGCATATCCTTAGTTATGTACTTTTTGACATAGCTAGACACTTTATCAACATCTTCATCGTCATCATCTATTTCTACGGCACTGTTGAACCCTAGAGTATAGCTTTTGAAGTGATAGAGCTTCCTGCCTCTATGATTTCTACCGATATCAATTAGCTCTCCTGTGTAGTTCTTCATTAGGGCATGGAAGTGCAGTGCCTTTCCGTCTTTATGGAACTCAGGAACAATTAAGTAAGAGAATTTACCATTTCTAGTTCTCTGATTTTTTAACCAGTTGGCCATCTGCATCTTAACGACCTCTGGGTTAAAACGGTCTTTGGTTTTTTTGGGTGAGAAGGTGAAGGTAGCAAAGAGCTCGAACTCGTTGCACAGAACATAGTCAGTAATTAGAGTTTTAGTTTTGCGGAGTGATCTTTCCAAATTATCTTCAGCATTCAGATCAATATCACGGCTAACCCAAGCATCAGCGCTAACATCATCTGCTTTGCGTGCTTCCATGAAGTGAACTTTTTTCTGATATGGGCTATTTGGTATGAAGACTTTTGTCATTCTGGGGTAGCGCTTTAGGGTAGCTACTACGTCAAAGTAGGCTTCGACTTCAGTTACTTTGCCGAATATGGCCTCGATTTTATCTAGGTCATCTTCCATAAAATGACCCCAAATGTATCCTGTATATCAAGTAATACAGGATCCTGTTAATGAACCCGCTCGGGTGCGGCAAGTATTGCCTAGCACCCACGAATTGCGGGTTTCTGTTTATTACTAGTTCTAATGTCATTTTTGACATAGCTTTAACCTTTCTCCCATTTCTGGGGAATTAAAAAACCACCCAATTTGGGTGGCTCTTAGAAAGGCTAGTGCTACGTTTTCACAGCAAAATTCTCTCGATTATATCGAGCACACCAAAATGGTGATTAAATTTTGTTGCGAGTGGCAGTACCTGTTTCGCTAACATTTAACAATTATTTAATATTTCGCTCAGCGATCTGAGCTTTACACTATTCGACTTAGTAACGGACGTTTTCTCTTAGGGTAGAGTCGACTATAGCTAATCATATTTTACCGCTCGTGTTTATTTATGTAAATTGCTTATGGTAATGAAGTGAATTAAATTACTAAAACTATATTACGCTAATGCTTGCAAATCGTAGTTAACATTAATAATCTTAGGTTAACATGGCATTTACTAATCCCTTCAACAGAGTAAAAAATCTCGATGATTATGGCTATCTTCGCGTCAGTGTTAAGAATTTTCTTGATCTTGAAGGTCGCCCTCAGCAATTCTATGATGCGATAACTCAACTACAAACAATCAGAGAAGGCCTAATTGTGGCTCAACAGGGCGGACTAACAGAGCCTATAGCTCCCGCCTTCGAGTTTTACAAGGGAGCGATTCTTTGGCTTCAGCTAAATAGGTCAATCGATCAGGGCGTGGCCGTCTCCGCCATCACAAACTACGAAGATATTAATGACTCTGTTGCGGCCTCCTTTGAACAATACGTCAATTGGTTGAGGTCTAACTACCTAGTAAACCAACCAATATACCAAACGATACAGACAGAATTAGGTCGTCAAAAGCTTGACAGTTTGAAAAGTCTTGAATTAAAAGCAGACGCATTAGATGAAGAATTTAAGAACTCTCTACTTGAAGCGCAGACAAATCTTGCAGAGTCCACTGATGCCCGAAACAGAGAGCTTAGCGACAGCCTTGCCAGCCAATATAACACTCAGCTGCAAGCGATAAACGACGCTAGCCGAGCAGGCGTCGCCGACATCAAACAGGCTCAGGCGCTAACGGTGTGGTACGAAGCCTACGAAAATAATATTGAGCTCTACGAGACTAAACTCAACGGCAAAGATTGGGATCCACTTGAGTTTCGAAATCGATTAAACGGAAATTTTATGGGCAAGTTTAGGCAATTTATTGATAAACGCAAAGCTCTAAAACGCTCTAACCGCTACTCAGTTAATATGCCTAAACGATATTTAGATCTTAAATTTTTATGGTACGCTTTTAGCCGATCATTTGTTTTCGCACTCGAGGCTCTTTGGCATTCCGCTAAGTATGTAGTTGATAAGGCAATAATTAGCACTCGTGGGAAAAGAACGACTTGGTTTGTTGTTCTAGGCACAGTGCTTATTGGGCAATCTATTTTATTCTTAACATTGCTGCTGAAGAATGACTTAAAGGACATCCCGTTCAGCTCTCTAGTTCATGGCGTTACGTTAGCAAATTTAACGGACAATAATTATATTTTTGCAAAAATAAGCATCTTCTTAGGGATCATACTTGTGCCTTCACTGGGTTATGCTTTCGCTAATAGAAACTATAGGATTTACTCAAATCTTCTTGAGCAATATCGTCATCGCGCAACAGTTGCTCAAACTCTGCAAGGAGTATTGAGGTATATTGACGACAAGGAGGAAAATAAAGATATACGCGTAAGCCTTACTACCGTTGCAGCCGTAGCCATGTTTGAAATGAAAAATGTTGGGCATCTATCTAAAAGAGATGGTGATACATTGCCGACTGGAGAAGTTCTCCAAGGCGTACTAGGCAGAAAATAGTTTAGCCTTCTCTACTATGCTTCTTTTTGCGCGTAAACCACCACAGGCCTCTGTGGAGGTAGAAGGTATACTTCTTTATCATCTCGGGCGTAAAAGTTGCAGTGTCGGATAGATACTTAAATCTAATAATTTTATCCTTATCTTCTGTGACTCCGACGACGCCGTATCGCCATAATTCTGAAAGTAATATTTCAATCTTCTTCTTGCCAATGCTAGTCTTTGTGCCCAAAAACTTACCTAAATCTGAACGAAGTTGTGGAGCGTTGAATCCATTGCGTTGACTTAATAATTCAATCAGCTGGTTTAGTCTTTCTTCGGAGAGATCATAATGAAACACACGACTTGCTATGTACAGTTCGTCTCTAAGCTCTTGTATAAAATAGTCTGTATACTCAATCTCTGCAGAGTTTATGTTTTCAAAGGTGGCAGGATGCTTAAGACTCAACCTGTTCCGCATAGCGTAGCAAAATTGGAGAAAGTCGCGTGGCCTGTTGAATGATATAGCAGCCATGTAAGCATAAAAATTACTTTCGTATCGATTTGTAGTAAAGTCTTTCAAGTAATCAGCAAATATCTCGTCTGGAAACCTATCTTTGAGTGATTGTACTGGGTCTTTCAGGTGATGATCGAGGTCGGAGGCAAAATATGGCATCCTTTTTATTAATAAGCTCGAGAAGCTTTTCTCGTCCCACTGCAGTTCAAGACTGTCAGACACGAGCTTGTTGATATTAGACCCTGACATATATGAGAATAGGTCTGCTCTTACGAGCGAAACAAATCTTATTTTTACGCCTTCTTCTCTAAAGGCAAGATTATAGGTCTGCAAGCTTAATAGTAGATCTTTTATGATGTTGATGTCTTCTTGGAGCGCCTTCTCGTCCGACTCATCAAGATAATCACTCAAGTCATCAATAAGTATTATGATTTCCTTGTCTTTGTTTACCGTCTGTTTCAGAGCATCATAGAGAGCAGACGGGCTGTCAGATATTGTCGTTCTTTCTTTAACAGACTCGTGCTCTGTTCCTGCATTCGCCTCACCTTTAGCTATAAGGTATGAGGCCACAGCTTTTATGGAAAATTTTTTCTTATTTGTTTTTCTGCTGATCGCGTAAGTCTCATAGTCAGATAGTTGCTGCAAGCCATTCTGTAGCAAGAAATCTTTCCAGAATTTCAGGCCAGCTTTATCAAGATAGTTTGTGTTAAGCATCTTCTGGGCTGATTTTATAGCTATGTATGACAACAGTGATGCTAGCTTGTCCTTTTCAGAAGTTTCAGTGACCGTATTAAAATTCCTCACTGACAGGCGATACGCAAAATCTATGGAATACTTTTTGGTGTTTTTCTCAAGATATCTTGCTGCCGCAGTTTTGCCGCTGCCTTTTCGACCCGTTAATATCGTGTATGACGAACTAGCCAACTCATCTAAAACCCCCGTGTCATGAAAGCATTCAAACAAGAAGTCGTCCTTCTCTGCCTCCGTCTGCTTGTTGATATATAAGGCGCTCATAATTTACTGCTAGGATACTACTAATACAGAAGTAGTTCCAGTTGCAGATCTATGAGTTAATGAAAAGTTAATGATCTGCACTCAAGGACATCGATATTTCGAAGCTCCTCTACTAGAGGGAGCCAAGCATAAGCACTATACAGATACCACATTATGTGGTATTTTATATTTTATGAATACGAGTAGACTTATAGACACGCCTCTTGATTCGTCTAGACAAGCATACATTCAGTCTAAGTTTGATCAAATTAAGCCTAGTTGTGGCGGGAGTGTGCCCAGCGACAGCGCGATTGCATATACTGCCGGGTTTATTGCTGTCAATGAAGATAGACCTATCGTAGCCAAATATGTGGAGTCAAAGCTCGAAACATCATATGTCTACGCCGTTCGAGCTGTTCGCGGATTGTACCGGGCAGGCTTTATCACAAAAGAGCTAGATAGATCGCAGACAAGATTTAGCGGTAGACCTCCCGAATTGTTGATACCTAAAACTGAGCTATATGAGGCGATATCTATGGTTCCGGCTTGGCAAAGCGCTACAAGAGTATGTATACTTGCAACTGAATTAGATCTAACAATCAGCCAAGCTATCGATGCAGCCGTTACTACCAATTTAGACTTACTCGATCTCAACCACCATCCAATTGATCCATAACTATGAAATTGCGAAGCTCATCTACAAGAGGGAGCCAAGCATAAGCATTATGAAAGCTAGCGCTTCATGGTATTATATGATTATGAATAGCCCTGATATACCCGAAGATAAAAATGCCGCAGAACCCATCATCCAACTTAGTATTGAACAGTCCGATCTAACGGACGCACCGACGACTGGTGTTGAAGTTCAGCCTGCCGCAACTACCGTACCAGAATTAACTCTGCCACCAAGTAGAGAGATGATTGGCTCGACTGCCACGCCACAGGAAATTGGCGAAGAGATAGAAAAACTTAAAAATCCGCCGAACAACGCCAACTAGCAAAGTCTAAGCTGCGATCCTTACTTCATAAATGCCGCTACAGCGACGACTATTGTAAGCATAAGACTTGATAGCACTTCGCCACGACGAACTTTCTCATGCAGAATCAACTGCCCAGCAAGATAGCGCAGAGCAGGGCCAAGCATGAGAAACAGCATCGTTAGAACGAGTCCATACACCTGAATGGCATAAATACTAACGACCGCCCCGACTGCATAGGCAAGTCCCGCCGTCGTACTGTAGCCAATCATTTTGCTCGTAAGCCTCTTATGGCGTTTTGGTCTAAAAAATATAATTAACAGCACGAATATACTGCTGAGACGAAACAGAGCAATATATTCTGGCGACATATAATCAAGCGCTTCTTTGTAGAATATCGGCACAATGGCATACAAGATTACAGCTATCCATAAATAAAACATCCCCTTGATTTGAGACCTGCGAAGCTTACGCCTATGAATGCCCCAGTTCACAATTAGTGCGCATAGAACGAATGCCACGAGGAACACTGGATTTCTTTCTTCAGGAAAAAGTGCATAGGCTAATAGCCCCGTGACCACTGGCTCAAAATCAACGAGTGGCTCACGCAGAGACAGGTCGGTTTTTTGAAGACTGACCTCGTCAAAAACATTTCCGCCAAAAGAAAACAGCGCGATACCAATCATTAGCGCAAGAACAGCTAATGATAGGCTTGGTAAAGATTGACCAGTAATAATGACATATATCAGTACGGACAGCGTCATCACAGCAAAGGTCACAAGCAATGACTGTCTTGGATCAATCTTGTTCTTCTTGAAGTTTAGCTTATCGATGGTTTTGCCGGTGCTTTCGGCAAAAATACTAGTAATAAGATATGTGATGTCCATTGATAGTTTTTGTTAGGTTATTGTCTTCGTAACTAATCGTACCATGTTTAAAGCACTTCTTTGAGGGTCTTTTAATTGTTATAATTCGGGGATGACTTCCAAGCAACAGCAAAACAAAATTATATATCTCTCACTTATTGCTACACCTGTAATCTGTCTGCTTCTAGGGCTGATGGCCTTGTTGAACAGTAAGCTCTATACCTCTAACCATCCGCTGCTGAACGATGACGGTTCTAACTGGAGCATACTACTGCCATACATAGGTGTTATTTACGGCTTGATTGGCTCAGTGTCAGGTCTCGTTTTAGGCACGATTACAGCTCATCTCATGCGTAGGTCAAAGAAGCAAAATTATGCGCTGTATGCATACCTCCTGCCTGCTGCTGTGCCGATTATTTATATGTTTTGCTTGCTAGTTCTGGGTTGGCGTACATAGGAAAGTTGCGAAGCTCGTCTATAAGAGGGAGCCAAGCATAAGCACTTTGAATAAGGTGCTTTTTATTTTGCTACACTATGGCTATGGATATTACCGAGCAGACCGAAAATCGTTTAGTCCTAAAGTGTCGTATTTCAAAAGCCTCGATTTGGTCAGGCAGTTTTATCTCAATCCTTGGCCTAGTCCTAATTACTGGCACAGTCGGCGTTAAAGGTGATCATCTTATCTGGGAAGTGCTTGTGCCAACAGCATGTATTTTGTATGGTCTTTTTTGTATAGTCACTGTTCATGTGAGTACTCTATCGATCGACAAAGTGAAAGATGAGATTGCGCGTCAAAACACCTATATATTTGGGGCTCTATCGAGATCAAAGTCTACACAATTGAGTAAAGTGAACAAATTCAGCGTGAAGCATATTAGAGCTTTTAAGTCTGCTCCGCCTACGCTGTGGCTTATTTTTGAGGGTGATGATTCTAAGATTACCATTAAGTCGGATACCCTTCACTTTGCAGACGGAGTCAGGAGATCTAATCCAAGCGATTCTCAAGAACAATTGATAGCAGCCAATGTGGCCGAATTTATTGGCCTACCCATTAATAACAAGGATGGTATGCTTGATTCTCCTAAATTGAGTAAGCGTATTTATGGCGGCATATTTATATTAGTCGTCGGGCTTGCGATAGGTCTGATAGGTACTTGGACGTACTACCGTTTCATAGCTAATTAGCGACGACTTGTGTGCAGGTGGAGTTGTTGCGAAGCTCTTCTACAAGAGGGAGCCAAGCTATTTACTAATACCACTTTTTATGGTATCATTATTTTTATGACTTTAGTTGAGAATACCCCGACTGGTTTTGATCCAGATGCCAGAATAACTACACCCAGACTAAACGATCTTAGTGATCCAGAGATTGCATTGGACTGGATATTGCAAGTTCTCAACCAACCATCATATGTAATTGACGCTCTATTAGTAACAGATGAAGTAGACAAAGAATGGGACGCAATTAAACGTGAACATTTACAAAAATACCAAGTAAGATCTTATCCAGACCCAAATACTTATCTCTCCGGCCCCGATCAAGAAAGAGAAGATGCAATAGCGATACAAGACAAGCTCGAAGCTCAGCTACGAGAGAGCGCCAACAAAGATCCAAGAATTAGATCTAAAAATCGCTTTTTAGCTATGATAGCCGATCAGACGGATGGTGCGGCGGCTGTCAGAAGACTGTTTGAAGAGAGCGTAGAGCTAGATGAAGCAGATACGGATACCGCACTAGAAGAACTCGATGGTGAAGCTACCGAAGCCATCGGCGCTTTCATGGGCAGTCATGTGATAAATTTGTTAGTCTCTATGAGAAGATATGCCGAAGCAGTTGGCAACAATGCGGCCATATACCAGCAGCAATTTATGGGTCTATGGGATATCTATTCTGCGGCGCAAGCTCAAGCAGCCCAGAGCTCTGAAGACTAGAATAGTCGCGAAGCTCGTCTACAAGAGGGAGCCAAGCATAAGCACTTTGTATGAAGTGCTTTTTTATTTGTTATCATTGTTACTAATGATTACCAAAATGTTTGAGAGCATATTGATAGGCGTATCAATTGCGGCTATTCCCGGGCCGATTTTCTTTGAGCTGGTAAGACGTACGCTAACCAAGGGCTTTCGCGAGGGTGTGCTGCTTGTACTTGGAGAATTTAGCGGCAACTTCATCATATTGCTAGCTATCTTTTTTGGTCTGTCTCAATTTTTTACTAACCACACTGTCAAGATACTGTTTTACATTTTGGGCGGATTAATCTTGCTCTGGGTTAGTTACGGTGCGTTGAAACTTAAGCAGTCTTCTGTTGAACTTAGCTACGACGAAAAGCCCACTCTAAGAGGCGGATCATTCTTTACAGGTATGATCATTGCCGTAACTAGCCCAATTGTTATTGCCTTATGGATATCACTCAGTAGCTCTTATCTTAGTTCTATGTCAAATCATCTACTAAGCTTCGTAAACATCTTCTTTATAGCACTTGGATTCTTGGTCTTTTTCATTCCTCTGGCGTACATTGTTCACAAAACTAGACATAGGATAGCGCCACCTACAGTCGTCCAACTTTCTAGGGCTTTTGGTATCGTACTTATAGCTTATGCTCTGATTCTGTTCTATCAGGCGACTAGAATTAGCTAGGTCTCGAGATACAAGAAGTCGTCCAACAGAACTGATTTAGCGCCAGCCTCAGCAACCTTCCATGCAGCCCGCACATCATGGCCGGTGGTGTGCTCAAAAGGCACTGCCACAGCATAAGGGACGCCCGCGGCTCGCAATGCCAAAATTCCCGGCTCGCTATCCTCAAGGCCTAGAACAATATCATTGGGTTTGTGGCCGAGATTTCGCAAGGCTATGCCATACAAATCCCGATGAGGCTTAAGCCGTATTTCATTCGAATCTGAGGCCGTAATCACTGTGTCGTAGTAAGACGTGTAGGATTTTAACCTAGACAAAATATCCTTCTTCCGCTTGCTTGATATTGGCCAATCTGATATTTCTTGCCTGATTAGTGTAAAGACTTGTGAAAGCACGACCCCTGCCTCGTAAGAAGTAGAGGAGGTCACTAGACCGACTTTGGTATCATGCTCTGCGAATCTACTAGCAACGGACTTCAGCTTCTTAAAGGCCGCTGGGCTCAAACTGAAATACTCTTGGATAAAATCTACCTCGTCACCCAGCCAGCCCTTAATAAATACTAAGAAAATTGCTATGCCATCCATCGGTTCTATCAGATTTCGGCCATCAGTTAATGCAGCAGACAGGGCATCGCCCTCACCCTTATCAATGCTACTCAGTATGAAATGATACCTTTGATAATATATTTCTATCCCGATTTTGAGCAGTAGAGCCTGGCTCATGTTGGACATTTCCGTAGAATTTTCAGATAAGAATAATCTTTTGGCAGCATTCGCCTCATTCTTCCTGTCCGCATCTTTGGCATGCTTAATGTTCCATGAAACCGCTTCCAAAAAGGCCGCCTTGGTAGCGCTAAGGCTGAACGATTTTCTATATTTAGCTATTAGATACTCGATGTGCTTTGTGGTGCTGTCGCCGATGATGTGAGGATAGTCTTTGACTTTGTCCAAGACTAGATCAGGGTCACCACTAAGTTTAACTACTAGTGTCTCTAGAGCATGCAGACATAACACTTCAGTAGTGGTAGTAGTTCCATCCATGTCCATAAGGACAATATCTAGCTTAGGCAGCCGTTGGAGCTTAGGCTTAGGTAACGGATAGATATCAAAAGGCGGGTAAACCCCAACTGGATTTTGTACGACGGAGTAATCAGTGGTCAAGAACGCCTTACTATAGTCTTCCGACTCTAGTAAGTAACTTATTTTTTGTCTTAATTCTTGATCTTTTATCCTATTGAGGCCGTATATCATCGGTGATTCCACTAAGTTCATCTATCCTTCTACTATACAGCTGGATGACTCGTTTGTGATCAATCAAAGTATAATCCAAGTCGATCAGCCAGAGGGTTCTCCCGTCGACATCAGGCTCAGCTGGAACTTCTTCAAATGATTCGACGGTATGATCGAAAGGGAACTCGCTGCGATCACTACCATTTATGCCTGCTCGAGCCATTAAGTAGTGTTCCGTGGTTCCATCCCAGCCTTGATCTTGCAGAGCCTGATGGGCAAGAACATGGTTAACCGGCTTATCGTCGACGATGACAATTTTTCCAAAATCACCTTCTGCTAATGGGGAAATGATTGGCTGTAGAACGCTAGATTTGTTATAAATATGACCCAGAATATTAGGCAGGCCGGCAGGGCTATTTTGCACTTGCCAGCTTGGGTCAAGCAGACCAGATATGCCTGCATGATCAACTTTTCTAACTTGATAACCCGGCTCGCCTTGCGAAGTTACCATTTCACCCTGAGTCCATATGCTTATATATTGGCCGGCAGCTTCAATAAGTCGTGGCAAAAACCTAGTTGCGTCAGGGTACATACTATCTTCCGCAGGCGGCCTATCTAGAATGGCTCTGACATCAGCAACATCAACGCCAGCAGCTTCACTAATACTCAGCGCTGCCTCCTCAGGCACAAAAGCACCTTGATGATGCTCAGTCACTTCGGCATAGACCGATAGAAATAATGATTGCTCAGCTCCTGCGGTCATAGCTCTCTCAACAACTTGTTTATTTCGCCCTGGGCGTCGCTCACCAATTGAGGAGACAGTGTAGAAGTGTTTTTTTCTTTGGCAGAAACTCCTGCTAACCACACGGCAGTGTCCAGTACCGCTTGAGCACCGAATTCGTCCCTTGGTAGCAGAGCGTTGACAGCTATAACAATGTCACCAGCACCTGAAGGATTTATTACTTCAGTATCTTTGATTACTGCAGGGGTGTGTGCAACCGTACCGTCCCTATCAACGGACAAAGCCCCGTCGCAATCCAACGTCACTATGACACCTTTGACATCAGGATAATTACCAAGTATGTCTTCGGCAGCGGCATGCGCCGAGTCAAGCTTGCCGTTATGAATAACCTTCTCGCCAGCCAACAGCTGCGCTTCCTGTCGGTTAGGCGTCAATATGGCGCCGTATATATTAAACTTATGTAACGAACTCGGATCAGGACGCGGATCCAGAAATACTCGAGGCACATTAGAATTCCTAAGAGCTAGACTGAGGGCGCTTGCCGCCGATTCAGTTAGCTGCCCCCTTCCGTAATCGCTGACGATTAACGTGCACTTGCCCTCTTCTTGCAAGAATTGATTGATGGACTTTGACGCCTCACCAACCAGTGCATCGGTTTCTTTGGGTCCGAGTTCAGTTGGCTTAAAGTTAACCGCCCCCATAACGATATCATCGTCGCCTAAGAATCTTATCTTAATGGCATTCTGTGAGTTGGGATCTATAATTCTGGCTACTTCAACATTAGAGGGAAGGCCATCTAGCAGAGTATTTATCTCGTCAGTCAGTGGTGGCAATTGGCCTGTACGCGTAATCATTTTGATTCGACGCGCATATAGACTCGCGCCACGAATTACATTCGCGCCGCCGCCTAGATTATAGGTACCTTGTTCGGTTACCAGCATTTCCTTATCGGCACCTTCTCGGCCGCTGACATGGGTCTCTATAGGGTAAAATGCATCAACCATTGATTCGCTCACACCAATAATCGTGGCCTCACGTTCCGCGGGCTCCATATCACTCAAGCTATTGAAGTATAGTAGGGATTCACCGACATTGAGCAGCCTTTCCCTCATGTCACGTCGGTCTAAACCACCCCAAATAGGCAAACCGCTCAAAGGTATTACATCAGCACTCTGCAGGGGGCCTGCATCTGGATTTGGACTTGATTCTGCTGGAATAGCCATAAGTTTACTCTCCTAGCGACCTAATAATTAGTGACAGTCGGTACGCTTTTTATGAGTAGTCTATAAATACCACAAATTACTCGCACATTCAAATCATTATTTTTTGGGGCTAGGCGGTAGGGCAGCTATAGTCTATCGCAGCCTCAGTTGGCCATCTCGTTGGTTTCGACAATCGGCAAGGCTTCGACTGGAACTTCTAGCACTCGAGCTAGGCGTTCGATCTGCTGGAATTTGCAATATTTGATTGGCTCGCCGCCAGCGCTGTAGATCTTATAATAGTGCGCATATCTAACTACTTCTCCGTTGAATTTCTTAGCTTGGGTTGGTTCGTTAATTCGCCTAATTACCCAGTCGTCAGCTCGCTCGTCTAGAATACGTTTGATTTTTGCGTAGTGATTAAATGGCACGAGTTAAGCATAGCAAACACTTTGCGAAGAATGCATTTTTTTGATGGTATAGTTAAGTTATGGTTAAGCCAGCTATCTCAGAAGGCGTGGCACACAAGCTTCCTTCAGATTTGCGCAAGGTGTTGGTCGACGATTCCACCGCTCTCGATCTGTGGGAAGATATTACACCGTTAGCACGGAATGAGTGGATCTGTTGGGTGGAGGATGCCAAGCAGGCAGAGACAAGAACCCGCCGTATCAAGCGAGTACCTGAGGAACTCCTACAAGGCATGCGCCGACCATGCTGCTGGATGGGCTGCAATCATCGCGAGAAGTAAAGCAAATCAGGCTGATGCATGCCTCTGAGTCTGAGCAATGCGGCTGGTGCAAGGATCGTTACGGCCTAAGCTGGCAAATCATACCAAAAAATGTGGGTGAACTATTGAAGCGTCCAAATGCCTTCGCCAACATGATGAAGATGCACAAGCTCGAGATCGCAAAATTCTAGCTTTCTATTTATAGTATTTGTCCTGCTCATGCTTGCATTTGTTGCATATCGAGCGTAATCTCTCATAAATGAGTAATCTTGCGCCACCGCAGCAGTTAGACCCAGCACCTTATTGGGAAGAATCAGCCCGTGCCCTAGAGCTGCAGGCTATCCCTGATTCTGAAGTCACCGGCGCCAACAGAGACCAGTATGCTGGAGCCATAGCTGTCATTGATGATCTTGGCGAGCAAGCAAGAGAGGGTGCGACTACGGGCACGCCTATACTCGATCGCCTTATTATCTCTGGTCAAATTATTGCACCTGAACGCCTAGCAGAATTAGATGCAGTCGAGCAAATGCTCCTTACCGATGAACCTTTGATGCTACAGCGAGGCTATGACTGGAAAGTCGGAATAGTGGCAGATGACGAGATCTACTTCAACAGTGTTGGCCATAATCGTAAGAGTATGTTCGGCCCAGTCTCAACTGGCTATCAAGCCATTCCTGTCAAAAGCTATGTAGGGATCAGGATCAACCCCCTTATGGTGCGTTTTGGTGATGGCTACGATACGATGACCGTAAAAAGCATAGAGCCCGACAACGGCTTACCCGAAGCGGGCAGTGACATTGGTCTGCCGATAGGTGGAAGTCTAGGGTGGAATTTACCCAAATATGACCTTACGGTTCCGAGCAAAATGCGAGAAATGACCGAAGCCTATGTCGGGTCAGCTCACAGCAAGGACGAGCGAGACATATCAAGATACATTGATGCCTACCAAATAGGGCAACCTGCTGTTGAAGCCAACCTAGGCATTAGTCTTGAAGAGTTAGTAGAGTTTGCTCCCAACGACGCTTTGCTGGACTATCTAACCAGCCACTAAAGGCTAAGCTTACTTCAATCTCTCCAGCACACCACGTCGCTTCACAATATTCTTGTAATCCCATTGAATTCTGGTCGACTTCTCGAGCCAACGCTCTAGGTCATCGTTATTAACTTGGTCTGCTGCAGTGTAGCGCGCCTCGGCTGCCTTGAAGCTGCCTTCGTCTGTTAGTCCAGCCTCGTCAAATGACTGACCACTCCAGAACAGCAATCTGACACAATTCTTAAGGACATCGTAACCAGCAATTGGATTTCCATCGATAAACCAAACCGGAGCGCCATGCCATATCTTGCTCTCTGCACTAGGCAGGCCACGGTTAATCTCCTTGGCTAGTAGCTCGCAAATAGCTTGTTCGTCGCCTGACTTGGAATCATTGAAGGCCTGAATGTCTTTGTTCATATACTCCAATAATACGCTAATTTAGAGACGCCTCAGGTCATGAATAGAGATTACGCCTGCCGTCTTGTAGCCTGTAACTTGGTGAACGATGAAGCCCATGATCTGCATCCGCTGGCCTGACGTTAAGCTACCCACTAAGGTAGGATCTGCCGAATATAGCGCATAGGCAATGCCGTCAGCCTGAATTAAGCCAATAGCACAGCTAGAAGTCTGGGGATTGGTTTCATCAAGCGGCTTGAGACAGGATATTACACCGATCTTTTCGACCATTTTAACAGTATCTTCTTGCTGATCTTGATTCGAGTTGACTACGGCAGATGCGGCTATTGATGCACGTGACGTCTCGTTAGGCTCAATACCAGAACTAATAATCCCTATGAATAAAGCCCCTACAACAGTTACCATAAGCACTGCAGCCGCAGATATCATCAACTTCTTATTCATAATAAGATTATATACCTATTATATCTGGGTGTTATTGGCACTGACTTCACGCATGGCAAGAGCTTCGCAAGCCGCCTTGGCCTCAGAGTAAATCATCTGTTCAGGTGGAGTTTTCTGAGTCCATGCGCTCGGCCCCCGCAGAGCACCGACAACGCCAAGTTCTCGGGCTACCTTGAGATATCTGATGGCATCTATAACTACTCCTGAGCTGTTCTCGGAGTCCTGAACTGATAACTTGATGTCGAGGTTGACGGGCGCATTACCGAAGCCTCTGAGGCGTAGATTGAAGTAAGCAACCTTGTTGTCCTCTAAGTAGGGCAAATAGGTGCTAGGGCCTGCAAATAGGCTATTCTTGGGTACTGGTATGCCACGCAGGTCGTTCTGAGCACGAATTACGTTCTCCTTGGACTTCTTCTTAGACGCTAAGCGCGATTGAACCATCATATTGTTGAAGTCAGTGTTACCGCCGATGTTAATCTGCTGGTGGAAGTCGACAGCGAAGCCTCGGTCAAAGGCCAACTCCTGCAACACCTGAGACAGGATACTTGCACCGAAGGCACTGCGCATATCATCACCGACGATCGGTAATCCAGCCTTGACGAATTTCTTCTCCCACTTAGGATCACTGGCAATAAACACCGGGATGCAGTTGAGAAAGGCCACATTAGCGTCAATAGCCGCTTGGGCATAGAATTCAGTAGCTTTCTGCGAGCCAACGGGCAAGTAATTGATCAGAATGTCGGCTTTGCTAGCCTTGAGAGCCTTAACAACATCAACGGACTTGAGCTTGGCAACTCGGAACGCCTCATCTTCGGGCTGCTGCTCCATGTAATCAGAAATACCATCTAAGGGGTTGCCCATCTTGACTTTGGGACCCGCAGGAACCTTGGGCATATACACTCGGGCACAGTTTGGCTTAGCGAATATCGCCTTATCCAAGGTCTTGCCGACTTTGCGCTTATCAACGTCAAAGGCAGCTACTACCTCTATGTCTGTAGCAGCATAGCCACCGATATCATCAAACATCAGCCCAGGCACATCTTCCTTAGCATTCTTCTTATAATAAGCTAGCCCTTGATAGAGCGAAGAGAAACAGTTACCGACACCAACCACCGCGACTTTGATGCTTGTGGGCTTAGTTTTCATATGTATTTCACATTCTAGCAAGTGCCTACTGTTTTGCCTAATGGCATTATGGGATCTGTTTGAACTTGTCCTGCATGGCAATTTATAAGATACTAATAGGTATCAAAGCTGGTGCAGGCCACAAAACTAAGGAGGAACGATGAGCGACACCAAAGGTATTGCGCTTTTGTCGGTGTACGACAAGACTGGAATTGAAGACTTCGCTCGAGGTCTAGTCGATCTAGGCTGGCAAGTCTACGCCTCTGGCGGCACGGCTAAGGCAATCGAAGCCGCCAAAATACCCGTTAACGACGTTACATCTCTGGTTGGAGGAGGTGCAATCCTTGGGCACCGCGTCGTAACCTTATCGCGCGAAATCTCGGCCGGGCTACTCGCCGACAAGAACAGCACTGAAGATATAGCCGAAATGACTTCACTTGGGATACCTATAATCGATCTCGTTTGCGTTGATATGTACCCACTAGAGGAGGCAATTGCTGCACCCGACGCCTCTAAGCAATCCGTTATTACCCAAACCGATATTGGCGGACCTACTATGCTCCGATCAGCCGCCAAGGGTCGTCGCATTGTCTTATCACATGCTTCACAACGCCAGCCTGTCCTGGAATGGCTGAAGGCAGATATGCCGTCTGAGCCGGAGTTTGTAGACGGTTTGGCTGCCCGAGCAGAATACGAGGCCGCCCGCTACATTATGACTTCGGCTAAGTACCTCAACGGCACATCTGTCAGTGGATCGTTGGCACGCTTGTCTAGTCCGACTAAGTACGGTGAAAACCCGCAGCAAGCCGAAGCAGGCTTCTATGCCGACAACCGCGTCGCTGTCGACCCGCTCGGTATCGATCAGTTCGAACATGTTCAGGGTATGGAACGCAGCTACATCAACATGACCGACATCGATCGCTTGCTTCAGACAGTTACGCATATTGCTGCTGGCTTCGAAGTTAACTTCGGCAAAGTGCCGTTTATCGCCGTCGGTGTTAAGCACGGCAATGCCTGTGGCGCAGCTATCGGCGAAACAGCCGTGGAAGCTATTCAGAAGATGCTAATAGGCGACACCCGAGCTATCTTCGGCGGCGTCATTATGATTAATGCGCCTTTAGACGAATCAGTTGCTGATGCTCTGATGCATTACGCCATGGACGGTGACAAGCCAAGACTTCTAGACGGAGTAGTCGGGGCTTCGGTCAGCGAAGAAGCTCAGTATCTGTTAAGCCGCAACAAGTTAAGAATCGTTATCAATCCTGCTCTGACAGATCTCGGCAAAGCTTCATTAGATAGCTCTCGACGAGGCCGTCCTGTCCGCGGCGGTACGCTTGAGCAGCCTAATTATGACTTCGTAATGGATCTTTCGGCGGACTACATTCAGACGCATGGCGCAATTAGCGATCAGCATAAGAGCGACATGATACTGGGCTGGGCGGTTGGCTCTACTAGCAACAGCAACACCATTACTATCGTGAAAGACGGCCAACTGATCGGTAACGGTGTTGGTCAGCAGGACAGAGTTGGTGCTGGTCAACTAGCCTTAGCACGAACCACCTTAACGCCACCGCAGCTTGCCGAGAACGGTGATAAGCTTATCCTAAAGATCGCCCTGGAGAAGAGCAAGCTGGCAGGCTCGGTCGCTTACAGCGATAGTTTCTTCCCGTTCCCAGATGGGCCAGCTCTACTGGCTTCGGCTGGTGTTTCGGCAATCTTGACGTCCAGTGGTTCAGTCGGTGACGAAACGGTCATCAAAACCCTGGCTGACGCCGGCACTGCCATCGCCATGGTGCCAGACAAGCTTGGCCGCGGCTTCTACGCCCATTGATTCGAATAAGCACTTGATTTTAGTACTCGTTTGTGGTATTATTGTTGATTATGCGAGTGCTGAATGTAAACCCGTTCCAGACACCTTTTGGAAAATACACCAAATTTGGCAGTAATCGGCCGTCAGCCGAAATGGCCGAACGACTTTACACTAGCGTCATGGAACGTGGAGACGGCAACAAACCTAGCGCCTTAGTTATGGCCTCAGAAATTTGCCTAGATGCCTTTGTCGATTGCTCGGTTAATAACTCCTCTAATGGGGTTGATTGGCTAGGTAACGCCAAGGATCTACTCAAGCAAGTAATCACTGAGGGCGAACAAAACCTAAGTTCAGGCCGACTAAAACGTGGGGGCTTGCGCGATCAAGTTGATGCCTATACCGTAGCGCAGTTTCGAATGGCTGAGATTAAATACTGGGGCAAGGCTGCAGCCCGAGAGCCACTGACCAGCAACTACAAGGCAGTCAGACGAGCAGGCAGAAAAACGCTGCCGATGGCTGTAATATGTCCTGAGATCAATAGCAGATTATGCGAGGCAGTTCCGGTGCTACTTGGAGAAAGAGCTCAAGCCCACGAATTACCGACAGCCAAATGGTTTGGCAGACAGGCTCTTACCCGAGAAGACAAGGGCAGGAAGCGAGACAGAAACTGGGATACTGGTATATCGTTGAGCCGCATTGCTGAGCGCTTCATGTTCCCAGACCTAAGAATTCAAGTCAAATCAGGTGGCAGCGACGCGAGAATTGCTAAAAACTATGACGAGAATTGGGTCAGTGGCCTAGCAGCCACAGCAAACGGTTTCGCTAATGCCGCCGGCATAATCTTAGGTTGTTGCCTAGAAGAAGGTGACGATATACCCTTGAGCGAAGGACAGATCTTGGCACTCAGACCAGTCGGTACGGCCGAGCTTAACCGAGTCACCGAGCGACTGGACGATCGGTTCCAATCACTCGCCTTAGTTGCCTAGCTGGGATTGCCAGTGGTCGTGAACGGCTAGCGCCTTCTTGGTGGCTAGACCAGTGTAGTGCTGTTCGGGCTCCTTAAGAATCTTCTTCTCTTCGTCCGTGAACTTGTCAAAGTAGTCTGTTATTCCGTCGTCAGTGGAGGCAACTTCATACAAAGTCTTCTTGGCTTCTAGAGCTTGATGAGCCAGGGTCTTGGAGACTTCGTGGGCGGTAGTGTGACCATACTTCTCAAGCAAGAGGTAGAGAGGTTCGGCTGCAATGGCGCCGCCGCTAAGATATAGATTACGCTTCATGTTCTCGGGATCAACTTCGATCTTACTCATTACGCGATCTAGGCGCTGCGCCATGGACGCCACGCTAGCTAGGACTATGGGGTAGAAGCGGGCTGAAGCCGAGTCAGTCAGATCGCGTTGATGTTCGCTGCTGATATTGAGGTTAGCGTTAACAATCTGAGCCATGACTTGCTTAGACATGCTGATGACGTTCTCGAAGTTCCAAGGATTACGCTTGTGAGCCATGGTTGATGAGCCAGTCTGACCAGCTTCGAAGGCTTCGCGGACTTCGGCGATTTCACTACGCTGCAAGTGACGCATGTCGTGAGACAGATTGGCCATAATGCCGGCTGTGATAGCGAGTTCATCAATTAGGCGCACGTAATTCTCGGCAGGAACAATCTGCGTAGAGTAGGGCGCTGGCTCAATATCAAGGTAGCCAAGAACTGTTTGCTCGAACTTGATAGGGTCATCTACGAATAGGCTTAGTGCGTTGTAAGCACCAACAGCACCAGAGAATTTACCCTTGAGACTTGCGCTGAGGTCTTTGACGGCTACGATGCTTTCGCCAAGACGACTGACGTATTCGGCCATCGCGAAGCCAAAGGTAACCGGCACAGCGTGCTGACCGTGGGTTCGGCCGACTTGAACTGTCTCGGCGTAATCTTTGGTCAAAGTTAGGAGGGTCTTCTCGAGCTCAACCAGCCGAGGTAAGACAACTTTGTTGACGGCATCACGTAGTTGCAGGCTCAAAGCAGTAGCAACAACGTCATAAGAAGTGGCGCCGAAGTGAACGTATGGTTGCGCGTCCTCGGACAGATTAGCCTTAATCACGTTAACTAGCGCCTTAACATCGTGCTTGGTGGTCTTCTCTTGTTCGGCAACAGCTTCGGCTGTGACCTTCGCTACCGCCTCTTCTATCTGGTCAGCAACCAGGGGTGTGCAAACACCGAACTCGGCTAATGCACGGCCTAGAGCGGCCTCTACGTAGGCTTGGTAGGCAATTCGGCTGCTCTCAGATAGGTATTTAGCGATCTCAGGGTCGTAATAACGTCCATCTAGCGGATCCAACCCGCTGTAATTTGGTGTTCGAGAAACAACAGGTAGGTTGATTGGCTTCATCTTAAGAATTATCTTTCAGATAGTTGGTGATGTTGGTTTCGATTCGTTTGATAATGTCGGCGGTGTCGGATTTGACGAAATTTTCGGACGTCATCTTCTCATATAGTTCAATGTAGCGATCTGAGACTTGTTTGATAAAGTCATCTGTCATTTCAGGCATGGTCTGACCTTCTTGACCACTGTAGCCATTCTCCATGAGCCATTCGCGTAGGAATTCCTTGGAGAGGTGGCGTGGAGTGGAGTCTTTGGCGCCGCCAACATAGGCGTCATAGCTGTCAGCGTAGAAGTAACGGGATGAGTCAGGTGTGTTAACTTCATCAATGAGAATAATCTTGCCTTCGACTTTGCCGAATTCGTACTTAGTGTCAGCTAGCACTAGCCCTTGAGCACGAGCTAATTCTTGGCCACGGGCGAAGATCTTCTGAGTGTAGTCGCTGAGCTGCGCCCACTCGTCTTCGGTAACTAAGCCCATTTTGACGGCTTCTTCACCGGAAATGTCTTCGTCATGACCAACATCGGCCTTGGTGGTCGGTGTAATAATTGGCTCTGGGAAAGAATCGTATTCTTCTAGCCCATCGGGTAGGGCTATGCCACATATCTCGCGTTTACCAGACTTGTATTCTCTCCAAACGTGACCGACCATGCAGCTGCGGATGACCATTTCGATCATAAAAGGTTCGGCACGTAGACCGACACTGACATTCGGGTCGGGTACAGCCTGTAGCCAGTTGTCGACAATATCTTCGGTTTTGCCTAGGAAGTGAGCAGCTAGCTGATTAAGAACTTGGCCTTTGTACGGAATAGCGCGGGGCAGCACAACGTCGAAGGCTGAGACGCGGTCACTAGCAACTGAGATTATCAACCTGTCGTTGATCGTATACATATCGCGAACTTTGCCGTGGTAAACCGCTGTTTGTCCGACAAATTTAAAGTCAGTCTTTGCGATCGTCTGTATATCCATTACCTTTATTATACGATATAATCGCTCGATGATGAAACTAGCAGTTTTTGATTGGAATGGAACATTACTGGCTGACACTTTGGCCGTACTTGACGGCGTTAATCACGAATTGGCATTTATCAATCATCCACCCATAACAATGCGGCAATATCGTGAATTTTACGATACCCCGTTGATTAAGTTTATGGAGAAAATTGGCGTTGATAAAGAGTTGTTTGAGGCTAAGGGGATGGGGATGGCAAGAGCCTTTCATGCCTACTACGAACCGCGAGCCTCAAAACTACGAACCCGTGCTGGTGTACGACAAACGCTGGATACCCTACTGGAGGCTGACGTTAGGTGCATCATTCTTAGCAATCACACTCTGGAGGGAGTTTACCTACAGTTAGAGCGTCTCAAATTGAGTAAATACTTTTCTGAAGTCCTAGCCAACGAGGCCCAAGGCATGAATCACTATCAAGGCAAGCAAGAACGCCTACAGCAATATATGGCTGATACGAACTTCAAAGCGTCCCAAGCTGTAATCATTGGCGACACTGACGAAGAAGTGAGAATTGGCAGGAATCTTGGCCTCAAAACCGTATCTATCACGGGTGGCCATAATTCAACTCGTAGACTAAAACAAGCAAAACCCGATGTGCTCGTCAGCAGAGTTCCTGATATAGTAGGTAACATAAAGGAGCTATAGCTTATGAGTAACCCAGTGGTAGGTATTATTATGGGGTCGGACTCCGATCTAGATATTATGAGTGGTGCGGCCAAAGTTCTAGATGAATTCGGTGTCAGTAACGAAGTGCGAGTACTGTCAGCTCACCGCACACCTGACGAGGCCAGCCAGTATGTTCGTGGCGCAGCTGATCGCGGTCTCAAAGTTATCATCGCCGGTGCTGGCGGTTCAGCCCATCTGGCTGGCGTAACTGCCGCACAAACCAACCTACCTGTTATATCTATTCCTATTAAACGTGCAGATCATGGTCACGAAGCCCTCTGGTCGAACGTTGCTATGCCTCCTGGTATACCTCTGGCGACAATGCCTGAGAACGGTGGCAAGAACGCCGCCTTACTAGCAGTTCGCATTCTCGCCTTAAGCGATGACGCCTTGGCTGCCAAGTATAAAGAATTTGTCCAGAAACAGCACGACCAAGTACTCGCCAAGGACGCCAAAGTTCAAGAACAGGGCTGGCAAGCCTACTTAGGCCAGTAGCCTAGCTACCGCCAGGACGTTTGCCTATATCAGTTCGATAATGCATGCCGTCGAAGTTTATTAACTTAATGGCGGCGTAGGCCTTGTCTAGGGCTTCATCTAATGTAGAGCCAGTCGCAGTAACATTTAGGACGCGGCCACCAGCTGTCTTGACGACATCGTCTTCGCGCACAGTACCAGCATGGAAGACCACAATGTCATCTAGCTTCTCGGCGTCTTCAATACCACTGATTGGCAGGCCTTTTTGGTATTTAAGCGGGTAGCCGCCTGATGCAAGTACGACTGTTGCTGCGAAGCTATTCTTCCACTTAACTTCTGAAGGCTGCAAACGCCCCTCGGCACAGGCTAGGAGAATTTCGTAAAGGTCGCTGTCTAGAAGGCGCATATAGACTTCGGCCTCAGGGTCACCGAAGCGCGCATTGAATTCAATTACATTCACATCTTCGCCGTCGACCATCAGGCCAGGGTAGAGGCAGCCACTGAACTCAGCACCGCTAGCCTTGAGCCCCTTGAGAGCTGGCTCGACTATGCTGTCGCGGGCAATTTCCATATGAGACTCTGTCACCCACTCGACAGGTGCAATGACGCCCATGCCACCAGTATTAGGACCTTGGTCGCCATCGTTAACTTGCTTATGATCCTGCGAAGCAGGGAAGATTATAGCTTCTTGACCATCGCAAAGAGCATGTATTGATACTTCTTGTCCCTTGAGAAAGTCTTCGACTACAACCGTATTACCAGCATCACCGAAGGCCTTATCAACCATAGTTTTGTTAATCGCTGCTTCAACTTCTTCTTCAGTGGCGCAGATCGTGACTCCTTTGCCCTCAGCCAGACCATCTGCCTTAATTACAACTGGCAGAGGCCTGCTCTTGGCGTAGGTAAGTGCTTCGTCGGCATCGGTGAAGTTCTTGTACTGGGCAGTAGGAATGTTATTGTCGATCATTAGATCCTTAGACAAGGCCTTAGATGATTCAATCTTAACTGCAGCCTGAGTTGGGCCAAAGATCCTAAGACCCGCAGCCTTGAAGGCATCAACAACTCCTGCTTCTGATGATGCTTCTTGGCCAACGACAGTTAGATAAATCTTGTTATCTGTAGCGAAACTAAGTAGCTTGTCGACTTCGAGCCAGCCAATGTCAACGTTCTCGATCTTGCCGCTACTGCCACCGTTACCTGGAGCAACATAAACCTTCGAGACTGCTGGAGACTGAGCCAGTTTCCAAGCTAAGGCTTGTTCGCGGCCACCACCGCCAATTACTAAGACATCGGCCATCCTATGAATCTCCTTGATTTAGGTATTCTCGTCGCTCGAGTATGAAATTCTCGATATCCACTGGCACGAATTGCTTCTCCACAGCCTGAACACGGGCGAACAAAGTTTCGGCCGTATCATCTGGCTCGACAGGGACTTTGTGCTCGGCAATTACTGGGCCATCATCATATTCTTCTGCCACCAAATGAAGCGTCTGGCCGCCGTCTTCCAGCTTATTGTCTAGAACGTATTGCTGAATCTTGTCGCCATAGAGCGCCTGTGTCTCAGGCAGCAGACCTGGGTGAGTGTTGACCATCATGGCATCGTAGATACTTTCGTAATCTGTCTGCCAGCCGAATGCCTTAACCAGACTCGGCCCGACGTGTTTCATATAACCCATTAATGCAATAAGATCGAAGTTGCCGCGGCGTAAGGCTTCTAGCATAGCGGCTTCTTCGGCTACTGTTTGACGGCCACGTAGTACAGCTTCGTCTTCAGCTGCAGGATGAGTCTTATTATTAATAATCAAGGTCTGGATGCTCAAACCGAACTCGGCGTTCAGGTCTTTAATCCGCTGCACGATACCAGCATCGTTATGGTTACAAATCACAAGCTCAACTCGAGCCGTTATATCGCCAGCTTGGCCAGCACGAATATAAGCCTCAGCCGTTGTCCCACTTCCCGAAGCTAGGACGGCGATGCGTGGTTTCATGCGGCGCGAGCAGTCGCCAGTTTGGTTTCTTTGCGGTCGAGCTTGGGCAAGGTTTCACCAGGAGCTAGAATCTTAATCTCTTGAGCTCGCTTGCCAATAGATATCGGGTAGTCGCCATTGAAGCAAGAGCAGGTGAAGCTACTAGCCGGCATGCCTGTGGCACTGATCATGCCATCAAAGGACAAGAATCTTAGAGAGGTAGCGCCGACGTAATCAGTCATTTCGTCTTCTGTCATATAAGCTGCAAGTAGTTCAGACTGCTTAGGCGTGTTGATACCGTAGAAGTCAGGATAGCGAACTGGTGGACAAGTAATAAGTAGGTGGACTTCTTTGGCGCCGGCTTCGAATACCATCGACACCAAATGGCGCATAGTTGTACCGCGCACGATTGAGTCATCTACCAAAACAACCCGTTTATCTTTCATAAGTTCGATAACCGGGTTGAGTTTCATCTTCAGGTCGCGTTCGCGGAGCTGGGTAGTTGGGCGAATGAATGTTCGATGTATATAACGGTTCTTAATGAGCGCCATCTCGAACGGTATTCCGCTAGCTTGTGAATAACCAAGAGCAGCTGGGATGCCAGAGTCCGGCACGGGAACAATTACGTCAGCTTCAATCGGAAATTCCTTAGCCATAACACGACCAAAGTCTTGTCGAACTAGATCAACTCGCTTGCCAGCTATTAGACTGTCAGGTCGAGCGAAGTAGACTAGCTCGAAAATGTCGAGCTTAAGCTCGCCCTTAACGACTTGGTGAGAAGTCATGCCAGATTCGTTAATCTCGACCAATTCGCCTGGCTCAACATCGCGCAGGAACTTAGCGCCGATAGTATCGAAAGCACAGGTCTCAGATGCCACGGCATAACCACCATCAAGCGCCCCAATCGACAGAGGGCGAACACCTTTGGGATCACGAAAAGCTACTAATACGTCTTTGCCCATAGCGACTACAGAGAAAACACCTGTGAATAATGGGTAGCACTTCTTGATCGCCTCGACCAAACTTAGTCCATCGTCCATATAGCAACCTATGGCTTCGGTCATCATGTACGAATCATTGAACTTGTCGATCTTGACGCCACGACTAGTCAAAAACTCCTTAAGCAGGGTACAGTCAGGTATGTTGCCGTTGTGGGTAAAGGCGATATTGTGCTTCTTGTGGACGAACGGTTGGTTATAAAAATCGTCGGCTCCACCAGATGTAGAGTAACGATTGTGTCCGACAGCGATGTGCCCAGGTAACTGTTCTAAATCTTCTTCACGATAAACGGTCGCTACCAATCCAGGGCCAGAATGCACATACAATTGTTCGCCATCACTACTAGCAATGCCCGAACTCTCTTGACCACGATGCTGCAGTGCCCATAGCCCATAAAAAGTTAAACGAGCCGCTTCTAGGCCCGTTGTATCGTTAGATTTTGGTCCGATAATACCAAAAACAGCACATTTCTCCTTGAACTCATCCATGGCTGCTGTTAGTGGCATTGGCACTCCATTTAGTTATCGTTAGAAGTAACAAAAGCGCATTCGATTACGTTTTTCGCTGTATCTGGTAGCAAAAAGGCCCGCATGCGCTTATATCTTACTTATCCTTATAATAACCCTTTAGAAGGACTCTGGCAAGCCCCAAGTTATCCTGCTACAATAGATCAGTAAGAGGAGTAAAAGCGTGGCGCAGTCAGGTAAAACTTATGCTGATAGTGGTGTTGATTACAGCGCTATCGACCCGATAAAAGTTCTGGCACAGAAACGCGCCCAAGCAACAGCTCCCAATCTTGGTGACTTCGGTGCTGCCGAAATGCCCGCCAGCCGCGGCGAATCTGCCTACGTCTGGGAAGACGGCGATGTCTACCGCTCTCTTGTAGTGGAGGGCTTGGGCACCAAGAATCTCGTAGCCGATGCCGTCCGTTCATACACGGGCAAAACTCATTATGACTCTATAGCCCAAGATACTATCGCCATGATCGTTAATGACTTGGTCGTAGTCGGAGCTTTGCCCCAAGTAGTAAATGCCTACTTCGCCATCGGCGACTCCAAGTGGATGAACGACGAAGAGCGAGCCCGTGACCTCATCGAAGGTTGGGGCGCTGCCTGTCAGGCAATCGGTGCCACATGGGGTGGTGGTGAAACACCAGTGCTCAAGGGCATCATCAGTCCAGATACAATCGATCTTGGCGGCTCAGCCGTCGGTGTCGTCGCCGACAAGAGTCAGTTAGTTCTAGGCGACAAACTCGCGGATGGCGACTCCATTGTATTGATAGAAAGTAGCGGTATCCATGCCAATGGCATTACCTTTGTCCGCAGCCTTGCCGAGAAGAACCCCGATATATACGAGACTAAGCTATCTGATGGCCGGTCATTTGGCGAAGCTATCTTGTCGCCAACTCATCTATATGTCTCTTTGGTGAAAGCCTTACTCGAAGCCAAGCTCGACCTCCACTATATGGTCAACATAACTGGTCACGGCTGGCGTAAACTCATGCGTGCCACCGCAGCCTTCAGCTACGTGATGAAAGAAGTGCCGCCAGCTCCAGCCGAGTTTGGATTCATGCAAGAGCAGGCAGGCTCTGACGACAGCGAAATGTACGGCAACTTCAACATGGGCGCCGGGTTCGCCGTCTATCTTCCTCAGGCAGAAGCTCAGCAGGTTGTCGACATTGCAGCCGCTAACGGACTTAAGGCTTGGATTGCTGGCTCAGTCCAGACAGGACCCAAGCAGGTAGTCATAGAGTCCAAGAACATCACCTTTGACGGCGAGACATTGGAGTTACGCTAGTGCAGGTCTATCGTGGTATCGACGCACTATCCAACTTTCGCAAGACCAAACTGCTCGCCCAGCTTCAGGCAGTTGACTCCTCAATTACTAGCGTAGAAGCAGAGTACGTCCATGCGGTTAACATTGATCAAGAGTTATCGGCGATTGACGAGTCAAGACTCAAGAAGCTAACAACTTACGGATCCGCCTTTACAGGCAAGACCGAAGGTCTGACTTATTTGGTTGTGCCTAGACCTGGAACAATTTCACCTTGGTCTAGTAAGGCGACTGACATAGTTCATAACTCTGGACTAACTCAGGTTGAGCGCGTAGAGCGCGGTATCGCATACTATGTGTCAGGTTCGACATCGCGCAACGAGGCAGTTGCCGAGTTGCTTCATGATCGCATGACTGAAGCCGTTCTCGATGACGTAAGTGCGGCCAAGGTTCTCTTCGAAGTGTCTGTTGCCAGTAAGTTAAAGACAGTTGATATTGCCTCTGGCAAATCAGCCCTAATTACGGCAAACAGAGACCTTGGACTAGCTCTCGCTGAAGACGAAATCGACTACTTATACGCTGCCTACCAAGGTCTCGGCCGTGACCCGACCGACGCCGAGCTTATGATGTTTGCCCAAGTTAACAGCGAGCATTGTCGTCACAAGATATTCAACGCCGATTGGACAATTGACGATGAAGCTCAACCTAAGAGCCTATTCAAAATGATCAAGAACACCTACGAACGCGGCGGCGAAGACGTCCTCTCGGCTTATCATGATAATGCAGCTGTAACCAAAGGTCCGAAGGCTGGTCGTTTCTTCAGTGATCCTTCAAGTGGAGAATACAGCTATCATCAGGAGCCCGTGCACAGTGTTATTAAGGTTGAGACTCATAACCACCCAACAGCCATAGCCCCAATACCTGGCGCAGCCACTGGTATAGGCGGCGAAATTCGTGATGAGTCAGCTACTGGGCGTGGCGCCAAATCTAAGATGGGATTGACTGGATTTACAGTATCAAATCTTGAAATCCCGAATTACTTAAGACCCTGGGAGCAAGTCTACGGCAAACCCGACCGCATCGTCTCAGCGCTAGACATCATGCTTGAAGGGCCTATTGGTGGAGCTGGCTTCGCTAATGAGTTTGGTCGGCCTAACTTAACTGGCTACTTCCGCACCTACCAGCAAAAGGTCAACGGAGACACTTGGGGATACCACAAGCCCATAATGATTGCTGGCGGTCTGGGCAATATCCGCGATAAACACGTTGCCAAGAATCAATTGCCAGTTGGGTCATTAGTGATAGTACTGGGTGGGCCTGCCATGCTAATTGGCCTAGGCGGTGGCGCAGCCTCGAGTATGCAAGCCGGTGCAAGTAACGAATCTCTGGACTTCGCATCTGTACAGCGTGGCAACGGCGAGATTGAACGACGCGCTCAAGAAGTCATCGACAAATGCTGGTCATACGGCGACAAGAACCCGATAATCACAATTCACGATGTTGGAGCCGGTGGCCTGAGCAACGCCCTGCCTGAACTCGTTCACGATTCCGAAAGAGGCGCGATTTTTGAGTTGCGCGATATTCCGAGCGATGAGCCAAGCCTTTCACCTCTAGAAATCTGGTGCAACGAAGCTCAAGAGCGTTATGTACTTGGCATAGCTCCAGAAGATTTGCAGCTGTTTGCAGATATTTGTGCTCGCGAACGATCACCATTTGCTGTAGTTGGCACAGTGACAGAAGACCAGCAGCTAATCGTAAACGACTCACTTTTCGGCAATCGGCCAGTGGATCTACCGATGAATGTTTTGTTCGGCAAGCCACCCAAGCTATCTAAGCAAGTTGAGCGCCAACAGACCATCACCAGCAAACTCGACTTATCAATCGTTAAGCTAGAAGCAGCTGTTGAGCGCGTTCTCAAGCTACCGGCAGTAGGTAGCAAAAAGTTCTTGATCACTATTGGTGACCGAACTGTTGGCGGCCTAGTAACTCGTGATCAGCTGGTCGGACCGTGGCAAGTTCCAGTCAGTGACGCCGCCGTTACTGCAGTGACTTTTGATAGCGACAAAGGAGAAGCTATGGCCATGGGCGAGCGCACTCCACTGGCAGTTATCAACGCACCGGCCGCTGCCCGTATGGCAATCGGCGAAACAATAACCAATCTCGCATCAACCGACATCGCAAAGTTATCAGACATTAAGCTCTCAGCTAACTGGATGGCCGCCGTTGGCTCTGGCAAGGAAGATGAGAATCTGTACGATAGCGTTCTCGCAGTCGGCGAAGAATTTGCACCTGAGCTAGGCCTAACAATCCCTGTCGGCAAAGACTCACTGAGCATGCGCACCATGTGGCAAGATAACGGAGAAGACAAGAGTGTGGTGTCGCCAGTTTCATTGATTATTACTGGGTTTAGCCCCGTGCAGAATATCACCAACACACTTACGCCACAGTTAGCAGCCAATGAGGAAACCGTTCTAATCCTTATTGATATCTCAGGCGGCAATACAAGACTTGGCGGCTCTGCATTAGCCCAAGTCTATAATCAGACAGGCGACGAAACCCCCGACGCCGACTCGACTTCTGTTCGCCAATTCTTCGACAGCCTAACCAGTCTTCGCCAGGACGGTAAGCTGCTTGCTTACCACGATCGTTCTGACGGTGGACTCTTAACGACCATTCTAGAAATGGCTTTCGCCAGCCGCTGTGGCTTACAGCTTGATGTTAGCCAGCTCAGCGGCTCTACGCTTGAGAAACTGTTTAACGAGGAGCTCGGCGCTGTTATACAAGTTAAGTCGTCTGACTCCGACGCAGCCCTAAAGGTACTTGGCGACAGTGCAACCATCATAGGCAAGCCCTCAGAATCTCAAGATATCGTCATCCAGGACGGTACTGAAGTCTACAAAAATACCCGCCCACAACTAGAAGAGTGGTGGGCCGACACCAGTTATCAATTGCAAAAACTTCGCGACAACCCCGATACGGCCGATCAAGAGTTTGCGACGATTCAAGATGACGACGGACTATTTGCCGAAGTAAACTTCAAGAACCTATCTGCCAAATACGACACCAAACCCAAGGTAGCCATCTTCCGCGAACAAGGTGTTAACGGCCAGATCGAAATGGCAGCCGCATTCGATCGTGCAGGTTTCACAAGTGTCGACGTACATCTCAACGACATAATTGAGGGCAAGATTGATCTAGATGACTTCGTTGGCCTAGCGGCTTGCGGCGGCTTCAGCTACGGCGACGTACTGGGAGCGGGCGAGGGCTGGGCCAAATCCATTCTGTTCAACGAAGATCTGCGCGCTAAGTTCAGTAAGTTCTTCGATCGCCAAGACACATTTACATTGGGTGTCTGCAATGGTTGCCAGATGCTAGCTGCTCTCAAGGAACTAATACCTGGGGCAGACAAGTGGCCAGTCTTCCTCAAGAACGCTTCCGAACAGTTTGAAGCTCGCGTAGCCATGACACAGATTAACGAATCACCGTCGATCTTCTTCAAGGACATGGCTGGCTCTGTGCTACCAATCCCAGTGGCACACGGCGAGGGTAGAGCAGAATTCTCAGGCAACGACAGCGAAGAAGCCTTAGCAGTTGCTCAATACGTCGACAGTAAGGGTAAGGTCACTGAACAATACCCAGCTAACCCCAACGGCTCCAAGCAGGGTATTACATCACTGACAACTGCTGATGGCCGTGCCACAATCTTAATGCCGCACCCCGAGCGCGCCTTCCAGACCCGCCAACTATCATGGCACCCACAAGATTGGTCTGAGGACTCACCGTGGCTACGTATCTTCCAGAACGCCCGCGCTTGGGTCGAACAGAACAAGGGCTAAACTACTATTTGTTAATGAGCTTCAGCACGTCACTCAGCTGAGCGACATTGTCGATAATGTACTGGACGTTTAGGGCTTCAGCCTCTGATTTATCGAGATGGCCAGTCAAAACTACGATTGGTTCAACTCCAGCATTTCGGGCCATCTGTACATCACTCTTGGCATCGCCTATAAATAATGATTCGTCTGGAGTAAATCCCTGAGCCTGCATTATGGTGTCGAGCATATGTCTGTGCGGTTTATGTTTCTCGACGTCGTCAATGTCATAGGCCGATATTATTTGAGCAAACACATCAGGCACATCGAACTTAGGCATGACCTGATTCTTGAGAATTTCTGGATGAGCTCCCGTAGCCAAAGCCAGTGCGTAATCCTTGCTTAAGTTGCGTAGCAGGTCATTAGCACCGTCAACATACGTTAGTTCATCGACGAAAGTGCCTCCAAAGAACTTATCTTCATAAATCTTGCACGCCTGATCAAGAAGCTCAGGCTTCTCTTGCAACAGATGCCTCAGCTCCTCGCGGTGTGGCTGGCTCCACCTAGCAAGTATTCTTTTGTGCTCCTCCTCAGGATCCAAACGAACGCCCAAATCAACCAAGGTATCATGCAAGCACTTAATATAGCCTTCTTTGGAACCGAGAGTGAAGACATCGTCCCAGTCAAAGACAATAAGCTTGATCATGGTTCTAAGACTCTAGGAACTCAATCGATTGCTTGTGCTTGGCGTCATCGATTTTGCCTTCGGCATGCATGATGTCAACTAGTTCGTGCAAGGTCATGAAAGCGTGTAGATTGTAGCCCTTATCGGCGAGCTTCTGGCCGCCGCCTTTGCCATAATCAAGCAATACAACTGCATCCTTTATAACCAGGCCATACTCTTCTATAGCAGGGATTGCCTCAAGCAGGGAAGTTGCACGTGTAACTAGATCTTCAATCATTACGACGGTTTCGCCCTTGTTATATTCACCTTCAAGGCTTTTCTTAAGACCATAGCCCTTCTGAAGACCTTCTTTGCGCATGAATATCCACGGCTGGTCAAGCTCCAAGCTGATGGCACCAGCGATCGGTAGTGCGGCATAAGCCACACCAGCTAGACGATCATACTTCAATGACTCTAACTGCTGGGCATAGAGTTTGGTAACTTTCTTGAGAACCTCAGGGTAACTAATAAACAGCCTTAAATCTACGTAAATAGGACTGACGATACCGCTCTTGAACGTAAACTCACCGAACTTCAAGGCACCAATCTTATGCAAGTCTAGAGCTAATTCTCGCTTTTGGTCTTCGATGCTCATTGACTGTCTCCTCGATACTTATTGATTTCGTCTCTGGTTTCTTGAGCCTTCTGGCGAGCGACTTCGGCGAAGTTCTCGCTGCTATCAGCATACAGAATAGCCCGCGCCGAATTGATAATCATGCCTGTGCCTTTGCTGTTAGCACCAGCCTTCACTGTGGCCTCGACATCGCCACCTTGAGCGCCAACACCCGGTACTAAGAAGTCCATGTCGTCGCCAACTAATTGGCGGACTTCAGCCAGCTCTCCAGGAACAGTCGCGCCAACAACAAGTAGGCAATTATCGTTGGCGTTCCACTTAGTAGTGACGTTCTCGGCAACTGTTAGATATAGCTTGCGACCATCAACTTCGAGGTCTTGAAACTCACCAGCACCAGCGTTAGAATTGCGGCACATGATTATTATGCCCTTGTCTTTGTGGTCGAGAAAGGCCTGTACAGCCTCTTGGCCAAGGTACGGATGTATGGTGACCGCATCTACGCCTAAGTAATCAAAAGCGAAGGCGGCATAGTTGTTATTGGTGTTGCCGATGTCACCCCGCTTGAAGTCTAGAATTATCGGAATCTCGGGGTAGCGCTGCCTGATATACATGCAAGTCTGCTTAAGTTCTTCGATACCGCCAGCACCGCGAGCCTCGTAGAAGGCCGAGTTAGGCTTGAAGGCACATACCAGATCGGCTGTGGCATCAATGATAGCCTTGTTGAAGTCGAAGTAAGGTGTTTCGCTACCTCGCAAGTGTTCGGGCAACTTCGCAATATCAGGATCGAGGCCGACACATAACAAAGAATTGTTTTTGGTCGTTAGGCTTGAGAGTTTGAGTTTGAAATCCATATACAAGTAAGTCGTTTTGATCTATTATACATGTAGAAAGATAAGGGGTAAACCGTGCCGATTCAACCCGCCACATTCTTCGATCCAGCCAAGACTTTTGATGACAACTTTGATCATGGTCCATTCCTGGCCGATTCAACCACAATCTATCAGAACACTGGCGAGCCAGAATACAGCTTCCTAGGCCACAAACTCTACTCGCCATTCGGTATTGGCGCTGGATCGTTACCGACCAGCAAACATATTCGTGGCGCCTTCGAGCGAGGCTTCGATGTCTTATGTTATAAGACACAGCGCAGCGTGGAGTTCCCAGTCAACGACTTTCCTAACGTTGTATATATAGACGCTCCAGGTGACTTAACCTCAGAAGACATTTCTAAACCTGTTGTCGGGCACCTTACGACTGACAAGCCAGTCGAAGAGCTTACAATTACCAACTCCTTCGGCAACCCATCTCGTGGCCCCGGCTATTGGGTAAAAGACATGGGGCAGGCGGTAGCAGCACAGGGCAAAGGCCAACTCCTAATAGCTAGCGTCGTGGGTACAATCCAAGACAACTTCACTCAGGAGGACTACTATGATGACTTCGCAGCAGCAGCCAAGCTAGCCGTCAGTAGCGGTGCAGAGGCCATAGAAGTTAACCTATCTTGTCCCAACGTCGCTAAGGAGGGCGTTCTATGCTACACCTACGACGCTGTTATCGAAGTCTGCAAGCGAACCAAGGCCGCCATCGGTGACACGCCCCTGATAGCCAAGATTGGCTACTTCAGCGGTCAACAACAGGATTTATTAGAGAGGATAGTCCTCGATACCAAGGATTACCTAGCAGCCTTCTCGGCCATAAACACCCTACAAGCCCCAGTCGTCGACGAGCAAGGCGAACAACTACTCAAGGGTGAGGGACGACTGAAGGCCGGCCTGTGTGGGGCAGGCATCAAATGGGCAGGCGTAGACATGGTTAAGAAGCTCGACGCTCTCCGCAAGCAACACTCCCTAGACTTCGAGATCATAGGCATTGGTGGAGTAATGACCCCCGCCGACTTCCAAGACTACAGGGATGCTGGCGCCGATGTAGTCCAGTCAGTTACCGCCGCCATGTGGAACGACCAGCTAGCCGCCGAAATCAAAGCCACGATTTAGCGTATAGTTGATTGTTTCTGGCGGCGCACAATGAGCAGCAGCACGAGACTGAAGTTAGCTACTATCAAGGATATAGGGAAGGCTAGAGTCAAGAAGTTGTAGGAAGCCAAGGCAGCTATGCCTATAATTTGTTTGATACCGCTCCAGAAGTAGAGCGAAATCTTCTCATCGTTTGGAGAGTCGATCGACTTTCTGTAGGTTGGCATATAGCCCATAGCCATCGTGAAGATCAGTAGTCCGGCGGCTAGCTCAGGACTGCTGGTGATCCACCAGAGCACGAAGGCAAGCGCTGCAAAACATAGAGCCGCTATATCAAGCTTGGTAATATTAGTATCTTTTCGATTGCGCAAACACAGACCCAAAATTACAAGATTAAGCGCCGCTGTAGAACCCAATACAGCCGCACCGTAACTTCCACCACCAATAATCTGAATTATGCAGCCAGTCGTGGCTAGTATAGTCCAGATAAGCCAAGTAATAAGATGCGGCTTAATCTCTTTGCGCACTATGGCCAATATATAAGGTACAGAGGCGACAAAGGTGAGGACAACTCCGACTATCGCAAGTAAAGCCTTGGTGTCCACTACTCAATCCCGAGAGTTTTGAGCCCGTTGGTCGTAGCAACCGCTGCAAGAGCATCTAAGTCGCGAATGTAGCAAGCCTCGAGTAGCACTCGCATCTCAGACCACATGTTCCCATCTGCAAACGGCATGTATATGTCGTGTATATTGTCGCTACCCATAGCCACGACCAAGCCAGCTGCAAGCATCTCTTCTACGGGTGCTATTGAGTTGTGAATCGGAGCCATTGTTTCGCTGCGATGGCTAGCAATGTAGGCTAATGGACAAGTGACGACCATCAAGCCAGCTTCTTTCATCTTTCCATAGAGTTGCTTGCGATAGTCAATTGGCTGCGAAGCAACGGATAGAGCGTGTACAGCTACGACTTTATTCTTATAGTCATGCTCTATAGCTTTTTGAGCCAACAATTCTGTGTCTCGTTGGTCGGGCATACCGTATTGATCGATATGAACGTGCATCATCTTGTTACCGTTCTTCTTGGCGGCCTCAAACAATATATCTAAGTGCTCGGCCTCATGCCCAGCATCTTTCTCGGGCAAACCACCAATAATATCTACGAACTCAGCGCCAAGCTCAAACCACTTGCGCGCCTCAGGATCTATTACACCTTGGGTTGTCTGATTAATAAACTTGATTTTGATGTCTTGTTTGAAACTATCGCGAACTCGCTGCGCAGCCTGTATGGCCTTGTCCTTAACCACGGGGTCAACATCGATGAAGCTACCCAGAGCCTGTACGCCTTGTTCGCACATGGTCTCGACGGCTTTGGCCATGTGGTCATATATCTCGTCAACCGTTGCTTTCGATTTGAAGGCGTCTGGCAAAGCCCATTTCTCTTGCAAAGTCGAGTTGGAAAGGTGAAAGTTCTCTTCAGTGATAATATAGGCGCGGTCTATATGTGAGTGTGCATTGACCCAGCCGCCACGTTCGCGAATCCTGGCTAACAGATCGGCACTTGGGTCATAAAAATCTAGGTCTCTGCTCATATTTATATATTACTCTAACACGTTAATTAAGCAGTGTACGCCACCGCCGGCCTTTTTGAATTCGCTGATATCGACTTCGTGAATCTTCATACCTAGCTTGCTGAGATCATTCAGAAACTCCTTAGGCTGGCCAGATGACACAACTATATCTTTGCCGCTGACAAACGAGTTGGCGGCATAGGCTTCGGCTGATGCCTTGGAGAGCTCAATCAAGTTTGGGACCAAACGGCTAAGCAAGTTCTGCGAACTCTCTGATAAGGCCGGCATGTAGCAGAAGGCTGTGTCCTTGTTGATTGGTAAGAAGATCATATCAAGGTGATAGTAGTAAGGATCGATGAGCCGCAGTGGTATAGCATCGATGCCCAGCTTCTGTGACAGTTCTTCACAACTAGCCACACTGGCGCGGAACGAAGTACCAACCAGCAACATATCATTGAAGAACAGCGTGTCACCACCCTCAAAAGGGAAGATGTTAGATAGGGCGCGCAGGCCGAAGCCGTGCTCACGGAACCATTCGCGGTAATGAATGCGCTCCTTCTGTCTCTGACGATAGCGGAAGTTAGCTAGCAGAATTGAGCCATCCTTAACTATGCCTTGATCAACAGCGAACACCATATCGGGCACATCATGTTGCTGCTCGATCACTTCGACCTTGATCTTCAGTGACTTGAGAGTGTCTACTAAGTTATCCCACTGCTTGAGGGCGTTAGTCGTGCTAACCGAGTGCGGTAGCATATGTGGGTTGATCACATAATCGACTTGGAAGTTAATTGGACGACATACCAGCACCCGTTTGACAGGTGTTGAGTGTCTCACTATCTCAGACCTTCGCTTTCGTAAGCTTGGTGACTACATCGATCGCTACGGTAGCAGAGGTGATTAGTGGCGTGTTGGACTTGACGGCCTTTTCGCGGATGGTCTGTCCATCGGTCTTCTCCTTGGCCTTAACAAGACCCGCATCTTTGGTAGTCGGAATGTTGATGATGATGTCGAATCTCCTGGCATCTAACAAATCAGACAAGTTTGGCTTAAGCTCTGGGTTACTAATCTTGTTGACTAGGATTGCTTCAATACCGTTAGCCTTGAGGAACTTGAAGGTCTTGTAAGTAGCGTATAAGCGGTAGCCCATGGAATCTAGAGCCTTCATCTGCGGCAACAGTTTGAGCTTCTGAGGACGTCCACCAACTGCGAGCAAGGCAGTTCGCTGGCGGCTTTGGGCTAGTTTCATCTGAAGCGTGTAATGCTCGATGAAGCCAGCTGAGCTGTTCTGATTGAACAAGTTGCCGTCTTCCATGAAGGTAGCCAGCTTCTCATCAAACACCGTATTAGGTGTCTCAATAGCCACAGCTTCGACACTACCCTTATAAAGTTTAAGGGTTACGCTACCCGTAATCTTGTCATTAACTTTATCGAGGTAGGCATTAAGATCGTCCATGAGTGGCTCGAACCAAAGCGCACCGTAACAGAGGTAAGCCCATTTCTCGTCAACTATAGTCTTAAACTCGTTCTCTAGCCGAGTAGAGGTGTAGCGCTCTAGGGCCTTGTGCGCCGTAATAATGGTCTCGGCAGCTGGTGCTTCATATAGACCACGCACCTTGAGGCCTATAATACGGTCTTCTAACAAGTGAGTAATACCAACGGCGTGTTCTGCACCACGCTTGTTAAGTGAGTAGATGATATCGACTAGTGACATCTGCGTGTCATCGACAGCTACAGGAATGCCTTTTTCGAATTCGATAGTGATGTACTCAGGCGTGTTCTTGGCCTTCTCGGGTACGACACAAACTTGAAGAATCTTATCGAGCGGCGGTATCAGGGCAGGGTTCTCGATCTCGCCACCTTCACCAGTTACACCCCACATGTTGTCATCATAAGAGTAAGGCTTGTCCTTGGTCTGCTTAACTGGAATCCCATGCTTCTTACAGTAATCCAGTTGCTCATCGCGTCCCATACCCCATTCGCGAACTGGTGCGATAACCTTAATGTCAGGGTTGAGAGCCAGGGCGGAGCCTTCGATACGGACCTGGTCGTTACCCTTGCCGGTAGCACCGTGAGCGATTGTGTCAGCGCCTTCTTGAGCAGCGATCTTAACAGCCCATTTAGCTAGCAATGGTCGACCTAGTGGAGTCGACAGGTAGTAGCGACCTTGGTACATTCCATTAGCTTTGATGCCTTTGGCGATATATTCTTCGGCAAATTCTTCCTTAGCGTCAACAACGATTGCTTGTACAGCACCCAGATCTAGAGCCTTTTGTTTGATTTCATCGAGATCGTCGGTTTGCTGGCCTATGTCTATGGTTAGAGCAATCACTTCAGCTTTGTATTCTTCTTGGATCCACTTAAGCATGGTAGATGTGTCCAGACCACCAGAATAGAGTAGGACTACTTTCTTAACTTGGCCTTTTATACCTTCGTGGGAAGCAACCTTGACGTATTGATTATTTTTGCTCTTTAGTGCCATATTTCTCCCAAAACGTTAAGTTTGTTGTACTGAAGCGATTGATTTTTATCAAAATTGCGCATCAATTAGTAAAAAGTGTACTATTTTACCTCTTTTTAGTCAACTAGTCTTTTTGGTCGCTAGTCGTCATGCTACACTAAAGCCATGAATCAAGTTGGGACAACTCCTCGCATGCAACTACTTAGTGGTCGTGCTCATCCAGAACTCGCCACCGAAATTGCCGAGCGCTTAGGGGTCGAACTCTGCGAAGTTAAGCTTGGGAACTTCGCCAACGGCGAGATCAGCGTTCGAATCAAAGAGTCATTGCGCGGCAATGACGTTTTTATTATTCAGACCCATGGCGACCGCGTCCATGAGTCAATTTACGAGCAACTGCTTTTGATAGACGCTGCTAAGCGCTCATCGGCACGAAGCATTACGGCTGTCTGTCCGCTTCTTAGCTATTCTAGACAAGACCGCAAATCTGCAGGACGCGAGCCAATTGGCGCGCGTCTTTTAGTTGATACCTTGTCCGTAGCAGGCGCCGACCGCATCATGAGTATCGATTTGCACTCTGGTCAGACCCAAGGCTTCTTCGACGGACCATTTGACCACCTTATTGCCATGCCGCTGTTCAAGAAGTACATCAAGGAACACTTTGGAGATGATTTTGTGTTTGTATCGCCCGATGCAGGGCGCGTGAAGCTAACGGAACGCTACAGCAGCTCGCTAGGTTCGGAGATGGCCATCATTCACAAGTCGCGCTCCACAGTTAAGCACAACAGTGTTGAAGCCAAGCACCTTATCGGTAATGTTAAGGGTAAGAACTGTGTCATTATCGATGACATGATTGATACCGCTGGCACCTTCTGCGCAGCAGCAGACATGCTAAGAGACAATGGTGCCAAGACCGTATACGGCCTAGCGACTCACGGCATCCTCTCTGGCGAAGCCTTGGAGCGAATAGAGAAGTCAGCCTTCGAAAAAGTTGTCGTCACCAACACCGTGCCAATCGATACTAAGGGCATTACCAAGAAGATAGAAGTATTATCAGTTGCGCCACTACTTGCAGACGCCATCAACGCCGTAGCCACTAGCGACTCAGTCTCAGCCATCTTTGAGGGCGAGAACCAGATATAGCCTTCGAGCATCAATTACAGATCATTTAACGCATTTTTAGCTTGCTTATAAGCCTCTTCTTCGGTATGCTCTATCAGGTATGTCTTTAGATGTGGTAGTTGGTTTACAAAGAGGGGACGAGGGCAAAGGCCGTTTCGTCGATCTCGTGGCAGATGATTATGCCATCATAGCCCGCGGTAATGGCGGTGCTAATGCAGGCCATACCGTAATACCTGACAGCATGGAGCCTCTAGCTCTCCACCAAGTTCCTTCAGGCATCGCTTATCCTAACAAGCTGAACATTATTGGTAATGGTGTCTACGTCGACCCCAAGCGACTGTTTGATGAGATAAATGACATCCGCACCACCGGCATAGAAGTAACTTCTGACAATTTATTGATCAGCGACATCGCACACTTAGTCCTGCCTCACCACATTGGTCTTGATGCGCTACGTGAGTTTGGCGTCAATGCACAGGGCAGCACGCAATCAGGCATCGCTTATGTAGCCGCCGACAAGTACCTCAGGGAAGGTGTACGTATGGAGTCCATAGCTGAACCAGCCAAGCTATTAGAACTAGCTTACGAAGGCCTTAATGAGCTGAACAAGCAACTGCCATGGCGCCAACGCAAGTCTAAGTCAGAGCTAATGAAAACCGCAAAAGACTGGCTAAAGTGCGCTGAGTCTCTTAAGCCACACCTAGCCGATACCGTAGAGATCATCAATGACCGCTTGAACGCCGGCCACAAAGTACTGGCTGAAGGCGCCCAAGCCTATTGGCTAGATATCAACCATGGTATGTACCCCTCAGTTACCTCGTCATCGACTACTGTTAGCGGCCTACTGGATGGTCTAGGTGTTTCGCCTAAACACTTAGGCAAAGTCACGGGCGTAGCCAAGGCAGTTAAGTCGCACGTTGGCGGCGGCCCGCTAGTGACCGAGATTACTGACACCAAGCTAGGCGACACGATCCGCGGCGTCCGTGGCGCCGCCGACAGTGAATATGGCGCGACAACCAAACGCCCTCGTCGAATTGGCTATCCCGACCTAGTTGAGCTACGCAACGCGATACGAGTTAACGGCGTAGACGAGCTGGCCGTATCCAAGCTTGACCACGTAACTAGATATGGCAAGAACATTCAGGTAGCTACCAGCTACACTTACAAGGGCAAAAAACTCCTTACAGCGCCTAGTTCTGCAGCGGCACTTGAAGACTGCGAGCCCAACTACACGAAGTGCAAAGTCTGGACCAAAGACGTCAGCAAAATCCGCAAATTCTCTGATTTACCCCCAGAAGCTCAAGAGTTTATCGAGCTGTTCGAGACAGAACTCGGCGTGCCAGTCAAAAAGATAGGTGTCGGGCCAGAACGCAAACAGGTCATTATCAGGGACTAGAGTCTCTCTGTTTGGTATAGTGTAGGTATGCAGTTTATTCTTACGGCCGGCTGGGAAGATGGCGTGGCCGATCTTACCGAGCGACTGGTGCGCGAACTTGCCTCGGGCAAGAAGGTGCTTTGGCTGGTTAGCGGCGGCTCGAACATACCAGCTAGCAGCCAAATTATGGACAATATACCGAGCCGTCTGAGTCAAAATTTGACAGTAACGCTGGTCGACGAACGCTATGGTGATGTTGGTCACGAAGAGTCAAACTGGGCTCAATTGATGACCTCAGGTTTCAACTCTGGTCAGGCGACATTGCTGCCAGTTCTACAAGACGACATGAGCTTCGAGCAGACAATCGATTACTACGATCAAATAGCTGGCGCAGCTCTGGCCGACAATACAATTGTTATTGCTCAGCTGGGCATTGGTCCCGACGGGCACATTGCAGGCATTTTGCCTGACTCATCCTCAAGCAGAGATACCGACGACATCGCTGTCGGCTACAAGAGTACACCCTTTGACAGGCTGACGCTTACCTACAAAGGTTTGCGTATGATCGATGTCGCTTACACCTTCGCGTTCGGCAACACTAAGCACCAGGCTCTTGATTCATTGCAGTCAAAGTCGCTTGGCCTAGCTAAGCAACCGTCTGAAATCCTCAAGGAAATCCCCGAAGCATATATCTACAACGATCAATGCGGAGAACATAAGTAATGAGCCAGGCCGCCGAAGACGGAGCGACCAAGCTCGAGCCGGCGATCATTGTAATCTTTGGTATAACTGGTGACTTGTCGCAGCGTTACTTACTGCCTTCGTTGTACCACCTTATGAAGGACGGTCTGCTGCACGAACAGACCGAAATCCTAGGCATAACTCGCGGCACCACAACTACCGAAGAGCTGTTCGAGAAAGTCGAACTATGCGTCAACGAAATCGACAAAGTTTGCGATCCCGACGCCTTAGCCGCAATGCACGAACGAACTCAGATGTTCCAAATGAACCTTGACAATGCCGAAGCCTACGAAGCACTGCACAACAAGCTTGATGCCATAGAAGAGCAGAAGGGCATCTGCACGAACAGGCTCTACTACCTGTCTATACCGCCCCAAGCCTACCTGCCGGTAATCCGACAGCTCGGCGACAAAGGCCTTAATAAGAGCTGTCAGCATGATAAGGCGGCTACTCGTCTACTGGTAGAGAAGCCTTTTGGTTTTGACCTTAGCTCCGCCGAAGAACTTATTAGCGAAACGGCAAAGGTCTTCGACGAAGACCAGATCTTCCGCATTGACCACTACTTGGCCAAGGAGACAGTGCAGAATATCCTGACGTTTAGATTCCATAATCCGATCTTTGAGTCGCACTGGGACAACAAGCATATTGCCAGCATCGACATCAGCGCCTACGAGAAGATCGGCATCGAAGGTCGGGCTGTGTTCTACGAACCCTTGGGCGCGCTACGCGACTTCATCCAAAGCCACTTGCTACAAGTGTTGGCAATCGTCGCCATGGATCAGCCAGAAGTATTAGACAGCGAACACATACACGCTTCTAAGAAGGCAGTCCTAGATCAAGTACTACCAGTTCCAGCGGATAAGGTGTCCGAACTGGCTGTCCGCGGCCAGTATGAAGGCTACCGCGAAGAGGTTAAGAACCCTGACTCAGTTACCGAAACCTTCGCCTCACTGACTGTCTATATTGATAGTCCGCGCTGGCAAGGTGTCCCAATTAGAATCTCGACTGGCAAGGGTCTGAACGAGCGCAAGACTGAGGTGAACATTACCTTTCACAACCCTCCAGATCCCGCCAGCAATCATTTGCGCTTCCGAATTCAACCCAATGAGGGTATTGAACTAGATCTAGTTACCAAGAAGCCTAGCTATTCGCACGAGCTGCAGACTACTGCTATGGACTTCACCTATCTTGATGACTTTGCCAACAACGGCCATCCTAACGCTTACGAAAGGGTACTCGTCGATGCAGTCCGTGGCGACCATACTCTGTTTGCTACTAGCCAAGAGGTTCTGGCTAGTTGGCGAGTTGTTCAGCCAGTACTGGACGCTTGGGCTAAACAGTCGGACGATCTTCTAACTTACAAACTAGGCGATAGCCAACCGGGCCATTTCTAGGCTATAATACTCGCATTAAGTCATGACCAAACAAAAAGACATCTTCCAAAAGAGTGCTGAGGCGCCAGCCGAGTTCCTTGACCGAACGGTTGCAGCAACCCAAAAGATTGGCGACTCGTTGCCAACCAATAGTTTGGTACAAAAAAGCAAGAACTATTGGCACATGCTTGGCCCGGGTCTGACGACAGGCGCTTCAGACGACGACCCGTCAGGCATAGCGACTTACTCGCAAGCAGGCGCCCAGTTCGGCTACCATTTCTTGTGGCTGGCGGCTTGGACATTCCCATTGGCTTCAATTGTCCAAGAGATGTGCGCTAGGATTGGTCTAGTCACGGGCAGGGGTCTTGCTGGCAATATTCGCGTTCATTTCAGCCGCAAGATTCTTTATATCTGCGCGATGCTGCTGTTTGTCGCAAATGCAGTTAACATCGGCGCTAACCTCGGCGCCATGGCTAAGGCAGCTCAGCTTCTCAACCCCCAACTTGGCTTCGGCTGGCTAGTTGTTGGGTCTACAGCTATTAGTCTGTTCTTACAGATATTCACGCCCTACGTACGCTATGCCCGCTACCTCAAATGGCTAGCTATGGTGCTACTAGCTTATGTGTTCTCGGCAATTCTGGCGCACCTCAATTGGGCTGAAGTGCTGCCGCACGCCTTTATACCTACAATCAGCTTCAGCAAGGAATCGATTATTATTCTCTGCGCGATTCTTGGTACGACGATATCGCCATACCTATTCTTCTGGCAAACTTCCCAAGAGGTTGAAGAACAAATCCTACAGGGCAAGACAACCCAGCATGAACGACGCACAGCAACCTTACCAGCCGACATCAAAGGCATGCGGATTGATGTTTGGTCCGGTATGTTCCTCAGCGAAATAGTGATGTTCTTCATTATTGCGGCTTGTGGCGGTATTCTCTACACACACGGCATCACTAATATTGAATCCGCCGCTCAAGCTGCCGAAGCTCTAAGACCCTTTGCAGGCAACGCCACATTCTTCTTGTTCGCAATTGGTATTATTGGTACCGGCATGTTGGCTATACCAGTTCTAGCAGGTTCAAGTAGCTATGCATTGAGCGAAAGCTTTAAGTGGAAAGAGGGCTTGTACAGACCGCTCAATCAGGCACACGCTTTCTATGGAGTAATCATTATCTCTATGCTGGTTGGGCTCGGCATGAACTTCTTGGGTATCGACCCGATCAAGGCATTGATTTATTCCGCCTTCCTGAACGGTTTGGTAGCACCAGTTATTCTAGCTCTAATCGTAATCATGAGTAGCGACAAAAAAGTAATGGGTCGCTGGACGAATAAGCGTTCTACCACAGTGGCAGGTTGGACAATAACATCAGTTATGGCACTTGTTGGCATTGCTGGCTTGTTCGCTCTGTTCTAACGGCTACTCGGAACGCAGGGCTTCGATAGGATCCTTGCGAGCAGCTTGAATCGCAGGCACAGTACCGAATACAACACCGACAATTAGCGACACACCGCTGGCTAGCAAGACGATCTCCCAACTTATGCTTGGCTTAAGACTAGTGAAGGCAGTTAGGGCAAGATCGATTATGAAGGCTAGAGCGATACCGATAACGCCGCCCGTTACACTCAGAACCGTGGACTCAATCATGAACTGGCTCATAATCTGACCATTAGTCGCTCCGACAGCCTTGCGTATACCGATTTCGTGCAGGCGCTCAGACACCGACACGAGCATGACATTCATGATACCCACACCACCTACAAACAGGGAAATAGCAGCCACGCCAGCTACTAGTCGAGTCAATAGATTGAGAATATCGTCACTAGCAGTGATGTTCTGGTTGCCAGTCAGAACCGCTAAGCCACTGTCGCCACCATGAGCCTTATCGAGTTGGCTCTTGAGCTTGGCGGCAACTTGAGAAGTTTGGCTGTCATCGTTAGATCTAGCCAGGATTTCGTAAGTTGGAGCCGTGTTCTTAGTCAAACGCTCGACCACGCCATTGGGAATAAAGATCGCGTTGTTGAAGTCAGCCTGTTGACTAAGTGGCGAGGAATTAAACTGGTTGAAAATGCCACGTACTATGAATCTTTCACCATGAAAGGTGAAGCTTCGTCCGAGCGGAATGTCGGCGCTGAACATGACCTCGCTAGCGTGTTGACCGATAATTGCAACGTTGACGTCATCATCGTCTTCACGGAAGAAAAGACCATAAGCCAGCGATTGGTTAATCAGGCTAGGTAGGTCACTGCTAGTTCCGATCACGAAGCCGTCTTGGTAATTACCGTAGTCACCCTTGAGACTACCGCTGGCAATGGTGAGAGGTGCGCTAGCCGCAATGTCTGGGTTACTTTTGATTGCACTAATATCCTTGATGCCCAGGGTGCCGTTAACATTCAAGCCAGAAATAAGATTGGAGTTGGTCGGCTTATCGCCCGTGCCAGTGCCTAGCTGTGTCGGTCTGACTATGATTAGATTATCTCCGTAGTGATGAATCTGGCCACCTATCTGCTGCTTTATACCCTCGCCGATAGATACGATTACAATAACTGATGCTACGCCGATAACGACACCCAGCATCGTCCAGAAGCTTCTTATCTTAGCGCCACGAACCGAGTCTACACCAGCCTTAAGGTGACTTGCTGTTAGTCTCATGCTGTCTTCCTTGCGCGCTTAGGTGTCTTAGCCTTGGTTCGCTTAGTGGGCTTGGCCTTGGCGGTTGCTTTCTTACGCTTAGATCTGCTGGCTGCAGGCTTATCAGGCACGCCCTTCATGAGAGCCGAAACGCCCGCTAGATCATCTTCTTCATTAGTAGCAGGCAAGGTGTAGAGAACCTTTCGAGCCGTGCTAGCTACCCGACCTAGAGCAGTCTTCTCATCGTGAATAATGCTACCATCGTGCATGTAGACAACTCTGGTTGCATAACGAGTTAATTCTGGGTTGTGGGTGACGAACAGGATCGTATTACCCATCTTGTGAATGTCGGCTAACAGCTCCATAACTAGTCGCGAACTCACGCTATCAAGGTTGCCAGTCGGTTCGTCAGCGATGATTAGTCGTGGGTTATTGACTAGTGCTCGGGCAATGGCTGCACACTGTGCCTGACCGCCGCTCAGCTGGCTAGGCAAGAAGTACTCACGATTCTGAATACCAACCCGCTCTAGCATCTGACTAGCAGTCTTAAGGCGCTTATTGAGGCTCATACCTTTATAGGACAATGGTAGCGCAACATTCTCGAGGGCTGTCATTCTAGGCAAAAGGTTGAAAGACTGGAAGATAAACCCAACTTTGTCACGACGAATCTTGGCCGCCTGAGTCGACTTGAGACGAGCCACTGGCTTGCCGTCTAATCTGTATTGGCCATGGCTAGGGCGGTCAAGTAAGCCAATAATATTCATGAGGGTGCTCTTGCCGCAACCACTCGGACCCATGACTGCGACGAACTCGCCTTTTTCAATAGTTAAGCTGACTTCGTCGAGCGCTAGGGTAGTTGCGTCGCCGAAGCCGTACAGTTTACTGACGTCTTGTAGATCTATTAAGGCCATTCCTGACCTTAGTGTAAACCTGTCTTGACCACCTTAGCAAGGTGTTTTGTAGTAATTATTAAGACGATGCGTGGTTTGCTATACTTACCTAAGTTCAAAGACCCGTTACGGAGGGGTCGCATAGTGGTCTAGTGCGCCATCTTGGAAAGGTGGTATAGGGGCAACTCTATCGAGGGTTCGAATCCCTCTCCCTCCGCCAAGATAATTCCATCGGCAAAGTCGGTGGCATTATCTTGTTGAGAGGGATGCGAACCCTTAAGGGTTCGGCACAGCGAGGACGCGCGCAGATGCTTGCATCGAGCACGCCGGAGCGGAGAAGGGCGTAGCCCGCTATCCCTCTCCCTCCGCCATGCCAATCTGGCCGTAAGATGTTACAATTATGCTTATGCTCGCGTTCGAATTTTTCTCTTGGTGGTACGGCCGTGGCTGGAAACAAGCAGCCAGCAACTTCAAGCCCCGCCTAACATCAATCGTTAACAGTTTTTCTGTCGGCCAATTATTATCAACTTTGTTCGAGCCATGGCGACGTATCATTAGCTACCCAGGGGCAAGTATTGATGAACGCTTCCGTGCTTGGGGCGATAATGTACTAAGCCGCATCATCGGCTTCGTGGTTCGCATGACTGTGTTGTTTGCGGCTTTGCTCATAGTGTCTTTGACAGCTGTGCTATCAATGATTGAACTTATACTATGGCCACTCTTACCGATTGCTGTGCCTGCCTTAATAATTGCAGGGCTAGTCATATGAGCCTTATCGATGTTCATAGCCCTAGAGCTACCGAGGCTAGACTAGGTAAATTGATCAACCCTAGCGCCTACCGCGCTCTTCAAGTTGGCGCAGGCTTGTTTGTTGTTGCGGCGATAGCTCTTGGTGTCATTAGCGACATTAGCTACGCACTATTATTGTTGTCGCCAGCGATCCTTTGCTACATGCCAACAGTCTGGTGGAAACGCCAGCTTTCTGTGGTGCCACCAACTAGCAACGATCTGAATGGTCGCATGTCAGTTGACATCTTATCGCGCATCACAGCTCAAACTCCTCAGAATCCTCAAGGCATCTGGCAAGCAATTAACGGACACTGGCAAGCCAGATTCATTACACACCATCTATTACTATCCGAAGAAGTTATCATCGCCGACTTAAGCACCGAGTCAACCGATCTTGAGCAAGCCTTAAATGTGGCCACACTCATAGCCGATCAGAGTGAATGCCAAACTATTGAACTCGGCTTCGTAGTGGCGGGGTTGCTTTTGACCTCCCCGCAGGTCAAGCAACATCTTGTACAGCTCAAGATCCAGCCCGATGACGTTAGCTCAATCGCTTACTGGTTGGGTCGTAATGTAGTGGAGTCGACCAAGGCCAAGCGTAGCAACGGTGGCATTGGCCGCGATTGGGCCTTCGGATTCACGCCATTACTCAACCGATTTGGTCACAACTTGAGTCTCGAGATAGAACGATATAACGCCCATTTCGACGCGCTGTCTGGGTCAGCAGGTGTCGAATCAATGGTCTCGGCATTTGCCAACGGAACTGGCGCCGTAGCCCTTATTGGACCGGATGGTATAGGTAAGACGACTAGTGTTCATGCTTTTGCCCAACGCCTTATAGAAGGGAATGCATCGCGCAACCTGTCCTATCACCAAGTAATAGCCCTGAATGCCACCGACATAACAGCCAATGCTAGAAAACAGGGTGACTTAGAGCAAATTATGCTTAGTCTATCTAGCGAAGCCTCTCACGCAGGTCACATAGTATTGTTCTTCGATGACGCCCAGATGTTCTTCGGTGGCGCACCAGGATCATTCGACGGCACCCAGATTCTACTGTCAATCATTCAGGCCAATTCAGTTCAGATGATTCTAGCTATGTCGTCTAGCGACTTCCAGCGACTCAAGGCTAGCAATCAGGCGTTGGCAAGCCTATTAACGCCCGTAGTCTTACAAGAACTGCCTGAGGATGGCGTAATGCGCGTCCTCGAGGACAAAGCTTTGAGTCTAGAGAACCGTCACGGCCTGCTAGTAACTTACGAATCGCTGCACGAAGCCTACAGACTAAGTGGCCGTTACGAACAAGATGAGGCCTACCCGGGTAAAGCTATCAAGCTACTCGAGCAAGCCGTGACCTACGCCGAGAACTCAGCCGTGACTGACAAGAGCGTTCAGAAGGCCATAGAACAAACGCATGGCGTCAAAGTCAGCGCCGCTGCACCAGCCGAAGTTAATGAGCTGCTCAATCTGGAGGCTAAGATCCACGAACGCATGATCAACCAAGCCTCAGCCGTCAGTGTTGTCGCCAACGCCCTGAGACGTGCTCGTGCTGGCGTTGCTAACCCAAGGCGACCAATCGGCAGCTTCTTGTTCCTAGGCCCGACTGGTGTTGGTAAAACCGAGCTCGCTAAGGCTATCGCCGCCACGTACTTTGGTGCTGAGTCCAACATGTTACGACTAGATATGAGCGAGTATCAACAGCCAGAAGACGTTAAGAGACTATTGTCAGATGGACAATCCGACACCATGAGTCTGATTATGGCCGTCAGACAACAGCCCTTCAGCGTAGTCTTGCTAGACGAAATCGAAAAGGCTCATCCCAACATTCTCAACCTGCTGCTCCAGCTCTTAGATGAAGGTCAACTGACCGACAACTCGGGCAGGGTAGTCTCATTCAAGGACTGCGTGATTATTTGTACCTCCAACGCTGGCGCCCAAACCATCCGTGAGCGGGTGCAAAAAGGCGAAGCAGTCGAAACCTTCCAGAGCGAACTAACTGACGAACTTATCAGCAGCGGCCAGTTCAAGCCCGAACTACTGAACCGTTTCGACGAAACCGTATTATTCCGCCCGCTAGATCAGTCTGAGCTATCTCAAGTCGTAGGCCTAATGATGAACGAGATCAACCAAACTCTAAGCAACCAGAACATTACAGTTCAACTAACGCCAGCAGCAATCGAAAAGATTGTAGAGACTGGCTATGATCCACGTCTCGGCGCTAGACCAATGCGACGAACACTCCAGAAGGCGGTTGAGAACACTGTTGCCCAAAGAATCTTGAAGGGCGAAACCAATCCAGGCGATCAAGTCCAACTAGATGTTGGCGATCTAGAGCTTTAGCTAATAAGAGTGCCAACGGATTCGCCAGCCACAAGCTTGGATAGATTGTCAGGCTTCATGACATCGAAGACAGCAATTGGCTTGTTCTGTTCCATGGCCAGACCGAGTGCAGCCTTATCCATAACTTGGATTTCGTTGTCTTCAACAGCTTGCTGGAAGCTGACGTGATCAAGTTTGACAGCGTCATCAAACTTAGCAGGGTCTTTGTCATAAACACCATCAAACTTGGTGGCCTTAAGTACGATTTCGCAGTCTAGTTCTAGGGCGAAGCTAACTCCGGCGGTATCGTGTGTAACATATGGACGAGCCGTACCACCGGCCACAATTACGACACGCTTGTTCTGCAAATGCTTCTCGGCAAGACGATAAGAATAAGATTCGGCGACCTGTTGAGCGAACAGGTTGCTCAAACAGCGAGTAGGCACGTTATTAGCCTCGAAGATGTCAGTCAGTGCCATACAGTTCATAAGACCGCTCAGCATGCCCATCTGGTCGCCCGTGACACGACGAATGCCATGTCCAGCGATCTCAGCGCCACGCACCATATTGCCGCCACCAACTATCATTACTACTTGAATGTCGTCATCCATCAGTTTCTTAACTTCGCCAGCTAGGAAGGAGGCGATCTCAGGGTCAACACCAAACTCGTATTTGCCAGCTAATTGCTCACCGGAGAGCTTCAGGAGAATTCTTTTGTATGCCATCTAAGGTCACAGTCTAGCAAATTGTGACCACCAAAGCTATACTTTAAGCTAGTGATTAAACTTTATTCGTGGAATGTTAACGGGATCAGGGCAGTCAACAACAAGGGTTTGTGGCAGCCTTTTCTTGACGAGCAGAAGCCCGATATTCTCTGTCTTCAAGAGATAAAGGCAAAGCCCGAACAGATTGAAGTAGCCCTGGATGGCTACGATGTCTTCTGGTATTCAGCGGAAAAGCCCGGTTACTCAGGTACCGCCTTACTGAGCAAAACCCCACCCCTACAAGTCATTAATGGCTTCCCGAAAGATATTGTCGACAAGTTCAACGTAACTGGCGACACTTACGGCAATCCTAACCAAGAGGGCAGAGTAATAGCGGCGGAGTTCGACAAGTTCTGGGTCGTAACCGTCTACACCCCCAACGCCAAGGAAGACTTGAGCCGCATACCACTAAGGCACAAGCAATGGGATCCAGCTTTCTTGGCTTATTGTAAGCAGCTCGAGAAGAGCAAGCCCGTGGTCTTCTGCGGCGATCTTAACGTTGCTCACACTGAAGACGATCTGGCCAACCCCAAGCCCAACAAGGGCAAGAAGGGCTTCACCGAGGAAGAGCGCAGTGGTTTCCAGGCTTTCTTAGATGCTGGCTTTGTTGATACATTCCGTATATTCAAGCAGGGTAACGGCTTCTACACGTGGTGGAGCCATTTCGCCAAGTCTCGTGAACGCAACGTCGGTTGGCGCATCGATTACTTCTTGGTGTCAGAGAGTATCAAGAGCAAGGTCAAGGCCGCCGACATCCACCCACAAATACTCGGCTCTGACCACTGTCCCATATCTGTTACACTTGATATATGAGCCAACCCTTTGCAGCCTTCGATATAGATGGCACGATCATTCGGTGGCAACTGTACCACGCCCTAGGAGACGAACTAGCTCGTCAAGGCAAGTTCGACGACAAGCAGTATCAGAAGGTCAGAGAAGCCCGTATGGTATGGAAGCAGCGAGCCCACGATAAGTCGTTCGAAGACTACGAACTAACTCTTATTGCTGCGTTCGATATCGCACTCAAGACTATAAGTGTCGACGACTTAGAGCAGGCCTGCCGCAAAGTTATAAGCGAATATAAGGACCAAGTATATCGATACACACGCGACCTAATTGCCCAACTCAAGTCCAAGAATTACCTGTTATTCGCCATCTCGGCATCACAAGAACAAGTTGTTAAGCTAGTGGCCGAATACTATGGCTTTGACGGCTATGGTGGCTCACGTTATGAAACGAAGGATGGCGTCTTCACTGGTAAGAGCACGATCCTCAAGAGCGAGCGCAAGCCCGAATATCTCAAGCGGCTAGTAGCCAAACATGGCGCAACCTGGAAGGGCAGTGTGGCCGTCGGTGACAGTGAAGGCGACATCCCAATGTTGTCAGCAGTTGAGAAGCCAATTGCTTTCAATCCAACTCAAGCACTCTATGAGCACGCTAAGGCGAATGGCTGGCCGGTTGTGGTCGAACGCAAGAACATGATTTACAGACTGGAGTCTCAAGATGGATCATACATTTTGGCACAAACAGATGCCTGACAAGCCACTGTTTCCAGACTTGTTATGGAGTCGCCCTGAGAACAAGCGCCACGCTGGCAAGCTACTGATTGTCGGCGGCAATGCTCACGGGTTTTCGGCGGCAGCCGAGGCTTATCAAGCCGCCACTAGCGCCGGTATCGGCACTGCTCGCGTTCTTCTTCCCGACAGTCTGCAGAAAACCGTCGGCCGTGTCTTCGCTGTCGGTGAATATGCCCCGAGTACACCAAGTGGCAGTTTCGCCGTTAACGCCTTGGCTGAACTGCTTGACATGAGCGCTTGGGCGGACGGCACATTACTAGCAGGCAATCTGGGCCGCAACTCTGAGACAGCCATTCTGCTAGAGAAGTTTATTGATAAATACAAGGGCATCCTGGTTCTAACAGACGACGCGGCCGACTACTTCATCAAGTCGCCCAAGACCAGCGCAACAAATCAACAATTATTGTTGGTACTGTCTTTTGAACAGCTACAGAAGCTGGCCGTAAGCACTCACTTCGATAAGGCGTTCACGTCCAATATGGACTTCTTACACCTAATCGAAGCATTACATGAGTTTACCAAATCTTGTCAGCTGCACATTATCATTAAGCATTTAGACACAACCTTCGTGGCTGTGAACGGCCAAGTCAGTACCAGCAAGCTACAGGTTGTCGAATCGCGCAGCCCAATATCATCAGCCGCCCAGGCCAGCGTCTGGCTACTACAGAACCCGACCAAACCGTTTGAGGCTCTTACAACGAGCCTTCTCTAACCACCAAACTAAAAACACCCTTACGGGTGACTTTAGTTTGGTGGGCGAGGAGGGAATATCTCGCCTACGGCTCGATGCGCCTTCGTCGCATGCTCGGAGTAAACTCCTGCGCGTGCTTCTTGTCTTCGAACCCCGCTCGCAAAGCTCGCTCAAGGGTTCGTTCCCTCAACCAAAACAAAAAGCCGCCAATGGCGACGTTTTGTTTTGGTGGGCGAGGAGGGAATCGAACCCTCACTCCGTAAGGAACACGATTTTGAGTCGTGCGCGTATACCAGTTCCGCCACTCGCCCTTGAGTGCTCATCGATGTAGGCTACAAGGGGTAATTGTACTATACTTGAGTATGAAGGGCTAGTTTAGTCCACTGCAACGCTATGGCCACAAACACTCCACAAGAACCAACTGACAAAACTCAACCTCACAACTTTAATGACGCTATGGCGAACGGTTTAGGTGCACCCTCAGCAGCCGACATGATAAGGGGTAAAGTTGCTGAAATATACGGAACTGAGCCTGATGCTAACAAAGAGCTGGCAGAATCCGAGGCAGTTGGTAAGCGCAGTAAGCACCAACAATTCATGTACGAACTCGGCACCTCTGGCCGAAGTCTGGCTGTTATTCAAACAGCATGGCACAATTATTATCAAAGCTTACCGCCCAAAGAACAGCACCAAGTTTGGCAAGAATTCTACGCTAGTCAATCTTCAGTAACGGGGCATGCCCAGGCCACTCAACCCGCACCGGCCCAAACGCTTGCCAAGCACAAGCAACAGGCTGCCAAACCTCGTAAGCTGCGCGACGCACGGAGCACCAAGGACGTCCAGAAGGCCATACGCCACAGCGTCACGGCTGGAGGCAAGCTAGAAGCTAAGCATCACATACAATCTCTGTTATTTGGCCTTGGCATGGGCTTCATTGTGTTAGTGATATTCCTGTTCGGCTTCTTCAATGAGGTCATTATTACGCCTTTCATCCAGCCAAGCCGTGTAGCTGCGACGACACCGCTAATAGTTGGCACTGATAGCGTAGCTCCGACTGCCAATCCTGAGGTCATAATTCCCAAAATCAACGTAGAAATCCCGGTCAATTACGATCAAACAACCACGGACGAGGCTACCATAGAGAACGCTCTTGAAGATGGAGTGGTTCACTATCCAACCACCGTCAAACCAGGTGAGAACGGTAATACCGCGCTCTTTGGCCACAGCAGTAACAATATCTTCAACAAGGGCAAGTATAAGTTTGCGTTTGTGTTGCTTCACACCTTAGTTGAAGGCGACACCTTCTATCTCACGCGGGACAGCAAGGTTTACGTCTATAAGGTCATCTCCAAGACCGTAGTAGAACCAAGTAATGTCGGTGTCTTAGGTCCAGTGCCAGGCCACAAAGCTACCGCCACACTAATTACTTGTGATCCACCTGGCACCAGCCTGCATCGTCTGGTTGTGGTCGGCGAACAGATCAGCCCCGACCCCTCGAGCAATACCGAAGCTTCAGCTCCCGTAAGCACAACAACTAGCGCATCGTCTCCAGCTGCGCTACCTGGTAATGGACCGACTCTTTGGGGACGTCTGACAAGCACCTTCGTTGGCAAGGTGATCGTCGGCGTTATCCTCGCAGGCGCCATACTGATATGTGTACGCTGGCTCAACAAGCGCATCATGGATTTCACCCACTAGGTCTAACGATCAGCAGGCGTGAGTAGCGAAGTCTGGTTCAGATCGAACTGGCCAGCAGTAGCACTTGGCGCAAGCGTGAAGACATTCTTATAATTCGGGGCAAAGGCAGGCAAGTATTGGCTACCTGCACTGACTAGAGCTTGACGGTTTGAGTTATCATAGTCGATGATGTTTTGCTTACCGCCGCTGACGAATGTCAAACGGTTACCGTCCATCCAAGTGGCATGTGTTTGCGGTGCATCGAGTGCTTCTGGCAAGACATAGCTATAGCCTTTGTCGTTCTCAATGTCATAGACACCGAAATGGCTACCGTTCTGAGCTACGATGAACTGAGCACTGGCCGAAAAGCTCAGATAGTTAGGCTGCGGCACGTGTAGCACCTGGACAGGACTAACAGCTTGCTTAGGCCGTTCAGCAAGCTGACCAGCAGGATCTTTGTAGATATATACCTTGCTGCCGTCACCCGAGCCAACAGCAACGTACATAACGCCACTGTACTTAGTTAAATCTAGTAGGTAGCTGGCGCTGACAGGGAAGCTTCGTAGAGTAGAGATCTTGTCGCCGATGCGTAGCTTAACCAGCACTTTGCCACTTGGGGCGTCGGCATTCGTGATGTAGAGAACTGTATCATCACCATAAGACTGATAAGCCAGTACATTCTGCAACAGTGGAGTGCTCGAGACTTCCTCAGACGTCGCGGTGGTCAGAGTTTGAGCAGTGGAATCATATAGATAATAACGGTCGAATTTCTTATCATTAAGGGTTAGCTTGGTTGGGCTAATGGACAGGCTGGCGTTTATATTAATCGATTGCTCAGGACTGGTTCTGTCGAGCATGACAAACTCCAGCTTGCCGTCATAATTGTGCTGTAATAATAGATGTTCGTTATCGCCAGCCCACTCAACAGCCTCCATTGACTCATTAGCAGCTGCCTTGGTTAGTACAGTGCTCGGCATAGCTATATCTATTGGGGCTTTGGTTGGGTTCTTAAGATCATAAACCTCGAAGTCCGTCAGTGTGCCTGATTTCTGTAGAACCAACCAACGATGATCGGGGCTTTGGGACATGATACCTGGCGCCGCTTCGAAGCCAGCAATCTTCTTACTAGTTAGGTCTTTGGGTATCAGGAAAGGATAGTCGAAGTGCTCAACACTACCGCCATCAAGCTCAATCTTGCGTTGCCAGTCACGGTAACCGTCACGCGCTAACTTAATGTCATAAATCCCAGCAGGCAACACTAGCCTAGTATTAGTCACCACAGGCTTCAACTGATTATTAACGTATATCTTAGCGGGCTGAGGATGACTGGAGAAGAAGGTCAGACCGTTCTGGATAACCGTACCGTTCTTACCGAGACCGAAGCCATAGGCTTGATACAGTAGAATGATCGTCGCAATCGCAATCGCAATCGCAATGCAAACATAACCTACAAATAGGGTGATATTGTGCCTGAGCTGCTTTTTGGGGTCTAGGTAATCCATATTTAATTAGTAGTAATAGTATGAACTACACTTGCCTCTATTCACAAGAGGGTTTAAGATGAGTGTAATATCGCTTAAGCTACGCGACAGGTAGATACGTGCGCAAAACCAACAATATTATCGAAATCAACGGGAAACGCTACGATGCCACGACTGGCAATCTGTTAGACGCCCCAGCTAAGACCACCAAACCCAGTCCTAGCAGGCGCTCAGTCGACGGCGTCAAGCATTCATCCCGCAAGCCAGCTCACGCCAAAGTCCACCAGCCAGCCCCATCCCAGACGCTGATGCGTCACGCTGTTAAGAAACCTTCTCAGACAGCCAAGACCTCCAAGCTACGCGCTCAAGGTCATACCGAATCACCAGCCAAGCTACCAGTCGCCGAAATCACCATTAGCAAGTCAATTGATCGACTCGACACCAAGCGCCTGCAACATGCCAAGAAAGTTCACAAGAGCCAGCTAATCAGCCGCTTCGGAGCGACCGTATCCACCAAGCCTTTTGTTGAAGTTGCAGATAAGCCAGCTGACGAGCCAATTGCTCACAAGAAATCCGCTCAGGACGAACTGCTAGAAAGGGCACTCGAGAACGCCACAGGCCACGAGCAGAAACACAAGAAGCAGCCTAAGCACAGTCGCGCCAAACGAACAGCTGGCATCGCAGGCGCAATGGTTCTAGCAATAGGTGTTCTCGGTATTGTTACGACTCAGAACTTACCAAATGCCCGCCTCCAAATGGCTTCGGCCAAAGCAGGCTTCGATGCCGCACTACCTGAGTATCGTCCAGCTGGCTACAGCATGGGCAAAGTTAACTACAGCGACGGTGTTGTAGCTACCCAGTTCAACAGCAATAGCGACCAGCGAAACTACACCATAACCCAGAAGCAAACATCGTGGGACAGCCAAGCGCTCCGAGATAGCTTCGTAGCGCCCGCTGACGCCAATTATCAAACGGCTGAAGCCAACGGCCGAACCGTTTATATATACGGTGAGCATAATGCAACATGGGTCAACGGTGGTATTTGGTATCAAATCCAGTCCAACGGATCACTTAGCGACCGCCAATTAGTTGATCTTGCCAGTTCGCTGTAATTCCCCTGTAAGTAGTTTTCTCCTATAATGAGTCTAATGAAACCCGTCCGAACTCGTTTTGCCCCTAGTCCAACTGGCTTTTTGCATGTTGGCGGAATTCGTACGGCGCTGTTCGCTTGGCTAGTCGCTAAGCAGGCTGGCGGCAAGTTTGTTCTAAGGTTCGAGGACACCGATCAGAGTCGCGAAGTAGAAGGTGCGCGTCAGCATTTGATAGACAGCCTACACGAGCTCGGGCTGGATTATGACGAAGGGCCGGACATCGGCGGGCCATTTGCCCCGTATACTCAGAGCGAGCGGCTAGACATCTACAAGCAGTGGGCTCAGAAGCTAGTAGCCAGTGGTAGAGCATACGCCGATCCTTACAGCCAAGCCGAGGTTCAAGCCTTTCGCGAAGAGGCCCAAGCTGCCAAGAAGCCTTTCTTGTACCGTAATCATCGACCAGAGAATCCACCAGAGTGGGACGGCAGCCAACCGCTTAGATTCAAGTCCGAACCCAAGGCTTATCAGTGGCACGACAAAGTCATGGGCGATCTCAGTACCGGATCAGAGGTCATTGATGACTTCATACTTATTAAGTCAGACGGTTTCCCAACTTACAACTTCGCCCATATTGTTGACGACCACGAGATGGAAATTACTCACGTAATCAGGGGTCAGGAGTTTATTGCCAGCGTACCTAATTATCTCAACCTGTACGAAGCCCTTGAGATTGAACCGCCGATTATGGCAACCATGCCTCATATTCTAGGAGCTGACGGCAACAAGAAGCTAAGCAAGCGTGACGGTGCCAAGGACGTCTTGGACTACACTCGCGAAGGCTTCCTAGTCGATGCACTCGTTAACTTCATAGCTAGCCTCGGCTGGAATGACGGCACCGAGCAAGAGATCTTCAGCCGAGACGAGCTTATCGCCAAGTTTAGCCTAGACAGGGTAGGGCGCAGCGGTGCCCACTTCGACGAACGACGCCTCAACTGGATGAACGGCCATTATATAAGAGAGTTGTCGCTTGACGACCTGTACGCCAAGGTGGAAGCTTACTGGCCGCCAGAATCAAACGAATACGACGATAGCTATAAGAAACAGGTGCTAGGCCTCGTTCAGGAACGTCTCAAGTTCTTCGCTGAGCTACCTGATCTGACTAAGTTCTTCTTCGTTGACTTGCCAGTTAACCCCGAACTAATTAGCAGTCACAAGCAACTCAAGAAGCTCACCCAAGACGAAATCAAGAACCTACTAGAGCAGGCCAATGAGACGCTAGAAGCCAGCGACTTCTCAGTAGAAGACCTGACCGAACGCCTCAATAAGTTGCTCGAAGCCTCAGGTCAGAAGCCAGCCGTCCTCTTCAGCCTGATCCGTATAGCTACCACTCAAGCCCCAGCCAGCCCCAGCCTAGCCGACACCTTAGCCGTACTCGGCAAGGAGCGCAGCCTGCAAAGACTTGAAAGCCATTTGGCTTCTCTACAATAACACTGGCGAATTAGCTTAAGCGTTGTTATAATAAGCCCCATGGATAGCCCAGTGGGCGGCTTTCGTACACCCGATGAGGTAGCAGCCGCCGAAACACCAAAAGATTTATCTGAACAAACCCCGCCAACAGCTTCGGGCTTTCAAGCGCCGCAAGTTGATTCAAGCCAGCGCCAAAAACCCAAGCTTCACTGGCCACCAAGCAAGAAGCAATGGCTAATAATCGTCGGCGTATTGGTTCTAGCAGGACTAATAGCAGGTGGGTTCATAATGACGAACCAGCCCAAAAAAGCCGTAGTCGTCCAACAAACCAAGCGAGTAGCCAAGCCCGCACCACCCAAGACCGTCGCCTCAACGCTTAGTGGCTTGCAAGTCGACCCAGCTGTCAATCTTCGGACTGTTACAGGTGTAATGATCGAGAATAGTCTGGACTCTAGGCCGCAGTCTGGCCTTAGTCAGGCAGGAGTAGTATTCGAAGCCATCGCCGAAGGTGGCATTACTCGCTTCCTTGCCTTATTCCAAGACACCGCCCCAGCAGATATTGGCCCGATTCGTAGCGCTCGACCTTACTACGTGCAATGGGCACTCGGCTTTGATGCCGCCTACGCCCATGTCGGTGGTAGCCCAGAAGCCTTGGCCAACATCAGAGCATGGGGTGTCAAAGATCTTGATCAGTTCGCTAATAGCGGCGCCTACCACCGCATATCTAGTCGTGCCGCACCGCACAATGTTTATAGCAGTATCGCAACGCTCAATCAGTTGGAGGCTTCCAAGGGCTATATTGGCAGCATCTTTACTGGCTTCAGTCGCAAGCCCGCCGCACCAACCAAACAACCCAACCCAACCAAGATTGATTTAGCACTGTCGGGCCCGCTATACAACGTCCACTACGACTACAAGAAAGAGTCAAACACTTACGATCGTAGCCAAGGTGGCGGGCCACACATCGACGCCAATGGCAGCACCCAGATCAGTCCCAGCGTTGTCATAGCTCTTGTCATTCCTTATGGCATTAAGAGCGACGGCCACTCCGACTACGCCACTATTGGCAGTGGGCCAGTTTATATATTTCAAGATGGCATAGTAGTGACCGGCACTTGGACTAAGGCATCTGAGAAGAGTCAGTTCGTGTTCGCCGATGCAGCAGGCAAGCCGATCACACTCAATCCCGGCCAGACATGGGTAACTGCACTTTCTAGCACCAGTAAGATAAGCTACACGCCTTAAAGAGCCATGGACAGACTAGATCAACTCAGGGGGCAGGTCAGACTGCACCTTCTGCGCCTCGTAGTAATTCAAAACGTCGTGGCCATATTGATATTTGGCGCTCTGCAAGAACTTACCGAGCTAGGGAATGTTGTCTGCATGGCGTTGGCCTTGGTGCTAAGTGGAATAGTCGCCTTGCTGAGTATCGGAATAGTCACCAAGCTACTGATGCAGCCAATCCAAGCCCTCTGGCAAACTATTCTGCACCTCAGTCCGGATGAACATGGCGTGGCTGCACCAAGAATCGAAGATATCAAGCTAGGCCAAGAACTAGTCGACAGCCTAATATCCCAACTCTATCAACTAGTAAATGTCGCCAGCCAAGCCCAAACCGAAATGCAGCTGATGGCCGGCGATCTGCGCCACAACTTCATAGCTCAGAGCCTGCCACTACCCCTAGTAATCCTCGACGAAACAGAGACCATTCGCTTTGCCAACCAAGCCGCAGCAGCCTATATCGGCATCGCTGCCGAGGAGATGATTGGCCGCAATGTCTACATGGTGCTGGACATGTCTTTCCCAAGTGATGAGACCTTCGACAAGTGGCTCAAGACTTCCAAGGTCAGCAGCGCCACCGCCGCATCGAGCTGGGAGCGAGTAAGGCTCAATGTCCGCGATGACCACCCATCCAGACTGTTCGACCTCGCCGCCTATTACAACAGGGGCAACCCCGAGCACAACGAGACGATGCTAGTACTGTTCGACCACACCAAGGAGTACAGTCAGGATGACCAAGCCGTTAGCTTCATTGCTCTGAGTGTTCACGAGCTCAGAACCCCTCTGACGCTGCTCAGGGGCTATATAGAGGTCTTCGAGGACGAACTAGGCAAGGACATCACTGATCCCGAGCTCAAGGGCTTCATGCAGAAGATGCACGCCCAAGCCGAGCAGTTAACAGCCTTTGTTAATAACATTCTCAACGTCGCTAGAATCGATAACGACCAGCTAGAGCTCAAGCTGCACTCTGAAGACTGGAGCGAAACCCTCAAGAGCTCTATCGAAATGCTCAGCCTGCGGGCTAAGGTCCGCGACATCAGCCTGAAGTGCAGCATTGCCAAAGACTTACCGCCGGTTGCCGTCGACCGCCTGAGCATCCGCGAAGTCATCAACAACCTAATCGATAACGCCATTAAGTACAGCGGCACCAGCAAGACTATCGAGATCAAGACTTTCCTCAACAAGGAAGGTCTGATCGAGACATCAATTCAGGACTTTGGCCTTGGTATATCGAGCAGCATTCTGCCTAATCTATTCAGTAAGTTCTACCGTGACCACCGCAACCGTGCCCAGATCGGCGGCACTGGCCTTGGTCTCTACCTTAGCAAGGCGATTGTGGCAGCCCACGGCGGCAGCATGTCGGTCAATAGTAAGGAAGGCGAGGGCAGCACCTTCAGCTTCACCCTCATGCCTTATGACATGCTCACCAAGAATCAACGACCTAATGACTCAGAAATCGTCCGCGGCGCTCACGGCTGGATCAAGAACCACTCACTCTACAGGCGTTAAAGATGATAGAGTATTGATATGGAACCTCAGACAACAGACCCCAAACCACCGACCGGCCGAACAGTCCTATGCATCGAGGATGAGCATTTCATTAGCGAGCTATACACCCGAGCCTTAAGCAAGCACGGCTACCAAGTAACTACCAGATCTGACGGCCAAGAAGCCCTCAAGGAAGCCCAGACTAACAACTACGATATTATTCTGCTGGATCTGATGATTCCCAATCTCTCAGGTATCGAGATCCTGAGAGCCCTGCGCGACCCAGCCCGCGTGCCGCCACTGAAGTCCAAGATTATAATCACCACCAACCTAGAGCAGCGTGAGGACGTCCGTGCCGACATAGAGAGCCAAGCCGACGGTTATCTCGTCAAGGCCGAGCTGACACCTTACCAATTGGCAGATTTCCTCGACACTGTTAAGTAAGCGTAACCGTTCTTGACAGCAGGGAGTATAATAATCATTAGCCATGTGAGGACTTGCCGAGCATTTACTTCACAGACTTATTACATGGAAGGTACACTTCGGTCCCTGCTCTCCAAACTTCAATCTCAGTTCACAGCTAAACGGTAAGCCTTAGAACGGTAACGCGAACCTCGCTGTAAGCTCCAAATCAAACCCGTTCACTGACATCGCTATCGATCGCCAGTCTCTCTTATATTATTAAAAACCGATACCCGAACAGGGGTCGTACAGGAGCTTTGAACTATGGAAACTACTAACTTCGCAGACCAGAATATTGAAATAACCGCCGTTTACTTCCGCAACAATCCTAACGGCAAAACACTAGAAAGTTACCCGAAGCGGATGACTCTAGACGGTCAAGAATACACTTTCGTATATGACCAATGGACACTAGTTGGCGTTAAGGCCGGATCATGAAAGACGATGGAGTATCAGTACACACTGGTTTTCCCAACCCAGCGCTAGATCATAGAGGACAGGGACAACGCCTGTCACTAGACATCAATCAATTACTGGTCAAGCGACCGAGCAGTACCTATCTGTTCCGACTAGCTGGACACTCGCTGACTGACCAAGGCATCTATGATGGTGATGTGGCGGTTATCGACCGCGCCGCTAAGCCAAACGATACTGATCTAGTGGTGGCGTGGCGGGTAGAGGGCTCGACGATCTGCCGATACAACCACCTCGGGCCAGAGGATCAGCTCTGGGGCGTCGTGACCTCTGTAATTCATCAGTACCGACCATGAGCCGGCCGCCAGTCTTCGCCCTGATCGACTGTAATAACTTCTTCGTGAGCTGCGAGCGGCTATTCCAGTCTAGGTTGGTGGGCAGACCTGTGGTGGTGCTTAGTAGCAACGATGGCTGCGTTATATCGCGTAGCAATGAGGCCAAGGCGCTTGGCATCCCGATGGCAGCACCAGCCTTCAAGTTCCGTGACCAGTTCAAACAGCAGGGTGTAGTGCAGTTCAGCGCTAACTTCGAGCTGTACGGTGACATTTCGCAGCGTATTACATCTGTTCTGACGGAGATTACGCCGCGAACTGAGATCTACTCGGTTGATGAGTCCTTCCTCGATCTACATGAGCTGGATATAGATGATTATCACCGGTGGGGCAGGGTGGCACGCCAGCGACTGCTGAGAGAAATCGGCATTCCAACCTCTCTTGGTATTGCTCCGACCAAGACTCTGGCCAAGCTAGCCAGTGAGCACGCCAAGAAGAACCCCGAGTCGGGCGGGGTAGAGGATCTGTTCGACCAGTCGCCGCAGGACAGGGAAGTCTACCTAGAGAAGACGCCGATCAAGGATATTTGGGGAATTGGCTGGCGTCTGGCGCCCAAGCTGAAGGCGGAGGGGGCGTTCAACGCGCTGCAGTTGGCACGACTCAGGCCGCAGCATGCCAACCAGTTAATGGGTGTTCACGGCAAGCAGTTAGTAGCTGAGTTGAACGGCGTGGCTTGCCACCCGCTAGAGCGGTTCGGTAAGGTCAGGCAGACTCTGATGAAGGGTCGAACCTTCGGTGAAGATACCAATCAGTTCCATGTCATAGAGGCCTCAATCGCCAGCCTAACTGCTAGAGCGGCAGCGGCACTGAGACACGACGGTCTACTGGCTAAGAATGCTGTTATTAGCCTCAATACCAATCGTCATCATCCTAATTATCAATATCAGCGGCAAACTATTAATTTCGCCACACCGACGGCTGATACAGGCCATATTACGGCTCAGCTTGTGGAGGCGGCAGGACAGTTATTCAATCCGCAGGCAAGATATCACCGAGCTAATATCTTGCTATATGACCTAATAGCTCAGGATTCACTACAGCCTGATCTGTTCGGTATTACCAATTTGGCCGTCCATGAGGCGTCTCAGGCACGATCGCAAGCCCTAGACGCTCTCAATAGTCGTTACGGCCATCGTACTGTCCGATATGCCGCCGAAGACCTCAGCAATACGTGGCAACCCAAGCGTGAGCTGCGTAGCCCTAGATACACTACGGACTGGGGGGATTTGCCGGTGGCATTTACGGGCTAGACCTAGAGTTGTAGAATTGAATTAGCATGAGCGATATTCCTATCAAACTACTGCTAGTCGAGGACGATCCGCCAATTCGCCGAATGTATGAGAACGCCTTCGAGCGAGAAGGGTTCGAGGTGCAGTCAGCCTATGACGGGACGCTTGTTAGAGAGACGATTCTCAACAACCCACCAGATATCGTAATCATGGATGTTATGATGCCCAACTTCGATGGTATTGCTACGCTCAAGGATCTCAAGCTTAACGCTAAGACCTCGAGCATACCTGTGATAATGCTATCGGCTAATGATGATCCAGCGGTTATTAAGAAAGCTCTCGATCTGGGAGCGGCGCACTATCTGGTTAAGAGTAATGTTGAGCCTAGCGAGGTTGTGGCTATTATTCGGATTGAGGCGGGGAAGATTTGGCGGAAGGCTCCCTAAGCAACTTCGCGCAGCTCTTCATACTCCTCTAGCGAATTAGCAAGAGCTTGGATAGAGCCTCTAGGAAGTTGAGAAAAAGTTCTGTTTGCTAAGCAGTCTACTTCTGGATCTCGCATAATGCCTACGACCGCCCTACACATACCCAAGACCGCAGGAACTTCGTGGTCATACAACATTGCTACTTTGCGATCTGAGGTACGCAGCTCCTTCATTCTCGAGAGCAGGGGCTTATCGCCAAAGTCAGCATCAGCTTTTGGAATGTCGAGCGCAAATCCTTCTTCAACTGCCGCCTCAACAACCAAAACCACTAACCCAGCGTAGTAACAATCAGTAGCGCCTGCCATTTGACCTTTGAGAATTTCTTCCCCAAATAGCTCAAACTCTACACCGATATCGGGTCGTTTTATCATTTCGATACTATAGAACGTAGAGTCAGTTTTGTCAATGTAATGGCGTTCTCAAGTCAGTGGCTGTCGCGGGCGGCTAAGATTTGGCGTAGGGCTTAGTCGGACAGGATGGCATCAGCTGCTCCGATACACACAGTGGTTAGTAGCCCAAGCTAATGCTTCATAAACCTACACTGTTTTACGGTACTCACTAACCACATTAAGAGCAGTCTTTAAGTTACGGGCGTCTGTTATCTTCTTTAGCCACACTCCACCAAAAGCACCGACCTTACGCGCTTGAACATTAAGCCCAATCATTAATGCTACGTAAGCTCTCATTCGTGCGCTTCGCTTCTTGTTAGCAATGCCAATTCGCATAAAGGTCATTTCATAGTTGGCGTATAAGGCGAAAATATATACAAACGGTAATAGTCCGATTGTCAGCCAGACAGGTAAAATCAGCTGCAAGAGTATATCCGTCTTATCAAGGGTATGCCAGTTAGTGATTAAGTGATGCGCGACAAAAAACAGCAAGCTCAAACCAACTAACGAGAGCACGCCGTCCATTAGCTTTTTGACTGGCTTATGGTCTGGGTTGAGTGTTGCTGTTGCTGACAGAGCAACCACCAAGACCAATAGTGGCTGCAAGATAAGTTCGACCGGCAGGCTAAGTACAAAAAGGTTGATGAACACCTCAATGAAGACTGTTATCTTGAAAGCCGTGAATACTCGTCGCCTGAAAAACTTTGGCTTCATTGCTGCCTCTTCAAGGGTCAGGAATATAACAACCCCAGAAGTCACCGCCCAAATTATTGTGTTTTTTGTAAGGTCAGGGCGCCATAATGATAGTTTGCTGCCTATCCACACCTCCAAACAGATATAGACGAACATTATAAGCAACGGCACGATGATCTTTGGGTCAAAAAACGCTTTCAATACACCGAACATGCTCTTGCGAATATCTTTGTGTAGAAGCCCAGCCACCAAAGCGACGAGAAGCCAGACTAAGATTGCCCATTCACGATTATTGAGTCCCATATCTTAGGGCAGTCTCTTCAGGTACTTAATGAGTGCTCTGAAGTGCACAGGACTAGTATTTGGTTCAATCCTCATGAGGTAGTCCTCTGGCTGCTCTAAGGCAGCAACCATCCTTAAGCCCGAATCGTGGCGCTCGGTTAGCTGACGGCTTATTGTTCTTATCTCATCATTGAGCTGGTCTGGATGAGCTCCTATGTAGTTTCTGCCATTTAGTTTGATGCCTATCCCGTTAGGGAAGCACTTGGCGGTGTAAGCAGCATTGAACTTAATTACCATCTCCTTGTAGTGCCTAAGGACTTCAACGTCACCCCTTTGCAAAGCCAGCAGAGCTATTATGCCACCCTTGACCATAATGCGTGGTGCACCATAATCAGCTGATTTAACATCGTTGTTGAGGCACTTGATTGCAAGGTTATAGTTTACATTTATCCCGTCAATAGCGAGTTGCACTTCGCCCTCTTTTAGCGCATAGAGACTGACGTTGGTAGCCTTGTTGGCAAGTTCATCCAACTGATTGCTCTCCATATTTTCTGGTGCGTTGTTGGTGAAAAAACTAATTTGATTAAGTAGCCAGTCCGCCTGAGAGATTGCTTCTGTGGCATACCGTTGCCATCCATTCTTGTGCGCAGAGCTTATCAAAATATAACAAGCGTCAGCGACTATGTCCGTAAGGAGCACTCCCAGATGCCTCTCCGATAAAGAGACGTTAGCTCTTTCACTTAGCTTTTGCAACAAACGCCTTAGTTGCTCAGCCAGCTCAATAGCATCACGTTGTGCACTTTGTCTTTCGGGGTTACGAGTAGTGCTTCCTGCTTTTGCTAGTTCGCGCATCCAAGCCAAGATAATCTTAAGTGGCTGCACCAAGTACATTGATGTATTCGGTTGATAGTCATTACCCGAAGGTGATAAGGCAACGTAGTACCAATAGAACTCGCCGAGCTTTTCCATGTAGATTTTCAGTTCTGGCGACAAGGCTGCTCTATCGCGCTTCATAAACGCCTCTGCATAGGCAGCAAAACTCTGGGCAATCTGGTCCATAACTACCGATTGCTTTTGCGCTCCAGCCCAGAGCGCCAGCTTTACTAGTTTTTCGTAGATATTTTGGTGTTCATGTATGTAACGCTTGCTGATAGCAACCGAGCCCAGTACTGCGTATGTTCGTACTATCTGATAAGCAGCTTCAAGGTCGTTTTGTTTTATAGCTTCCTCGCAAATATAACCAAGATAGGCAATGCACTGAGCAAATGGTGGGTTTTCGGACTGCAGTTCAACGTGGGGGAAGCTTAGCTCACGTAGTTTAAGCCCCGTACCCTCAAACAACGAGATGATTTTGCGTAAACCATCTTGGTTACCCAGCTCCATATAGACTTTGGATCTATCAACCATTCGCTGAAAGTTAGTGTCAAAGAACTTTTGCGCATCCGTAATAGGCACTAGCAAATAGTCAGACGGTAGCACTATAAAGCTATCTTTGCGTACCTCAATGTAACGTAACATCAAGCTACCAATAGCGTCTAGAACCATGAGCGCTGCGCTGTAGTCTTTCTTGTCAATTAGCTTGTCATGGTAGTCATATAGATAACCAATGAAGTCGTTTACCTGCGCGTATCGCGACTGCAGCAACATATGTGGTTGGTAATCAGCGATGTATGCCTTGTCGGGTGTTAGCGTGGGGTCCTTGTGCAGCATGTCCGCAAGACGCCTTGCATCCTTTTCGCACTGATCAAGAAGCTTAAAGGCGGGTCTGGTTATATACCCAAAGCTTGCGATGGGGTTTAATCGCTGCCGTATGAGGCTGTAGCTGAGAAAGACTAGGTAGAACACCACAAAGACCGCCAGTAGCCCTAGAAATATAAGCCAGTAGCTCCAGCTTGTGCTATGGTCTCTGTACATAAAGCCCATAACGAATAGCCCAATAGTAATCGTGGTAATACTGAAGTAAATCTTGTCCTGCTTTTTGTCATAACCACTGAGCTTGAAAAACTGGGGTGGGTACTGCGTCAGGGCGAAGTTCACTAAGAGCGTGTTAAAGGTGAAAATAATAGCCAGTGTTCCGCCTGTCATAGCTCCTGCTGCAGTATAGAATCCAAAAGCTGTTTCTGGCTTGATAGTAGGGAACCATAGTTGGGAGAAGCTGGATACTAGAGCTGCTACCAGAAAGTATGCCAGCGTCAGGTACATCACCTTGCGTCTGCGAAAGTAGAGAGTGGTGCGCACCTTAGCATTCTGCCTTTTGGCAAAGACATAGAATGTCGCCTTAAATTTCTTTCTGGCGTAATCTTTTTTTGTGCGCTTTAGCCACTTCTTAAATGCCCGCACACGGCGCTCTATAACCCCTTTAGCCATACACTAAATTGTAAGCCAATAATCATAATTACCCAACATTGCTAGTTAGATGTAAAATATAAGCAAAAGCATTTAAAGTATTACTTGGTGAAGATACGCGTCCAATAAAAAGACCTTCCTGTGAAATAAAAGTCTCTTTTGGTGGCCTCAGGGGGAAGGCGGTCGCAAGCGACCTATATCCGCTTCTTCGTTACTCGGAGCTAGCTCCTGCGTGACTCAGGCGCTTCACGAACCCCTTCGGGGCTCGCATTTCGCTGCGCGAAATAACCAAGCAAAAACCCGATCACAAGGATCGGGCGTTTGCTTGGTGA